>JAKUTR010000017.1 GCA_022448725.1 SAR202 cluster bacterium | reverse complement strand
ATAATCGCGTTGAATTTGTCATCGATATCATCGACGAAAAACGCAATGTGGCTGGCTCCGATTTGACTGCGTTCTTCCGAATGTCGTTGAAGAGGTTCTGGACGCACGTACTGGATTAGTTCTACAAGATGATCTTCGCTCGGAGCGTTCATTTTTGCGATCAGCAGACGGCTGTTTTCATACCCCACAACTTGATCGATCTCTGGACCAATACGATCTAGTCGTTCCATTACCTCGAGCCCGATCACGTCCCTGTAGAATGTCACAGCTTTTTCAAGATCCCTCACCACAACGCCTGCGTGATTCAATCTTATGCCCATGATAACGTTCCTCCTGGTAAACAGTTAGTAGCAAGCAGAACTTCTTGCCAGCCTTGTTAAGGATTTTCCTATGCACAAACTTCTGAGGGCTATCCGATTCGGCGAGGTTTTTCTTGTGGTGAACCAGCGAGTCGGGAAATCGGGTGGTCTAAATTCCCTTGTCTGCGATGAATGCAGCTAGGTCTGATGCACGGCAACTGTAACCCCATTCATTGTCGTACCATCCGACCACCTTCACCATATTGCCAGCCATCGACATGGTGGAAAGCCCGTCTATGATACTACTGTGGGGATTAAGCCGTATGTCAGAACTTACCAGCGGTTCCTCACTGTACTCGAGGATCCCTTTCATAGAGCCACTTGCTGCGGTTCTGTATGCGTCGTTGATTTCCTCTACAGTTACATCCTGTGCAAGGTTTGCTACGAAGTCCGTTACTGAGCCGGTTGGGGTAGGGACCCTAAAAGATAATCCGTGAATTTTACCGTTTAGATCAGGTAGGACTAGGCCTACAGCTTTTGCTGCTCCTGTAGTCGTTGGAATAATGTTGGTGGCCGCACTTCGCGCTCGACGCAGATCCGAGTGAACCTTGTCGAGGACTGGCTGGTCACCGGTGTATGAATGTACCGTCGTCATTAGACCGTGCTGGACACCAAAGGAATCATGGATCACTTTCGTCATGGTTGCGATACAGTTGGTCGTGCAAGATGCGTTAGAGACGATATGATCCTTGGCTGGATCGTATGTACTCTCATTAACTCCCAGAACAATAGTCGCGTCTTCATCAGTGGCCGGGGCAGAGATGATTACCTTTTTTGCTCCACCCTCAATGTGTCCTCCTGCTCTACGGTCAGTGAAGAACCCAGTGGATTCCAAGACAATCTCGACACCAAGGTCACCCCAGGGAAGGTCCGCAGGGTTGCGTTCCGCAAGCACCTGAATTTCATTGTTGTCAATTACGATGCTTTCTTCTTTCGCCTCTACATCGCCTGGGTATTTCCCGTAAGTGGAGTCGTATTTGAAGAGATGGGCGTTCGTAGTCGTATCAGTCAGATCATTGATTGCAACCAACTGGAGATCGTTCGGGTGACGTTCCATTATGGCGCGAGTCACCTGTCTGCCGATGCGACCAAATCCATTGATGCCGACACGTGTTGCCATACCGTAGTGTCCTCCTACAAAAAATCTTTAGACAACGTCTAGGATAGGCTACGCAGTTAGATTACTCAACAGCTTTGTTTAAGACTGAATTCTGGTAGACCGGTTGATCTGCCCTCCTATATAATTAACAGCAGTAAGTGGGGATATAGCTCAACTGGGAGAGCGCGGCGTTCGCAATGCCGAGGTTGGGGGTTCGAGTCCCCCTATCTCCACCAATGCATTACTTTATGTCCCAGGCCACAGCGCTTGCGTGTAGTAAACTCGACTGAATCAAGTTAGGACATCTAAATGGAACGTATCAAGTCCGGCATATTTATTATGCCCTTCCACGATCCTGCGAAACCCCTCACGCAATGCTACGACGAAGATATGGAACTGGCCATTCTTGCGGATCAGTTAGGCATTGACGAATTTTGGGTCGGGGAACACCACACAATGGGCTACGAGAACATCACGATGCCAGAGATATTCATATCGGCGGCGATGCGTGAGACGACCCAGATTCGCATGGGACCGGCACCGGTTTGTCTACAGCAACATCATCCAGCGGTCACAGCTAGTAGGCTCGCTTTTCTCGACCACTTGTGTAAAGGGCGGCTAAATCTTTGTTTTGGCGCAGGTACAGTGTCTACTGATATGGAATTGCTGGGTATTGATCCAAAGGAAGGTGCAGCTATGGCTGCTGAAGCCATGGACATGGTCCTTGAATTATGGTCACTAGAGCCTCCGTTTGAGATTAATGGGAAGTATTGGAACATTAGCTTGAAGGAAAACATTGATATGGAAATTGGCCTGGGGATAACCCATAAGCCATACCAGAAGCCATTCCCTCCAATTTCAATGCCGGTTAGTTCAATGAATTCCAACACCGCGAAGATAGCTGGCCGAAGAGGATTTTCACCATTCACTCATTGCGTGATAACTGGCAATGTTGTGGCCAACATATGGGATACATATGAGGAAGCAGCACTGGCAGTAGGGAACGCCCCCGACCGGCAGGATTTTAAGGTGACTCGAGCTATTTTCCTTGCCGATACTACTCTCGAGGCGGAGCGTATAGTTAGGAACAATAGCCTTGCAGCTGGATTTGAGTATATTGGAAGCCTTCTAGACCGTGCTGGCGCTGGGAGAGAGATGTTTAAGCGTGACCCCCAGATTTCAGATTCTGATATCAATCTCAGCTATTGGATGGATGAGCAAATTATCGCAGGTGACGTCGATACAGTTCTCGACCGGCTCTTGGAACTTAAGGAAGAGATCGGTGAGTTTGGGACCCTGGTCATGATGTCATATGACTGGGATGATAAGGACACATGGGTGCGCAGTACTGAACTCTTTGCCACGGAGTTAATGCCAGCATTGAACAAGGCTTCCGGGAGACCCGTAACTTAAGAGCCGATGTACTTGTGTGTTCAAAATGTAGCGTGTATACTCCCGCACCACATCTTGGTGGGGGCGTGATATGGAGGTAGAAGTGGGGAATACTGAGCATGGTTGGCCGGAGTGTGTGTCGTGTGGATCTGGATCGCTACTTCCTCGCTCGGATTTTGGCGGTCAGGGTGAGTCCATCCTCTACAAAGCGTGGGCTTGCAGTAACCCTGATTGTGGGTTCAATTTGAAGATCCGGAACGGAGATATCTATCTGAATGAACCAATAGCGAGTGGTGCAGGCTACTCACCGCGTCAAAGATAGCTCTCCGGATGTGGCGCGTCGATTGCCCCCTGGGCTCAAGGTTACAAGAGAAGCACCAGCATGCCGAATCGCCTCCTTGGTTTTGCATGGCAGTATCTCGTTATAACCATAACTAACAATGGCTGACTCCCTTTCCCTAGATGGTAGAGATAGTGAAAAGACGAGGCAGGCTACCCAGAAATCACGTACGCAATGGTTTTCCCGAGTAGCGGCCCTCTTTCGCAACGCTGAACTCGATGATCTTTTGTGGGAGCAAGTTGAGGAGATGCTGATATCCGCGGATGTTGGTGTCGAGGCTACGTTCGACCTCATTGAAGTGGTCCGAGATACTGTCAAAGGCCAGGGTGATTTGGGTGCAGCAGAGGCTGTAGCAGTTCTGAAGAACCAGATGGTCTCAATTCTTAGTATTGCTGGCAAAGGTGTTGATAAGACGTCTTCTATTCGGCCACTTGTTTGGCTGTTTGTCGGTGTAAACGGTGCAGGCAAGACTACAAGTATCGCTAAACTTACCCACCTTTATCAAACCTTGGGTAAAAAGGTTGTATTGGGTGCTGGGGACACTTATCGAGCTGCGGCGATAGAGCAACTTCAGCAATGGGGTCAGCGATTGGGTGTAGACGTAGTTACACACCAAAGAGGAGCCGACCCAGGGGCTGTTGCATTTGATTCTTTTAAGGCTGCACAAAGTCGCGGAGCGGATGTTGTGATCATTGATACGGCAGGTCGGCTTCACACGAAAACGAATTTGATGGAGGAATTAAAGAAAATCCAACGGGTCCTTCTTCGTGAAAATCAGGAGCAAGACTTACGAATCATGCTCACTATCGATGCAACGACAGGACAGAATGGCCTTTACCAAGCCCGAGCATTTGCAGATGCCGTTGAGTGTGACGGTGTATTCTTGTCGAAATTGGATGGCACTGCTAAGGGCGGGATTGCAGTTGCTATAGGCCACGAATTAAAACTCCCGGTTTTATACATTGGTACAGGAGAGCAACCTGACGATATTGCTGCATTCGCCCCGAGAGAGTTTACGGACGCTCTTTTCGAAACTAGTGCCTAACCTTCGAGCGAAGCAATACTTCGTTACTTTTACTGGCTTACAATAGGCCGCCGCTCCGGAAGTCATCAATGGTAGCTCCAACTGCTTCGACCGTTGCGGCGATGTCATCCTCTGTGTGCGCGGCACTCAGAAGGAACCGATCGAAACCATCCACTCCATGATTGTACATAGCGAGACCGCCCAGTTTTTTCAGGTCCGAGCGGGGTTCTATATCATCAATCGGGACGTCGTAGATGGCATCTTCGTTGTCGACATCGAGACCTATACGTAAAAATACGATAGAGGCTACTCCAGTCGCGATACCAGGTATTTCTTTCCGGGTAAGAATTTCATTGAGGCCAGCCTTTAATTGACTAGCACGCTCTGTGGCGACGTCGTTGACCGACTCGTCGCGGACTATTCTTAAGGCGGTCACTCCCGCGGCTGCGGAGAGAGGGTTGGCGTTAAAAGTCCCATTATGGGATACCCTGCCGTTCGAGTTGAAGTCAGGATCATCTCTAAACTGAATCATGTCGAGGATATCTGCTTTGCCTGCAACACATGCACCTGGGAGGCCACCTCCTAATATTTTGGCATGGGTAGATAGGTCAGGAACTATGCCGTAGTAGCCTGAAGCGCCGGTGCGCGATGTGCGAAAGCCGGTAACAACCTCGTCCATAATAAATACGACACCGTTTCGCTGCGTCACATCACGCAGTTCATCAAGAAAAGCAGGTTTGATAGGTTCTTGACCCATGTGCGCCCCAGTCGGCTCGAGGATTACAGCTGCGACATCATTTTTTTGAATAGCCTCTTCGACTAACGATATGTTGTTGGGCTCCAATACGATCATCGTGTCAAGGACTGGGTCTGGTACACCGCTGGGTGCAGCCCAACCTGGAACCGCGTAGTCGCTCCAACCATGGAAGTGGTTTCTGAAGCGGATTATTTTTGATTTGCCGGTGTAGGCGCGGGCTAACCGCATCGCCATCATGTCTGCTTCAGTACCAGAACTATTGAAGCGAACCTTTTCTGCACAGGGTACGAGTTCGGTTACAAGTTTGCCCCACTCGATTTCAATATCAGTTGATGCACTCCAGTGCGTGCCAATCGCCATTTGATCCTGTACCGCCTTAACTACTTCAGGGTGATTATGCCCAAGTAGGAGCGAACCATGCCCTGTGCGGTAATCAATGATTTTGTTACCGTCAACATCAAACTTATGTGCTCCCTCTGAGTGGGTTACATAGAACGGGAATGGGGTCAAATTACGTGCGTCGTGGGTTACGCCGTTTGGGAAAAGATCCTTAGCCACCTGGTAACGCTCTAGTGACTTTGGGTGGGTGTCTATGTACTGTTGCTCTATCGAGACCATCGGACTCCTTAAGTAGACTGTTTGCAAAGATGGGATTATTATAGCTCCCGCCTATATGTATGGGAAGGAGCCGAGTACCACCCCGTTCGTGGCCCCAATCTAATTTATGAAAAGTTATATATCTCACTTAGAGTGTACTTGGTGCGGGAAGACATATTCCGTCGATGAACGTATGCGGCTGTGCCAAGAATGTGGAAAGGTGCTGTACGCGCGATACGACCTAGATACTGCAAGGGTCGAGGTCCCAAGATCTGTACTTGCTGGTCGTCCTGCTGATATGTGGCGATATTTTGAGATCCTCCCAGTCAAGGATGAGTCCAACATTGTCACTCTAGGTGAAGGATTGACGCCTATTTTGGCGGCACCAAGACTCGGACGAGAAATAGGTTCTTCGGATCTTTTGATTAAAGATGAAGGACAGAACCCGACAGGTACCTTCAAATCCCGTGGCCTATCAGCCGCAGTCTCGAAAGCCAAGGAGTTGGGAGTGACAGGCGTCACTATCCCTACAGCAGGGAATGCAGGTGGTGCGCTAGCGTCATATGCTGCAAGAGCAGGTATGAGTTCACACGTTTTCATGCCCCAAGATGCTTCAGAGGCTAATAAAAAAGAGGTTGTCCATGCCGGCGGCGAACTTGTGTTAGTTGACGGTCTCATTGGCGAGGCCGGTCAACAGTCTCGGCAGGTAGCTGAGGAACAGGACATGTTCGACCTGTCTACACTGCAGGAACCGTACCGGGCAGAAGGAAAGAAAACCATGGGGTATGAAATTGCCGAACAGTTGAACTGGACATTTCCAGACGCAATCATATACCCCACGGGTGGTGGTACAGGGGTCGTTGGAATTTGGAAAGCAGTTGAGGAGCTAGAAAGTTTAGGCTGGTCTGATGGAAAGCGGCCACGATTCTTCTCGGTACAGGCTGAAGATTGTCAGCCGATAGTGCGCGCTTTTGAGCGAGGAGACGACCACGCAGAGCCTTGGGAAAATGCTCACACGATCGCTCATGGTATGCGAGTTCCCTCAGCTATTGCTGATTACATGATACTGAAGGTGCTGCGTGATAGTGGAGGAGGAGCAATTGCGATCAAGGATGAGGACATGCTTCATCACATGAGGCTAACCGCGCAGTTGGAAGGAGTCGTGGTAGGTCCAGAGGGAGGTGCTGTAGTAGCAGCAGCCAGAACGTTAATTGAGCAAGGGACCCTTTCGCGAGATGATAAAATTCTCCTTATCAACACTGGTTCAGGTCTAAAAAACCTGGACCTGATGTGACTGCTGCAACGAACCTGCTGATGCAGTGGGACTGACTCAGATTGTTGTTTCTAGTTGATTCGTTGGAAGATGGTTGCGATCCCCATGCCCCCGCCAACACACATGGTTACGAGTCCTACTTCTTGGTCTTGACGATCCATTTCTTCAGCTAGTTTGACTGTCATGATGGCACCAGTTGCGCCTAGGGGGTGACCAAGACTGATACCACTACCGTTAACGTTGGTCTTGTCTCTGTCCATACCGAGTTCTCGAATACAGTAAAGAGCTTGCACTGCAAATGCTTCGTTAAGCTCGGTCTGATCGATGTCGCCAATATCCATGCCGGCCTTTGCAAGGGCTTTTTCCACTGCAGGTACTGGGCCTATGCCAAAGAAGGCGGGGTCGACTCCTGCCGCTCCGCGGGTATGCCATCGTAAACGTGGTTTAATTCCCAGTGAATGGGCTTTTTCTTCCGACATGATGATTACTGCGGCGGCACCGTCGTTGATGCTCGATGCGTTTCCAGCCGTTACCGTTCCATTTTCTTTAAAGACGGGGCGGAGCGAGCCTAGCTTTTCGATACTGCTGTCTCCTCGCGGGCCTTCGTCTACGCTGACAACGGTAGGGTCGCCACGTCGTTGAGGAACTGCCACAGGGGCTATTTGGGAGTCAAATGAGTGGCTTGCAATAGCGGCGACGGCGCGCTGGTGGCTCTGGAGTGCCAACTCGTCTTGCTCCTGCCGGCTGATCTCGTAACGTTCCTGAATGTTTTCCGCACCACGTCCCATGTGGTATCGGTTTACGGGACAAGTTAGTCCCTCTAGTAAGGCGTCGCGCATCGGAATTTCGCCTAACTTATACCCATCAAAACGAGCACGGTAATCGAGTAAGAAAGGCGATTGGCTCATGCTCTCAGTGCCACCGGCGACGGCGATATCAATCTCTCCTGTCTTGATCATCTGGGCGGCTATATTTATAGATTCCAAACCAGAAGAACAAGCTCGATTGATAGAGATTGCAGGGACTTGCTCCGAGATTCCTGCTTTCAGCGCGGCTATTCTCGCTGTGTATCCGGCTTCTGCTGACTGCAGCACATTTCCGAAGATCACTTCATCAACCTCATCTGGGTTGATTTCCACTCGGTCCAGTGCGCTTTTTATAGCTGTAGCCCCTAAGTCGGAGGCTGTAATGTCCTTGAAAGATCCTCCAAATGATCCAAGAGGAGTGCGTGCACCGCTAACGATTACTGCTTCTGGCATCAAACTCTCCTAGAGATCACGCTATCTATTTAATTCCACGCCGGCAAGAATTTCGCAAACCTTTGCATATGCTTGGGTGCCCTCGCGTCCAAACCCCATCTCTTGCGCGGCACGAAAAATTTGCATCGCAACTGCGGTCACGGGAAGAGGCACGTTAGTTTCCTCAGCTGTTTCCATGATGAGTCTCATATCTTTCTGTGCTGTATCGACCATGAACCCTGGAGCGAAGTCACGGTCGTACATCTTGGGGCCTAGATTGTCTAACATCCAAGATTGGGCTGCTCCTCCACCTAATGCCGCAAGCACAGCGTTGGGATCTGCTCCCGACTTTGAGGCAAAAATCAAACCTTCGGATACAGCTGCCAGGGTGGCCTGTCCCACAATATTATTCGCTAATTTCGTTACTTGTCCCATCCCGCTTGGCCCGCAGAGCGTGATACGCGTGCCCATTGCTTCAAGAACGGGTTTTACTTTTTGGAGGGTGCGCGAGTCCCCTCCGACCATGATTGAAAGAGCTCCGTTCTCAGCACCGACTACGCCACCACTCACTGGGGCATCCAACATGTGAACACCAGTCTCCGCGAGTTTATTAGCTATATCCCGTGTCACTGATGGCGAAATGGTACTCATGTCTATAACCGTTGCCCCTTGCTGTATCCCCTCGATCACTCCACCTGAGCCAAGGATGACTGTATTGACGTCAGGTGAGTCATTCACGCAAGTCACAACGACATCTGCACCTTCAGCCGCTTCTTTCGGCGTGGCACACCCAATAGCGCCTGCTTGAACAACATCTTCCATCTTAGATGTCGTTCGGTTCCAGCATCTCACGTCAAATCCCTTCTTCACGATGTTTAAACACATTGGTTTGCCGATGAGGCCAAGTCCCACAAATCCGACGGTTGTCATCACTGAGTCTCCTTGAAATATCCGAATACTTTCTTTCTGGACATATTATACGCACGAAATCTCATAAACGACGATAGCCTGGTTTGACACGCAGCAGAGTATTGAGCCGCTAACGCCTAGAATCTTGCTTGACACCCCTATACTGCTGTGATAATTTTCACCAAGGCTTTTGAGGGGCAGTTCACGTCCCTACTTGCGGCTCACTAAGAAGGGGAGAAGATGGATCCAGCGGCCCTCGCGAATCCGGAATGGACTCAGCTTGAAAACCTTGTAACCAATCTCTGGTTGATGCTTGGCTCCATTATCATCATCGGCTCCATATATGTGACAGCACACATATTCATTCCCTCCTTGGTTGCTTCACATCACCTACCTTCCATATTCAACATCTTGCGCCTCCCGATGTATGCATCGATGGTGTTTTTTATAGTTGTGTATTTCTATTTCCTTTCGCAGGCTATTGTTGAGTCAGACGTCATAGCTGATATATATGAGACGTATTGGATTAAGGGTGGTTCTATTGATTTTCTTGGGCATACTGACGGCAGTTCAAGTGCTGTCGGCCACGACTAGGTCAAGTATTTGATACCTGGCGATTTTCAAATACGGAAGCCCAGTCGTATACAAGTCCTTATCTTAGGTATCCTTGGCATCGGAGGGCTTGTCGGGGCTGTTGTTGGCTTGGTGCTAGGGGCCTTTGTTATAACAGCATGGCTTGGACTACCTCTCGATGTGTTTGGCCTGAACGAAGGTCCTGAACAACCGATAGCCTTTCCTCACACTACACACGTTAAGAGTCTTGGGATGGATTGCACTTTCTGTCATAGAAATGTCACGGTTGGAGCAGCTGCGTCAGTTCCTGCTGTCGGCTTATGCATGACTTGTCACAAGACCATTGGGGATGGAAACGAAGAAATTTCAAAGCTCAGGGACTATCATTCTAGTGGGCTCCCAATAAACTGGGTGCGTGTGCACCGTGTGCCTGACCACGTCAACTTTATCCATGAGCCTCATATACGCCACTTCGGTGAAAAATACGGTGGCCCAGCGGGAACGTGCCAACTTTGTCACGGGGATGTTGGACGGATGGTGAAGGTTAAGCAGGTGCGCTCTCTGAAGATGGGTGATTGTGTGGACTGTCATAAAGCCAATGATGCACCGACTGACTGCACCACGTGTCACTATTAAATAAAATGGACTTAACCAGAAGACAATTTCTAACTCTCATGGGTGGCTCTGCTACTGCGGTGGCAGCCGCAGCGTGTGGTGTGCCTGAAAAAGAATTACTTGTGCAAGCACCTTTGGAGATGCCAGAGGATCTTGTCACGGGGCTGGACAACTGGTACGCCACGATTGATCGCCAGAACCGCAACGGTATAGGGATTGTTGTTCGTGTCATGGAAGGACGTGCCAAGAAGATTGAGGGTAACGTTGATTATCCGGTGAACGTTGGCAAACATAACGCCATTGCGGATGCCGGGGTGCAATCCCTTTATCATCCTGATCGGATCAGTGCCCCTCTGGTGCGTACTGGTGAGCGAGGAGAAGGTAACTGGGAGGAGATCAGTTGGACCGACGCCGTATCGCGAATCGCCAGTAGGCTTGAGGGTGTGTCTGGGGAAGAATTAGTGCTGGTAACGAGCCCGATTGGAGGCCATATGGGCTCGGTGGTGAACAGCTTTACAGATGCTTTTGGGAGCACTCATCTTCAGTACGAACCTCTAGAACGGACCGTTCTTCAGGCGTCAATCAAGAACGTGTTCGGCCAGGATGTCATGCCAGACTTCGATATTGAAAATGCGGCCTATGTTCTATCTTTTGGGGCTGATTTTCTTAATGGATGGGTATCCCCAGTGCGTTTCGGTCGTGGATATGGTGACTTCAGGCATGCGGAAGGACGAGAGCGAGGGACCTTCACTCATATTGAATCCCGTCTTTCTATGACTGCGGCTAATGCAGATGACTGGATCTACGTTAAGCCTGGTTACGAAGGGGTCCTAGCGCTCAGTATGGCGAAGGTGATTATCGATGAAGGGCTAGGGGACGATGCTGCTGTTGCATCTCTTACCCAGAATGGGACAAATGACCTTAGTCAATTCGATCCTAGTAATGTGTCTGCAGTATCAGGAGTTCCTGCACAGCGTATACGTGAGATCGCTCATGAATTTGCCACCAAGAGACCTGCGGTTGCAATTGGTGGAGGCTCCGCTGCTGCCCACACAAACGGGCTCTTCAATTTGAATGCCGTTCACTCGCTTAACTATCTTGTTGGCAATGTGAACAAGAAGGGTGGGGTGATTTTTAATCCAATGCCACCTATAGGTTTGCCAGTGGGGTCGCGATCTTCATCCTTCCAGCAGATGAGTACGCTGTCTGATCGAATGGCGAATAGAGAAGTGAAAGCGCTTTTCGTCCGCGAGGCAGACCCATTCTATGGGATGCCTTCAAGTAGTGAAGTACGGAAAGCGAGTTTTGGTGTAGACCTGATCGTTAGTTTCTCCGGCCAGTTTGATGATACGACGGCAATGGCCGATATTGTGCTCCCGGAGCATAACTATCTTGAAGACTGGGGCACGGACGTGCCTGATCCTGGCCCGGGATACCAGGTTGTTGGGTTTCAGCAACCGGTTGTCAGGCCGTTCTTTGAAAATAGAGGTGGTCACCTCGGGACGAAGAATTTTGGCGATGTTTTGATAACCCTAGGAGAGATACTTTCTAATCCCTTAAGTCTGCCTGGTGATGACGTAAAGACTTTTAAGGATGTGGTTGAACAGGGTGCGCGATCTCTATACGGGCTCAATCGGGGTTCTGTTAAGTCAGATGACTTCAGATCATTCTGGCAAGGGGTCTTACAACGGGGTGGTTGGTGGGATACTGGTGCACGCTACGATGGTCCAAGTCCGACTCCGCCGGCGCTCCCAGTTAGTCCGCAAGAGCCTATAAGCGGATCAGGAGAGTTTGCCCTGGTTCCGTTTGAATCGGCAGGATTGTCCGACGGCCGTACTTCAGACCTACCATGGCTGCAGGCGCTGCCTGACCCTATCTCAACGGCTGTATGGCATACATGGGTTGAGATTAATAACAAGAAAGCAGAGGAAATGGATATTCGTGAAGGTGATGTCGTTGAGGTCACCTCGCCGCGCGGCTCTATCAAGGCACTGGCCTACCCGCATCCGGGTATATCCCCGGACGCTGTAGCTGTGCCCATTGGAGGAGGTCACTTGGGTGGAGGTCGGTACTCAAAGGAACGAGGTTCTAACGTCTTCTCTATTCTTGAACCCTTGACTGATGATAAGACCGGAGCCTTGGCGTGGGGCGCCACAAGGGTGAGCTTAAGAAAGACGGGTGATTGGGTGCGACTTTCGAAGTTTGAAAATACAAAGCCTGATATATCTGAAGATACACATCGTAAGATCATACCGCTGACAAATGGATAGCGGTTTAAGCATTCGTGTAATGATACTTTTGGGAGAAAAAAATGGCTGACGCGAAGTGGGGAATGGTTATAGATGTTGATAAATGTACAGGCTGTCAGGCCTGTGTAGTTGCGTGCCAGTCTGAGAACAATGTGCCGATCAATACAGAGGATATTTTCAACCAGCGTCGTGCCATTGAGTGGATACGTGTAGAACGGTATTGGGAGGGAGAATTCCCTGACGTTAAAGCGCGCTTTATCCCTGTGCTTTGCCAGCATTGTGATGACGCACCATGTGAGCCTGTGTGTCCGGTATTTGCTACATATCACAACAACGAAGGAATGAATGTACAGATATACAACCGCTGTATAGGGACCAGATTTTGCGCAAACAACTGCCCCTACCATGTTAGGTATTTCAATTTCTGGGAACCTGAATGGCCTGATACTTTAACGCATCAATTGAACCCTGACGTAACCGTTCGGAGTCGGGGAATTATGGAAAAATGCACATTCTGTGTGCAGCGTATCCGAAGGACTAGCCGTGAGGCTGATCGCGATGGCCGGGAAATTGAGGATGGGGCTCGAGAGTTGAGCCCAGCATGTGTTAACTCGTGTCCGACTAGCGCGTTAGTATGGGGTGATTTCAACAACAAGAATAGCAAGGTTAGCAACTTGGCTGAGAAAGAGATGTCTCATAACGGTAGCCACCATGGGCGTGGGTACAAAATGATGGAGAACCTTGGGACTAGCCCCAACGTCATCTATCTCAAAAAAATCGACAAACATGCGAAGGAAACGGTAGCCCATGAGTGAAGAGGCCGTACATAACGGCCACGGGTCCACGAACCCGGTTGAGGTTATGAATGACCTGCTTGAGAAGGGCAGCGGTCAGAAACCGCTATTTTGGCGCATAACTGCACTTCTAGGATTGTTAACTGTAGCTGGCATTGTGGGTTTCGCTATTAGGCTCACCTCAGATGGGCTCGGAGATACGCCGAAGTGGGGCTACCATATGGCCCTGTTTGCTTTAATCCTTACTGCAGTTCAGGGCGCGCCAATGGTTGCCATTGCACCCAGGATTGCGAAGGCGCATTGGCGACGGTCGATTTCCCGTGCTGCAGAATTGTTTGGACTCGTTGGTGTTGTGAGTTTCTTGATATACATTCCTCTTATTTGGGTCTTGCCAAGCATGACCGATGGCCGGCGGACTCTATGGTTTTACGGTGAGCTCAACGTGCCAGCTTACATGCCCCAAATAATGGCAACGTTGGTACTGGTCTCGTTGGTGGTAACTGGCTTATCGCTACTATGGGTATCTGCAAGGCCAGACTTTGCTTTCCTTAGGGATCGATCCCAGGGGCGGAGACGTAAGTGGTATGGCAGGCTTGCTCATGGATGGATTGGATCCTCTCAGCAATGGTATTGGCAGAAACACCGGTTAGGGATTTTGGGTGCTTTCTACTTCATGATGTTAGTCACGGTCCATTTCAATGTCAGTGTCGACTTCGGTATGGCTCTTGTTCCTGGCTGGATCGATGCCCTTTATCCAGTTACCCATGCCCATAGTTCCTTGCAAGCGGGCGTAGCGATAACGCTCGTGGCCATGTACGTGTTCTATAAGTGGGGCCCTTACAAAGAATACATAAACTTTGACCAATTCTGGGGTCTCGGCAAACTGCTTTTCGCTTTGTCTCTCCTCTGGTTCTGGTTCTGGTTCTCTAGTTTCATAATATTTTGGTATGGAGCTAAGCCATCGGAAGAAGCGATATTGGATTTACTCATGGTAGGGCCATATCTTCCAATATTCTTTGTCGTGTTTTTCTTGGTATTCTTCATACCGCTCTGGGCTATGATATGGAACCCGTTACGACGAAGTGTTTGGGGACCTGTAACCATAGCTATCAGTGTGCTGATCGCTACCGCTCTGGACCGCATACGAGTATATGTAGGTGCATTCTCTGTCTCTCAACATGAGAACAAGCACCAATTGGACAGCATCCCTGATGCCGTTTTACCGGGGTTGCCCGACGTGTTAATTTGGATAGGCGGGATAGCTGCATGTGTGTTGGTATATATGCTTGCGGCTCGCTTCATTCCACCGATCAATATATGGGAGCAAAAGGAGTTGAAACTCTATCAGGTTCATAAGAAATTCCACCGGACGGAAGTCCAGATTTTAGGTAAGCCTGACTAGCTTAGCCCACGGGTGAGGGCCCGTAAGATAGATGCAAGAACACGTACAACTAACGCAGAAACAGATCAATGAAGATCTTCTGACTTCAGTGCTAGGCACCCCAAGGTGGTGGTGGCCGGCACTTGGATTCTTCGTTCTCGTCTTCCTCATAGGTATGAGTGCTTTTGGTTACATGCTAAACCAAGGCGTTGGGGTGACAGGTTTGAATCGCCCAGTTTTCTGGGGCGCATTTATGGTCAATTTCGTTTTCTTCATTGGTATTAGTCATGCTGGAATTATGATTTCAGCGATTCTCCGTTTGACCCAAGCTGAATGGCGTCGTCCAATAACGCGGGCAGCGGAAGTGTTGACCGTTTTTTCGTTGATGTCTGCCTTAATGGCAGCCCCACTCGTTCACGTTGGGCGGCCATGGCGTGCAGACCTCTGGGTCTTCCCATACGACTTCGCACGCGGTGTGTGGATCAATATTCGGTCACCGTTTGTATGGGACCCAAGTGCGGTGATGACCTATTTAACGGCAAGTACACTATTTGTTCTGATAGCACTTATCCCTGATCTTGCGATTATTCGCGACCGTTCTACTGGATTGAAGCGGAAACTATATGCTGGGATGGCTCTTGGATTTCGTGGGACCCCCCGTCAGTGGAAGCTGCAGACGATTGCAGGTATTCTTCTATCAGCGCTCGTTCTACCCGTATTTGTTTCGGTGCATAGCATCGTGTCGTGGGACTTTGCAGTTCAGATTGGGCCAGAGGCTTGGCACTCGACAATTTTCGCCCCTTATTTCATTATCGGTGCGATCCATTCAGGCGTTTCTGCCGTAGCTACTTTAATGGTGGTAATGGTCTGGGCGTGGGGCTGGAACAAGTACATAACTCCCGACCACTTGGATGCCATAGCTCGACTCCTTATCATCGTTGCTACTGCATGGTTCTTTTTCTTCTTTCTTGAGTGGGTCTTTGCTCTATACACGTTGGAGCCAGCTGAGATGGCGATGCGTAAATTGCAGGTTTTCGAATCCCCGTGGAGTTGGCTGTTTGTTGTGTTTCTTTTCACAGCTTATTTCATACCAGTTCCGATGTGGTTATTCCGAGGAGTCCGTCGAAGCCTGTTTTGGATGTTCGTGACTACAATTTTGGTAAATGTGGGGATGTGGTTGGAGCGGTTCCTGATAATTGTCCCGGGCCTTATGCGGCGATCTGAGTTTATCTTCGATTGGGGGAGTTATCACCCGAGTATAATTGAGCTAGCGATGGTTGCTATGACCTTTGCTTGGGTTGGTATGGGTATGTTGGTTTTCACAAAAGTGTTTCCCCTGATCCCGCTTTTTGATATCAAGGAAGGTATGGTTGGGAGAGACGAAATTCGAATAGGACGACGCATAGTACCTGCGTCAATAAGAGAGTAGAGGTATACGCGATGACGACACTGAAACCACCCAAGAGCGTCATAGGCCTGTTTGAGGATGAGGATACTGCGGCTGATGCTTTGGATGCGGTCGCTTCTGCAGGATTTGAGCAGAAGGAGTACGAGATACTCACCGGTACACCTTACCCCGAGGGGACGTTTGGAGAGGAAGAACCTATTCACAAGCTCTATCGATTTCCGCTGATAGGAGCTGCTTGTGGCTTCACTGCTGGCTTGCTTCTGACCGCAGGGACGCAATTAGCTTACCCACTTATTGTTGGTGGTAAACCCCTGTTGTCGATACCCCCGATGGCCATCATTATGTATGAAGGTACGATGTTGGGCGCGATTTTGTTCACAGTTGCAGGGATCATTTTTGAATCAAGGTTGCCTCGACTCTTCATGGGGGCGTATGACACACGGATCACCGAAGGGTATATAGGAATCACCATAACATCAGGTGAGGATGAAATGCCTAAAGCAGAAGAGATACTTAAAAAGGCTGGAGCGGTGGACATAAAACGTGGATGGGAGCAAACAGACTTCGATTAACCCTTTTATGATGTATCTATATCGAAAATTCTCACTATTAATTATTGTCTTCGCAGTTGCACTGCTAGGTGCCGGTTGCTACAACAGTACGACGGGAGATACAGAGGTGCATGGCATCGCCAAATTCAAGTTGCCAGTGCTCCCTAAAACAGGATCACATAAAGTGATGGTTTTCTCTGAGATGCATTACCAGCCGAGGTTTGATTCGCAAGATCCTCCTCGAATCCTTCCCCCACCAGATTCTGTGCCGATATCAGGTGCTCAAAATAGATACGAGTCATTGGAGGAGTATGTATTGCTAGAAGCGCCTGCTGAGGTTGTAACAGGCTATGACAAAGATACTGCGGCAGAGTTATATAGAGTGAATTGCCAAGTGTGTCACGGTTCCTCAATGCAGGGAGATGGCCCAATAGGATCCTTCATCACTCGTGGTGCCCGTCCTGCAGACCTCACGGCAGATGCGACAAGAGACGCGAGTGACGGAGAATTGTTTGCCTTCATTTCCGAAGGTGGCCGCCAGGGATATGCTCTTGTAGAAGCTGGCCAAGTGTCTACATCCCCAATGCCTGCATTTAAAATGCTTCTTACTGAAAGTGATCGGTGGACCCTGGTTAAGTACCTCAGGGGGCAGTAATGATCACGAGATCAGGTGTTTCAACGGGAAATTGATCGGGTTCCCGGCCTGGGCTGTCTGCTAGGCTGGTAAGCATAAAGTGAGCAAATCCTGATTGCGGCTCTGGTGTCCTAGATTTATTTCACTCGCTGATCGTACGCTTACTATTTAGCTGAAACTGTAGTCCGCTGACAATCTTCCTGTACTGTTAACCAGAATAAACCTTGGATCAGCAGCATAGTAGTCCAATGTGGTGCTTGAGGGCACAGTGCAGTGCTATCGATAGCTGATTTTGAGTAACAAGCTAGCCCGTAGGACTAGTTACTGTAGTGAGCGGATGTAGGCAACCAGCGCTTCTATTTCTTCGTCAGAAAGGTAATCAAACGCTGGCATCACATTGGTAAAGCCTTTGACTATACGTGCACCTGGGTCACGGATAGATTCGACGAGGTAGGCATCATCGACTTTAACGCTTGGTCCTTCGGTCATTTCCTCATTTCGTCCAAATAGGCCTTTCCAAGTTGGTCCCACCAGCGATGTCCCATCAATGGTATGGCACGCAGTGCAGGCGTTTTGGGCTGAGACTTCTGCGCCAGCTTCGATAGGATCCTCCGGCAGAGTTTCAGTCGATCCAGTATTTGGCGTTGGTGCGCCTATCGCGTTCGCACTTAACTCAACTAACGCCTCATCTGCTGCCGCTGGTATAGGTGGAGAAGTTCCTTCCGGTGTCGGGGTAGTCTTACTATCTGTACCGCTACTGCATGCGACTACAAACAGCGTTATGGTTAGTAGTGCTAGAAGCCTGAAAGGGGTAGTCATTCGCCTTGAGTTGCCTAGTAAAACTGTATTGGTGAATAGTTTCACATATCGTAGCAGTTTGCCCCAAAGCGGTCAATGGACTGGCTAACGGCATTGCTAAATATCATTCACAAGTACTGATACAATGGATGTATTCATACGTGGGGACGCGTGGCTTCGACAGGGGAAGCTTCTGCGGGACCGCAGGTCGAGGTGCCGTCACCCTCGTTAATCAGGCGGTAAAAAGAGTAACTGACAAAGAACAGCTTGCTCTAGCCGCGTAACCACGCGGCTACGTCCGCTGATCTCTCTCCCCGAAGAGATTGGATGGGCGCCGATTATCGGGGCGCTGCCCGTCCGACGCCGATACGCTCGGGCCTAAGATATATCGGCTGGTCGCCTTCAGAATTCGATGCCGGTTAGGTCTGTAGGTGGCGAGAATTAAATACCGGCTAAGCCTGTAGACGTTCTAGCTCAGAGGGTCTTCTGGACGGGGAGTTCGACCCTCCCCCGTCTCCACCAGACGCACTCGTCGTCATCAGCCTTCTACTCCGGAGAGGACGGTAGAAGGCTGATGCTTCTCCCGGAGATGCTTCTGTCGTTTCATAATTCTGTCGACGTGTCTCTCATATCCACCATCTTCTTAGGAAGATGGGAACAGGCTTCTCAATTTAGTTGCGCGGTATTTAAAAATGCGCTGTACATCTGGCCCAACCAACAGTGTATTAACTAAGGAATCACCCCACGTAGCATATTCAACATGGTCTTTCGCTAGAGTTCCTCCATCAATCTCATGGAAGGTGTGTTCATGAACCCACTTCCGGTATGGGCCTTTAATCTGTGAGTCTATGAACCTGTTAGGTGGTTCCCAAGTAGTGATGACGCTAGTCCAGCGTAATGGGAAGCCACGGAATCTGAGCTTATAGTTGATGCATGATCCGACCTCGATAGATTGCGGCACTGGATCCATAATGTGGAAGTGAAGCCAGTCAGGGGTGATCTCTTCAAGATTCATAGGGTCTGAAAAGAAATTGAACACTTCTTCCAGGGGGTGTGGCAACCATAAACTAGAGGTGTACTTGAAAGTTTTCATTAATATCGGCTAGCTCCAATTCTTTGCAGGTGGTAAAGCAGTGGAAAAGGGGATGGCTTCCACATGGCGAACCAGAATATTGAGAGTACCCCGTCGCTTGGAGACTATACCATGGACTTTCAGAAGTGGTTCTCGGATCACTAGGCGGTAACGTTGGAAGACATCAGGCCAGAGAATCAAAGGAGTATGGCCGAACTCGTCTTCCAGAGTTATAAAGATTGCACTCGCCCTGGGGTGTTGTCTCCGAATCACTAATCCCGCAACAGTGACAGAGGTCCCGTCACTTAAATCAGGGATATCCTTACTTGATATTGTTTTTGTTGGGAGTCTAGAACGGATATGAGCCATAATGTGGCTTGTCGGATAAATGTTCATGACCTCGTGTTCACTTACCATTTTGTCCCAAGTTGTCAGATCCGGGAGTGTGGTCATGTCTTGCGTTACAGGCAGTGGTAAAGGTTGTTGATCTCCAGTGGGGTGGTAGAGTAAACCAGCCTCCCACCTAGCAGTTCGACGATTAGATATGAGTGAGTCAAATGCACCGGCTGTGACTAGATTTTCGATGGCTGTTTGATGAAGACCGGTTCGCCTGACCGTTTCAGACAGACTTGTGAAAACTCCGTTCTTACGTTCATTGAGTATTAAATCTACATGTGTTCTCCCAATACCTTTTACGTTAAAGAAACCAAGCCAGAAAGCGTTGCTATCGCGAATTACTGAGACACCTTCACTATAGTTAATATCTGGTGCTAGAATTCTAATGCCATGGCGTTTAGCATCCTCCTTAAGGGTCTCGAGACTGTAAAACCCCATCGGTTGTTGATTGAAAATAGCGACAAAGAATTCAAGAGGGTAGTAATACTTTAGCCATGCCATCTGATACGCCGTGATGCCGAAGGCATAAGCGTGTGATTCTGGGAACATGTATTGTCCTGAAAATTTCTGGAAGATCTTTGATGCGGTTTCTTCATCAATATCGTTCTCTGCTGCCCCCACACGGAACTTCTCCCAGTAGTTTTCAAGTAGGCGTTTGTTCCGTTTACGGCTAAAGGCACGACGAAGTAAATCAGCATCCTCATAATTGAAACCTGCAACGCAGACTGCAAGTTCGTTGACCTGATCCTGGTAGAGGATGACTCCTTTGGTACGTTCGAGCGCTGGTTTTTCCAAAGGATGGTCGTAATCCCAATCGACTCCAAAAGTGTGTCGATCGATAAACTGGCTAACGCCGTCGTTATGTCCCACCCCAGGACGTACGGATGCAATTTGGTAGGCCATATCCTGTAAGTTCCTGGGCCTAAGTCGACCAACCGTTTGTATTTGGGCAGGTGACTCTATTTGGAATACTCCAACAGTGTCAGCCCGGTGGATGGATTCGTAGACATTCTTGTCCTCGAAGTTAATCTTGGAAAGGTCTTCGTATTTACTGGTCCTCTTATATATAAGGTCAAGCGTGTCTTGCATTTGGGAGAGCGTGGCGAGTCCTAGAAGGTCAATCTTTAAAAAGCCTGCATCTCCGATTGTTTCTTTATCCCACTGGCATATATATCGCCCCTCGATACCTCCTGGTAGAATCGGCACCATGTTGGCAAGAGATGTATCACTAATGATCATCCCACTGGGATGCTGCATGAGGTACTTAGGGAATCCATGAAGTTGTACGACTAAATCAATCAGCATCTGCCAAGGGGTTGTGTTAATTTTGTCTTGAAATTCAGGTAGCTGCTGGATCTCTGATTCCAAGCTATTGGCGTGATCACCATCGACACGTTTAGCTAACTTGTCAATTTCCTCTTTCGCAATCCCCAATGCTTTCCCGATGTCTCTGATACAACCCTTAATGCCGTAAGTTGCGATTGCACCAGTGAGAACGGCTCGCTCTCGACCATACTTTTGGTGTATTCGCTTGATGGTTTCTTCACGGATATCTCGTGGGAAGTCGATGTCAATATCGGGGACACTTTTGGTGTCATTGTTTATGAAACGGTCAAGTTTAAGGTCATAGTGCAGTGGGTCAATATGTGAGAGCCCGATCAAATACCCAACCAGCATGGCAACCGAGGATCCACGTCCACGTCCAGGTGAGCGTTCCTCAAGAGGGGTTTCCCAGTTTGAGTACCCCAAATCGATCATCACTTCTTGAGCGATTTGCATCACTTCGTAATAGATTAGTAAAAAGCCGGCTAGGCCATGTTTCTTGATCAAGCGGAGCTCTTCATCTAGACGATTTTGAATAGGAGAACGTATCGATCCATATTTGCGTATTGCTGCCTCGTTACAGATCTGTACAAGGTAGCTATAGGGAGTGTGTTCAGGTGGCAAGTTGTCGTAGCTAGGGAACTTGTAGCCAAGGTTGGTTTCGAGATTAAACGAGCAGCGCGCAGCGATCACGATTGTATTGTTGATGGCGTTTGGCAGACTACGGAAGTAGGTCGACATCTCGTTCGCAGACCGTAGATAGAAATTGGTGTTAGGGCGTCGTTGCGAATGAGTTTCCTCAAGGTTTTGATTATGACGAATTGTAACTAGAACGTCTTGAAGACGATGTCGCTCAGGGACGTGATAGTGCACATTATTAGTCGCAACGACTTCAAGACCATGATCCTGTGCAAGGGAAACGAGGCCCCTATTGCGCGGTGTGTCGCCATAGACGAGATTTTGTTGTAACTCAACGAAAACATTTTGGTGTCCGAACCACTCGATGTATTTTTGAAGTTCCTCTGCTGCACCAGTAAAGTTGGATTCATTTATTAATCTGGGGACTCTGCCCTTCGAACATCCGGTCAGGAGAATTAAGCCTTTTGATCCACCTTCTAATGCCCTTGGATTGAGTCTTGGTTGCCGACGTGTCCCATCCATGTCCATATGAGATGCCGTGATCAGATTACAGAGGTTTGTATATCCTTCGCGTGTCTCAGCTAGAAGTGTCACATGGGATCCCTCGGAGAGAGTGAGTTCTACCCCGGTTATTGGTTGAATCCCATTCCTGTTGGCGAGTCGAGCGAACTCCATCGCGCCACAGAGGTTGTTGTGGTCCGTTAAGGCGAGTGCAGGGTATTCAAGTACTTTTGCTGCTGCAATGAGTTCCTCAGGGAATGAAGCCCCTTCGTAGAACGAATAATTGCTATGACAGTGAAGCTCGACATATTTGGTAGACATAGTATCAATGAGGAGAGATCTGCTGACGATACCAAGCCTTGTTGTAGTTGTCGTGAAAGATCATCATTCGGCCACCATCTTCTAGCTCAATACCGTAATAACGTCTTACGATTTGTCCGGGTTTCCACCATTCATCTACTACGTCCCATATGTCGAAAATCGCACTAATCGCTACGTCTTGACCTCTCACTTTCAGCACCGCTGGGCAGCCATTCGTGTCGACTTGAACTGTAATCATCAGAGGACTGTTTAGGGGGCGTATTCGACCAGAGATTGTCTTCTTTCTGGAATTCTTGACCATGGCTCCATTTCCTTAATTCGGTATATCGGTGGCTTAATCCGGAGGCGTAGTTCGAGTTGTCTCAAGGCATTTTGGAGTTGATAGCTTCGACGAGAATGGGTTAAGAAGCTTGATTGCAGACCTGATGCATGTGCTGTTTCCCATACAGTCATCCGCAAATCTTCTAATGGGCCTGGAATGTCATTGGATTCAAAACTGTGCCTAATTGTAATCAGGACGGTTTCTTTGTTACGTAATGGTGTTCGGAAGACGATTTTTTTTGACCACGGTGCTCTGTCTTCAATATTCGACTGAATATGCACAGAACGTAGTTCTTTCCCCCTGGTAAAAGGACTCCTAAAGATCCGGTCGAGTAGGAGTTCTACCGCGGATAAGATAGGAACCAGTGAGGTGGCAGGTACAGGGAAAGTAATAGAATCACTTGCTAGATTCCGGTTTTTGGAGGGTACGAAAGGACTTCTATCGATACCGCTAGCTAGTTGCCATGCAAGTTTTCCTTCAACCCCGAACTGGGCTTGCATAGCCCCTATAGGTATCTCGGATAGCTGGCCAAGAGTGTGAAGACCCAAGCTGTGTAAGCGTGTGCGGTTACTCCATGAGATAGGCAATACATTGATTGGAATCTTACGCAGAAATCCCTTGATATCATCGGGGACTTTATGGACCTGCCCCCCTGTACTAGTTATGGCAGAAATGTACGATAGGAACTTTGAATTACCTAGGCTTACACGTGGGTTGAACTCGTGTGGAATTGTATCTAGTATCGCGGACATGGCGTCATCATCATTACCGTAATCCCAGTCTGATCCCTTCATAGCCACATAGGCACAACCCCTCTCACTCTTCTCGATAAATGGACTGAAGTTCAGAAGCCCCCCGATCATTTTGTCAAAGACTTTTTCATAGTAAGCTTCGTCAGCTTCAATAAATGTAGTGTCCGTTGCTCGAGAAATTGCCTGTTGTACTGGCATACCGGCCATGATTCCTTTCACCTTTGCGAAGTCGAGGACTTCTTTCCCTTGTCGTCCTTGTGTGAGG
Organism: SAR202 cluster bacterium; assembly: GCA_022448725.1. GTDB lineage: Bacteria > Chloroflexota > Dehalococcoidia > Lucifugimonadales > VXLM01 > VXLM01. Next base: position 29,748 of record JAKUTR010000017.1, on the reverse strand, counting down.
ATAATGAAAGGTTTCTTGCGGAGATGCGGGTTTCGTCTAATTTCGGCCTTGGCTGGTAAGTGTGTTACCAGAACGCATGCGATTTTTGAGGGATACCAGTAATAGGAACACATGTTCTATTATCATACTTAAAGGCGTACCTTGTATGTCAAGAGCCCAGTGATGGATACTTCCGGTGCTTGTTATTTGATAAACACTACGTCTTGATAGCTGTACTCTATGTAAATTGCCCGCCAGCAGTCTTTGTGAGTGTTTATCGCTGATTCATGACAAACCATCTAATTTACGAAGTAGGGTTGCCCTCTATACATTGGCCTTACACGGGTCTCACGTTATGATTGGTCTATACGGAGAATCCAGTAACAACAATTACTATTTATTTGCTTCGAAGTTAATGAAGCTTAACGATCAAGGTATTAGTTCTCTAGCGGGAGCAGGCACTTGAAGATTAAGAGAGTCGATGCGTTTGCAATTCGAATTCCAGATGGAATGCACCCGAACGGTGATACGACTGTTGACGAGTATGAAGGCTACTCCATTGCTAAAGATAAGTGGACCTCTATCTATTCCAAGCACCATGAGACAGCATTGGTTAGGATTGAAACGGATGATGGCATTGTAGGATGGGGAGAGGGCCAGGCTCCGGTCGCTCCTCGAGTGGTCAAGACTATAGTCGATGACCTGTGTAGTCCGGTACTGGTTGGTGCTGATCCGTTTGATGTTGAGTATCTTTGGTACCGACTTTACAGCGCGATGCGAGAACGTGGTCACGGTACTGGCTTTTATGTTGATGCACTTGCAGCTGTAGATATTGCGTTATACGACATCATAGGTAAAACGGTTAATAAGCCGATATACCATATCCTTGGAGGGCGTTACCGTGAAAAAATCTTGGTATACGCTGGTATCGGGACCAACAATCCATCGGCAGCAGCGGAGTCCGCATCAGAGCACGCTGATGCTGGTTACCGTGCCTTAAAGCTCCATCTTCGTTCTTCGAATTGCGATATTCTCGAGATCGTTGCCGCTACTCGTGATCAGGTCGGCACAGATATTGAGCTGATGGTGGATATTCATGGGACCCGAGATGTCTCTGAGGCGATTGAACTTGGACGAGGTCTGGAAGCGTTAGATGTTAGATGGTTAGAGGCGGTAACACTAGCGGAAGATGTTCACGGGCATGCAGAGATTGCCCGTGCTCTTGATATGCAAGTTGCAACAGGAGAGTGGTTGCGGACGTCTTGGGAATGGAGACAGTGGATTGAATACCGTGCCTTTGATGTTGCGATGCCTGATATAGCCCGCACTGGTCTCTCAGAAGGTAAACGGATTGCTGCACTGTGTGATACCTATAATCTTCCGATTGCACCACATTTAGGTGGAGGAGGTACTATCGCTGTTGCGGCATCTATTCACTACGCATTAGCTGTTCCAAACTTCCAGATTCTCGAACATATGCACACAGCACATGAGACTCGATCTAGGATTGCAAAAATCTACCCGAGCCCTAAGGATGGCTACTTTCTACCAAGCGATAGTCCAGGGCTGGGCGTTGAGGTTAATGAGGATGCAGTCATAAGGTTCTCCATCTGACTATGATTATTCTTGGTATTAATGCATTCCACGGTGATTCATCTGCTGCGCTATATGTCGATGGTGAATTGGTCGCAGCTGTTGAAGAAGAGCGTTTGCGGCGGATAAAACATTGGGCTGGTTTCCCTTCTGAATCGATCCGGTACTGCCTTAGTGAGGCGGGTGTGAAATCCGACCAGATCGACCATGTTGCGTTCTCACGTGATCCGATGGCCCATTTGTTTGAAAAAATTGTATACACCATCAGGAGTCGTCCAAAGCCAGGTTTTGTAATCGATAGGCTCAAGGCACATATGCGGGCGCGAGGATCTGCTAACCCGTTGGCTGAAGCCTTCGATATCTCCTCAGGTGAGATAAAAAGTCAAATCCACCATGTAGAGCATCACCTATCACATAGTGCGAGTGCCTTTTTAGTCTCACCCTTTGATGAGGCTGCTGTAGTCTCTATTGATGCGATGGGAGATTTTCGGAGTACACTTCTTAGCATCGGTGAAGGAAGTAATCTGCGTAGGATTAGTGGTGTGGGTTATCCCCATTCCTTAGGTATTTTCTACACTGCTATTACCCAGTATCTTGGCTTTCTGCAATACGGGGATGAATACAAGGTTATGGGTTTAGCTTCCTACGGTGAGCCAACCTACGTTGAAGAAATTCGTAACATTGTGACACTTGAATCGGAGGGTAAATTCAAGCTCAATGAGCGTTATTTCCTTCACTCAACTAAAGGTGTCACCATGACATGGGACAATGCAGCACCTGAAATAGGTAGGTTGTACTCGGAATATATGGAGCAACGTCTGGGGCCTCATCGTCAGCCTGATGATCCTGTCACTGAGCGACATAAAAATATTGCGAGTTCGTTACAAGTTGTCCTCGAAGAAGCCTACTTCCATATCTTGAATGCCGCGCAAAAGTTGACTGGTAAGCGGACGCTGGCATTGGCTGGAGGTGTCGCTATGAATAGTGTTGCCAATGGCAAAATTTTCGATAACACTGAGTTTGATGATGTCTATATTCAGGCAGCTGCTGGAGACGGAGGTACCGCATTAGGAGCTGCCGCTTTTGTTTACAACAATACCCTTGCGAAGCCAAGAACATTTCATATGCGGACTGCTTATTGGGGCCCGCATTACTCTGAGGAAAAATTACAAGAGTGTCTTGAGAACCGCAATCTCGAATACGAAAAATTTGAGGTTACTGCCCGACATACTCAAACCGCTAAAGCTATCGCTGCAGGGAAAATTGTCGGTTACTTCCAAGGTCGTCTTGAGTGGGGGCCACGAGCACTTGGTAACAGGAGTATTTTGGCAGATCCACGTCGGCCTGATATGAAAGATATCCTGAATGCTCGCATCAAACGTAGAGAGAGTTTTCGGCCTTTCGCACCCTCTATTTTAGAAGAGGCTGTATCTGACTTTTTTGAACAAGATCACCCCGATCCATTTATGTTAAAAGTTTATCCTGTTAAGGCCGATAAGCAGGATGTGATACCAGCAGTTACACACGTAGATGGTAGTGGACGACTGCAAACAGTTAACCAACATGATAATCCGGACTACTGGCATTTAATTAAGGAATTTGAAGCTCTAACGGGTGTCCCGATAGTACTCAACACATCGTTTAATGAGAACGAACCGATAGTATGTACACCAGATGAAGCAATTGAATGCTTTCTGCGTACTCACATGGAGGTTCTCGTTCTTGGCCCGTTTTTCGTAGAAAAGCAAGCTGATACATCTGTTAGTGCATAGCGGTAGGTCTGTAGGTCCTGAACATGAAGATATCCATTGTTACGGCAGTCTATAACGATCCCCGTATTGCAAGGGCGCTGGGTTCTATTATTTCTCAAAAACATGACCATGAACTTGAGATCATTGTCGTTGATGGGGCGTCGACGCAAGAAACTCAAGAGGCGATCAATAATTACCGCAGTCATATTACTGTTTTTATTAGCGAACCAGATGAAGGAATCTATCAAGCGATGAACAAAGGGATCGCAAAAGCTACTGGGGATATTATAGGGATCCTCAATGCAGATGATCAGTACAGCGATACGCTTGTCCTACGCGATGTTACGAATACCTTTGGTTCTTCTTCAACGGAGGCCGTCTACGGAGACCTCCTATATGTCAACGAATCAGGTCAAACGCTACGCTATTGGAAGTCGCACTCTCCAGGCAGACTAAAATGGTACCGGGGTTGGATGCCTCCACACCCAACCTTTTTTGTTCGGCGAGAGGTATATGATAAATATGGGGTATTTGATCTCGATTTTGGCACCGCTGCTGACTATGAGTTAATGCTGCGCTTGGTGTTCAAGTACAGAGTTAACACGGCTTATATCGATCGGGTACTAGTTCATATGGCAACGGGTGGGACTACCACTCCTACTATTCCAACTGTACTACGTCAGAATTACCAAGTTTTCCGAGCATGGCGACATAACGATTTACGATTCGGACTTGCTGTGCCGTTTCTTAAGGTAGCTTCCAAGCCTTTGCAATTCTTCATACATCCCCGAACGTAAGATAGTGACTTGCCAATGAGTCATGGGTTACCTACATTTGGTATCTCATAGATTTCGGTATATAGAGTCAGGATCTCGTTTATCACTTGACCAACGAGGTGACCTTGGATGTGTAAATCCCTTTCAATTCGTTGGCCTTGTTCGTTGACTGACTTCGAGTGACATTGCTACTCTAACTCGCGGCTGGTTTTTCCCAGATATCAGATTATGGCAACCCTACTTGAAGTTAGAGGTCTCACTACTCACTTCTTCACTGATGAAGGTACGGTTGAGGCTGTTGACGATGTTAGTTTCTCAGTCGAAGAAGGCGAGATCGTCGGAGTTGTTGGAGAAAGCGGTTGCGGGAAGAGCGTTAGCGCCCTATCTGTTTTAAGGCTTGTACCTGATCCCCCGGGTAAAATCGTCACCGGTGAGGTTATTTTTGATAGTCAGAATCTTCTCGAACTCTCAGATGCTCAGATGCGAAGGATCCGTGGCAACCGTATTGGGATGATCTTTCAAGAGCCAATGACTTCTCTTAACCCAGTACTTACAGTGGGTAAGCAGATCACAGAGGTTCTTGAACTTCACCTGAAAATGTCTAAGGGGGCCGCCCTAGAACGAGCTCAGGATTTGTTGGACATGGTGGGGATCCCTGATCCTAAAAGTCATCTGAGTGACTACCCTCACCAAATGAGTGGTGGTATGCGACAGAGAGTCATGATTGCTATGGCGATTAGTTGTAATCCCAGACTAATTATTGCAGATGAACCAACTACAGCATTAGACGTCACCATCCAGGCTCAAATTTTGGAACTAATGCAACGATTGTCGGAGGAATTAGGTACGGCGATGATTATTATCACCCATAATCTTGGGATCGTCGCTAGATACGCTGAACGTGTGGTCGTCATGTATGCGGGCAATGTTGTCGAAGAGGGGACGTCTCGTCAGATTTACTATAATTCCCGCCATCCTTACACACTAGGCCTGCTAGATTCTGTTCCTAGATTGGATGATAGCGAAGGGATGAGTCTACGTCCGATTGATGGCTTGCCTCCAGACTTGATTGGAGTGGGTGCTGGATGCAAATTTTCTCCTCGATGTCCGTACGCGATTGAAAAATGCGTTTCCGATACCCCATCTCTGAAAACTTTGTCAGGGATGGAGAACCACCACCGATCAAGGTGTTGGCGTGCGGAAGATATTGTAGATATGACGATACAGACATCGATCGGAGAGCAGTTTGGTTGAATCCAGCTCGAAGAATAGGACGCTGCTTGAGGTAAGGAATCTCAAGACTTATTTCCCTGTGACCAGTGGAGTCATTTTTCAACGGAAAGTTGCTGAAGTGAAAGCTGTTGATGATGTGTCGTTGAATATCGGGAGAGGGGAAGTACTTGGATTGGTTGGTGAGAGTGGCAGTGGAAAGACTACTCTGGGACGCACAATTCTTCAGCTTCAGCCAGCTACTTCGGGAGACGTCATTTTTGATGGTGTCAGGCTAAATGATTTGAGCAACAAGGAGCTACGATCGATCCGGCGTCGGATGCAAGTAATTTTTCAAGATCCCTACGGCTCATTAAATCCGAGGATGACTTGTGGGGACATTATCGGTGAGCCGCTAAACGTGCATAACCTGGCAAAGACACCACGAGAATATGATGATCGTGTAGCGGATTTGCTTGAAACGGTAGGGTTGAACCCGTTCATGGCAGATCGATACCCACACGAGTTTTCTGGTGGACAGCGTCAACGTATCGGTATTGCAAGATCCCTTGCCGTCAACCCAGAGTTCATAGTATGCGATGAGCCTGTCTCGGCGCTTGACGTGTCTATCCAGGCGCAGATTATTAACTTGCTAGAGGAGTTGAAGGAGCGACTTAAGCTAACTTACCTGTTTATCGCACATGACCTCTCCGTGGTTCGGCATATCAGTGATCGTGTGGCAGTAATGTATTTAGGGCATATCGTTGAAATTGCTAGTTGGCAAGAACTATACAAAAATCCTTTGCATCCCTACACACAAGCGCTCCTATCTGCGATTCCTATCCCGGATCCTGATCTTGAAATGAACCGCGATCGGATAATCCTTCAGGGTGAACTTCCCAGTCCCACAAATCCTCCGACGGGCTGCGTCTTTCACACACGGTGTCCGAAAATGATTGATGAATGTAAGGAGGAGATACCGGCCCTAATGGAAGTGGACTCTAACCACTGGGTTGCTTGTATCCGTGCGAGTGGTTATGGGTGATTGGGTGCCCCCGCTTAGGGAAGACGTTACAAGTGGTCTGTATGCCGTAGGTTGGCCACATCCATGAATTAAGGTGACATGTTATGGAAACTAGTCGCGTAGGAAAAACTCTAACCGCACAGCACGGTGTCGTCGCTAGCTACCCCGATCAGTTTTTTGGGTATTTGGGTTGGCCGACTGTGGCAAGAATGGAAGACGGGACTCTAGTTGTCGCAGCATCTGGTCTACGTAATTATCACGTATGTCCCTTCGGTCGTACGATTACCTGTGTGAGTAACGACGATGGTCAGACGTGGACTCCGCCAAGGGTTATTAACGATACACCGTTGGATGATCGTGATGCTTCGATTCTCTCTCTTGGTGGCAATAAACTAGTACTTTCGTGGTTCTCGACTGATAATCGTAACGCTAAGCCATCTGATTATCAGTTGCAGCTTTCTTCCAGGGAATCTAAATGGTGGGAGGACGGCCTTGCGGGTGTCACCGATGAGAGTGCTAGGCGCTTCGTTGGTTCATGGATCAGGATCAGTAACGATGCTGGTCTCACTTGGCTGGAGCCTGTTCGCGTATCCGTCAGCGCACCACATGGTCCAGGTAAACTCCGAACCGGTGATCTTTTGTATTTAGGTAAACAGGTCCGAGAGCCTGCCACAACTGGTGAGAACGTTGCTAAGTATGCAACGGGTGATGAGTTTCCTCCTGCCCGGATGATCGAAGGCGAAATTGGTGCTATTGGAAGTTCTGATGGAGGGCATACATGGAATCAACGTGGAGTGGTACCTTTGACGGAGGCAGGGGAAGACATCGCAGGCTTTAATGAGCCTCATGCTATCCAATTACGAACTGGGCGTATCATCGGGTTAATAAGAAACGATCCAAACCGCCATGACTACCACAACCGCCAACCAGGCCAGACTGACTTTACGATGTACCAGTCTATTTCTGATGATGATGGTTACACTTGGAGTCCGGCCGAACCGCTTGGATTCCATGGTGCTCCTCCACACCTATTGGAGCACTCCACTGGAACCGTTGTCTGTGTTTACAGTCACCGGATGGATCCATTCGGAGTACGTGTGATGATCAGCTACGATCAAGGTGGAACTTGGGATTATGATTACGTGCTTCGCGATGATGGACCTCACCCTGATCTAGGTTATCCATCGAGCGTTGAGTTGAATGATGGGAGTATTCTTACTGTTTACTACCAAAGGCCGAACTCAGTGGATGACAAGTGTGCACTGCTTTGGAGCCGCTGGCGCTTACCAGAACAATTGGTGATCCAGTAAGTCGGTATAATGCGCAATCGATAGGATCACATATGGAGCTGAAATATTAGTATGTCTAGCAGTATAGGGATGTATGAGAAGCTAGGAGTCAGGCGTGTTATAAACGCATGGGGTGTAGGGACTGAGCTCGGCGGATGGACGCCTACCCAGAGCGTAATCCGTGCAATGGATGAAGCAAATAGCAGTCAAGTCGAGATGATCGAGTTGCTTCAGAAGTCTGGAGATTTCATAGCGGATCTACTTGGGGTTGAGGCAGCACTTGTGACTTCTGGCGCGGCAGCGGCACAGGCCCTCAGTGTTGCAGCCTGCATGGCGGGCACTGATCCAGACAAGATTGGCCGACTTCCCGATACGACTTCCATGAGGAATGAGGTCGTTATCCAGAAGCCTATGCGGTATATGTTCGACAGATGCTACACCCTGACTGGAGCTACGCTAGTTGAAGCAGGGACTGAGGAAGGTTGCAGCGCCGATGACCTTGAATCCGTAATTGGAGCCAACACAGCGGCTGTGGCCTACTATATTCAGCCTGAATATGATCCTACTCTCTATGAGTTTAATCCACGTCCAAAGGTGCCGATGTTATCTATTGCGGAGGTTCGTGAGATTGCAGGTGGACTAGGGATCCCATTATTGGGAGACGCGTGTTCTCAGGTATTCCCCTTGGAGTACTTCCGTGAGTCGGCACAGTCAGCTGATCTTGTAAGTTTCGGGGGTAAGTATATAGGGGGGCCTCACTCTACAGGCTTTGTGTGCGGTCGACGTGATTTAGTTGAGGCTGTAGAGGCTCAAGGGTTTGTTGCGTATCATTATGATGGTGCTCGTGCTGTTGGACGCGCGATGAAAGTGGACCGTCAGGAGATTGTTGGCCTTGTCCAAGCAGTTGATGATTGGTTCAATATTGACCATGAAGAGCGTATTCTCGAATACCATGCCCGTTTCTCGACGGTCCGTGAAGCACTCAGTGAGTTCGATTCAGTTAATACCCGGATAGTTGAAGTTGATCACTATGTCCCACAGATGTTACTTGTTGAGTTTGATCCATCGCTTGTCCGTAAAACAGCGGAAGAGATCCGTCTTGAACTAGACACAGGTAATCCAAGAGTGTGGATCGGTGCATTGAACGATGAAACGCTTTGGGTGGTTGTGCACACTATGAATCCAGGAGAAACGGAAGTTGTTACAGAACGTCTGCGAAGGGCGTTTAAAGACAGCCATACGCCCTGATAGCGCCTAGATTTCCCGTAGTGCTTTTGGTTCCTGACGAGAAGTTATGCGTATGGCAGATCGATGCTTTTGTGGGCGAATGGGCTAGAGAGGGCTGTAGACGTCTTTTTTTATAAGCAGGTCAATTTCTGTAAACTTCGAACCCCATCCCGAGTTTCGCCGAGGTTCTTTAGATTCGTCCATGCAACTTCTGCGACGTACAGATTTCCCTTTGAGTCCATCCCAATATCGTGAGGAGCAATAAATTCTCCGAGGCCCTCCCCGAACCCACATCCTAGCCTCGATAGGAGATTTCCATTATTGTCGTAGATACTGATCCTCGGTCCAATGCCAGGCATATCTCGGTTGACGTTCATCCCTGCACCTAATTCTCCAACAAAAACGTGTTGCTCGGGTGAGATGAACAGTGCACATGGGCGGTGCATGTTTCCCCACTGAGTTTCGTAATTACCGTTTGAGTCGAATATTTGGATACGGTGATTTTCACGATCTGCCACGTATACCCAGCCATCTTTGTCCGTAGCGATATTGTGTGTGATATTGAACTGACCAGGGTCTGTCCCGGGTTCACCCCAAGAAAAGAGGTATTTACCGTTGGCGGAGTATTTGTGAACGCGGGAATTACCGTACCCGTCAGCAACATAGAAGTCTTCCGTCTTGGGATCTATCGCCACATCGGTTGGTCGATGGAAAGGCTCGCCACTCATGTAATCGGTTGGATGCCCCGATGTCCCTAGGGTAAAAATGACCCTTCCATTCTCGTCGACTTTACGGACGGTGTGGTCATCATCGTCTACCAAGAACATGGTGTCATCGGGTGTGAAAGTTATCCCATGGGAGCGTGGATACATTGACGAATTACCCCAATCCCGTAAGTAATTCCCATTAATATCGAATACGATGATGGGATGGTCACTTCGATTGAAGACATGAACTTCATCTTTTGAGTTTACTGCTACGGAAGCCGCTTCTTGCCAGGAATACCCTGGAGGCAGTGTCTCCCAATTGATAGTGAATTCAAACTTAAACTCACTGTTGCTCTTGCTGGCAGTAGGTGTCATTGCGTTATCCTTGGTAGGTACGGGGCGGTGCTCGTGACTTAACGCCCTGTTTATGGCAGTATCTTAGCACGCTAAGCGGCGCTGTACGGAGGCACGATTGTTACTGGAAAACAAAGTAGCGCTTGTTACTGGATCTGCATCAGGTATTGGACGAGCCAGTGCTGAACTTTTTGCAAAACAAGGGGCCCAAGTAATTGTTACTGACCTAGCTGAAGATGACGGTCATGAGACTGTGAAACGGATAAATGCGACCGGTGGAGACTCGATTTTTTTAAAGGCCGATATCGGTAAAATGTCTGAAGTTGAAGGACTGGTTAACGCAGCTACCCAACACTATGGACGAATTGACGTGCTCTTTAGTAATGCTTGCCATTATCCGGAGGGAAAGGCAGCAGACGTACCCGAGGAGGATTGGGACCGAGTCATCTCTGTCTGTCTGAAGGCCACCTGGATGTTGGCGAAACACACCTTACCTGGAATGGTAAAACGAGGTGGCGGAACAATTGTGGTTACAGGATCGGTTCACTCACTTTTTGGTTTTACAGGCACTCATTCTTACGATATCGCAAAAGCAGGGCTCCTCGGTCTCGTGCGTAACATAGCGCTAGACTACGCCCCGACTGTTCGTATAAACGCGGTTCTGCCAGGGGCTGTTGAGACTGGGCTCTGGGACCACCTTGGACCTGAGGAACGCGAGAAAATTGCCAAAGGTCTCCCGCTGCAAAGGAATGGCCAACCAGAAGATATCGCTCAAGCGGCTCTGTTCTTAGCTTCTGACATGTCGTCATATGTCACGGGTACTCATCTTACCGTTGATGGTGGACAGACATGCGGGTTTATGTTGGACCCAGACTAATGGAGGATTGATATGGAACCGAGAATCATAGTTGATACGATGGACCAAACAGGGGAGGGGCCTCTGTGGCACCCGATAGAAAGGAAACTTTATTGGGGTGATATCACTCGCGGTCTTCTTTACAGGTTGGATCCTTCATCAGGGAAACATGAGCTCGTGTTTGAAGCAGATGAGATGTTTGGCGGGTACACTTTTCAGGTTGATGGATCCATTCTCATGTTCCTTGAGTCCGGCAAGGTGGCTTCTTTAAAAGATGGGAAGCTTGAAACCCTGATTGACTGCTTGCCAGGTGAAGAGCAGAATCGCTTCAATGACGTTATTGCTGACCCAGAGGGCAGAGTCTTTTGTGGGACAATGTGCAAGGATTCTGCTGCAGCGATGGATGGTACTTCTCTTGGGACACTCTATCGAATGGATACTGACGGGTCGATAACCGTTGTGGAAGACAATGTCGCAATTTCCAATGGGATCGGCTTCACTCCTGACCTAACCGGAATGTACTACGTGGATAGTCCAACAGGGAGTATTTTTCTTTACGACTACGACCGTTCAACGGGAAGCGTGAGCAACAAGCGTGTATATCGTCAGGCTACTGAGCAGGATGGGTTGCCTGACGGGATGACGGTCGACGCAGATGGTTACGTATGGTCTGCACGGGTTATCACTGGCGAACTGCATAGGTACTCACCCAGCGGGGAGAAAGTACTATCTATAGATTTTCCCTGTAACATGGTTTCGAGTGTGATCTTCGGCGGTAACGAGTATCAGGATATTTACGTGACCACCATCGGTGGTGACGACCGCTCTACTCATGGTGAAGGAGCTGGAGCTCTCTTCCACCTAGATGTGAATGTGAAGGGGCGTCCAGATTTTCTCTCCAATGTGAAATGTTGATTGGTTTTTGGCCACATCTACCTGTATTCGTAGAGTCTGCACCGGCATTAGATAGGAAGTACTTATGAAACTGAATGATGACCAAGTAATGCAGTTTAAGCTGTTTGGGTTTGTCTTGATTCCCGACCTCTTTTCTCCAAATGAAATGGGTACTCTCCAGTCTGAGTTTCTATACGCTGCAAAACGGAACGAGGCGGAGGCGGGTGTATTTGATAACTCCGTGACTCACACTTTTAGTATGCTTGGGAATGACACCCCCTTGTACTCATCTCTACTTGAAGATTCTCGTTTCTACGGTCCTGCATCACAACTATTTGGGACTGATGTTTTTGGCCTAGAGACAAACGGATACCGCTATATTGAGAACACGCCATGGCACTTTAATGATGGAGCGCCGAACGTACATGGCTATGGGCCGAAATACCAATTCCCGGTGTTTGAGTCTGTTACTCCTGAAACAGGTGCTCTCCGCTTTATACCCGGATCTCACAAAGAATCATGGCAAAAGGAGCTAACTCAATGGTGGCCTCTTGCGTCAGGAAGCTCGCGTAGCCCTGAGGCTGTGGCGATCCTCGACCGTATTCCTAGCGTGGCTATAGCTGCAAAACCGGGTGATGTTGTGCTGTTCGACATGAGGCTTGTACATGCCACATATGGAGGAAGTAGTGACCGACGCATGTCTGCTGTCACCTACTACCATTACCCTGAAACCCCTGAAGAATTGGAAGTTATGCGGGTCACAGCTAAAGAATTTTACAAGTCGCCTACAAGGTGGAACAAAGTCCAGTGGGATGAATGGTTCTCGGATCCTCACGGGAGCCGATTACGGCAAAGTTGGATCAATACCTGGGAACGTTTGGCAAAGACTCCGCAATCTGCAACCGGACTGCGTCTAGATTACGATTCCTATGAAACTACAGGTTACGCAACTTTTAAGTCGCTTTCATAAACTCCAGAGTTCGGTCAAGGATCTGCCACGCGATATCGTATTTGCTCAGAAGGCCGGTCTCTTCGACCCGGCCTAGTCGGTCGATTATCGTAACCTCGTTATTATCAGAACCAAAACCGATTTGCTCTGAACTTACATCGTTCGCTACCACGATATCGAGATTCTTGGACTTTATTTTCGCCTCTGCATTTTGCAGAACAGACTCAGTCTCCGCTGCAAAACCCACCTTAATGAGTCCTTTCGTCGAAACACTTGCGATGATATCAGGGGTTTGGGTTAATTCGATGGCCCAAGTTTTCTTGTTGGATTTTTTGGCTTTTTGTCCAGAGGATGCAACAGGTTGCCAGTCGGCTACTGCGGCTGCCATCACGAGCCCGTCAGCATCTTTACTTTCAGTAATAATTGCTTGGTACATGTCGGCCGCATCTTTGACGAGAACGACCGTTGCTCCGACTGGAGAAGAGAGGTTGGTGGGCGTTGAAACAAGTACAACAGAAGCCCCGCGATCCAAAGCAGCCTCTGCGATAGCGTATCCCATCTTACCGGAGGATCGATTAGTGATCTCTCTTACAGGGTCGAGGGACTCGCGTGTCCCGCCGGCCGAAACCACAATTTTTTTTCCAGCTAAGTCACCGTTACGCCCTAGGATGAGTCGTATGTGGCTGGCGATTTGTTGAGGTTCGATTAGGCGCCCAATTCCTGTTTGGCCTGATGCAAGGTGACCTACTTCTGGGCCGGCTAAATGGATGCCCCGTTCCTTTAAGGTTGCGATATTAGCTTGAGTCGCGGGACTCTCATACATATTGCCATCCATTGCAGGGCATACCATTATAGGAGCCTCTGTAGCTAGTACCGTCGTTCCGAGGGCGTCATCAGCTTGGCCGTTGGCAATTTTAGCGATGGTGTTAGCAGTTGCAGGAGCAACGACCACGATATCAGCTCTACGTGCTAGTGCCACATGGTTGATACCAGCTTCGGAATTAGTGTCAAAAAGAGAGGTAACTACTGGTTGATGTGTGATGCTGTTAAAGGATAGTGGACTAAGAAATTGTTGCGCACTCTCAGTCAATATCACTTCGACAAGAGCCCCGGCTTGTTTTAGTTTGCTCGCGAGGTCTACCGCTTTGTAGCAGGCGATGCTACCGGTGACTCCGAGCACTATTTTTTTATCAGCCAGAATATTTGGCACTTGGAACTCCTGTAACTATCCTACGAGTCAAAGGAATACGGAGAAAAGTATTCTAGGGGCCTGTAATTATTGGTTTTGAAGGAATGACCTAGTCTTGAATAGCTGTTATCAGTAGCCGTCCAGTCTTATCCTCCTTATACCAAACAGTTATAGGAAGACCTTGGAGCATATGCTCACGGATATGGGACGGAGTGAAAGAATGGGTGGTTGGTTGAGATTTGAAATCGTCGCCCAACAAATGCCATATGACGCCCTCGGCATCACGGATCTCAATGGACTCAAACTTTAGTAGTGAGTCAGCCCGAACATCCACTACGACCCCACTAATTTTAGATGTTTGGAGACCGCATCCGAATATCAATATTCCGATGATCAACACCTGAAACCACACAGTTATTGAACCAGTTCTGGGCAAAGTAACCTCCAGTTAAAGTATATCTCTACTAGCTGCTCAGAAGTGAAACTTGGAGGAACTAATACCTTTTAACTGCTTGAACAAAGTTTTATACAAGTATTAGAATCTGGATAACTGTGGAGGTGCAAGATGTATTTCAGACGATTTGTAACATTCATCCTTGCTTTTATTGTGTTTACGATGTCACTGTTTGGTCTTACTACGGGAATGGCTACAGCGGATGAAGTAGATCGGCCAGTCACAATCGTCGTAGCTGATAGTGCTGCAGTACGACAAGATGCTGAATGGATCTCTTATACGCGTTCGTTCGTACACATGATGGCAACCCTACAGCCTGAACGAAGGATTGTTTTTGTTGATACAGACAGTCCATCTGAATATATAGGGCCTTTTACATTCGGTGCACCCGATTTCAATAACCGTCTTGATCAAATCGAAGAGAAACTTCATCAACTGCCATCGGTTTTCCCGGAGACGATAGTTGAAGCTGTAGTCGAGGCACGTGCTAATCTTGCATCTCTGGAAGCTCCACATGGCTCTGATATCTATATAATTGGTGGGGATTCAAACGATATTAGTCAGAGTGAGATTTATCAAACCCTATCTCCAACCCTAGAGACCATCGCTGCATGGGGGTGGGCTATCCACGGTGTTGGATTACCGAACACTTCAGGTGCAGCCCGAGAATTTCTACAGGATATATCTGGTGCCACTGGTGGTCGTGTTTTCAGCCTAACCCTTCCGGATGGATTTCAAATAATTGCTAATGCTCTGCTTGCTGAAGGGGGAGATGGTAGCCTAGTACCGATAAGTGAATATGCCCAAACTGGGTCGACTCTTTTCAGGACCGGGTTTAGCATAGCTCCCGGTACACGTGAGACGAATCTTCTTTTCTTCAAGGATAGCCCCACAGGGTCGCTACGTTTAAGGTATCCATCTGGGCTAGAAGTATCAACCCGAAGCAGTATGGCGTCATATTTCATGGAGACGCCAAACCTTGTGATTTGGAAACTTGCTGAGCCAACGCCGGGCCAATGGCAAATTGATGCCCGAAATATAAACGGGGCACTATCGTTATTTCACCATACAACTAATCGATATAACGCCGTCCTTAAGGCACCGTCACCTATTGTTGTAAACAAAGTTCAGACGATTAGTGCTTATATCCGTGACGGCCAGCAACAAGTGGTCCTGAACGATGTACGGCTTCAAGCAACAATTTTGAGCCCAGACGGTGTTAGTAGAATTATGGAGATGGACGACGATGGGACGGGTGGAGATGCTGTAGCTGGAGATGGCTTGTATGCACTGACCTTGCCTCCCGTGAGTTCGGGCGGTACCTACAAGATAGCCCTGGAGATCGTGTGGGATGAGTTCAACCATAGCGTTACATCGGACTGGACTTTGGATGCTCAAGTTTTCCCTCGAATTGCTATTGAACCGGTTATGGTCGAAGCACTTGAGTTGGGGGAGCAAGTGCAGGTTGCGACGGTTTCAGTGCATGTTGACGAGGAACCATACCCCATCGATCCTGATCATATAACACCAATGTCCGCAACGCCGAATGGTGAGACACTAGACTTGCAAGTTAAGCCTCGGCGTCTCTACGGAGATGGTCCGGCGTGGGAGTATGATGTCTTCATTACTCCAGACGTGCGCGGAACCTATGCTGTTCAATTCCGCATGGACATGAGCTATGCTGGCCAGGCGTATAGTGATACTTCTGATGTGATTATGGCAGTCACGGCTCTACCTCCTCCTGTCCCAGTAATTGTGCCTGCCTTGACTGACTCTGCTGACTCACTAAATGCAGAAGAAGTAGCTACGGTGCCTGTTGCGATTGCTCCGAGACTGGATCCGCAAAATGAGATGGAACTGCCGAGGATGCTCTTGATGATCCCTGTTATTCTGATATTGATTATCGGGATCGTCGCAGTTTATTTAAGGACTCGGACAACTCCCTACGGATATATATATAACGATAACCAAGAGCCGATTGTGGACTTCGCGACCTTACAAAGAGGGCGTATCGCTCGACTCCTCCGCACGGGGCTCGTGCGCGGTAGTGAGTTAAACGTGCCCGGGCTTGAAGGAGTTGTTTTCCAATTTGATGGGAGTCGGATCAACATTCGTAGTTCCCATGAGCATCCAACGGTACGGGTGAACAACCAACCATTAGTCGATAAGACTGATCTAGAGGACAAGTCATGGATTGGTACTGGCGGTAAGCTTTACACCTTCCTGGCGAACCCAATACAACTAGGAGATCTAGTGGGAGCTGATTAGTTAGTTACAGGCTGAGATCGAAAAGGGGCCAGAATCAGTTGGAGATTCTGGCCCCTTTTTAAATCACATTAAAGATACTTTGAATCGACTACTGCTCTGTAATCTCTATAGATGTAATTTCGGTCCCTTTGGATCTAGCAGCAGATGGATCACGTTCGGCGATCGCGTTAGCGATGTCCATACCATCGCCCTCGATTTTCCCAAATACCATGTGGCAGGAGACTCCTGGTTGTTCGCAAGGTTTCGTATCCCCATTTTCGTCTAGGCCGTCAAGTCGGAGTTGCTCAGAATACGTGATGTAAAATTGGCCGCCGTTAGTGCCCTTCCCGGTTGCTGGATTTATCCCGGCATTAGCCTGAGCTAAGTAGCCAGGTCCGTAATGGCGGAGTTCAGGATGGAACTCGTTGTGGAAGGTATACCCTGGCCCGCCCATGCCAGTGCCAGTAGGATCTCCCCCTTGAGCCATGAAGCCTTTAATGACTCTGTGAAAAGTTGAACCGTCGTAATATCCCTCACGGGCAAGGAAGACAAAGTTGTTGACAGCTTTTGTTGCCCGTTTCTCATACAGGTCGACTGTGAAGCTGCCCAGGTTCTTGAGTGTAAAGATAGCTTTATAGTCTTTTGCAACATCTATACGTAGCGGGGGTTCTACTTCCCATTGTAGTGGGGCGGGTGTAGCGGTAGGTACGGGTGGTGGGGTTGGTTGACTTGCGACACTAGCCGCCTCTTCATCCGTGGTTGATGTGCTGTCATCGGATGATGAGTTACTCCCGCCGCACGCTAGGGCGAGTGCCATTCCAATAATGACCAGACCTATAAAAAAACTCTTAACATTGGAACCCTTCATTGTTGTACCTCGCGTGGAAAAGTTGTGGGGACCATGCCGGCCCGCTAGTCAACGGTATTTTAACTAGAAGGTTGTTTTTTGCAAAGTTACATGCCGAGCGAGCCAAAGCAAGCAGCTGCGATACTACCAGAGTCGATCCCGTATTCTTTATATAAGTCCATGTAGTCACCGGATTGACCGTATTCACTAACCCCAAGTGGGAACGTGGTGGTTTTCAGTGCTGCTCCGAGCCAAGCTAGTGAATGAGGATGGCCATCAATAACAGTCACAATGGGAGCGCCCCGTTCTTGTACGTTGAATATGTCTGACATAAAGGGGGCAGATTGGCCGCTACCCCATATATCGTTCCGGACGGATCGTTGGTACGCTTTGTACAGGGGGCCTGGCCCGGTGACGTTGATCACGTTAGCGTAGATTCCTTCATCCAGTAGCATGTTACTTGCAGCCACGGCTTCTGGGAGGATCGCTCCGGAGGCCATAATATTTACGACGTTACGTTCCTTGCCATAGCCAGTCTGTTCGCGCCTATCGACAAGTCTGTACGCACCAGCGAGCACTTGTAGTCGAAGTTGCTCTTGTTGGGTACGGTTGTTAGGTACCTTCATTAGGTCTTGGTCAATGCGCTTGCTAGTTAGTCTTAGGTAAGTTGACTCTTCCCGCAAACGGATTTTTTCGAGTGCTGACAGCACTATCCACTCCAACTCTTGACCAAAGCAGGGTTCGTAAAATGCCAGTCCTGGCAGTTCGGCACCGATAGATTGGGTGACTAGTGATTGATGAGCGCCGCCTTCCGGCCCCAGGCTTACGCCTGATGGCGTACCTACAACCATGAACCGAGCATCGGCATATGTACTGTAGAAGAAGGCATCCAGACCGCGCCGAATAAAGGGATCATAAAGTGTCCCGATGGGGAACAGGAGTTCACCATTCATCTCAAACGATAGACCGAGTTGGCCTAACGCCATAAACAAGTTGTTCTCGGAGATACCTAGCTCGACATGTTGTCCTTGCTCAGATTCGACCCACTTGAGAGCCCTGGGGTGATCCTCGGTTGGGAGTTCCTCAGGTTCACCTTTATGCCAGACACCTACCTTGTTGATCCATCCTCCAAGGTTTGTTGAGCTTGCTACATCTGGACTTGTCGTTACCACCCGATCAGATAGCTCAGGGGCGCTTCGAGATAACTCAGTTAGCACTAGTCCGAAGATCTGCTGAGTTGACATTAGATTTCGATACTCGCGGCCAAAGGTAGTAGGAATCGGAATTTCGGGTACTACAGTTTGTGCTTTGTGTCCGATTTCAAGACGTTCTTTTGCATCCAAACACAGTTGCCCGCCCTTTGAATCAGAATTTAGTCTGAAGTCAGTTTCTTCAGGTCCAATGCCCAGTGTCAGGCGTAGTTCTTCCATTTGTTTGTCACTGACGGTAGCCGAATGGTTTTGTGGGTCACCTATTATCGGTAGACGCCACCCTTTCTGTGTGTACGCAAACATGACATGCGGCCCAGTGGATAGATCTGCCCCGGTGAACGCTTTGTGGAGGGTATCCATATCGTGGCCACCCAAATCCCGAAAGAGGTCTTGAAGCTGACCATCATCCCATTTATCAATCAGTTTCTTTAAGTCACGTGGGTGGGTACTGGTCTTCGGAAGCCATTCGCGTAGCGTCGTGGGCGAAGCCCGTAGCAGTCGCTGGTACACGTTGTTTGACATGTCATCAATACATGAGCGTAGTAATTCACCTTTCGGTTCTGAGAATGCAGCCTCTAATTTTCTTCCATATTTTGCATCGACGATGCCCCAGCCATTTGCGGCAAACATGTCTCTCCAGCACTGGACCCGAATCCCTGGAATAATTCGATCCAGGCTCTGTCTATTCAGGTCAATGATCCAGAGGATGTCGCGAGAATCTATCATCGAAGGATCGGCAACGGCTTCCCATACAGCACCCTCGTCAAGCTCAGCATCTCCGACGATACTGATATAGCGTCTTCCAGGCACGGAGTCGGGGTTTAGATGCCCTCGCACATACTCTTCAGTAAGCCACGCGAAGTTAGGTGCTACAGCGCCAAGTCCGACTGATCCTGTGGAGAAGTCGACATCGTCCGGGTCTTTCGTTCGACTGGGGTAGGCTTGGAGTCCATGATATCCGCGAAGGGTTCTGAGGTACTCATGGTCAAGATTGCCAAGTAGATACTGGACCGCGTGGTAGGTAGGAGACGCATGGGGCTTAACGGATATTCGGTCTCCTGCGTTCATATATTCGAAAAACAGGTAAGTCATGATGGAGACGACCGAGGCGCTTGAGGCTTGATGACCGCCGACCTTTAGGCCGCTGGGACTATGGCGGACGTTATTCGCGTAATGAATGATGTACGTTGCAAGCCATAGAACCCGGTCTTGGATTTCCTCTAACGCAGATCGGAGATCATCCCCAATATCAGGCCCAGCGACACGGTCGACATCAGTTGTCATGGTTCACATCACCTAGGTAAGGTGAAGCCCAAGCTAGTCCGTCAATTGTGGTGGTTTGAGGCTTGTACTCACAGCCGATCCAGCCCTTATAACCCAGTGAATCAACTGCACTGAGAACGTTAGGGTAATTGATCTCGCCTGTTCCTGGCTCGTTGCGCCCAGGATTATCAGCGAGTTGGATGTGCTGTATGAGGTCAAGGTTTTGTTCAATGGTAGGAATCAGATCACCTTCCATGATCTGCATGTGGTAGATGTCGTACTGGAGTCGGAGGTTATCTGATCCCACATCGTTAATGATCAATTTTGCTTGATCTGTCGTCGTCACGTAGAAACCTGGGATATCTTTAGTATTAATAGCTTCGATAAGCAGTGAGATGTTAGCCTTCTGGAGTTCACCAGCCGCGAATCTTAAGTTGTTTACCAAGGTGTCGTGAGCGGTGTCGTGGTCCACACTATCTGGGCGTATGCCCGCCAGACAATTAATTTGGGTACAACCTAACGCGGTAGCGTACTCGATTCCCTGGATCACACCGTTCTGGAACTCATTGACTCGGTCCGGTAGGCATGCTATTCCTCTCTCTCCAGCATCCCAGTTACCTGCTGGCAAGTTGTGCAGTACCTGTGTTAGTCCATATTTTTCGAGTTCCGAAAGAATATCTTCCGCCGAATAGTCGTAGGGGAAGAGATACTCAACTCCCTTGAACCCAGCCCCTGCGGCCACGCTGAACCGGGTCATAAAGTCGACTTCACTGAACATCATGGACAAATTGGCGGCCAGCTTTGGCATATGTTCCCCATCTGGAAGATTGCCATCATTATTCGTGAGTGGCAGAGTCGAGTCAAGGAAGTGCTGGCGTATGTAGTTTCTATTGCTGCTCAAACTCATCTAGCATTAACTGACACACGAGTCATACACCTGTATCATTTGCTTTATGTTACTAGCTCTCGATATAGGTAATACCAATATTAAGATTGGTGTTTTTAGTGCTGAGAAGGACTCCAGTTCACACACGCCTGTGGCTACATGGCGTCTGAACACAGAAAGTGGCCGTACCTTAGATGAGTATGGTTTGATGATTACAAATCTTCTTCCACTACGAGGGATCCAGTCGGATTCAATCACAGATGTGGCGCTATGTAGTGCAGTGCCACCATTGCGATCTGTCTTTCGCGAAATGAGCAAAACGTATTTTGGTATTGATCCACTCATAGTTGGTACCGGAGTGAAGACAGGTATAAGAATTCTTTACGATAATCCTAGAGATGTTGGAGCGGATCGTATCGTTGATGCGGTTGCGGCTCTCAACCTGTACGGAGGGCCAGTGATTGTTGTTGATTTTGGTACCGGTACGGTATTTGATGCCATAACAGCAGATGGTGAGTATTTAGGTGGTGCAATCGCACCCGGGATTTCCATTGCTGCCGAAGCCTTATATCGCTCTGCCTCCCAACTACGCAGAGTGGAGTTGGAACGTCCCCAAACCGCTATCGGGACTAATACCATCCATGCACTCCAATCAGGACTGGTACTGGGGTACACCGATATTGTGAAGGGAATGGTAACCCGGTTTAACCAAGAACTTGGTGGTGGGAGCAAGGTAGTAGCGACAGGAGGGTTCGCAGAATTAATTGCTGCGGAACCGGATCTATTTGACGCTGTTAACCAAGATTTGACGCTTAGTGGCCTAAAAATCATTTACGAAATGAACCAGTAGGCGAAGTTTGTCACAAGATACCAATAAAGCCGAGTTTTTGAATTCAGTACGTGCTGCGCTAGGCAATTCAGAAAGCTTATCTCGAGAAATCCCTGAAGTTACTGGGCTAGCGCATGGACTCCCTCAAGTTCAAGAACGAGTAGTGCAAATAAAAAATGAGATGTCGAAAAATGAGGACGCACTGTTTGATGAATTTGAGATTTCGGCGAGGTCAGGTGGTTGGGAGGTAGTGAGAGTACCAACATACCAGGACGCAGCAGTATGTATCGAACAATTAATCCGAAAGCTAGGAATAACGACGGCTATGAGATCTGCCCATACCGTGCTGGATAACCTCGAGTTGGAGGCAAAGCTCTTAAGTCTCAACATCGGTCTAACCCTCATGGCTTTTGATGAACAAGTTGGCGGTCGGCAAACTCAGCGACAAAAATTCCGTGATGAGGCCCTCAACACTGGGCTGGGGATCACGGGTGTGGACTGGGTTATAGCTGAGACTGGTAGTGCAGTGATCGAAGCTAAAGCAGGGGTTAGTAGATTGGTATCATTACTTCCACCTATCCATGTAGCAGTTGTACTGAAGGGACAGGTCGTAAAGAGCCTTGATGAGTTATTTGTTCTTCGGCGCAATGACTATCTTGCGACTGGTGCTCTCAGCTATGTGAACATCATTACTGGGCCAAGTCGTTCTGCTGACATTGATCAAACACTTGTTAAAGGTATGCATGGGCCCAAGGAAGTCCACATGATTATGGTGGAGCAACAAGATTGATATCGGAACAGTCTGCTCTTAGGTTTTCAATCCAAGGCGGTAGTTAATGGCTTCCAAACACCCGTTGCCCCACGCGCAAATGGCGGATCGCTTGCTCTGCTGCCGCCGCGATTAACTCATGGGATCGCTCTGAAGCCTCGGTCAGTGACATCGGTCCGGGTACGATTGCGGAAGCGGCATCAATGCCGTGCTGATGAACATCGGTGAACCCCCGGCCAAGGGACCCGGATATCCCAATTACTGGGATGCCTAGTTTTTTTGCACGCCATGCGACCCCGATCGGAGCTTTACTGTAAACCGTTTGAAAATCCATTTGACCTTCTCCGGTTATCACTAGAGTAGCTCCACACATTGTCTTATCCAACTCCACTGTATCGAGGATTATATCGACACCAGCTCTTAAAGTGGCGTCGAGAAATGCAATCAGCCCACCACCGAGACCACCTGCGGCTCCCGCACCTTGTACACCGTTAATTTCAGCATCCAAATCATCCTTGACGATCTTGGCTAGGTGTAAAAGTGCAGCATCTAACTGTTGGACCATAGCTGGTGTAGCTCCCTTTTGTGGTCCGTATACCGCCGCTGCGCCTTCGGGGCCGGTCAAAGGGTTTGACACGTCGCAGGCGACTGAGAATTCGCAATCAGCGATCCGAGTATCTAGGCCACTCATATCAATCTTTTTTAGCCGTGACAACGCCGCTCCACCGACTTCTAGATCCATTCCATCCTTATCGAGTAACCGTACCCCCAGAGCTTGCGCCATACCCGCACCTGCGTCGTTAGTGGCGCTACCACCAATCCCTACTATAAAGCGTCTGAAACCAGCGTCCAACGCCGCCTTTATTACTTCTCCAAGGCCGTAGGTTGTTGCAGTTAAGGGGTTTCGATCCTTGTCAGCAACAAGTGCTAAGCCAGAAGATCGAGCCATTTCGACTAACGCGGTTTCGCCGTCTCCGAGAGCTCCCCAATCTGCAGACACTTGCTGACCAAGTGGGCCAGTGACTTCAAGGTTGCGAATTTCGCCTCCTGTTGTCTCAACGAGTGTCTCAAGCGTCCCATCACCGCCATCTGCAACAGGTACCAAAACGGTCTGGGCATCAGGTATGACACGAAGTATCCCTTCACGGATAGCTTCCGCAACACCTAGGCCCGAGATACTACCTTTGTAAGCTTGAGGGGCGATGACTATTTTCATCTAGTGCTCCATTCGAAACTTAGGAGTATTCAGTATACCGCTTCAACTGTTCAGGGTAGACTTTGGCTGCCACATTGCTCTCTGCTAGAATCGGGAAGTTGATTTCCAAATAACCTCAGGATGTGCCAATGCCTAAGATGACAATTGACGAAATTAAAGCTTCAGTGGCAGCCGAGATTGATCGTCGAAGCGACGATTTAATCGATATCGCAAAACATATACTTGCTAACCCTGAGCCAGGATTCCGAGAACAAAAGACATCCAAGTACGTTGGTGATCAGTTTGAAAAGCTTAACATCCCGTTCGAGTCAAGTATCGGCTTGACTGGCTTAAAGGGAGTGCTTGAGGGGGGCAGTTCTGGTCCAACGGTTGGAGTGTTTGGTGAACTTGATTCACTAATTGTACTTGGCCATCCGCATGCCGATCCTCTCACGAATGCCGCGCATGCGTGTGGCCACCATGCTCAGATCGGCAATATGTTGGCAGTTGCTGTTGGCTTACAGGCACCAGGAGTGTTGGAAAACCTTTCTGGTCGAGTAGCGCTTTTGGCCGTTCCCGCAGAAGAGTACATCGAAATCGAGTACCGGGATGATCTTCGAGTCGAAGGCAAGCTAGAGTTTCTCGGCGGTACACCTGAATTTATAAAATCCGGCGCCATGGATGATGTGGATCTTGCGATGATGACCCACACAGAAAATCGTGACTGGACTCATGATGGAACGATTGGAGTGGGTGCTACCAACAATGGAATGGTTGCCAAGCGTATTCAATTTTTGGGAGTTGCTTCCCACGCTGGTGGGTCACCCCACTTAGGTACTAATGCTCTGAATGCTGCGAATATTGCCCTTATGGGGATTCACGCTCAAAGAGAGACATTTCGAGACCATGACACTATTCGTGTCCATCCGATAATAACGCAGGGAGGGATTGCAGTGAGTTCCGTCCCGGCGGATGTGCGCATGGAAACGTTCGTGCGAGGACGGACGATCGACGCTTACACTTCAGCGGCTAAAAAGGTGGACCGGGCGCTACGTGCTGGTGCGATGGCTGTCGGAGGTCGAGTTAAGATTACAACTGTTTCAGGATATGCCCCGATTCAACAGGATCCTCTTCTGACAAGTATCTATGAGATGAATGCGACTCCACTGGTCGGTGATGGTAACGTGGTCCAAATGGGACATCGCTCAGGCTCGACCGATATGGGAGATGTTTCACAGATAATGCCTGCTATACACCCTTACGCAGCAGCAGCGACAGGAAAAGCTCATGGTGATGACTATGTGGTCGAAGATTATGAACTGGCAGTGACGACGGCAGGTAAGGCAATGGCGCATACTATAGTTGATCTACTGTCGGAAAATGGAAGCCGAGCGAATGAGGTTATTAGTCGGTTTATTCCCCCGATGACCAAAAGCCAATACTTAGCTTTCATGCGGAGTCTCCAAAGCGAAGAGGAATATGGAGAATAAATCTCCTCTTCAATGATGTTGGGGATTGATGAACTAAAAACTGCTGCTATTGCTGCGATTGATCAACGTCGGGGCTGGCTAATTGAGATCGCTGAATCTGTATTACGAAACCCCGAGGTCGGCTTCCAAGAGGCAAAGACGTCTAGACTGGTGGCTGACGCATTTAGCCAGATAGGAATCCCGTATCGTGATGAAATTGCGATAACAGGTATAAAAGCTGTGCTTTCAGGTGGTCGCCCTGGTCCGGCGGTCGCGATTTTAGGGGAAATGGATGCGCTACGTGTCCCGGACCACCGGTATTCCGATCCCAGCACGGGAGTTGCTCATGCATGTGGACACAACTGTCAAATAGGGATGATCTTGGGGGTGGCGTTGGGGTTATCCGTACCTGAAGTACGGGATGCTTTGGATGGTCAGGTCATTTTCATGGCTGTACCGGCAGAAGAATTCATTGATATTGAAGAGCGACTACGCATTCGGGAAAATGGACAAATCGGCTTGCTCTCTGGAAAGCAGGAATTCATACGACTTGGCGAGTTCGATGAAGTGGATATTGCGATGATGGTCCACACATCTGCTACTTCTGAACATTCCAAGTTTTCTCTCGGGGGTACCAGTAATGGGCACCTAGTTAAACAAGTTGAATTCATAGGTAAGTCTGCACACTCTGGTAGTGCTCCTCACCAAGGAGTGAATGCCCTGCAGGCTGCTATGGTTGGGATGAATGCACTCAATACTCAGCGTGAGACATTTGCTGAATCCGACACGGTAAGATTACATGGCATCATCACGGATGGAGGAAGATCCGTGAACTCTGTCCCGTCGAGCGTTCGTTATGAAGGCAGAGTCCGAGGTGCGACGTCTGAATCGATTGCCGACGCTGCGAGCAAAATGGATCGATGTATGAAAGCGGGAGCGCTTGCATTGGGGGCAAACGTCAAAATCACCACGATACCGGGCTACTTCCCGATCAAGAACGATAGATGGTTGGGAGAATTGTTCAAAGAAAGCGCGACAAGATTGGTGGGGCGAAGCAGTGTGAGTGAACTGGGTAATAGCGTTGGACGTGGTGGATCAACTGATATGGGTGATCTTAGCCAGATTATGCCTGTAATACACCCCTATGCAAGTGGTTTCACTGGGCTTGGACACGGTAGAGACTATATGGTCCGTGACTATGATCAGGCACTGATCTATCCTGCGAAGGCGTTGGCTATGACGGTTATTGATCTCCTTACCGCGCAAGCGGAGAAGGCAAAAGAAGTGCTCGTAAAGAGCGACCGGCTGATGACGAAAGCTAGATACCTAGCGCTGCAAGAGTCCATATTCAGCGAGGATCTGTACGAATCCCTATAAGTCCATGTAGGTGCGCAAGGTAGTCATGAATCTAGCCAGTCGGCTAACAACTGCCGGTTCC
The DNA here is from genome assembly GCA_022448725.1 of SAR202 cluster bacterium. Taxonomy (GTDB): domain Bacteria; phylum Chloroflexota; class Dehalococcoidia; order Lucifugimonadales; family VXLM01; genus VXLM01. The sequence goes on along the minus strand of JAKUTR010000017.1, from coordinate 3,343 downwards.
GCGCAAGCCAGGCTACGTTGATGTTTATAGCTTCTAAAGATTGGCGGATGGTCCGCTCAGCTGATGCAACACTGTGGTCTGCAAAAAACTTGGCGACGTCTTCTGCTTTATCTTGGGTGGTGAACCGGCTAGTTATACTGACCAGGGTCATAATGGCGAATCCGCCGTCAGCATACCGGCGTTCGAATTCGTCCCAATTGTCTTTAAGGAACTGCCACGCTAGGTCACGGCCCTGGGGGTTCATTGACATACGTGCCATTACTCCAACTGCGTTATGTGTACGCACGTATTCGACGTCAAGTACTCGTTCAAGTGTTGCCTGTAGAAGGTTTCGATCTGTGAACTCAGTCAGTGCCCCAAGTACTCTTACTTTCTCCTCCTCCGTTGTTGCGTTTCGCTGTAGATCCCACATAGCATCTTGTACTGAACGATCTCCTGACTGGGCGGCTAGGCTAAGCACTACTCTTCGAATATCAGCATGAACGCCCTGCGGATAGGCAGTGAATAGATTTGAGGCTTCCTTAAGAGTGTTGGTGTCCCCATAATTCCCAGCTCCTGCCAGTACACTACTACGCATAAGTGTTTCGAGGTGCCCATCAGTAGGTGCTGCTTCCCACCCCATACGTTCAGCGGAAGGGATGAATAGCTTTCGGGCGAACCGTTGAAAATTCTCGAAGAAGGGTTCATCTGTTAGAAGGTTGTCTAGGCTGCCGAGGTTCGTAGCAAGATCAATCCAGACATATGCGTTGTCCTCGTTCTTGTAAGACTGAGCTATCTCAAGGAACTGTGTTGCGGGAATGTGGCCGGCCTTTGCTAGAGAATATGCGTCACTTTGAAGACCCAGCCGGTCGATAGCAGGTAAGGCCAATTTCTCGACCGCAGTAGAAAGCCGAGAAATTTCTAATTCCTCATACTGGACTCGGTAGAAACCGGTCTGGTTGCGGTTCACCTTGACCCATCGGGGCATTGATGAGTGAAGGACGAGTTGGCCACGCCGCTGTTTTATTAGGGTCGATTGGGTAGAGTTGTCAACGGCACGGGCACTGAAGGGGACGTGCCAAAGAGTCTCGTCTGTCTCATTAGGTTGGACAATGTTGTCGTAAAGGAATTTATTTTGGGTAGCGGTAACGACCGTTTCCTCGACGCCACGATCCACAGATACTTTGAGGTATGGATAACCTGTTTGGTTTAACCACGACTCCATTATTTCTTCTACTGGCTGGCCTGAAGCTTTGGCTAAAGCATGCCACAAGTCGGTTGTTTCAGCGTTTGCGTATGAGTGCGTGGACAGATAGTCATGGAGGCCGCGCTGAAACGGATCCGGGCCTAGGAAGTTTTCCAGCATCCTTAGAACAGAGCCACCCTTGCTGTAGCTTATGGCGTCAAATAGTTGGCCGATTTCAGCAGGGTTGGAAACCTCCTGCTGTATTGGATGCGAGTTCTTGAGCCCATCTAGGCCAAGACCACGATTTGTATCTTGTGAAACGAATGCGGTCCACGTGTCCCATTCAGGGAACAACGAATCAACAGCTTTGTCTCCCATCCAAGAAGCGAAGCTTTCGTTGAGCCAGAGGGCATCCCACCAGGCCATGGTTACGAGGTTCCCGAACCACTGGTGCGCCATTTCGTGAGAGATGATACTTGCTACGGTCTGTCGGGTGACTGCCGAACTAGAGTCTGGGTCGACTAGTAAGGCGTTTTCCCTGTAGGTGATCGCTCCCCAGTTCTCCATTGCCCCTGCTGCGAAGTCTGGTATAGCTAGGTGGTCCATTTTCGCCAAGGGATAGGGGATTCCAAAGTAGTTGTTAAAGTAGGAAAGTAACTTTACCGATGTCTCGAGCGCGAAGCGACCACGTTCTTCGTTCCCCGCAACTGTGAAAACTCGTACTAGGGTACCGTCATCTGTCGTTGCTTCGATCCATGACAAGTCACCAATAATGAATGCTAGTAAGTACGTCGACATCACTGGTGTTTCAGCAAACTCTATGCGCTTTTTGTTATTGGTGGTTTGTGATTCACGGGTAACAGGCATGTTAGAAACTGCAATGAGTTCTGACGGGATTTCAAGTGTTACTCTGAAGCGCGCTTTGATGGCAGGTTCGTCCCAGCAAGGGAATGCGCGGCGTGCGTCTGTAGCTTCGAATTGTGTTGTTGCTAGGTATCGCTCCTGGCCGTTGGTGTCCTCATAGCGGCTCCGGTAGAAGCCATGTAGTTTATCGTTGAGTTCCCCGGTGAATGTAATATGTAATCTCGACCGTCCTGCTGGTAATTCAGATGTGAATGTAAAAGTGACGGTTTCTGCATCGTCATCGAAGGTGGTGGTTTGGGGCGCGAATGCTCTTCCGTCGAATGTTGCAACCATACATTCTTGCACTGAAATCTCAGTTGAGTTAAGTGTCAGATCTGTGGTCGGTTTCGAGATGCTGATATCGATAATCTCTTCACCAGTAAAGGTGAAATTGTCCAGATTTGGTATTAGCGTGATGTCGTACAGCTCGGGTTTCACGTTTTGCGGGAGCATGCTGGGTGTTGTCATAAGCGATTCCTAATGTAGTAATTGTCACTCAATTGGAGTGGGTAGAGTCTTCTGAGTTAAAAAGATGAGCATCTGGGTAACAAGCTCGTATCATGCTGATACTGGGGGGACTCGATCTAGCCATGGCCGCGCTTGTTCTAGCTGTGTGGATAGTTTAAATAGCGTTGATTCGTCTCCATATCTACCAGCAAAGTGTAGCCCAATCGGCAGGTTATTTTGGGACATAGCTAAGGGTAACGTAATGGCGGGCTGACCTGTGACATTCGTCATGTATGTGAAAGGTGAGAACTTGCCCTGGCTCCTCCGTAGTTCCAGTGGGTCGCCTGAGTCATATTTCAGGACTCCAAGTGGGATAGCTGGTTCTCCGAGCGTCGGTGTTAACAAGATGTGGTGGTCTTGGAAAAACCGACCGATATCTCTAGCGAGTACCTGAAGTTCTTGCAGCATTGCGAGGTAATTGGGGCCAGTGATGGTTCTCCCGTGGGCTGCGAGGGCCTTGATAAATGGTTCTAACTCATCATCTACTGCTTCACGCCCAAGCTTTTCGGCCCATGCATCGACCATCCAGGCTACTCCCACAGACATCATTGATGTGAAGTTGTACCAAAGGGCATCCGCATTATAGGAAGGTGCAGCTTCTACTACGTGATGGCCTAAGTCTTCACATAGCGCTGCTATGTCGTGGACCGCAGCAATACAGTCTGGATGAACTGGTGTTCCTGTAGGGGATGCGACTGAGACTGCAATCTTGAGTTGTCCTGGATCTGCATCGCAGTCCTTGAGGAATGAACTAGATTTTGTGGGGGC
>JAKUTR010000016.1 GCA_022448725.1 SAR202 cluster bacterium | reverse complement strand
ATAGCCCTCGAATTCTTGCCCTAGGCGTACAGGTGTAGCGTCCTGAAGGTGAGTTCGCCCAGTTTTTACCACAGGCAGGAATTCAGTGGCTTTCAAAGAGATTTGGCCGTGCATGTGTTGGAGAGCAGGTATAAGTCTGTTATAAATGCCATCGAGAGCAGCTAAGTGAATGGACGTGGGGATCACGTCGTTGGAAGATTGTCCAATATTGACGTGGTCATTTGGGTGTACAGGGTCGCGAGAGCCTAGTTCACCACCAAGAATTTCTATGGCTCGGTTCGATATCACCTCGTTCGCATTCATGTTTGTTGAGGTACCGGAACCTGTTTGAAAGATGTCCACTACGAACTGATTGTCGAACCTACCGTCAATTACCTCCTGGGCCGCCTGTGCGATTGCGTTAGCTAGAGTGCTGTCGAGGAGATTGAGGTCACTGTTAACTTGGGCCGCTGATTGTTTTACTTGGCCGATAGCACGGATGAAAGATCGAGAGAATCGGAGGTTACTGATAGGGAAGTTGACTACAGCTCGCATCGTCTGTGCGCCATAGTAGGCGTCCGTTGGTACCTGAAACTCTCCCATAGAGTCTCGTTCAATTCTGTAATTCTTTTGCGACATACTTACTCCTCGAAAAATTACTGGAATGGCGTTGGAATTTTGTCTTTATGCCACGGGAAAATATAACTAGGATTGTTCACGAACCTGCGCATACCTAGGGTCATGCGAATTGACGTTGATGGAGGTAATTCTACGGTCACGTACTGTGAATCTTCTACTACTCTTTTCTCTGAGTCGCTATCGGCGTATGAGATGCTGGTGAACTCGTGTTCACAAAAAGCTCCAGCTTGAACTATTAAATTACGTGGTTGATCTGTATTTAGGTTCACGAGGTGTATGCCTACGTGTTCAGGCCCAAGGCTGTCCACTAAGGCAGCAACATCGCGAGGGAGGCCAGGCCTCTGGCGGACGTTGTCAAAATAACGCACAGTTGCGCGCAGGAGGCCTCCATTGTAGATGGTCTGTGGGGCGCCCAGCGTCACTTGAGTGAGTGCCTTTGTAAAGATTGGGTTATCGATATTAGGATTGTCTCGGATTAGCATCTCTGGAGTCCGATCATCATTCATTACCTTGTCGAAAGCCTGCACGACATTTTGATAGTCTGCACTTAGGGCTTTAAAGGGCCAGTCAGGATTCTTACCATCGTAGTACTGGAACCGAGCACGTTCAAACTCACCATTGCCTTTCTCTCCGGTAACGGGTGAATCATTCCAATCGTTCTCAACGTCTCCTTCACGAACCATGGCGATAATTTCGTAGTCCTCCTTCGACATCGACCCGTGATATAAGTGCGCGATTTCTTCCATTCTCATGGGTGCCGGTGTAGGTCTAGCGTTGTGCGAGTCACCTTGGTATTGCCAGCCTTCTGGGCCGTAAGAAGTAGGGACCATAAGTTGACCGTCCTCGCGTCTGAACGATGCATCAAGTAGGGCCTTAATCTGGTTGCGCATCAGAGCGAGATAATCCATATCACGAGATAGTAAGTGTGCACACTCAGTGGCCGTATTAACAGCGTGGAATAAATTGCCATAGCCCCGGTAGTGGTTCCAACCATAAAGCCCACCCCAGAACTGGCCCTCACGCAGTTCCCCTGTCTTGCCAGTCGGCCCCACATTGTCAGGGATTAATCCTCCATTCGCATCAGCACGCTCTGACCATACATCCACGTAGTCGAGTACCCAGTTCTTGTATTTTTCGTCACCGGTGGTTAGGTATGCATTCGTAACTAGTGCAGTTGCACAAAGGTTGTTGGCGATATCCCCGTTCAATACAACGTGGTTGAAAAGGTTAACAATCTCCTCGGCTTTCTGCGGATCGTCGTACCATGCGTAGTCAAGATCCTTGACCACGGGGTAGAGGCTTGCTCTCGTTCCCATGGACTTACGGGACCAGCGATCAGGATGTTTTTTGGGGTGACCACCGTGGAGCCAAAATTTCACTTCGTCCAAGTCACACTTTAGCTGTGGACCCTGGCTACTCTGTATCGGAGAGCGAAGTATTTTGTGTTTAGGGTCCCAGTTAGGTGCTTCTGGATCCTCACCTATGTATAAAGCTGCGAATTGTCGAGCTCTCCTTACATTTTCCGATATCGTTGGGTCTGCCAAGCATAGATGGTAAAAGGCCTGGTTTCCTTCGCCTTTGTGGTGCCACTCTGCTCCGTGGGATATACCGAGGCTGTAGTATTCATTATGTATCTGCGGAGTGAACTCGTTGTGAACTCGACTCTGATAACTGTCATCCCAAAAGCGCGTGATGCCGTTCCATTGGTTGAGTGCTAGATTCAGGATATTGTCATTGCCGCCAATCGTATAAAACAGTCCCCAGTTGTAAGCGCGCTCGTATAGGTCGTCAACGTCGTCGGTGTAATAGGGGGTACTGCTTGCTTCATAGAAGTGATCCATGACAACAGGGGCAGCTCGCTCCATTAGGTCTATCAGTTGGCGTTCTAAAACTGCCCACGCTGGAGGAGCGGTAACGTCAGTCGCTCTGATAGTTGCGAGGTTCATGGTCAGTCCTCCAGTATTCAGATCAAAACGTTATCTATCAGCCGAGTGTCACCAATATATACAGCTAGCGCTACAAGAGCATGACCATCGAATTCACCTAGTTTATCGAGACTGTCTGCATCTACGATGCTTACGTAGTCAATCCGGGCTAAGGGTTCCGATTCAATCAACGCTATCATATCGCGCTTTATGTCAGATGGGTTTGTTCTACCGGACTCCTCTGCTAACAGAAGAGCTCGGTGTAAAACTGTGGCAGCTTTCCGCTCCTCTGGGTTCAAGTATTGGTTACGACTGCTGAGGGCTAGCCCATCGGGTTCACGGACAGTTGGACAAACTACAATCTCGACACCAAGGTTCAAATCGTTATTCAACCGTTTGATTACGAGGTTTTGTTGGGCATCTTTCTGGCCCAAATATAGTCTGTCAGGCCGGATGATAGATAGCAGCTTACACACAATAGTAGCTACACCTCGGAAGTGATTCGGTCTATACGATCCTTCCATTTTTTCGCTGATTTGCTCCACTTCAATGTGAGTCTTGAATCCCTCCGGATACATTTCGACGGTGGAGGGAGCAAATATGAAATCAACTCCAGTACCATGCAGTAGATTCAAATCATGTTCCATTTCACGTGGGTATCTTCCAAAGTCCTCGGATGGGCCAAACTGAGCGGGATTCACAAAAATGCTGACAACTGACGTTTGGTTTTCTTCTTGAGCCCGTTGGATTAGGGATATGTGCCCTTCATGGAGTGCACCCATGGTAGGAGTTAGCGACATAGGACGCTCGACTGAGCGTGTCGCACCTCGAAAATCGGCTACTGTGGTAATGACTTCCATCGGTACTACTTAGCCCTAAAACTCTCTTCGTGGCTGGGGAATCCACCCGATTGAACATCGGATATGTATTGGTTCGTTGCTTCAGTGATGACCTGTGCGAGGTCAGCATATTTGCGGGCATGCTTCATTTCTCGACCAGATTGGATACCTAGCACGTCGTGAATGACCAATACTTGACCATCGCAATGTATGCCAGCACCGATGCCTATGGTAGGAACTTGAATTTTACCGGTAACGGTTCTCGCAAGGTCTTCAGGAACCGTTTCGAGAACCAGTGCGTACACGCCAGCAGCTTCAAGAGCGACGGCGTCCTCGATGAGTTTTTGTGCGGTTTCCTGTGTACGACCCTGGACACGGTATCCACCAAACTGGTTTACAGACTGAGGCGTCAAACCGATATGGCCCATAACTGGGATACCGGCTGCTACCAACTCTTTGACAGTATCAACAAGTCGTCGTCCACCCTCAAGTTTGACTGATTGAGCGCCTGACTTAAGTAACGTTCCGGCATTACGAAGGGCATCTGCGATATTAGTTTGATAACTCATGAAGGGCATGTCCGCTACGATATGTGCCGTTTCTGTGCCTCGTACTACGGCTCGGAGATGATGGGTGATGTCCTCCACAGTTACTGGGACAGTGTTGTCATAGCCTAGGACGTTGTCGCCTACGCTATCGCCAACTAGGATTATAGGAATACCCGCGCGCTCAATCAGGTTTGCGAAGGGGTAGTCGTAGGCGGTTAGCATTGGCAGTTTCTCGCCTCGTTTCTTGTAGGCTTGTAAGTCACGAATCGTTAGTCTCATGGTAGCCTCCCGTCGCTTGCTTCGATTAGCATCTCTCGGATTTCTGTTATCTTTTCCTCTGGTGCTACTTCTTTCTCGGCTGCTATGCCGAGACCAGCCAGTAGCATGCTGCAGTAGGCTGGTAGTAGTTCTGGAGCTTGAAGACTAATCGACTGGATATGTTTTTTGATTGTGCCAACGTCACCTCTGACATGTGGACCTGCAGCTGCAGTAGGTAACCCCTTGCTACTTAGAGAGATAGCAGTCCCTTTAGTAATGGGGGTTAGGGCTTTGAGGGCATCGTTACGTGGGATCTTAAATTCACGTTCCCAGGAATCTGCAATGGCTCCAAGTAGAGTGTTAAGTATTCCTCCCGCCATCACGACCGTGCCATGGTAAAGAGGTTTGTGCTCTGGACGTAAGAAAATCGGATTGCCTCCAAGCGCTGTAGCTAGGTGTTCGAGAGTTGCCCTTGTGTCGCCGTCCCCTTCTATAGCAAATGTTGAACCTGGTAGTGATTCGACTGCTTCTGAAACGGATGAGAAGGTTTGGCATGGATGGAAAGCTCCAGGTACTGCCCCGTACTGTCTTACGGGCTCGAGCACATCAAGAGAGGCAGCTCCTGAGCAGTGGATGACTGTCTGACCCTTCCTCCATCTAATCTTAGATGCGATCTGCCCGATGGCGTCATCTGAGGTCGTAACGAAGATAATTTCTGCATTATCTGCGGCAGACTGTAATTCGGGATACGCGACACACCCAGGTACAAGCCTCGCCAGGCTTTTCGCTGATTCGAAAGTCCTGCTCGCGGTCGAATTAGTGATGTAGCCTTTGTTGAGCATGGCCAAAGCTAGGGTTTTCCCAACTGAGCCAGCTCCAATTATCCCGATAGGTGTTTGATAGTTAATCATGAAGTAAATCCTGATATGTGGTCATAGGGAATTAATATTAGGTCACCGATTATGGTATCCAGCAGCTTTGGCCACTCCGCTGATTATTGCGTCCCCCACGCACTTTACTACTGCTGCTCCGATTCGAGTCATGTCAGGTTCGCCCTTGATATTGCCAGTGGCAAGTCCAAAGATCGTGTCACCATCATATGGAGTATGTGCAGGCCTAACCGCTAGAGCGACGCCGTTGTGAGCGACCGCTGCGAGTTGGTTTGTTTGAACTTTACTGAGGGTAGCGTTGGTAGCTACGACACCTATAGTGGTGTTGGTTCCAAAAGGTTGTGGAGAGACATAGTCGATGGCCAATAATTCTTTAATTGAGTCCCCCATTTCGCCGTTAGCGAGTCGTGGGCCAGATATAATTCGCCCATCGTCAGGGTTGTAGATACCGCCGACGGCGTTTACTACCACGATGGCGCCAACCACGAGGCCATCTCCAAGATCAACACTCGCACTGCCAACGCCACCTGGCTGGGTATTTTGCGGTCCCAGAAGTTTTGCTACAGTCGCACCGGTGGCTGCTCCTACGTTGCCTTCTTCAATGGGACCGTCAGATGCGTTCAGACAGGCTTGATATCCTTCTTTCTCCCCGGGATATGCATTGCTACGTGCAACTCCCTGGTCAAATATAATTGCTGCCGGTACGATTGGTACTTGGATGGATCCCGCGTTGTACCCTATGCCTCTCTCTTGCAGATAGTTCATTACGCCGGTTGCTGAAGCTAGTCCGTAGGCGCTTCCGCCGCTGAGCATGAACGCATTCACTGTAGGGACGTGTGATTGAGGACGTAGCAAATCCGTTTCACGTGTGCCTGGTGCTGAGCCCCGCACGTCCACACCACCCACTGCCCCTTCCGGGCAGAGAATTACGGTGCATCCCGTTAAGTTTTCCGTGTCGGTGCAGTGCCCAACCGTGATGCCAGTTATATCGGTGATCCCGCCGGTCATAAAAAAAGCCTCCCAATCGTGGGAGGCGAGCGATGCAATCAGAATGAATCATCGTACACAAGTACGCGTGTTCGACTGGCGCTCACCGTTCCCTTAGGATTGGCTGCACCTAATATTTTAACAGGTGTGTGTTGGGAACGTTATGAAGCGGAGTACTTGGGGATTGAATCAGAAAGGTTTAAGGCCCCGCTAGACGTAACAAGAACATTATCCTCGATACGAATTCCTATACCCCTGAAGTGAGCCGGTGTATCTGTGGCCTGGTGTCCAAAATAGATGCCCGGCTCGACGGTCAAGACCATACCCTCTTGGAGAGGCGATGGCTCATCATCTTGCTTATAAGCACCAGTGTCGTGTACGTCTAGGCCAAGCCAATGAGACGTTCCGTGCATATAGAATGGCATGTACTTACCCTCTTCAATAATGCTATCGACAGATTCATGAAGTCCCCCCAATTCAACCAGTCCATTCGCAATAACCCTAAGCGCCTTATTGTGTATATCGCGAATGGTTACACCCGGAGCGACCTCGGCGATCGCATGCTCCTGTGCTTCTAGGACAATGGAATATACGGCCTGCTGCTCCGGTGTGAAACGACCATTAACCGGCCAGGTACGAGTTATGTCCGCTGTGTAGGAGTGCACCTCGGCACCAGCATCAATCAGGATCAAATCCCCATCAAGCATTTGACGTCTATTGGTGACATAGTGGAGGATACATGCCTTCTCCCCTGACGCGACTATTGAGGGGTACCCGTTGCGGATCGAGCCTAGTCTACGGAACTCGTTCTCCAAAGCAGATTGAACCTCGTATTCGTAGACACCTGGCGCTGCAGTTTGAACTGCTGCCTCGAAACCCTTGGCAGTTACCTCAATAGCACTCTCGATAGCTTTAATTTCCTGAGACGTTTTTATAAGACGCATTTGCCCGATGGGTGGTTCAGGGTCAATGATCTCCTTGATGTACTTGCCATCCCGCTGGCCGGTTAACCGGCGATTTGTAGTTAGTTTCATAATGAGTTCATCCATTTTAGTATCGCTACCAAGCGAATAATGGAGCGTCTCGATGCCCTCTAGTAGTTCCGGCAATTTTTCGTCCAACTCCTCTAAAGAGAAAGCTTTGTCCACCCCTATTTCTGTAACGCCGTCAACACCAGCACGGGTGCCAACCCATACCTCGTATGCAGGGTCAAATGGGTTCACGAACAGTACGTACGGTTCGCTAGCACCTGGTCTAAGGATAGCTACCGCATCAGGTTCCTCGAACCCGGTTATATACCAGAAGGTTGATTTCTGACGAAACTCGTAGTCGACGTCGTGGTTGCGGACGACACTGTGCCCAGCGGTCAGGATCGTGGCGCCGTTTGGCATGGATTCCATAAGGCGTTTGCGCCTAGCGGCGAACTGATCAGGGGATAATTGAGGGTAATTGATCGTCATAGACGCCTCCAACCGAGTACAGGCTATTCTTGACACTGACAGTTACTCAGAGTACAACAAGACCTTCTCAGCTACCACCGGAGATAGTCAAATGACAGATCGTCAACGCTACACTATAGAACCAGAAGGAGTTCATCCTCCGACTGGCAAGTACTCTCACGCTGTCAGGGTCCGTGGGGGAGAGTTGCTAGTGATTGCGGGCCAAGTTCCCATTGACGTCAATGGTCACATTGTGGGTGTGGGTGATATTGCGTCGCAGACTCCAATCGTCTTTGAGAACATTACAAAGGTCCTAGAGAGCGCTGGAGGATCTTTTGCTGATGTCGTAGAACTGACCTACTACATAGTTGGCCGTGGGAATGTCGTAACCTTTATAGAGGCACGTACTGCGATCTTTGAACGGTTATTTCCCGACGGTGCACATCCACCTGCCACTTTGGTTGTCGTAGATGGACTTGCCAACGAAGCGTTTTTAGTAGAGATCTCTGCACTGGCGGTATTACCCTGATCTACGATGGACACGCTTATTGCGCTCAGGCTCCTGTTGCCAAAGGTGGATTTGAAGATCCTGAGGAATTCAATCAGTTTCTACAACTAATGATGGCCACGGCTCGTCAGCAGCCGGTCTGGCGTAAAAACGATAGAAGCCCAAGTGATTCGAGCGGGCTTGTGGATCCCCTTCACTCGTGGGAATTTGAAGGCTTGCGAAATGCTCGCTTTGCTGATGTTGATCACGGGAAGGTTGAATGGGATGTTGATGGTGAAACATACGTTAAACAGGCTTTACCCACTCACTTACAAAACTTGACGTATTCCCCTGAAATGCTGGTCGCCGAGATGGACTACGCCGGTGTGGATATGGCGCTACTCCACCGGACGCCGTATATGAGTAAGTCGAACAAATACATAGCCGAATGCGTTCAAGCATTCCCTGAGCGTCTTCAAGGTCTCGCTTATGTTGATGATTGGCTTATCCCTACAAAGCCCGACGCCTCGATTGCCCAATTAGATCATGCGATAAACGTTCTAGGATTACATGGTTATCAGTTCATGCGACACCACCTGGATCTCTATGGTGTTAATGATCCTTGGGACGGCCCCAGGTTCTCTCCGTTTTGGGATGCGGTGGAATCACTTGGGATCCCCGTGTTTTTTACACTCGGAGCTGATACCTATGAAAGCTACCTTGACGAGATGAAGAGGTTGCGTAGGTGGATGGAACGTTATCCTGACGTGGTAGTTGTTCAGACGCACGGTTTCAACTGGAGGTTATTTTCTGATGGGACTAGTTTAGAAGTTCCCGACGAGGTCTATGATGCAGCGCCCACTGACCATCCCAACTATCACATACAATTATTATTTGCTGTTTTCCTGCAACGTTGTTGGAGTTACCCTTTGTCTGAAGTATTGCCAACTTTAGAACAGATGTGGCAGCGAATGGGCCCCTCAAAATTAATATGGGGTACTGATATACCCGTTTCTCTTCTCTGGTGGACTTACCGACAGAATTTGGAATACATTGCCAGCTATGCTGAATTCCTTCCATCTAGTGAGATGGAGCTCATACTCGGTGGCAATATGAAACGAATTATGGGGTTAGGGTAGATAATTCTCATCTCTGGTATCTTTACGTGGTTATGCCAATAGGAAATGCTGTCTGTAATGCGCGCCATATCAATCACGTCTGCCTCGCAGTTTCCAACATTGAGGAAGCGTTGGAGTTCTATAAGGAAACCTTCGGTATTGCAGCCACTGAGATTGTAGATATTAAGGATCAAGGTGTTCGGGCCGCGCTGGTAGAAGTGGGAGGCTCACAGATAGAGTTCATTGAATCCACAGACCCTCAAAACGGGGTCGCTCGATTTCTAGAAAATAAAGGAGAAGGTGTTCACCATATTTGTTTTGAAGTAGAGGATCTTCGGGGGACGTTGGATAGACTAAATGAGAATGGCGTACAGCTTATCGATGAATCCCCACGAGAAGGTCTATCAGGTGAGATTGCATTTATTCACCCAAAGTCGTCCCGTGGTGTCTTGATCGAATTGGTTGACCAAGATACAACTGGGAGATAGAAATGGCACCCGAGCAATCGATACGGGTTCTTATAGCTAAACCCGGACTGGACGGTCACGATAGGGGTGCGAAGGTTATCGCCCGTGCTCTCGAGGAGTCGGGCATGCAGGTCGCCTATACCGGTATTCGTCAAACACCAGCCATGATCGTTGACGCCGCGATTGAGCAGAATGCTGACGTTGTTGGTCTGAGTATTCTTTCTGGAGCGCATATGGAACTTATGCCCCTTATTCTCGAAGGGTTCCATGAGAGAGGCCTTGAAAACATTGTTGTCCTAGTGGGAGGCATTATTCCAGAGGATGATGTGCAGGGGTTGGTTGATATGGGCGTACATTCTGTGTTTGGCCCGGGTACATCGACCCGAGACATCATCGAGTTCATTAATGGCGCTGTTGACAATTGAGGCGATGAGTCTTCTATCGTGCACTCAATCACAGCGGTTTATGGTCCGATATCCAGGCTTGTGATGAGTACAAATGCCGGTACGTTAATCGCTCTATCTGTAGGGATCCTTGTTCTATCAGCATGTACAGGTGAGGTAGACTCTGACCCTCCAACTCCGGTTTCACACACACCGTCAGTACGCATAGCCCTCGCGTCGACCGATCTAAGCCTTGGTTTGAACAGGGTCGCCTTCGGCTTAATGGATGTTGCAGAAGGGCCTGTCCGAGATGCAGAAGTGCAACTTTCCAGTTTCTTTCTCAACGGAGATGTCAACGAAGGGCCCATTGAAACTACCACCGCAGTTTGGCGTCAGTGGCCTCTTGGGGACACCGGCATTTACACGACGAACCTATCATTCGATCGCGTTGGACGGTGGGGTATTCTCACTCGAATTGAAACATCTAATGGAGTGCAGAGTGCTACAGCTTCTCTTGATGTTAAGGAACAGAGCTTCACTCCCATGATAGGTTCTGTTCCCCCGATGAGTACTACAAAACTGGCGGCAGATTATGATGATTTGAAAGAGATTACATCCGACCTTCAGGCTGATCCTGAACTCTACGCTATAACTGTGCGGCAGGGCCTCGAAGCGGGGATCCCATTAGTGGTGATTTTTTCAACCCCTTCGTATTGTCGGACTGCTACGTGTGGTCCTCAACTGGAAATAATCAAAATACTTAAAACGGAATATGCAAAGCGCGTCAATTTCGTTCATGTAGAACTTTATGAAAATCCTAGTCAACTAGAAGGAGATCTTTCCAACGCAGTGCTTGCCAATTCAGTTATTGAGTGGGCTCTCCCTTCGGAGCCTTGGACATTCGTAATGGATAGTGATGGCGCGACCTCTGCCAAATTCGAGGGTTTTGTAACTCGTGCCGAACTCGATTCCGAGCTGCTAAGAGTTCTGAAGCATGTCGAGAGTTAAAGAGTCTGACTAGTTAACAGAGACGGTTCCAACCATGCCTCTGTGAATCGGGCATACGTAGCCGTAGGTGCCCGGTGTAGTGAAAGTGAGCGTGTAGCTTAGTCCGCCTGGTCGCTGACCGTACCCCAGTAGTCCAGAACTCCATAGTCCGCCGGTCCCGTCAAACTCGGGCGTTGGTTCTGTCGGGAATAAAACCTTTGGATTGGCAACGATGAATGGGGTTGGCCCAGCCCGGGGTTCGGTGAGATAAAATTCCGGTGGAGAGCCCTCAGTGTTGAGCACTACGGCATGGAACCTTGAAGCGAACCACGTGACAGTGTCTCCAACTTTAATTTCAAGTTTCTTTGGGAAGAACTCAAGCACCTCTGCTTCTGGAGAACCCATACCTGCTGCTACGAATATACGTTCTGAACCGTCGGTTTTTGGTTCTCGGTCGAGCACCTGGTTCAGTCGTACGAACTCTTGGAGGGCGTTCGTGATTCCCAAACCAAACTTCATTTGCTCAGTAGCTGCTTGGCTTATCTCAACTTGGTTGGGTAGATTTGGGTCCGATGCCTCTTTGACGATAACGGTGCCTCGATGGAACTCGTGAATCCCACAGATGTAATTGAAGGATCCGGGCTCTGGAAATCTCAGAGAGAATTCCTCGATTAGTGGTATCTCATCCGAGAGTTGGTATCCGAACATGATCCCAGAATTGAAATATCCGCTAGGTCTATATGACTCGATTGGTGCTCCTCTGCCCCTGGAAGGGTCTGCAAGACTCGTTGCGAAAATGAACTCATCGCGACCACCATTGGGCTTCGGCACGATATCAACTACGGCGTCTAGGTTTGGTGAGAATGTCACGGTATGTGGATCGTCAGCGTTCCCGTTGAACTGCCAACGCACCGTGTCGCCGGCGCGAATCTCGATAGCACGGGGGAAGTATTCGTTTAGGGAACTTGTACCCATTCCTCCTCCCACGAGCACCGATAGAGTCCGTGGGGCGAACTCTGTGGGAGATCCATCGTCGTTATTGCTTGCGCAGCTAACAAGAGCGATGGATGAGCTTATTAAGAGCAAGGTTAAAATGGCTCTCATGATATTAGAGTAGGTCCTATTAATTCCAAGCTGACATTTCTGCACGCAAGTCAGGATCTAGAGCCATTTGGTAGGCGGCGATCGCATTGTCTATATGTCTTATCTCCCGTGCTCCTACTAAAACTGCCGTAACTGTAGGGTGTGTCATCGGCCATGCCATAGCCAGTTGTACAACTGGCACGTCAAGTTCACTAGCTTTTTCCTTAAGCTTTTCCATGATTCGGAAGCTACGATCATTGAAATAGATGTCTATGTGGGAGGGGGCGACATCCATGCGAGTTCGAGGTGGTATATTCGTTTTATCAGTGGTGTACTTTCCTGTCAAAAAGCCAGCTCCCAGCGGACTATAGGGTGTAACTGCTATCTGCTCTTTTTGACAGAGAGGGAATAGAGAATCCTGAGCCCCTGATACGGCTAGATTGTAGTTTGGCTGGGTAATTTCGAATCGGTCGTACCCTTTTGCATTCGCAACATCTAGAACCTCTTGGACCTGCGCAGTGTCATAGTTGGCGCCGCCTATGCACACTGAGATCCGGCCACTTCTTTTTTCCGTAGTCATCGCATCGAGTGTCTCGGCAATGGGAGTATTAGGGTCAGGAGAGTGCATCTTGTAGATTTCTACATGATCTGTTTGAAGGCGATCAAGACTAGCAGCTAGCGCCCGTTGAATTTCTTCTGGTTTACCGCGGCCACCACTAATTTTTGTACATAGTGTGATTTGATCTCGAACGCCTCTTGCGTTCATCCAACTCCCAATCATCCGCTCTGATGAACTCATTTCCCCTGTTGTTTCACGGATGTCATCAACCCCAAGAGACTTTTTCCTGTTTTCCCGTGCTTGTCCGCCTCCATATGCTTCGGCCGTATCGAAAAAGGTGATCCCTTTGTCGAGGCAGTGGTCCATTATGCGGTAAGAGTCTTCCTCGTTGATTTCTCGGCCAAATGTTCCCGTGCCCAGTGCTATTGAGCTTATTTGCTTCCCAGTTCTTCCAAGCGTTTTTTTGTCCATGAGTGTCCCTTAGGAAAGTTAGATTTAGGGTACGGTGTCGTCGCTCTATTTACTAGCCGTTACTGTGCCCACTACCTTTTCTGGCATGATGCCAAACGCCTCTGCTAACAATTCGTAGGAACGGACACGATGTTCGAAGTAGTAACAGTTGGTTACAATGCCGACGTCGTTGGTGCCATAGCGTTCTGCTGTCTCGATGATCCCCTGCTTCACTTGATCGGGATTACCGTCTGTATAGTTTGGTTTTAAACTATCAATGTATTGTTGTGCGGTGTCGGGGACTGGGTAAACAGAAGCTTTTTCTGGCGATAGTAGACCATTCCCAAGATTGAGGTGCTGACCTGCTTTACTTAGGTTCCGGCTTGAGGTGATAAATTCCGCTTCCTCAGATGTGGGGGCACATAACACCTGCAAGGTCACATTGACCTTTGGTTCCTCCAAGTACTTCGATGGTTTGAAATGCTCGCGATATAGGTGAGCCACTGCGGGACCATGTTCTCCCGTCGTGCCGAAGAAGTCAGCGAACGCGAACGGTAGGCCCATAAGGGCCGCTAGCCGTGCACTGAAGTCGCTTGAGCCAAGGAGCCAAACTTCTGGTCTCTCAGGCTGCACCGGTCCGGCAAGTGCCTTGATGCCGTTGAAAGGGTGTCCATCTTCGAGATCATCTTCAAGGAACGCGAGTAAGTCTGAGATCATTTGAGGAAAGCGGTTCACGTCAGCGGGCGGTCTTGGGTACGTAAGAGCGAACGCGGTCTTTTGATCACTACCTGGGGCACGGCCCACACCCAAATCGATACGGCCTGGGTAAAAAGCGTTTAGGATGCTAAATTGTTCTGCTACTTTCAAGGCAGAATAATGAGAAAGCATCACACCTCCACTCCCCACTCGAATCGTACTAGTATTGGCAGCGATCTGGCCGATTAGTATTTCTGGAGCGGTACCTGTGAACGATGTCGAGTTGTGATGCTCAGCAACCCAATATCGTTTGTATCCGAAGCTCTCTGTAGCTTGCGCTAATGCTACTGTCTCAGTTAGCGATTCTGCTGCGCTGCTACCTTGCCGCATTGGCGACTGATCTACAACGCTAAGTGTTAACTGATCAGTCAAGATAGTCTGTCACTTGGAGCAAGTTTCAAGTTCATAGGTACAGGGCTTAACGGTAGTTCATAGTGCCCCTAGATAAGGGGAGGGGTTGGACGGTTGTTGAAAGGTAGAACACCCAGTTAAAAGGTCTTTCCTCTGTATCCTACATGTACCCTCTAGGTCAGTCAATGATGCGGTAAATACGTAACTTATATGAAAGTGAAAGTTGTTTGACACTGTTTTCAGCCCTATATAAAATTAAACTAGAATATGACGTTTTCCGTGAGCTCGGATGGCGACGTACAAAAAACCTGAGGCACAAGAGTGGGCTTGGGCTCATCTACGAGGGGAGTGGAGTACGATAATGACTCCATTTACTATTGATGACCAAGTCGACGAAGAGGGACTTCGAAGTAATATCCGTCATATACGTAGTCTTGGAACTACCGGAGCAGGTTGCACTTGGGGTATGGGGGAGTTTTGGTCACTCACACGAGAAGAGCGGCTTAAAATCTACGACGTAGTTTCAGATGAGGCATCAGGAAATTGGTTAACCGCAGCTCATGTCACCCATACTTCTACCAAAGAGACCCTGCACCTTGCCACCCATGCAGAGTCTACGGGTTTTGATCTTTTAGTCGTAGGGCCACCTTATTTCGCTACTAAGAAAGAGAGTCAGGTTATCGAGTTTGTTCGCTTGCTTGCTGACCACACCAATTTGGCGATTATGTTTTACAACTCTCCGCAATTTGGTCTGGTGATGAGTAGTGAAGGTCTTCGCGACCTGTGTGAGATTCCGAACGTCGTGGGGGTTAAGGAGGCGAGTTTCGATCAGGAATTGACTATAAATGCTCACCGCGAGATCGGTGAGCGTGTCATCGTTAGTGCACCCGATGAGTGGGTTCTGTTCAAAGGACGTGAGTTAGGCTTCCAGCAACAAGTAATGTTTGCGAATACGTCTGATTGGCGCTTTGACAGACCAGGGGCGAATCACTATGTTCAGTTCATTGATCGTGCGACAGCCGGTCACATCGATGATGCTTACTATGATGAGCATATACGCCCAATAAAGATGTTATCAGACAAATGGTGGCAGTATAGTGTGAAGAGAGCCGGAGGCGTACTCCCAGTACCTATGTGTAAGTATTGGGGAGAATTGATGGGGTTGACCCACGGGCATGTACGGTCTCCCCTTGAAGACTTATCAGTGGAAGACAAACAGCGACTAAAGATGGAGTTAGCGTATGTACAGGGCGAAGCCGCTGAGTGAGCAGGTTACCAGACTATGATTTTAATGGTTAGTGTCCAAAACCTCGATGAAGCATTGCAGGCTCTGAAAGGGGGAGCGGACATTGTTGATGTGAAGAATTTGCAAGAGGCACTGGTAGGCTCCGCAAGCCCGTGGGTTGTCAGGCAAGTAAGAGAGGCAATTCCGGAACCGCATCACGCCAGCGTTACACTTGGGGTTGTCCCTAACCAAGTGGGTACGGTAGCGATGGCGGTTTACGCTGCAGGACAAATAGGAGCAACATCTGTCAAAGTTGGTTTTATGAATCATGAATACGAATTAGCCAAGGAAATCCTTCATGCCTCTAAAGAAGCGCTGGCAGGTACGGATACCAAACTTATAGGTTCATTATTTGCTGACAACATACTCTACGAAGGTCTTGAACCAAGACTAATGGTGAAACTGGCTCAGGAGACTGAGTGCGATGGCTGGTTAATCGATACTCTTACCAAAGACGGGCGTAACCTCTTTGACTTTATCCCTGAGCCCGAATTAAAGGGAATGGTTTTCGAAAGCAAGAAGATGGGGATGAGTACTGCACTGTCTGGTCATCTCAAGCTTGACAACCTAGACGAACTCGCTCGAATAAACCCCGATATAGTGGGTGTTAGGGGCGCAGTTTGTTCAAAGGGTGACCGCAGTGATGGGGTGCATTGGGAGGCAGTGGAGCAGTTTAAGCAGCAGTTGGAGATGCGTCAGTCTGGAGAGATTAATGTGCACGACGGTACACACCCCAATACTCCGAACGGCACGAACAAGAACAGTGGAGACCATGTAGGTGGATGGGTTGTGATAGACGGAACTGGGAAAACTTGCGCTAGCATTCTTTCCGAACTAACCGACCAGGTCTTCGGAGATCCAGAGTCATTTGTAGAAGTTATCATGCCTGACGTTCTCAGCACATACGATGTCGTTGTTTGGGCAGAGGATGGTGACCACAGCATCGTGACTCAGCGGAAGGATTCAGATGGGGCAGTGAGGATTCTTATACAGCCATAGTCTTCTTGACAATCGATTGCAGGCGTCGCGACGCCCATGCTACGATTATTCTAGATCGTTTAGGGGGACCGGACGAAGTGCTGGATTTTTTCGTCGATATCTCCTCTGGTGCTCGTGATATAGTCGCATTGATTCGCGACCTTGTCGTCATCGGGACGGCTCTCTTTGTTTTAGTTGCAGGATTTTTCGTATACCGGAAATTGTCGAGTATCTTCCGCTCCATCGATAACACCCTTATTAGTACCCAGGAAGTTGCGAGTGCTATCTCTGATAGGTTTAGTGAGCCTAAGGATTCAGGAACAGGCTTTGTCTACGCAGTGGGGAAAATGCTCGCATCCCTTGTAAGAGGTTCGCGTGCCCCCTAGACCGGTTATGTTGACCTATGGAGGATGACAATGGCAGAGAATGATAGTGGTCTCTCGTTCGTGTCTGGTTTCCTGCTAGGTGGTCTTGTGGGTGGTGTCGTAGGTATGCTTCTTGCCCCGAAGCCTGGGGAAGAGACTCGTGCGGACCTTGTTGGACAGAGTGAATTGCTGCGTAGCCGGGCAGAGGAAATCGCAGCACAGATCAATGCAAATATCGCTCCAACCATGGAGAGTGTGCGCGATCAGGTAAATACTGCCATGGATGCGCTTCTTGAACGTATAGAGCCCTCAGAGGACCGAATCACCTATGTGAGAGGCGGCGACGTTTCCGAAAAGGCTTCGGACACAGTCTAGTCGGTCGGCGGTTCGCTTGAGAGTGTTTATGATCGGTAGAGATCCCGGCACTGAGAATAACTGGAACAACGTTAGATTATAGTAGGGCCGCGGGCGACGAAGTCCCTCAGCTCCCTCTCAACAACATCCGATCCTATCAAGAGTACCTCATCTCCAGCTTGAAGCATGATCGTTTCATCAGGGAATGAAACGGTTCCATCTCGCCTGATAACTAGTGTGACGGCAGCCCCTTCAGATATAGGTAGTGATTTCAAAGGCAACGCCGAGTTACTGTATTCACGCGGAACCCGTAGTGTTAGTAAAGATTTTTCGTTTCCTGTCCCAGATATTGGCATCAGTTGGGTAACCAGGTTAGATGTGATCCCTTCTTGTATTTGGCTAGTAAGCAAGTTTGTTAAATTAACGATAAGGTCGATTCCTAGAGAGTCAAACAAGTCGGCGTTGTCTTGGTCATTGACAATCGAAATTGTTCGAGGAACTTGGTACATCTGCTTCGCAATTTGACATGCTGCTAAGTTAACGTCGTCGCGAGTGGTAGTTGCAATTACCACATCAGCCCGTTCGGCACCAGCCTTCTGTAAGGCGTTTACGTTCATACGTACTCCGAAGACAGAGACAGAACCTAACGCTTCATCTATGTTTACGCAGGCATCTTTATCAAAGTCTATGACGGCAATTTCGTGCCCCTCAGACACCAACCACTCGCCAATTGATACCCCGATTTTCTCACCTCCTACGACAATGGTATGCATACTAGTTACCTGCTGTGCCCAAAAACAACTCGCTAGATATATCCGCCGTGTTTATTGCGTGTACCCCGATTGCGGTGTACATCTCATGTAGCTTTCGGTCATCAATCCGGCAAACCACGATACGTGTTTGGTAAGTGTGCTTAGCTATTTGGGCAACTAAAGCGTTATGTATGTCATCTTCGGAAAGCGCTAGTAGAAGGTCTGTGTCAGAGGCGTTAGCACGTTCTAAATCCTTACGTGAGCTACCGTCTCCAACGATAGGCACGATACGCTGTGATTCCACTTTTGCTTCCTCAAGCCAGTCAAACGTATGGTCGTCTGGATCGAGCACATACACTTTGTCTCCTTGCTCTACTAGGGATGATGCTAGTGATGAACTGAGTATGTTGCAGCCTATGATGATGGCATTCTTTGGTCCCATCAACGGCCGAGTGATCTGCGACATACTCATTGTTCTCTACCGTTCGTACCCAATCGCATGATTATGACTCGGCAGGGAGCGTGTTGTAGGACGTAAGGAATGGTCTCGCCCAGTGTAAAGGCACCATAAGAATGTTTATACGTTGTTCCTAAGACTATTGCATCAACTTGTTTGTCGACAGCTTCATGTACGATTGCTAGGCCTGCCTTTCGGGCCTGTAGTAGTTCAGCTTCGGCCGTGCATTTAGAGAGCTTAGCAAGAGCTTCCATTTCATCGAGGATTTCCTCCCCTCGAGCAGTCGATTCATGTTGTTCAGTATCAACGGGATGCTCACGCGGGACCTCTATAACGTAGATAATGTGCACGATGCCATTCGCATCATTTGCAAGTTTGCAGGCCATGTTCACAGTGTCCACATCAGTTGCGTTACCCACCACTGGTGCCAACACGGACCCTAGCCCAAAGCGGTTAGATTTGGACGACTTCGATCTTCTCACTTGTAGTCCAATGAGTATCTAAGAGGGGAGCTTGTCAAGTAGCTCGTCCTTACCGGCGAGAATTAATACATCTCCAGCTTTGATGGACTCATCAATATCGGGGTTTAGAGTGACCTCACGCCCGTGAAGTATTGCCATAGCAGCAAGGCCGTATTTATCGCGCGGGCTAGAGAATCCGAGATCCCGTAAAGTTTTACCGTCGAACGATTGAGGCGCGCGTATTCGGCTAAGGCCATATTCAGGAGCTAGTCCGAGGTACTCCTGTACGTTTGGATTGAACAAGCCGTGGGCGAGTCTTACTCCCATTTCAGACTCAGCGTGGACCACTTTGTCGGCTCCAATCCGCTCAAGAGTGTTGCCATGGAGGTCGTCTTCCGCTCTAGCTACGACATAAGGGACGTCCATATTTTTCAGAACTACGGTCGATAGAACGCTCGCTACGATATCTGTACCGACGGCGACGACAGCAGCATCGTATTTATCAACGCCAAGCTCACGAAGTACGGCCTCATTCGATGCGTCACCAGTGACAGGGAAGCTGACCTGTCCCATCATGCTCTGAACCCGATCTTCATTCTTATCGATGGCAAGCACCTCGTGACCTAGGTTGTACAAGGCTTTCGCAACGCTTGATCCAAATCGTCCCAGCCCGATTACGACTACCTGTTGATTCATGGTGGTTCTACCTCAGAAATAGCTTGTTAGACTCAATGGCCTATACCTACCCCATTAACCTATTGTAACCCGCTCCGTTACTGAGCGGTACAGGTATGGCCGGCGATAGGTGGTCAGACGCATTACAAGTATCAGTAGACCTAACCTGCCGATGACCATTGAAACCATCAAGATTATTTGGCCTAGGTTTGAAAAATCTGCTGTGTTGCCTGTGCTCAAGCCAGCTGTACTGATTGCGGAGACATTCTCAAAAATGATGTCACTGAACTCTAATTCTGACGATGCCTCCGTTATTGAGAGAAGGATTGTTGTGCAGATTGTGAAGGCTATAGCGGTAAGCACAATCGATAGGGCTTTCGTGACAAGAGTATCTGGGATTTCACGTTCAAGAGGGGACAGCTTGGTCTTCCTGCGAATGGTCGTGAAAATAGCCATGATTATTATCGCTAGAGTACCGACTTTAATCCCTCCAGCGACTGATCCAGCGGCCCCACCTATGAACATCAGGGCAGTGAACAAAATCTGGGTTCCTTGCCTTGCATCTTCAAAACCAACAGATGTTAGCCCGGCCGTTCGACTGCTGGTTGCTTCAAAGATTGAGACCATGATTTTTTGTTCTATAGGAAGATAGGCGATGGTATCCCCATTGGTGAACTCTGTTAAGAGATACCCCGCAGATCCTATTACGACGAGTGCCGCTGTTGCGATTAAAACGAGCTTAGAGTTAAGTTGTAACTTGCGCCAACGACGACTGTGCCAAACATCTGACAACGTCCACCATCCCAATGCCCCTGTGAGTATCAGTGCTGTAATCAGACCTAGAAGTGGCAGATCCGAGAGCAGTGGTACCAGTTCGTTGCTGTTTGTAAGAGATAT
Source organism: SAR202 cluster bacterium (assembly GCA_022448725.1). GTDB lineage: Bacteria > Chloroflexota > Dehalococcoidia > Lucifugimonadales > VXLM01 > VXLM01. The sequence goes on along the minus strand of JAKUTR010000016.1, from coordinate 34,451 downwards.
AAATCCCCCATTGTTGAAACCAGAAACAGTGGTGTAGAGTGCATACCAGCTAGCGTCGAGGGGTTCGAATTCGAAGGATAGCCGGACTAGCAATGCGACGAACCCAATAACTTGGACTACTAAAGCGAAAGTCACGATTCTAAGAAAGATTTGCCTAAATAGTTGAGTTTGATTAGCGGGTAGCGCGCTTCCAGCCGTTAGGGTAGTTAGGTTGCTAACGTGCCCCATGCGCGAGATAAAAAAGCACGCAAACGTCATGGAACCGATACCAGCAATACCCATAACCGCAATTAAGATTAACTCCCCTGGCTTAGTCCAGAAGCCTATGGCTTCTTGGGTATCGAGGCCAGTCAAAGTGGCGGCAGATGTGGCTGCGAAGATGGCGCTCAATGGAGGGGTAAATCCACCACTTGTGTTGGAGAAGGGCATTAGTAGTAATAGTGTTGACACTAAAATCACAATCCCTAATAAGGCCACTGGGAAATATGGTGAGGTAACTGATGGGAGGGGCCGATGGATCTTTGTAGATAGAGCTCGTGCCCATTTCACGTGGGGAATACCAAAGCGGCGTTGGGCTCTAAATGGAGGGATGAATTGTTTCACGTTTATCGCTTTACCATGCGATCCGTGTCCTTCTAAAGTCGCATGAATTCTATTGTCGATAGTTTGAGAGTGTCAAACGTTAGGCAGCAAACGGCTTATAGGGATAATACAAATCGTGGGAGCAAAGTAGCTTGATCATTGGCTGATTTTAGCGGTGATTTTATTGTTGTCGGAATTGCGTCAGTTGTAGTTATACACCAGTTGCTGAATAAACGAATGCGCAACCTACTTGAACTGGTTACTACTCTATGAAGACTGAATTACGCAGGTCCTCTTGATTTGTTGTGCGAACACACACAAGCGGGGCTACTAAAAGCTATTGGACAGATACAGTCCATTCTGCGTTGTTATTGTCAAACATTTCTTCTAACTTCTTGTAGTCACGAGTAGTAGAAACAGAACCCAAAACATTTGCGGTTACAGGGGTTCCTTTGGGGGAGTCCCCTAGTCTTACAGTTACTACTATCTGACCGTCTAGTCCGGCAAGCCTTGTGCCCAACAGGCACCTTATCAGCCCACCTGGTGGGTACTCTTCGGGACTCATCTTCTGGATGGCGTATCGCTCTTTCGGGTTATTCCCAAGGGCGCAGGCAGGATTTCCAGGGACCGCATTAACGAATGTGACTTCGTCCGGCAAGATAACGTCAACAGTTACGGATCCTGCCTCGCTTCCGCCCACGTTGGTATAAACGATCACATAGTCGAATTGTGAGTTTGGAGTCACCGTTTTCTCAGAAGTTGAGAGACTGACTTCAATATCTGGTGGTCCCCGAAAGTCTAGTTGGCCTTGTTTGCGAGCTACTGGAATAAACATCCCTAACACGGCTATAAATGAAATGGCACCCAGACCGAGGTACACCCAAAACTGAAAACCCCTGCGCCGGAGCCACTTTAGCCAACCAAGCGGGTCAACTCTCCTAGTAGAGATTTCATCTTTTAGTCTTATTGGTTTCTGGTTCATTCGTGTCCCCGAAATATTAAGCTTTGTATTTTTTGATTAGAAGTTATCGTGATGAATTTTAAGACGGCGACTTTCAAAGATAACGCGCAACGATCTCTGAGTCCAGTCTTATCTCCACTATAATTATTGGAGTGCTATCATATTTGCCCATGTATTAAGGAGGAGTCTGTGACCAAAGACATATTGGTCGAGACTAAAAGCGGTGTTGCAACTGTCACCTTTAACCGTCCTTCAAAACGGAATGCCATTGACCATAACGGTTGGTTAAATCTTAGCCACATAGCAGAGGAACTATCAGGCAAGGATGAGGTGAAGGTAATTATTTTCACTGGTTCTGTCGACGTGTTCTCTGCTGGGGCAGACATCAAGGACTTTAGTGAGAACCGCTACGATTCTGAGAGTGCTGAGCGATACGCTCAGGTATTCGAAGGAGCTTTAGACGCAATTGAAGCAATTCCTAAGCCAACGATATCCAAGATCAAGGGATATTGTATTGGTGGGGGATGTGAACTCTCGATGGCGACTGACATCCGCATTGCAGCAGACAATGCCCGGTTTGCGATACCCGTTGCTAAACTTGGCATCCTCGTTGGGTATAAAGAGATGCGTAGGCTTGTGCAATTAGTAGGGCCCGGGTATGCAAACTATATTCTTATGACGGGGCGACAATTGAGTGCAGAGTTTGCGCTAAGGATCGGACTAGTCAACGAAGTTAAATCAATGGAGGAGATTGACTCTCACGTTGAAAAACTATCAACGGGGATGGTACCGCTAGCCCCATTATCCCAGAGTCGCCATAAACAGATACTCCAGACTGTTCTCGGAAACCCCGGCCTTTCTCACTTAACAGATGAAGAATATCAGCTGCCCTTTATGAACTTTGACAGTCAGGACTTCCAAGAAGGTCGTCAAGCCTTCGGACAACACAGGGATCCTCTTTTTAGAGGCTGGTAAACGATGTCTCAACACCCGCCGTTGAAAGGGTTCAAGGTTATTGACATCACTCAGATTATGGCTGGCCCGTACTGCACCATGATGCTAGGTGATATGGGCGCAGATGTGATCAAAATTGAGAAACCAGATGGGGGAGATGATATTCGGCGAGCAGGGCCACCTTTTATTGCAGATGAATCGGCTACGTTCTTGAATATTAGTCGTAACAAACGCAGTGTCGTGATTGATCTCAAGATGGATGAAGGCGTTGAGATTGTTCGTCAGATGGCCCGTGATTCTGATGTCCTCGTTCAGAACCTACGTCCCGGACGACTCGACGCAATCGGGCTCGGTTATGATGATCTCCATACCGTTAATCCACAACTTATTTACGCTACGATCAGTGGGTATGGCCGCACCGGACCAGATAAAGATAGACCCGGATTTGACCTCATGGCCCAGGGTGCTGCTGGCATAATGAGTGTGACGGGTCATCCTGACCAGCCTCCAGTGAAAAGTAGTATTCCGATCACCGATGTAACTGCTGGTATGTTTGCTGCTTTTGGAATTCTTGGAGCGTACACGCACCGTCTGAAGACAGGAGAAGGCCAACACGTCGACACATCATTGATGGAAGCGGGAGTTGCTCTAACGTTGTGGGAATCAGCAATACTTTTTGGATCGGGTGTATCACCGGGGCCTAATGGCTCAGCGCACCAAGTGTCTGCGCCTTATCAGGCCGTACGAACCGGTGATGGGCATATCACGATTGGAGGTGCTAATCAGGCTAATTGGGAACGTATTTGCCGCGCTATAGAGCGGACTGATTTATTAGAGGACCAACGCTTCTTAAACAATCAAGGACGTATGTCCCATAGGACAGACTTAGTACAGATTCTGGAGGCTACCTTTGAGACGCAAACTTCTGCACACTGGCTCCAGACTCTACAAGATGCAGGTGTGCCATGTGGGCCAATCAATGACATGGCCCAAGTTTATGCTGATCCACAAGTGCTTGCACGCGATATGCTAGTCGAACTGGAGCACCCAACACTAGGAACGATTAAGAATGTGGGGTCCCCATTGAAATTTACTGAAACTCCGACAACTTTAAAGCGTCCTCCGCCCTTGTTAGGTCAACATACAGACGAGGTATTGGCTGATTACGGGTACTCTGCGAATGACATCAGCGCTTTACGTGAACGAAAGGTGATCCAATAACAGCCTTATTCAAATGAGAGTGTGCTACGAGCCACCTCGCCATTGCCTAGAGCGTCGAATGCCTCGTTTATCTGTTCCACTGGATAAGTTCTAGAGATGAGTTCGTCTAGTTTAAGCTTGCCTGATTTGTAAAGGTCTAGGAGACGTGGGAAGGTTACCATTGGTTGGCTGCTGCCATACATCGATCCGATGACAGTTTTCTCAAGCATGAGGTCACGAGCGTCGATGGTAACTGGAGTCCCATGTGGTGCGTGCCCAACCCAGACGCTAATGCCCCGGGGTCGTGTGCACTGGATACTTTGGATGAAAGGTTGTTCGACTAGGCCTATCGCTTCAAAGGCGTAATGTGTTCCATGTCCACCGGTTAGTTCCTTAATTTTTGCAACCGGGTCATCTTGCGATGCATTTACAGTGTGGGTAGCTCCAAACTCCTTCGCAAGGTCTAGTTTGAAGTCGAGAAGATCAACTGCAATGATGGTAGTCGCCCCAGCAATGGCGCAGCCCTGGATGACGTTTAGGCCAACACCGCCAGCTCCAAAGATTGCAGCTGTGGTTCCTGGTTGCACCTTAGCTGTATTGATTGCTGCTCCAACCCCCGTTGTAACGCCACATCCGACTAAAGCAGCCTGTGGGAAAGGGATATCTTTATCGATAGGAACAGCAGCAGATTCATGGGCGATCTGGTAGCTACCAAAGCTGCCTATTCCTACCATTTGGTTAATCTGAGTGCCTGAACCACGGAGCGTTGGACGCTCTTTCGGATACTGAATATTAGTGCATAAAGCTGGCCAGCCGACCTGGCACATTTCGCAGTATCCACATTGTGAACGCCACGAAAGGATCACATGGTCCCCGGGGACTACGTTTGTAACGCCTGGTCCGACAGCTTCTACGATTGCGGCTCCCTCGTGTCCAAGGATGATCGGAAGCGGTAAGTGGGTCCACTCTCCTTTGACAACGTGCCAGTCGGAGTGACATACACCGCTAGCCATCATCTTAACCATTACCTGACTCGGTCCAGGTTCTGGAATGTCCAATTCTTCCATCACCAGAGGAGTTTGGGCTTTATACAGGACGGCTGCCTTCATGACGGTTCTCCTTGGAGTTGATAGGGCTGATTCTAACTACTCCACCCACTCCCGGTAAAGTGCTACTCTACTTGTCACAAAAAATGAAGGTGAAGGGCATGAAATACACCCTTGGTTTTGTCTCCTCATATAATCCTCACTCTGCGATGCACCTTCGGACCATTGAGCAGTTGCCAGAGATCGAGAGGGTTCATCTGTGTGTCCTTGATGGTGAGGACTCGGGCCCATTGGTTGGGTCCTCAAGTAAGGTGGAAACTATTACAACCGATTTGTCTAAACTGCTACTGCGTGATGAGCTTGATGCGCTCATTGTTGCAACTCGTAACGATCAATGTTCCGGTGTAATGGCGGCGGCGATGGATGTTGGTCTCCCCGTACTGTTCGAGAAACCTGGAGCCTTGTCAGCGGAGATATTACGAGGGATCTCCAAGAATGCCGACACTAAAAGACTGACTGTTGGGACATTTTTGCAGTGGAGAGGGCAACCAATGGTTGAGGAGATTGTAAGAGCAAAAAAAGCAGGTGCTTTGGGACGGGTAATGACAGCTGAGGCCCGTGTGGTTACCTCGCAAGTTCGGTATCGGGATCCTAACCATTGGCTATTCAACCAGGAGACAGCTGGTAGCGGAATTCTCTCTTGGCTGGGCTGCCATCAACTTGATGCATTATGCTACCTTCTCGATGATAGAGTGGTGGATGTAACAGCGATGGTGGGGCAGCAGAATCCAGAGACGATTACGGTGGAGGACACTGCAGTCGTTGCTATGAGGTTTAGCAGCGGTGTTATTGCGAGTCTGCATGCAGGATATCATCTTGTTGGAAGTGAGAAAGGGTATGCTGGTGCGGCTTATGACTCCTTTCTAGCACTACGAGGGACGGAAGGATACGTCCGCATGCCCCTATCAGAGACAGAGGGGTACTCTCTGATGAGCGTTGCGCCCGGTTGGAGATCTGCTGGTCTGCGCCACGAGACGTTTGAGTTACCTGAATCACCTGCATATGGTGGAGTCGTGGGCGAAGAGTTCATGAGACAATTTTTAGAAGCATCACGAACAGGTAAACCCGCTATTGCCCCTATTGAAGCTATGGTTCACGTCATGGAGATTATTGAAGCGGCGCTCAAATCGGCAAGGATTGGCAAGACTGTCTCAATCGATTAGTGTTCGACGGCCAACTCGACGTCCCGCAAGATTAGAGATTTGTTTTGCATGACGGTACGGGCAATGGTTATTAGTTCAATGAGATTTGTGCCTTGCTTTAGTGGCGGTTGATTTAAGCTGTATTGAATGACACCGCCCTCATACTCAGACGTTGCGACGCGTTTGGGGAATTCCGTCCATTCGTCGCGTTGCCACTTACCGAATGTCCTTTGTTGGTCCACTGACGGAAGTGGTATCGCATTGATCACGACCTCGATCTCGTCCTCTGGGGTTAAGTTTTCAAAACTTAACTTTAGGGTGAATCGGGTCTCTTCTTCTCCCTCGTCAGCTAAAGCAAGTTTGATTACAGCACCCTTATTAGTGAGTGAGTCGCCGAGTAAAACTGGTAATTGGACCCAAGGTATTGCATGTCGGAAGGAGTACGAATGCAAGTCGTTGGGAGCCAAACGCTCGTTAAACTCAAGTTGATAGCGTTTTTTGGTAGAGGCCAGTGATTTGGAATCGGCAAGCGTGTTCAGTACCCGGCGTTTCCAATCAGCTGACTTATGCCAGTAATTGAACATGTAAAGCCCACTAGCACCTTCAGCGTAAGCTCGTGCTGCGTTTGCATAGTTTGATTCGTCGTCTACTGCTAGACGCAGGGACTCCAGACTACCTAGAATCTGAACGTCGGTCCCTTTCGCGGTTTCAACGAACTCTCTGATAGACGAATGGAGTGGAATGAAGCCTCCACCAACTGCTACTGTATCTACGATTGATTCTCTGATCCAGGTTTCTACGTCGAGACCAATGCGTTCCGAGTCTGCAAAGGCTGGCGGTACACGAACTAGTAACTCAAGGTCTCTATTGCTCGCAGCTTTCACCTCGTTCATGCGCTGTCGAACATATCGCATCATATCCGTCATTAGATGACGGCTGGAATAGGCCTCTTCAATTTTGAAGAACGTGGGATGACGCATGAAGTCCAGTTCTACTCCGTCCGTATCGAAGCTTTCGAATAGATCGATAATTAGGGACGCCACATGTTTTCTGACCTCGGGTCGAGCGTAGTTTAGTCCGGTGCGGACACCCCAGTGCAAGGTGTTTGTGATGAACTCCGTCTCTGGGTAACCAATCAGGTACTCAGGGTGGTCACGGCGAATGGGGGCGACACCACGTGAATTAAGCGACGGATCGTAATGAGAGTTCATTCTTAAGGACGGGAGCACTCTAAGGCCAGCTTGATGTCCTAGCCGAGTAATAGTTGTAAGAGGACCGTCACCCTCATCAACAAGTCGCTTTATATTCACCATCTTGCGATTTTGGTTAAGCCAACGCGGGGAAATTTCCTTGATCTCGGCTAGTACTTCATCGGACTCATAGCTACTTTGTGAGGAGTCTCCAACACACCATGACAAAGTATGGAGGTTTGAGTCCGTATATGTGTCGATCATCCGCTCTTTTATAGTCTTTGCATCCAGCGGTGTCGTGATAGCGCTTAAAATCCATCCATCATCGTTTAAAATAATACGCTTAGCTGCGGTCATGAGTTTAGTGTTTTCCCTGTGAGACTAATCGAGAGTTTATCGTAAGGGTGACAGGTTTTCGAACATGGTTATTTTAGGAACGTATAATGTACCCGAGTGATCGCAGGGATAATATGAAGATCAAATCTAAAGTTCTGGCCTCGATATGCTAGAGATATTGCCTGGACCAAGATTAGTTAGCTTCCCGCGACGGGTTGGATCCGGCATGTTCGCTATTGGCGTTTTATTGCTTATTGTTGTTTGCGCCTACTACGTCTATGGCAAACTTCAAGTGAATGGCCGAGATCAACTAATTCATGAGGTTGCACGGCCATCAGCTCAGGTTGCTGAAATGGATAGGATCCCAATTCCGAGTACTGCTGTTGGACATCCGGTGGCCACGGAGTTCAAGTCGAATGGTAGCGTATTAAGCAGCCAAGGCACTTTGGCCACTTCGAATAAGTCTAGTAAAGATGCTGATGACGGCGTTCGAATTACCTCCGAGACTTTACTTCCAAATGGATCGTCTAATAGTGATGCGGAAATAAAGGATGGTGATGTTAATCAATTGAGCGTGGTACCTCAGGGCCCGAGCCTAAGTACTCCAAGCGTAGAGCCGCCTCAGATTAGCAATTCGATAACAGGTAAGAACCTAGTATCAACGGAGATTAAAGAAGTTAGCCTTGGTTTCTCAAACGCGCTGCCACAAAGCGACGTTGAACCGGAGTTGGATGCGTCTCAAATACGACCTCCTGCCACCCTAAATATCGATGCTGGCTTAGCTCTAAGAGCAAGTGAGATTGGTATTAGTCCTTATAGGGAGATGGAAGAGAGTGATTTTGATCAAGGTGCGCAACAGCCATTCGAGGCAAAAGGATTTGGATATCAGGTCAGTGACCACCTGGTTAAAGATGCCTCTCACCCCTCAGTGAATCTAGGTGATTGGATATCAACGGGTACTGCTCCTGCTACTAGAATGCTTATTCCACGCATCCATGTCAACTCCCAGGTTAATGATTTAGCGGTTGAGGAAACAAAGGACAGTCGTTCTTGGGAAACCCCGAAGCACGTGGTCGGGCATATACCGACTACGGCTGTACCAGGTTCAGGTAGCCGAGGTTGGTACTTTGGGCACCTCCAGAGCCCTATCGGAGGTGAAGGTAGCGTTTTCCGTCGTCTACCAGAACTTGCAGAAAGATTTAAAAAAGGGGAGAACTTTCAGATATTACTTGATGCGGAAGGATCTCGGTTCGTTTATCAAGTGTATCGCACGGAAGTTGTTCGAAAGGACGATCTCATGATTACAGATTCCAGTCAGAACGACATTACACTGGTTTCCTGTTGGCCAGAACTCGTCTACAACGAGAGGTTGTTAGTAACCGCGGCACTCGTTCGCGTCGATCAGATTTCCACTACTCAGGGTCCTCAAGGGTAAATACTAGATTCAGGTCAGTTGTGTTAAACAATGGAGCGTTCTGTTTCACGATTTGTAGTAGTTAGTATATTTGCAGCTATCATACTTAGTGTGATTTCCCTACTGGCTTGGGGTCTGTTAAACAAGTCTTCGATCACGGGCGAGAGTGGTGCCACTCGTGTGGGGAAGGTAGCTCCAGACTTTGATCTGCCGCTGTTTGATGGTGGGAGTCTCAAGTTGTCGGAGAGGCGCGGCAATGTCATTGTCCTAAACTTTTGGTCCTCAACGTGTCCCCCGTGTCGGGAGGAGGCTCCTATTTTTGAGCAGGCTTGGCGTCAGTACAAGGAACAAGGAGTTTTGTTCGTCGGCGCTAACATTCAAGATTATGATGAGGGTGCCCGTGAATTCATCGATAAATTTAGCATAACGTATCCAAATGGGCCCGATAGGAATGGTCACATAACAATTGATTATGGTGTAGTAGGTATGCCAGTTACCTTCTTTGTTGATCCGGAAGGCATCGTTGCGAGGCGTTGGGTTGGATCGATTGATGGGCCACAGTTGACAACCTGGATCGAAGATCTTCTCAAAGGTCACTCAAGCGGGGATGTTGAGGGCGGAAACGAAGGCAGTTACTTCAAAATTCACGAAGTTACGCCGTAGTGTTGGCTGGAGTGAGGAGCCCTTGTAACCGAGTATCGTAGGCGGCTACAATTGGGCACGTCGGGGTGTGGCGCAGTTGGTAGCGCGCGTCGTTCGGGACGACGAGGTCGCTGGTTCAAGTCCAGTCACCCCGACCACTGTTTCTCTTGCTTTTTTTTGCCTGGCCCTGCACCTGAGCAGGTTCTTGCAATATGTGTGACTACCCAACAGAGATCGATCAGTCATAAATATTGCACTCGAATTGCTACACCCTGACCATTGGCGGTCACTTAAGGTAGCTACAATTACCCAAATGCGGCATGGTTGCAATAGAATTGACCATTGTTGGAGTAGTAAACGACATCATCAATAGATGGAAGGAGTTCACTGATGGGAGCAAAGAAAAGAACGATTCCTGGAATGGTTCGTATCGAAGGAACTGAGGTGTCAGCTCCTCCTGCGTGGGCTCTTTTGCAACGGAAACTTATCGCATTGATGGAAAAGGCCGCTCCGGTCATGAGTCGGAAGTATGCGGACCGCGCTGGCGCGTGGTACTGGTCTGATGACATGGACGATTATTATGAGAGGTCATACAACTGGTGCCTGCTGTATGCACTGGGTGGGGATCCCAGTTTGGTTGACCTTGCCCTGAAGCACTGGAACGCTACAACACGGCTCTTTGATGATCGCGATGGGAACCGTGCGAACAGCCTTGAATACTTCCATGGGACTACAGCGAAGACTCTCCGGCATAGTATACACAATGAATATTTCAGTCTTGCCCACCCTGGTGATGCCGAATGGCATCACATGGGTGAAGGTAATATGGCGTTCTACGACTTTGGTGTTGCTGACCCTACAATCTATGAGAATGCCCGGCGTGCACAGCGGTTTGCCGGTATGTACATAGGTGAAGATTCCGAGGCTCCGAATTGGGATCCTGTACACAAGATAATCCGGTCGCCCATTAATAGCAGTCAGGGGCCTTATCATCGTGCCACTCTTAACGAAGCGATGGATTATCTTCATGGTGGTGTATCACTAAATAACCCCGATTGGAAGCCCAGGCGTATGGGTTCAAGATCTAGTCTCTATCCAATAGTTGAAGACCTACAGTTTGGTTGGTGGGATGATTCAGAGAAGGCTGCGGAGGTTGTTGGACTTTTCAATGACATTGTATTGAACGCTGACTTAGCAGCTAATCTATCAGCCACTGGTCTTGTAACCAATGCCTATCTCTACACGGGAGATGAAAAGTATAAAAAATGGGTGTTGGACTACGTCGATGCCTGGATGGATCGTTCACGTCAAAACGGTGGGATTATTCCCGACAACGTTGGGCCAACAGGTAAGGTTGGTGAAAATCGGAACGGTGTATGGTACGGCGGTCTGTATGGATGGAATAGTAGCTATGGATACACGCGCCTATTCCACTCTGTGATGGTTGCTACAGAGTGTGCCGTTCTGCTTAGTGGTGATCTTGGTTATACAGAGCTAATGCGGTCTCAAATCAAGGCCCTGTTGGAGAACTCGTTCACTAGAGAAGACGGGCATTTACTCGTTCCAGTTCGCTACACGCCAGATGGCTGGGCTGGAGATATGGACGATCCTGTAATGCTTGGACCACGGCCGTTACGTGTATATGAACCTGTCCACGTGTACCACATGTCAATGTCGAAAGAAGACTACGATATTATTGTAAGGTTGCGGGAGGGAGATAAAGAGAGGGACTGGAATGAAGTAACATTCCACGGTGATCGCCGAGCGGATTGGGAGACGGAGTACAGCCGGTTCCAATATTATGATGGTAAGAATCCTGATTGGCCGTATAAAGCGCTCGCTGCTCAGTACGGGCAGGCAGTCGCCGCTTACGAAAGGCTTGCTTCTGATGACCGGAGCGTTGCTCAATTAATTAAAGATAACGAAGAGCCCCCGAACCCGGTCTACACGAAAGTGTTAACCCAGACAATGTTAGGTGCGCCGCACTCCGTTTATCATGGAGGTCTTCTGAGAGCGACTGTTCGTTACTACGATAAAGATCTTTGTAGGCCAGGGGTACCGCAGGACGTAGGAGCACTTGTAGATAAGTTGACATCGGATGGCGTCGGGATACAGTTAGTAAATCTCAACCGTAATCAGACTAGGAATCTGATAGTTCAGGCGGGAGCATTCGGGGAGCACGAATTCACAACAGTAAAAACAGAGAGTGAAACGCAACCTGTTAATTCAAAGTATTTCGAGGTTACTCTACCGCCATCAAGTTCTATACACATAGATGCCGGCCTCAACCGGTATGTAAATAGCCCTAGTTATGCTTTCCCCTGGCACGATGACGGCATCCCGATCCCATTTAATTAGTACGGGGTCTTGGCGAAGCTTAAGATCGAAGGGCTGTCCCTCTAAATAAACGGGGATGTAATACTCTGGTTGTTGATCAAAAACCGACAGCTTCAGCAGTTTGTAAAATGTGAGTCCCCGCACGTAGGGTGCCCGCTACATCATCCACTAAAATAGCTGATGGTCGTGCAAACCTATACCATGCCTCTATATCGTCGACTATCTCAACACGGTGTCCCATATTTCGGAGCGCAGTGACCGTACTGGCTTCTATACGTGAATCCACGAGAGAATGGGTCCCAGCGGCATCGACCCGAGGTGAAGTTATGGCTTCTTGTGGGCCCATCCCAAACTCGAGGACGTTCAACGTGACGTTGATGTTGGCGTTTATTACCTGCCTTCCGCCTGGAGATCCCACACTAAGGTAGGGCTTGCCTTCCCTGGTGACTAGCAGGGGCGCCATGTTTACCAATGGGCGTTTCCATGGAGAGATCGAGTTAGCGGCTCCTGGTTTTGCGTTAAACCAAACCATACCGTTGTTCCAAACGAATCCCAAGCCAGGTGTTACAACCCGTGACCCAAAAATGCTGACAGCTGTTTGCGTGCAAGAAACTATATTACCGTTCTTATCAGCAGTACCAAGATGGGTGGTGCAGTCGCTAAGGTTAGAAGTTGATTCTATAGTGGGGGACATTGGATTTGATCGCCCGTCGAAAGGCCACGGATCGTGGATAGTATTGCTAGAAAAATATGTCCAAGGAGGCTCAGAGGACAATTTTTCTATTTGAGCTTCTTCCGCGTCTATTTGTTCAGCGATTAGCTTGGCATAACCCTTTGATAGTAAACCTTTGAGAGGGACCTGTTCAAAATCGGGATCACCCATGTACCGGAAGCGGTCTGCGAAAGCATGTCGGGCCCCCTCAATGAATGTGTGCATATGCTCGACGGACCCATGCTTCATAGAGTGGAGGTTAGTATTTTCGAGGATGTTAAGTGTTTGAAGCGCCGTCCATGAGCCACATGGGGCAGTCGGTGAGAGCACCTGAAAATCCCTGTACCCAGTTTTCAAAGGAACCTTAACTGCCGGCTCGTACTTCTCCAGGTCAGCAGTAGTAATAAGTCCGCCGTGTCGTTGCATATCTTCAGCGACTGCGTTCGCTACTTCACCTTTATACATCCCCGCTCGCCCCAACTTGGCAATCCTCTTGAGAACGTCTGCCAGGTCACTTTGGACGAGTCGATGAGAGTCTGTGTTTGGTGAACTAGGGTCAGGGGTGTAATCAGGTGGTACTCCGTTTGGGACAAATATTTCCCGGCTACCCTGATATCGTTGCAAGCCTACCATCGAACTACCGATCATTAGAGATAGTAGCCAGTAGACATCGAACCCTTCTTGAGCGAGGTGGATAGCTGGTTCAAGAACCTGTTCCAAAGGGAGCGTTCCTAGAAGTTCGTGGGCAACGCATAGTCCGGCGGCTGTTCCTGGCACTGCGATCGAACGGTATCCTTCTACATTCTCGTTTCCTTCGACCTCGTAGGTTGAGATTCCCGTACCAGGGCCAGTTATATCGTACATTTCTGGGTGTGCAACACTTGGAGCCCGTGGGCCAAACTCGATAGAAAGATCAGTCCCTGGGGGGAATTCTCCCACGCCAGTTTCCAAGTGTATAAGCATTAAACCAACGCCTGCTATGCTCGTGTTATGCGGCTCAACCACGGAGATTGCAAAACCGGTTGCTACGGCAGCGTCAACCGCATTGCCTCCTTGCTTCAGCATTTCTAGTCCTGCTTGTGCAGCTAAGGGATGCATTGCAGTTACAACACCGTTATGCGCGACTACCTCGTCTTTGTCTGGTCGCCATACTCCTCGAACACTCATTAGTTATGCCTCCTTATATGATGCCGTCACGCCGCCATGTTGTGATCTCAGCATCGGTGGCGCGAGCATATTCCCGGAGAATCTCGTTTGTGTGAGCACCAAGTTGTGGCGCAAGTCGATGCGATGGCCGGCTATCACTAATTTTGATCGGACTGGATAGTTGTCGGACTGTCCCAAGGTCAGGATGGTCCATCTCGATAACCATTTCGTCTTCCGCAACCTGTGGGTCAGATAGAGCTTGAGGCACAGAATTTACCGGTCCACAAGGAACCTGTCCTCGTAAAAGGTCCAGCCACTCAGCCGTGGTTTTCTTACTGGAAAGTTCTTTTAGTAGCGTGGCTAACTCTTCGCGGTTTTCCATACGCTGGACGAACGTTGCAAATCGAGGATCCGATGCAAGATTAGGTGATCCCATGATAGTGACTAGGTTCACATAAAATTTTTCCTTGGCGCACATTACAACTATAAGGCCGTCTTTCGTAGGCAAGATTTGAGATGGTACCTGTGATGGATGTGAAGAATCCGCCCACCGGCGAGGTTCGAAGTCCCGTGAGAGGTGCCAAGCACCTACGTATCCCAGGTGTGCGAGTGCGCTGTCAAACAGTGATACATCGACATCGCAGCCCTTTCCGGTTTCACGCGCCCGTAAGATGGCGCTAACCATGCCAAGGACAGCCATCGCTCCACCTGTGTAGTCGACTAAGGAAAGACCGGTCCGCTGTGGAGCCGATTCTGGTTCTCCTGTAAGGCTCATCCAGCCCGCGTAACCTTGAATAACATAGTCATATCCTGGCTCTGTAGCTCGATCTCCGTGTCGACCAAATGCCGACAGAGAGCAACACACAATTGATGGGTTTACCTGTCCAAGCGATTGGTAATCAAGCCCCAGCTTTGATGGCAGGTCACCCCGAAGATTATTGAACACAGCGTCACTTCCAGCTACCACTCTACGAAGAACATTGTTTGAGTCGGGATGACGAAGATTCAGCGTGATGCTCTTTTTATTCCTGTTGAAGCTCTGGAAATACACGCTATCTTGTTTGGAGGTGTAGGGGGGAACATATCTAGCGATATCACCACCGGATTCAGGGTCTTCTACCTTAACTATTTCCGCCCCAAGATCTCCGAGATGGACCGTGCCCCATGGGCCTGCACCGTATTGCTCAAAAGCGAGTATTCGGATTCCTTCAAGTGGCGGACGTGCACACATACTGTTACCAAGATTACTCTCGCTGTCTTCTGGTTTGCACAAAAGTCAGACTATCTCCTAACGGTGTGTGCTTTACCATAACGAAGAAGGGGCATGTGATTTGCCCACATGCCCCTTCTTCGTCAATGTGTCTTATTTATTAGGTCCCAAAACGCACAGCGGCGTTCGGGTCACTGTATTCAACACCCTTGGTGGCCCAGAAGATTGAAGCTATCTCATCTACAGCATCTACGAGACTTTGCGCTGCTCCAGAGTCGACATTTTGCTTGCATGAGGAAGCAAGCTTTGTCGCGTTCCAGACTTTTTCATGGAGGTCAGGGTACTGCTCCACGTGTTCAGGCTTGAAGTAATCGTGCCATAGTATGTCGATCTCGTTCTTACATAACGTGGCATGTTCCTCTTTCACAGTCACGTAGCGTGAAAAGGAGTTAGCTGATGCTGCATCTGAGCTTCCTGCTTGAGCTTCGATACGTATTGTCATCTTCAGCACCGTCTGGGCCGCAATCTTTGCAGAGACTGGATCGTAGATACCGCACGGGATGTCACAATGAGCAAACACTTCTTCAGAGTTTAAGAACCGGTTAATGATTTTGAACATAACTATATTTCCTCCATGTCATTAGGTACGGTCTGAAGGGTACCAAGAGAGAACGAGTGCTGCAATAGATCCCGGATCCCGACTACAATGGATTAATGTTTTCCCCCCGAAGGCTGAGTGCACCGGAGTCATTCATAGTTCGTGGTATGAGTATGGAGCCCAGCTTCGTGGAAGGTGAGCGCTTGGTAGTGTATCCACGGTTGTCTTCTATAGTCAGGAACACTGTTGTTGTAGTACGAGAGCCAGGCAAACCTGATCGGAAATTACTCAAGCGAGTTGTAGGAGTGCCGGGCGAATCTGTGGAGTTCAAGGAAGGGTCTATTTGGATTAATGATCAACACCTCCTTGAGCAGCACCTCAACAGTTTCCCAGCGGTGATTGGTCTTGCCGGAGCGTCTTGGAACTTGGGATGTGACGAACTATTCGTAATGGGAGATAACCGTGCCCATAGCACTGATAGTCGGGAGTTTGGCCCACTAAATATCGATAATGTCGTCGGGGTAGTAGTCTTCCGTTATTGGCCGATAATGCGCTGGGGCAGGATTCGAGAATAGGGATAGACCGCGTTTGATCTAGCCCTCATCGGCTGAGATTACTGATTGCTTGTTTCGGCCACGGCCACCTAGCTTTGCAAGCCATATCCCAAGTTCGTACATAACAATTATCGGACCAGCCACAAGTGACTGGTTTATCGGATCAAAAGTAGGGGTTATGATCGCCCCGAGGACGAAAGCTATTACTAGGGCGTATCGGCGTTGTCTTGCTAGCCAACTACCGGTCACTACGCCTATGCGTGCTAGGAAGAATGCAATGATGGGAGTCTCGAATACGATGCCCATCCACAGCAGGAGCGTCAGCATTAGGTTAGTGTAGTTTCCGATTCGGATCAGGGGAGTTGCGACGTCTGTCCCAAAGGTGAGTAGGAAGTGAACCGCCGGAGGGAACAGTATTTGGTGTCCGAAGACCGCACCGGCAAAGAAAGCCAGAGCTGATACTGGCAACAGTATGTACAAGTATCGCCGCTCGGGTGTAGTGAGGCCGGGGGCCACAAACATGATGATTTGGTAAAGCACGTATGGTAGAGCGATGACGAGTCCTGCCAGTAAGGAAACCTTGAAGGCGATGCTGATGAACTCGGTGAGTTCTGTGTAGATAGGTCGCTCAGTTGGGCTGATTGGGAAACCCGCAGCTGGTTGCATAAGGAGCCCAAGAATTTGTTGGTGAAAAACGAATGCAAGTGCAGTGCAGATCACGATGACAACAACTGACCTAACAAGCCTACCTCTCAACTCATCAAGGTGGCGTTTTACAGAAAGCTTGTTACTCTTATCCTTACCCGTCATTGAGGGGATTTACCGTTCCCGTGTTTGTCTTCGAATGAGTCTATGTTTGCTGAGGTTGCCTCAGTATCGCTTCGTTGTTTCGTTGGACTGCTAGGTTCTTCATCAAGGGAGATTGATGGCAGTTCATCTAAGAAGTGTCTTAGGTCACGGGTCGTTTTTCCTAGCTGACGCGTTGCGTCGATCATTCGCTGGGGTCCGAGCACTATAAATGCTAGGAGCAGTACAACTAGGATTTCGAATGGGCCCATGCCCAGTATGCTCATGGTGGGGCACCTCCATAGAGTAAGTCCATAATACCATCGACTTATGGGCAGCTACATTGTTCTAGCAACGGTTCCTAATTCACTTTCAAGTCTATCCTCGATTGCAGGGGCTGTCTCAGGATTGGCTGGCCAGCTGGACGGAGGGACGTGCGAGAGCCGTAGGAGTGTGCGAGCGATGAATGCCACGTACTCCTTGAGTTCGCCCATAGGGAGCTTATCGGGTGTGTCCCATGCCTCTGCCCGGAAGTCCGAGGCTGAATTCCTGCCAACAAACCTCCAGCGCCATAGGAGAATAACTGGGATAGCGGAACGAGTAAAAGAGAATCCATCGTTCATATGTTCCAGTAGGGGCATCGTGTAGCACTGTAGTCCTTCATTCAAGTCATCAAGCGCGTTTTGAACGACTTGCTGCGTATGAGGCATTTGGACAACCATCCCCTTCATTGAGCCTGCGGATAGTTCGTCTAAGTTCAAACAAAACCGAGGTGGGGTTTCTGGACCATAGTGTTTCTGAACATAAGACGCCGATCCTTGGTGGTTCTGTTCCTCCCCACTGTAAGCGCAGAAACGGACCCCGATACCAGGGTTAACTCCAAGCTCCTTTGCCATCAGCGCAAAAAGCCGAGCAACTTCAAGTGTGGTAACCAAGCCTGAACCATCGTCGTTTGCGCCAGGGGAATCAGGGTAGGTATCGATGTGTGCACTAAGCACTGCGTGTTCAGAAGGCATTGTGCTACCAGGGATTTCGGCAACTGCGTTGAAAGCAGGTGTGACGAACGATCGGCTTACGATTTTGATGTTGATGCTCTTACCTTCTGACGCAGCACGACGAAGTCTAATCCCATCTTCTTTATGGGTCTGAACGCAGGGGAGAGGATGTGGCATTACTTGTCCTGCACGTTCGTGACGACGCTTGTCGGTCGCTTTGAGATATTCGATACGACCGCCGTCACGACCATCCACGGCGATTGCAGCTGCACAACCTGCATTAGCCAGTTCCGTCAGGCGGTCTGGCAGCGGCTTTTGAGTGCTGAAAGGTTCAAAAGGTTCACTCACCAAAGCGATTGAGCCAGGGAGCCGGCCTCGCAGTTGTTCAATCAGATCTGGCATTCCAAAGCCAACGTCAATTAGGGGAGCTGTTAGATCAATTGAAGGGCAGTTAAGCATTGGTTGCACTGTCAACTCAAGGCCATCTTCCACAATTCGTGAACTACTGTGACTGTAATCCCATGTATCTAGGTCGAATCCTTCAAGGTGTGGATTTACCAAGCCAAAGCTCTCAAACTGTTCTCTGATGTATTCGGCTGCGTGGAGATCGCCTGAAGTCCCTGCCCAGCGCGAGCCAATACGTTCACAAATCTCATACAGGTGCCTATCGAGTTGCGACCCGATTATCGCTTCACCCATAATCCACTTGTCGATATCTACCCAGTCAAGTCTATCCATGATTGGGTCCATAATAGTCTCCATCGTCCGTAGGCTCAAGCGGGTGTGGCATAATGCGCCCTATCTGACCAGTTAGAGTCCACACTTACGAAGGAAGGAGTACAGTGGAGCCGTTAAGAGTTGCGGTAATAGGCGCAGGTCGGCATGCACGTGGCCATTTTGAGATGATTGCGAATGAGCCTCGTGTCCAACTCGAGTGCATTGCGGAACTTGACACTAGTCGTCTCCATGAATCTGCTGCCAAACATAGGCCGAAGGCGGTCTACACAGACTACCGTAAGATGTTTGATGAACGGAGGATTGACATCGTGTACGCGATCACGATGCCAGGTCACCTGAAGCCGATAGTAATTGAATCTCTTCAGCGGGGTATTAACATCTCTGTTGAGAAGTCTCCAGGCTTAACTCCAGAAGATACCCAACAGATGGCTGACGCCGAAAAAAAGAGTACCGCAAGAGCCATGGTTTCTTTCAATCGTCGTTATTTTCCTGAAATACTTGCTGTTCGGAAAATGGTTCGGGATCGAGGTGGTGCAGTTCACGTCTCTGCGACTTACAACAAGACGCTACAGCCGACTTATCTTGCCGCGCAAGCAAGGGGTATTGTTCCAGATGCCATCGTTGGTGATGCCATCCATCATGTTGATCTTATTCGATGGCTTGCAGGTAGTTCCCATGAAACTGGCGCTAAACCTATTGAGGTATATTCAGAGGTGACTAGTGGCAGCCGAAGTGGGTCATACCGCCGTAGCGCCGTGGTCAGGTTCGACACTGGTGTTATGGGTACACTGATGAGTCACTACGGTGTTGGGTTTCGTATACAACGTGCCGAGATTCATGCAGAAGATTTTTCTGCTTACCTGGATATGACAAGTGGTCGTAATATTGAGATGTACGAGGCAGGACGTGATGCCGATGGCTCTGTCGTTGGTACGGAAATCAAAGACCCCATTGACCTTGATACCGTCGGTGGAGCTAACTTCAATGAGACTACGCACTTTGTCGATTGCATCCTAAATGATGCAATACCGTGGTCCAACCTTGATGACGCAGTGATCACAATGCGGCTCTGCGAAGCTATCCGGACAGGGCATAAGGGAACATTGGAGTAGTCTGTGAAGTTATCAGCTTCTCTCCGTATTGCAGAGACATTCTTGAACAAACGTAGTTCTGCGATGGAACTTCAAGAGTTTGCAAAGATTGCTAAACGGTCAGGTTATAGCGCCGTCTGCATGCGTGCCTCTCAACTAGGTATTCAAACCCAACTTGAGGAGGTTCGGGAAAAGAAAGAAATACTCAGCACCCTCGGACTGGCAGTGTCCATGGTGACAGGTGATTTCCCAATCCCCGAAAACCATGACCAGAAGGGCCCAGAGGCTCTGCGCAATATCGATCCATATCTTGATCTTGCAGAGACATTAGGCTGTGATCTTCTTCGCATCTGTATGAAGAGCGAGGATGATATACGGTGGGCTCAGGTAGCGGCCGATGCCGCGAAAGAGCGACACATTAGCATTGCTCATCAGTGTCATACTAAGAGTCTTTTCGAGCGAGTTGATGATGCAATCCAAGTGATTAAATTGGTGGGGCGGTCCAACTTTGGAATAATTTACGAACCGGCGAATCTTGAGTTGTGTGGTCAGGATTATGGACGTAGGACTATTGAATCTTTACAGCCTTACATCAAGAACGTGTACTTACAAAACCAGGTTTTAGATGTAGCAGGCATAGACACAATAGACACGTGGGCTCGTGGGGGGGTTGCTTTTAACCAGATACCGATGTGGCAGAGTGGTGGAGTTGATTTTCCATTAATAATTGATGTCTTAAATGACATTGGGTACTCCGGTTATGTCACAGTTCACCAGGCCTTCGGAGGGATCAGTGGTGCTGAGCAGGCTATAGTGAATAGTGCTCGATACCTCCGGTCAATTGGAGAATTTGAGTAGGTATGATGAAGTTGCACTTGGTCGATGGTACGTACGAGCTTTTCCGGGCATATTATGGAGCGCCACCTTCGAATGCCCCTGATGGAAGACCAGTGGGTGCTACGCGTGGTCTTTTGCAGACGTTGTTATCTTTGCTTAGACAGCCGGACGTTACACATGTTGGAGTAGCTTTTGACCATATTGTAGAGTCCTTTCGGAATGAGCTTTTCGGAGGATACAAGACTGGCGGCGGTGTCCCCACAGATCTGGCTAACCAGTTTGAGCTAGCGGAACGGGTAGCGCGAGCATTGGGTTTTGTTGTGTGGCCGATGGTTGAATTTGAGGCGGATGATGCAATTGCTACAGCTGTGGCAAGGTGGGCCGAAGCTCCAGGGGTTGATCAGGTAGTGATATGTTCCCCCGATAAAGACATGATGCAACTTATTCGTGGTCAGGATGTAGTCAGCCTAGACCGTCGCCGGCAGATAGTTATCGATTACAAAGGTGTTGTAGAGAAATTTGGTGTTGAGCCAGGCTCAATCCCTGACTACCTCGCTCTTGTAGGAGATACTAGTGATGGTATCCCTGGGGTACCTCGTTGGGGCGCGAAGTCTGCCTCATTAGTGCTGAAACGGTATAAGCGAATTGAGGCAATACCCGAAAACCCAATGTTGTGGGATGTGAGTGTCAGAGGTGCAAAGAGCATGGCAAATGAGCTTAAAGAGCACCGAAGTGTCGTTGATTTGTACAAGGAACTTGCGACTCTTCGACTAGATGTACCTCTTACAGAGTCCCTTGAAGATTTGAAATGGAAAGGGGCACGTAGTTCTGAATACAACATACTTTGTAGTGAATTAGGTTTTCAGACGTTAGCAACCGCTCCCTCTCAATGGAGGGATGACTAAAATGATCAGGAGAAATATGACAAACGGAACTAAAAATTACGCTAAGCGGGATTACCGATCTGTGGGTACGAGACCTGTTCGGCATGATGGTATCGATAAGCTAGTTGGTACAGCGCTGTATGGAGCCGACATTAAACTAAGCGGTATGTTGTATGCCAAGGTCTTACGAAGTCCCTATCCACACGCTCGTATTCTCTCAGTTGATGCTAGCAAGGCAGAGGCTCACCCCTCTGTACGAGCAGTCATTACTTCTGATGATCTCCCACCTCAGGCGGCCTATAGCCGTGGGGGCGGGGAAATGGCGATTCGTGATCCCATCATCGGGAGTACTAAAGTGTTGTATAAGGGGCACCCGGTTGCAGCGATAGCGGCTGACAGTGTTCATGAAGCTGAGGAAGCACTTTCGTTGATTGATGTTAAATACGAACCACTACCGTTTGCTTCTAATTTGGACGATGCTCTTAGCGCGGACGCACCAGTACTTCATGAGGCGTGGGTAGGTGATGGGCTCGCTGCAGATGATGAATCATTTAGTCACCATAATGTTGCCGCTCACGAGTACCACTCTGGAGGCAATCTAGAAGCGGGGTTTGCACAGGCCGACGAGATCTTTGACCGAACATTTCGAACCAAGACTGTGCACCAGGGTTACATTGAACCGCAGAACGCACTGGCTTTTTGGTCACCCGATGGACAACTAACGATCTGGTGTAGTAGCCAGGGGCATTTCGGGATTCGAGACAACGTTGCTGCTATTCTTGACATCTCCAGTTCGCGGGTCAAAGTTGTTCCAATGGAGATCGGTGGAGGTTTTGGCGGGAAACTCACACCTTACTTGGAACCACTTGCTGCCCTCCTCTCAAAAAAAACGAGTAATCCTGTGAAGATGACAATGTCGCGCGAGGAAGTGCTCGAGGCGACCGGTCCTACATCGAGTGCTACAGTGCAAGTGAGGATCGGTGTGACCAAGGAGGGTAAACTCACTGCCGCTGATGCTGTCTATTACTTTGATGGCGGAGCATACACGGGAGCGCCGTTACCTGGTGCAGCCGCTGCAATATTTGCTCCATACACCATTGAAAACGTCCGAATTAACGGATACGAAGTGGTCACCAATAAGCCTACCACGCGTGCATACAGGGCACCGGGAGCACCAATTGTTGGATTTGCGGTTGAGAGCACGATGGACGAAATTGCAAATGAACTAGGTATGGATCGGATGGTGCTCCGTACCCTGAACGTTGCTAAGCCAGGTGATCGACGGGCCGATGGGGTTACTAACGCTGCCATCGGAGCTGAGCAGGTGATGGATGCTGTCCGTTCTCATCCGCACTACAGTAAACCACTGAGAGGCGCCAATCGTGGTCGTGGTGTAGGCATGGGATTTTGTCGGAACAATAGTGGACCTGCATCCGTCATAGCAAATGTTCACGATGACGGCAGAGTCAGTTTAGTGGAAGGTTCCGTCGACATTGGCGGTAGTAGGACCGTTGTAGCACAGCAGTTAGCAGAAGTGCTTGGTATTGCTGTAGAGGACGTAACACCGAGTATCGGTAATACAGACACTATCGGTTACACTTCAAACACCGGTGGCAGTGGAGTGGCGTTTAAGTCTGGATGGGCTGCGTATGAGGCAGCTCACGACATTATCAGGCAATTGGTTGATCGGTGTGCCCTAATCTGGGATGTGCCGGTAGTTGAGATTGAATACCTAGATGGTACTGTCCGACACAAATCTGACACAGAATTGAGCATAGGTTTTAGTAAATTGGCATCCATGCTCTCGGATACCGGGGGGCCGGTCGTTGGTCGTGCTAACTTGAACCCTGCGGGGCAGAGTGGTTCATACTCTGCAAATATCATCGATGTGGAAGTTGATCCTGAGACGGGTAAGGTGGAGATCTTGGCCTGCACGGCCTTCCAAGATGTGGGGAATGCTATCCACCCATCGTACGTTGAAGGTCAGATGCAGGGAGGTACCGCCCAAGGTGTGGGTTGGGCGCTAAATGAGGAATACTTCATCGGTGAGGATGGCGGACTGCAGAACACGAGTCTTCTAGATTACCGTATGCCGACTACCCTTGACCTTCCTATGATTGAGCCTGTGATGGTTGAGGTGTTTAACCCAGGACATCCCTTTGGGGTGCGAGGTGTTGGAGAGGCGAATATATCGGCTCCGCTTGGAGCTATGGCAAATGCCATACACTCTGCAATAGGGGTTAGAATCCGAGAGTTGCCCATGAATCCAGAGACGGTACTGAAGGCAATACATGATCAGTCAGTTGAGGGAAAATATGAATCTTGAAGGCAAAAAAGCGCTTATAACGGGATCAAGGCGAGGGATCGGTAGGACGATCGCAATGCAGTTAGCCAAAGAAGGAGCAGATGTAGGGATTAATGACATTGTTCGTGACTCTGCTGCTGAGCACACTGTTCGCGAGGTGGAGCGTTTGGGGAGCAAAGTTAGTTGGCATCAGGCTAATGTTGGGAACAGCGATGATATCAATCGTATGATGGACGAATTTGAAGCTGAACATGGTGGTATTGATATCGTAGTAAACAATGCCGTTGCATCGGTCAAGAATAGCTTTTTAGATATTACAGAGATGGACTGGGATCTGGAGATCGATAATGCTCTCAAGGGGCCTTTTTTGCTGAGTCAGCGAGCGGCTAAAAAAATGGTCGCCCAACGTCGTGGTGGGAGAATTATAAGTATATCTAGTGTTCACGCATTTTGGGCCCAGGAATATAATCTTGTTTACGGTGTCGCAAAAGCAGGATTGGTAAGGATGGCGATGAGTATGGCAGTAGACCTTGCAGGGCACGACATAACCTGTAATGTTGTCGCTCCGGGGCTAATCGACTCGCGAGTATTGAGCGCCGAGGATGAGCACCTTCGTGCCGGCAGCGCATACGCTCCCGATACCGCTGAGCGTGTCCCGCTTCGCCGTCCGGGTGTGCCGGATGATATCGCGAATATGGTGGGTTACCTATGCTCAGATGCGGCGAACTACATCACCGGCCAAACTTTTACGGTAGACGGCGGAATGTCAATTGTTGCTCCTACTCCAATCCACCACGTTCCTGGTACAAGCAACATGAGTGAGGATGAGGTTGAGAGCTTGCGTACTTAGCAGACTTTATGGATCCAAGAGTTGGGTACGCCTCGTTTGTAGTCTACCTACTCTATTAGCGATTCACGTAAAGATCCCAACTCAGATTCTGTGACACCCGCTTTCAAAAGATAGGCCCGAATCCCTCCGTAGACCTTTTCAAGGTGGTACAAGGTGCCCTGCATCGCCTCCATGGGGCAGATGCGAGCTTGGTCATCAAAGGCTTGCTGATACTCTGGATTAGCATGATATTCATCGGGTTCCAGCATGATCCATCTGCCGACAGAAACCCCTATAGTTCGTCGCCAGAGATAGTGTGCCGTTAGCGTGTAGTCCTCCGAGATGGTTTCACTCTTAACACCTGCAATACCAAGGGCAAGCATCGTTGTCAGGCCTGCACGATCTCTTCCGGAGTTGCAGTGGTATAAGGCAGGTAGGGCATTAGGTTTTGCAAGAGTTTTGATTACCTGGCCCACCATCCCGATACGTTTGTCGAGGATGGCGGAGTATATGTCAGGTGGCTTCGTCGCGCTTGAAGACCCCGCGGTGGTATCGATTACATCCACGATCGATTCATCGCCCATAACGTTTATATGCTGGTAATCAACCTCGGAAGAGTCCTCAAAGACGTTGGGCTGCTCAGCTACAGACTTGTCAGTCCGCAGGTCAATGATAGTGCGGATACCTTGCGATAGTAGTAATTGCTGGGATTCTGGAGTTAGCGCATGTAAGCTGTCCGACCGGAACAGGGTTCGCCAACGAACTCTGTGGCCGTCTGTAGTCTCATATCCCCCGGTATCACGAGTGTTGTAAGCACCTTCAAAATCTATGTGACGCGAATAGTTTTGTTCCATACCTAATCACCTAGTTAAGATTCCCAGATCATAGCATTGGCGTCTAGGACGATATCACCTTGTACGATCGGGTTATTTCGACAGATCCGCTTAGTGTGGCACTGACTGAACAGTACTTTTCCTCTGACAGTTGAATCGCTCGCTCTACAGCCTTGGCGTTGATGTTGTGCCCTGTAACGGTGTATTCCACATGGAATCGTGTCCATGCTTTCGGCCAGTCCTCTTGTTGCTCCCCATGGACACTGACATCGAAACTTGTGACCTCTTGTCTTTTCTTTTTGAGAATGGAGACTACGTCAATACCTGTGCACGCACCTAATCCCGTCAGGAGAAGGTAAGTAGGCTTAAAACCGTCGAATTGATCATTTGGTTGGGTAGGGGCATCAACTGTTAAGGTATGTCCGAAGTTGTCCTTTGCTGTGAAGTTGTAGCCTTTAACCCAATGTAGTTCAACTTTTGCTGCAGGTGTATTTATCATCCGTTTCCTCTAAGGTGCTTGAGCGCTATTGTGGCGTGAACATAACAAAGCTAGCAGTTTACAGGTCACCACACTCCAAGGGAAATAAGCCTGAATTATTGTTGTGACTCCTGTTCTGCACCCAAAATAGGTGTGAGTGTTACTTAGCTGACTATAAACTTCTGTTCTATTAAGAATAGCTTTTATAACGGTGTGACCATACATGAGGTTAATCTCTGTGTGACGGCTTGACGGCCCTTTTGCGTTCTCTATAATGCAGATGGCCTTGTTGCAGCCTTTTAGGGGTTATTGATGGGGTGCAAGGTCGCGAAAATAAGGAGTGATTATGAGTGAAAAGAATATAGGATTTGTTGGTCTTGGGATTATGGGGCGCCCCATGGCGAAGAACTTAATCAAAGCAGGGTACTCTCTTACGGTCTACGACATGGTAGGAACTGCTGTTGAAGAGGTTGTTAATGAAGGGGCGGTAGCGGCAGCATCGGCGGCTGATGTCGCAGAAGCCTCCTCTTTAACCATTACAATGGTACCTGACTCAGCTGACTCAGAAGCAGCTATTCTTGGACCAGGAGGGGTTCTGGAGGGGGCTGCAAGTGGCAGTGCTGTTATTGACATGAGTTCTATTGCCCCTGGCATGTCTCAGAAAATCGGTACTGCTTGTGACGCGGCTGGTGTTGAGTTCCTTGACGCTCCTGTCAGTGGTGGTGAGCCTAAGGCAATAGATGGAACGTTGGCGATCATGGTGGGTGGGCCTCAGGTGGTGTTTGACAAATACCAAACAATTCTGGAAATCATGGGTGGTAGTGTCGTCTTATGTGGTGGATACGGCGCTGGTAACACGACTAAGTTAGCTAACCAGATTATTGTTGCAATAAATATCGAGGCTGTGAGTGAGGCGCTGGTACTGGTTGCTAAGGCGGGACTCGATCCTAAAGTAGTCTACGAGGCGATCAAGGGTGGCCTTGCGGGTAGCACCGTTCTGGATGCGAAAGGAACGATGATGATCGAGGGTAACTTCGATCCTGGTTTCCGGATACGATTGCATCAGAAAGACCTTAACAATGCTCTTATAACCGGGGCAGATTTGGGCGTCCCCCTACCAGTCACAGC
This sequence comes from SAR202 cluster bacterium, assembly GCA_022448725.1. Classification (GTDB taxonomy): domain Bacteria; phylum Chloroflexota; class Dehalococcoidia; order Lucifugimonadales; family VXLM01; genus VXLM01. The sequence continues at coordinate 7,463 of JAKUTR010000016.1, read as the reverse complement.
ACTGGTTCAGCAGATGATTGGTTCCCTTATGAACGATGGCAAGGCTGATTCTGATCACTCTGCGATCTCCAATTTTATTGAAGAGATGGCGGGTGTGACGATTTCGGGGCACTAACTTGAGTTAAGTGGAACTTTTTTGCGCGTGTGTTGCCACGCTCGTTCCATCAGCTGAAGTTGCTTTAGCCCTTTGTTCGTATCACTGGCTACTCTTGCTCCATCAGAGTTTTGCCAACGGTATTTGGCTAGCCAATATGTGAACTCTTTGTGTTCTGTCATAGAGAGGCGCTTAAGCTTCCTGTGGCCGGTTTCGTTCAGAAAAAGGTCGTGTAGTTCAGCACGTGACTTGTGGTAGATATGGGAGAATATCTCGTCAGAAAAATTTTCCTTAAAAACAGCACCTCTACTCGCGTGTTCCTTTTGTATCTCTAATTCCACAGCGAGTTGAAGAGCCTCCTCAACAGTAACCCCGTATAGATAATTCAGATACCCGCGGTACTTAGGGACACCTAGGGTGGTTTGAATATCAGATTCAGTAACCAGTTTGGGGAGACGACTATGGAAAATTAGTAATTCCTGTTCTGGCACGGGGATCAGTTTGCCTACCTCGGCAAACATTCGCTCAGCAAGCAATACCCAGTCGAAAGCTTCCCCTCCAATGAAATAATTGTACTTACGGCGCCTGAAGGTTTCCTGTGGGACAGACCATATTTGCATTGCTTCAAGTAGTGCGAATGGCCAAGGGCGACCGGCCGTCAATGCATTTCTGAGGTGGTCAATGGATACTTGGCGTGAGTCACTTGGTAGCTTTTCTGTTGGTTGGTCTTTCAAAATACACCATTCAAGGGACTTTCACGCCAGATAATAGACTTGCTCACCGGGCTGATGCTTGAGTCGGGCGGGGGAGAGCTATCGTTTCCGAATTTTCTTTTGTTTACGTTCGATAGCTCGGCGTTCGGCTCGCGAGAGCTTTGGACCTGCGTTGCTAGTAGCACCGTTTGGCTGTGGACGATGACTAGCGTTGAGATCTTTAGAGGCCGGATCCGTGTTACTTTTTTTACCAATAATGGACTGGTTTCTAGCGCGGTCCGGGGTGATTTGGAAGTGGAAGATCATTCTTGCCATATCTGACTGGATTCGTTCTTGCAACTCCAGGAATTGATCGAAACCCTGTTTTTTGTACATGACCAGTGGATCTCGTTGACCATAGGCGTAAAGCCCGATTCCCTGGCGTAAATTTTCCATACTTGTGAGATGTTGAACCCAGTGAGCGTCGATAACCCGCAACATGAGTTCTCGTTCGATGTGTCGTACACCCTCGGGGGTTAGGACCTGTTCCATCTCCTCGTATCGCTTCTCTACAAGTGACACGACTTTTTCTCTGAGTTCATCCTCCCTCATTTCTGCCACGTTATCTGGATCACCAAGTTCCTCATCAAGCGGAACTATCGATTGGAGTTCCTCGACTATCGCATCAATGTCCCATTCTTCAGGTCGAATCGTTTTGACTAAGCTGTCTAGTACGACATTTAGCTCATCGGTTAGCATCGCTTTAACGTTTGCTTTCACATCCGCGCCATCAAGTACCTTATTACGCTGGTCATATATAACCCCACGATGGGTATTTACAACATCATCGTACTGGACTAAATGTTTACGAATGTCAAAGTGGTGTGCTTCAACCTTTACCTGCGCACCTTCAATGGCCTTGGTCACCATCTTATTCTCTAGAGGAGCGTCTTCTTCTAGTCCTGCCCAACCCATAACTGTTTGAATCCGGGCGCCTCCAAAGCGTTTCATGAGCGCATCGTCCAAGGCTACGTAGAAGCGTGATTCCCCTGGGTCACCTTGGCGTCCCGATCGACCCCGTAACTGATTGTCAATTCGGCGAGCTTCATGTTTTTCGGTACCAAGGATGAACAAGCCACCTAGTTCAATAATTCGTTGATGTTCACGTTTCCATTCGTCTTCAGGAATATTTACAATATCTGGATTTCCGCCGAGAACGATGTCGGTCCCTCGTCCGGCCATGTTCGTCGCTACAGTGACTGCTCCTGCTCGTCCTGCGAGTCCTACTATCCCTGCTTCCTTTTCGTGTTGCTTCGCGTTGAGCACTTCATGAGGTATTTTCCTTCGCGACAACATCTTGCTGAGGCTTTCTGATTTTGAAATGTCTGTTGTGCCAACCAGCACAGGTTGTCCTGACTGATGTTTTCGTTCTATTTCGTCAACGATGGCACGATACTTCGCCTTCTCATCCTTGTATATGAGATCAGGTTGGTCTTCTCTTACCATAGGCAAATTCGTTGGAATGGGCAGGACATCAAGTTTGTAGATTTTCCAAAACTCTTCAGACTCGGTAATTGCTGTGCCTGTCATACCAGCAAGTTTGTCGTAAAGTCGGAAGTAGTTCTGCAATGTGATACTTGCATAGGTAACCGATTCACGTTGGACGGGTACCCGTTCTTTCGCTTCGATGGCTTGATGAAGTCCATCGGAGAAGCGACGGCCAGGGGTGAGCCTACCTGTGAACTCATCTACGATAACAACCTCGCCATCCTTGACAACGTATTCTTTGTCGGCCTCGTAGATCGCATGGGCTTTAAGAGCATTCTCAGCAAAATGGACTAGCCGAAAATTTTCTGGACCATATAAGTTCTCAACGTGTAGCAACTTCTCGAGTTTAGTCATGCCTTCCGCAGTTAATGAAACGGCGCGATGTTTTTCATCAATCGTGTAGTCGACACCTTCTTTGAGAGTGGGTACTATGCGAGCAAATTGTTGGTAGTCTTTGGGGGATTCTTCTGCTGGTCCACTGATGATTAGGGGGGTTCGGGCCTCGTCTACGAGGATATTATCGACTTCGTCTACGATCCCGTAGTTCAAGGGGCGTTGTACTCTTAAACCTGCTTCGGTGACCATGTTGTCCCGTAGGTAGTCAAACCCAAATTCACTGTTCGTCCCGTAGGTAATATCCGTTTCGTAACCCTCTTTACGGCTAACTGGTCGCAGGTTTTGATAACCAGGTTTCGCGTCACTGACAGTTGGGTCGTAAACGTAAGCAGACTCATGCTGGAGAGTACCAATGGTCAATCCAAGGGAGTGGTATATTGCACCCATCCACTGGGAGTCTCTCTTCGCGAGGTAGTCATTGACAGTTACGACGTGAACGCCATTACCAGTCAAGGCGTTCAGGTATGTAGGTAGCGTTGCCACGAGAGTTTTACCCTCGCCCGTGCGCATTTCCGTAATCTTTCCTTCGTGAAGAGCAACACCACCCAATAGTTGTACGTCGAAGTGGCGCATAGCTACGGTTCGAACGGATGCTTCCCGTACACAGGCGAAAGCCATTGGGAGGATATCCTCCAGAGTAGAGCCGTTTTTCAGAGACTTTCGGAAGTCCTCGGTTTTGGCGCGAAGTTCATCATCTGATAAGGGATGAAACTCCGCTTCGAGTTCGTTGATTCTGTTAACGGTAGGCTGAAGGCTTTTAATGGCCCGGTCTTCGCCACCAATGATGAGGTTGGCAATCTTGTTAAACATGAAGGTATTTTCCTTCCAAGTTGCCGGCATCGTCCGGCAATCCTCACGCTATATGATACAACGAAATTTCGATTAGCTTTGGTTATTCGAATAGTCCTCCGTAGATACTCCCCATCCGTAGGTTGGAGTTTCAGGTAATCAATCAGGCTGCAGATTTATTGTTAAATTAGTATCTTCTGAAGATTATTAGGCTGCGTTGACGTTCGATTGACCACGGCCTAACCTGAGTCGATTCAAAGGACGGTGACATATGCTTGCACTTCTTGGCGGAGATTCGGCTGTAACTGCCGAAGACCATGATTACTACACCCAATGGCCGATTTACACTGAGGAGGAAGTGGAGGTAGTCTCTAGTCTGATCCGCACCAATAGTCTATCAAGCGCTTCTGGTAGTTATGGTCCGATTCAAGAGCTTGAGGATTTGGTCTGCGTGCGTTGGGGAGTCAAGTATGCAATCGCCCATTCTAGCGGGACCTCAGCTCTCCGCACGGCTCTGTTTGGTGTAGGTGTCGTACCGGGTGACGAGGTTATTACCCAATCATCTGTGCATCCATTCAACTGTCTCCCGATCATTGGATGTGGCGCTGTCCCAGTTTTTGCTGATATCGACCCTAATACACTCACCCTGGATCCCCAAGATATTGAGAGGAAAATAACTGATCGCACTAAGGCGATAATGGTTGTCCACTGGCGAGGCATGCCAGCTGATCTGGATTCGATTATGGATATCGCCCGCCACTACAGCATAAAGGTGGTTGAGGACAATGCTGTTTCGCAGGGCACACTACATCGAGGCCGGATGCTTGGCTCGATTGGAGACTCCTCGGCGATCAGTTTTCAGGATGGTAAGTTGACTTCTGCTGGTGAGGGCGGAGTATTCATGACCAATGATGTAGAAGTTTACCAACGAGCAGCAACTCTGGGGCACTACGAGCGATTGAAGGATCTACCGGATCCTAAATGGAGTAGTGTGTCTGGTTTCAGTTTTGGAGAGAAATATCGAATGGCAACCGTTACAGCTGCGATCGCAGTTGTACAGATGAAGAAATGGGACCAACGCCTGGAAATACGTAAAGAAAATGAGATCAAACTGGGTGAAACAATTTCTGAAATTAAGGGTTTTTCGGTGCCGGCAGTCCCTGACTATGTCGAGTCAAGATACTCGCGAGGGTTCGTTCAGTTTCATCCACAGCAGTTAGCTGGTATAACTCGAGAGCGACTGATAGAGGCGCTGAACGCCGAAGGTGCGAAGGTACAATCTCCCGCGAGGAAAGATTCACGTATTCCACATACCCAAGGCCTGCAGCGTATGTTGCATAAGCACCCAGTCTTTGCTGGTAATGATCATGGAACTGAGGAAATCTTGTGGGAAGTACTTGGGCTTTCGGCACCAAGGTTTGACTACAAAACAGTTGCGCTGCCAGTAACGGAGGATCCTGAGTTGCCATACGACATGATCCAACTTCCTTCCTTTTCACGCCCTGCGGGTGAATTAATCAACGAATATGCGACCGCGTTCGATAAAATAGCGTTAAACGCAAATTCACTGACTAGGGATTCAACTGGCATTTGAGTGATGATTGATTTTCACACTCACATCAATAAGGGGAAAAGATCAGCAGAGAGTGTGCGCAGCCATTTAGACACACACGGCGGTGGTGTCTCGGTGGTTCTCCCGATTGATCCGGGCCCCTCCTCATCTGCTCTGGATGAGGCTATGAGTAATGAGGAGGCCATCGCAAGTGCGGAATCTTATCCCAACGATATTGTGGCATTTTGCCACGTAGATCCCACTCACCCAGATGCGAAACAGCGGCTCAAATCTATCCAGAAAACTGGAATTGTTCGTGGATTCGGTGAACACAAGGTCTCTCTCCCAGTTGACCATCCAAGAAATATGGAGATCTACGAATTATGCGGCCAATTTGGATGGCCAGTTCTAATCCATATGGATTACACGGGTGTGTACGGCTCAAACTTTGTTGCTTTGAAGAAAGTGGTGCAATCATTGCCAGACACGATCTTTATTGGACATGCGATGGCTTGGTGGACCAACATTAGTTCTTCAGCGATAACTGACCCGGCCTCCCCTCAATTCTCAGACTACCCATTCGGCCCCGTTTTACCAGGAGGGTTGACCGATCAGCTTTTAACAGAATATCCAAACGTCTATGGTGATCTTTCAGCACGGTCTGGATACTACGCCTTATCGAGGGATGAGACGTTTGGGGAAGACTTTGTAACTCGGCACCGCAAGAAACTACTGTGGGGTACCGATTGCCCATGTCTAGATGGGAGAGGTACCTTCCCGGATGGTACCTTTAGGGAGTGTTTATCTTACTTTATGCTTCCTCTTCTCCAGAAGTTTTGCGAATCCCTAGGACACTACAACGACATCACTCATAACAATGCTGCTCGACTTCTGAGACTACCGACCATATAAGAGAGTAGGTGAGCTAGACCACCTAGTAAAGGCCGTGCTAGTCTGGCTCATATGCTTACTCTTTTGGAGAAGATAGCCAACCGTGAGGCACGTATCGCGGTTGTAGGGCTGGGATATGTTGGCTTGCCTCTGGCCACGCTTTTTGCCGAGGCTGGATTTATTGTCGTTGGTATTGAGTTTAGCTCCGAAAAGGTCTCCAAACTGAATGCTGGAGAGTCTTATATTGATGAGATACCTTCGAGCCGACTACGTTCACTAGTATCTGGACCTTCGCCTAGGCTCCGTGCAGTTAGCGATTATGAACCTGTGAGCTCAGTTGATGCCGTGGTTGTGTGTGTTCCGACACCCCTTGATGAGGCGCGCGAGCCAGATATGTCTCACATTTTATCGGCCACAGAAGAGATTGCTGCTAGGATTCAAGCCGGTACCTTAGTTGTTTTAGAAAGTACAACTTATCCGGGCACAACTGAAGAGATCATTCTCCCACGTCTCCAGTCTTCACAGGGACAGCAACTAATACCTGGAACGGACTTTTTCCTTGCCTACTCTCCAGAACGTATAGACCCTGGTTCACGAACTTGGACAGTTGCCAATACTCCTAAGGTTGTAGGTGGAGTAGCTCCGGAGTGTCTTGAGGTTGCAACTGCACTTTACGCATCGGTGGTGGAGGAGGTTGTCCCGGTTTCGTCACCTAAGGTGGGAGAGATGGCGAAGCTTCTTGAAAACACCTTCCGAGCAACGAATATCGCGTTGGTTAACGAAATAGCAATCATGTGCCATAAACTTGATATCGACGTGTGGGAAGTTATAGAAGCTGCACAGACAAAACCCTTTGGATATATGGCGTTTTACCCCGGCCCTGGGCCCGGAGGTCACTGTATTCCCATCGATCCGGAGTATTTAGCATGGAAGTTAAACACCCTGAACTACACTGCTCGGTTTGTTCAACTAGCCCAAGAGATCAATTTTAGTATGCCTGTGTATGTGCGTGACCTGATTGTAGGTGCGTTAGGTGAGCAGGGTAAGACCCTGGAAGGCGCGCGTCTACTGGTATTAGGAGTCGCCTACAAACCGGATGTTGGAGATATCAGGGAGTCCCCTGCGATTGACCTCATCGAACTCTTGACTAATGAGGGGGCTATTGTCGAGTACAATGATCCATACATACCGACATTAGAGTTTGGTAAGAAGCATCTCTCCTCCCTTACTTTAGAAGCCGATATCTTGCAGGCTGCTGATTGTGTTGTGGTTGTCACAAACCACAGCAGTTATGACTGGGAGATGGTGGTCGGTAGCAGTAGGCTAGTAATCGACACCCGTAACGCGACGAGAAATGTCTCTGGTAGTACTGACAATGTGGTTAAGTTGTAGACGCCATCATTTCATTAGCCGAATTTGAGTAGGGGATTTAGATTTTTACCTATCCCGATACTCTGGTAGGGGCCTGACGCTATAGGTATCTTTACCCCCAGCGAGGCTC
>JAKUTR010000015.1 GCA_022448725.1 SAR202 cluster bacterium | reverse complement strand
TAAATTAATTAAGGCGCGATCTTCTAGCTAGTGCAACTCAGTAACAAACAAAGGGGCTCAGTCATACTAGGCGTATCACTGCTACTACTCGCATTAAGCGCTTGTAGAGATACTCCCAGTACCCCAATGGAGAGAGGTGATGCACATTACAACGGTGGTCAGTATGAGCTAGCGGTCGAGGAATATAATAAAGTTATCCGTTCTCAGCCGAATGCTAGCGCTGCCTTGCACAACAGGGGAGCATGTAGCCTAAATCTGGGTAAGTACGAGCGAGCTATCCAGGACTTCAACGATGCTATCACCCTTGACCATCAAGGAGCAGAGGCTTACAACAGCAGGGGCTTTTCATACTATAAATTGGGACAATTCGATCGAGCCTTACAAAGCTACGATGAATCAATCCGACTCGACCCAGAGAATGCGAGAGCTTATTACAACAAAAGTCAGACATACTACACCCTTGGACAACAGGAGCCAGCAGTTGAGAATCGTAACCTAGCCTGTAAACTAGACGATGAATACTGCTAATGACCACTATAAGTTTAGGAGGAATCTATGCATCTCATGTTGATTGGCTGCGAATGGGCAGGTAAAAGAACGCTGGGAGTTGAGATTTCAAGATGGTGGTCAGAACAAACGGGAGGTGAGTTCCATCCTCCGCCTGGAATACATTTCCACGACCACTACACTCTGCCTCATGTCGTCCATGCAGAAGGTCACAATGACCATAAAGACCTATCCGAGAGCCAGATTTTGTCGCTTAACCCGGGGCTTTTAGAGCATTTTCAGCGTTTCCAAACCGCCTATCACTTCAGTTCAGGGTTTGTGAACGGACCAGACCACTGGAATATCGATTGGTACTACGCTGACGCTGTATTCGGTCCATTCTATTGGGGGTTTGGTGGACCAGGAGAGTACGCGGACCGTCGCCAAATGGCCAGACATCACGATGAGGAGGTCATGGAAATGATGCCAGATACCGTTTTGGTACTTGTAAAGACATCAGCTGACGTCATTCAAAACCGCATGGCCGAAGGAAAGAGTCCCTTCCCAGACCGACATGCTGGCACGCTATTCAAAGCAGAAGATGCAGAATTTATTCTGGGCCGTTTCCAAGAAGAATTCGACAACTCACTAATTAAAAACAAAATTACGATTGATACAACAGATGTAACAGTAGACGAGAGTCTTCAAGAATTTATCAGCAAGGTGGATCCCTACTTAACAGATGAAGACCGAGAACGGATGAGTGCTACTGCACAATAAACAGATTCCTAACCAGCACTCTGTGATCTTACGAGCCGGGAATATCAGGGTACGACTGCTACAAGCTAGCTTATTAGTCTAACGAGTTAAAAAAAGGAGACCTATCGATGACCAATACTCCGAAATACCAGGTTGGAATGGTCGGATGTGGGCGCCAGGGAACGCAGCACGCGCGTGGCTTCACCCTGCTTCCAGACACACAGGTGGTAGCGCTCGCTGATCCCGATCCTGATAATCTTCAACTGGGGATGAGACGTTTCTCAGCACGCGGCTACTCCACTGCGGAAGAAATGTACGCTAACGAGAAACTGGACATCGTGGACTGTGTCCTACCCGTGCAGTTCAATCCCGACATGGTCGTGCTAGCCGCGGAGCAATCAGGAGCCAAAGGCATCGTATCCGAGAAGCCACTAGCTGCAAGCCTGAGGGACGCAGACCGTATGGTTGAAGCCTGTAGATCTCGGGGCATCCCGTGGCAGGGAGGCAACGTCGATCGAAGTCTGTCCCAACTCTGGGAAGCACGACAGATGATCGAAGCAGGAGAAATCGGTGAAGTATTGAGCATCAACCTGTATGAGCCAACAATGCAGGGAGGATGCCAAGGTTTGAGTGTCGCGCATATGTTTGCTCAAGACGCTGAAGTCGACTGGGTAACAGGCTGGACTAATGGGGATCCATTTGGCGAGGGTGACGATGACTATCTGGGTATTGGGGGCTACATGCGCTATGCCAATGGTATTGAGTGTTTTATCCAGGCAAAAAGCAGCGCGATGACCGGCCTTATCGTAACGGGTACGCAGGGAGTCTACGTGACCGACAAGCGCCGCCACCGGTTCTATCATAAGCCGGAGTCCAGCGATGTGGATTTACTTTGTGGTCTGCAACACAACGACTCAAAGGTATTCAAAGGCTTCAGAGGACACGCGGTGGATGGGTACGACGAGGATGGATGGCTGTACCCCGGTGACCGACTCATGGATTCGATGCAGTCAATCGTTGACGCGATTACACACGGTATCGAACCAAAGACTCCTGGGTATGTGCAACATAGGTCCTTTGAGGCAACTGTTGCCATGAGGGAATCAGCGCGTCAGGGTAACACTCCAGTCAGCCTCCCCCTAGAAGACCGTAGTTTAACGCTCATGCCGCAAAAGTTCCGCTGGATGAATAAAAAAGGATTGCTTGGTGAAGAGGAATATGCTCGACAGATTGGAAGAGCAACTAAAGACTAGAGCAATCTGCCAATCCACTCATAAACAACCGAAGGAGTCTCCGTAGTGATTAAACTCGGCAGTTTCTCGTTCGCCTATGACCGCGAGACTTCTTCTCAACTTGTCGATCCAGAAACATTTATCGACTTTGCAGATAGCCTGAAGCTCGATGCGATCGATTTTGCTCTCGACAAGGGCTTTCCGCGAACCGATTTAGATTACCTCATGAGTTTGAAGCTCGCCTGCCTAAGCCGCGGTCTATCTATTGGCTTTATAGATGGAGGAGGCAGCTTCGTTGGCACTGACGAGGAGCTCATCCAACGAGTCCAGCAGGCAAAGGACAGGGTCGACACTGCTGTTTTCTTAGGCGCTCCGATGATTTTGTTAGCCACTGGTGGGGTTCCTGAGGCTATCAGGCCACCTATGGTTCGGTGCTACCAAGAGGTCTGCGATTATGCCGTTAAACGGGGCATTATGGTCGGCATGCGTGGTCACGCACCGGTTACAGAACCAACAGGGGAAGATATTTTACGCCTCCACAGAGATGTGAATAGGGAAAATTTCACTTTCAGTATGGATACTGGCAGGTGGGTTGGCTCACCAGGTGTTACCCCCAAAGGGCAATGGGATCGTAGCATCGATTTCTATGAATTTATGGAGCAGACCGCGCCGATAGCCTCTTACGTGAGGGCGAAGATATTCAAGATCGATAAAGGCTGGGAGGAGTGGTTTGATTACGAGCGCATCATCAAGATTCTGCGCAAGGTTAACTACAATGGAGTACTCTCAATCTACTACCTTGGCAAAAATTACAGCACCTGTGATGACTTTGAAGGTATCACCCTTGCCACCAACCACCTCCGCAAACTGCTAAGCGATATCGACTAGATCAGACGTCAACCTTTTTACTACGTTTCGTTAGAGTTATCGCCGAGACTGTAGTTTAGCAAGTAATCGAAGTATCTCGATATATAGCCATACTAGTGTGACCATTAATCCCAAAGCAGCACGCCATTCCATATATTTCGGAACCCCTTGCTCGGCAGCCTCTTCTATGAAATCAAAATCAAGGACCAAATTTAGAGAGGCGATAACAACAACGAACAAGCTAAATCCAATACTAATTAACGAACTGTTGGTAATATCCATGATGGGCATCTGGCCCATACCAAACATGCTCATAAACATGCTCACGACATACAAAATCCCTATGCCAAAGGTAGCAGCAACCACTCCAAGTTTAAAGTTCTCAGTGACTTTAATAAGCCTGGATTTGTATGCTGCTAATAGTGAAACAAATATCCCAATAGTAAGAACTATTGCTTGAGTAACAATCCCATCATAAAGCTCATTAAATATGAACGAAATCCCACCAAGTGCAGCTCCTTGAAATACTGCATAAATAGGTACTGTTTTCGGGGACCATTGCGGCTTAAACATCGTTGCAATTAGTAAGGCGAATGCAACCAAGGCGCCTATGAGTGCAAAGGCCACGATTTCAAGTGCAAAGGTTATAAACCCAGCTGTGAGTAGGATCAACAGGCTTACGACAGTACGGTTCACCGTCCCATCGATAGTCATCACATCCTGAGTGGTTCCATATGAGCCGGCAAAAGTCTTCGCTGACAATACCGGATTACCCGAGCGGAATGATAGGTGATTATTTCTCATAGATACTCCTCATAGAAACTAATAAGCGTTGAAAACTATTAAAGACGCGATCGAAATGGATGATACTCGACGATCGTCTCTACGTCCTCTATGACAAGGGTGCCGATACAACCTTCAGCCCGTTTGTTTAGTGTTATCGAGAGGGTATTCTCTCCTTTGTTTGGTCGTACTCCCTCCAACATAAACTCCAACCACTGGCCCCAATATGCGTCAATTGAGTTACCGTATTCACGACGAATTAGCTCGTGCTCTAGCGATTTACCGTTTAATTCGAAGGTGACATCATCATCTGTAACCAGGTCAGCAATTAGCATCCTTATACGGATTTCTTTTATACGGTCGGCGTTACCTTCAATATCGTCAGCTATTCGGATCGGGATATCGTGCCGGCTCGTATCATCGTGTGCAATCTCGAGTGGTAAGGGTAGGTGATACCCCATCTCCTCGGTCACATCACTCTTTCTCCCCACAAGGTAGTGCTTGGACTTATCGGCGACCAGTTCAGGATCGCCCATCTCTGTAAGGGTGAGCTTACCTGCCGCATCTATTGGCCACTTGAAGAAAAATGCGTAGAGACCATCGACTCCCATATCCCAGTAGTTCGCGAAGGCAGCACGCATCATCTCAGGTGTTGCCCATTCACGAGTATGGAAATCTCTTTGCTCTTCTGCAGAGTATGGCCCAAGTAGTGGATAGACAGGTACGTCATACTGGTGAGCAGCATCAATAAGCCACTGTATCGGCATGTTGCTGTCGATAACAAAGTGACTGTAAATGAGCGGGGTTACATAGTCTACGAGTCCTTCTGCCAGCCATGTTTTTACATCGTAGCCAACTCGGGTATTGGTCTCTTCAGTCGGGTATACTCGAGCGCCAACGACGCCTCGGCTACCAGGTCGCCCATGAACCATCTCCGAAACGCTTCGGACCCACTCCGTCATCAGGGGCGTGTGTTCAGCGACATCCTCGGGACGAAAAATAGGAGCACCAGCACGAGGCGGGGCTGCGAGATCGAGTTCGATTCCATCAGAAGGATAGTCGATAGCGAGTTCACGAAGTAGATCAAAGTTATGGTCCCGTATCTCCTGGTTTAGGAAGCCTGCCCCGCCCGCTCTAGTGTTCTGAGAGGGGTCGGTGGCACCCAGAAGGCCAACACGAAGACTCGCGATGAATTCCATGCCTTTGTCGTGAGCTCGGTCAATAAGTACCGTTAGGGGATCAAGACCTCGATCCACCAGGCTCTGCATGTTTCTATAGGCGCGGTAGTAAGGGGCAGACTCGAAAACCTGATTATCTCTGAACCGTTGTCCTATTTTTGATGGGTAAAAGACCCCGTCAACGCGAGCGACACCATAGATGAAGGTATCCACCGCAGTACCTGCACATTCGTCGATAGGGATCCATGCGTCTTCGAGTGCCATCGGTGGTTCAAAAACAAAGAGGTAGTAGTGGCGGGCGTCGTTGAAATATATGGTCCGTTGTCGTGGCATCGATGCCTCCAGGGTTCAGATACTACCTGATCGCGAATGGCGTAGCTACACCCCGAAGCCGGGGATCACCACGGGTTTGAGCGGTTCGATATTGGTTAAACTATGCCGTAGAATCTTCGCCATTAACCAGTCGTAACCAACTCACCAGGTCATATATGCAGACCGATACACCACTTTATTCAGAGAAACAGAGATTTCGTCATTGGTGGATATGGGTTCTAGCCCTTGCCGCACCAGCGTGGCTACTGGCAATCATATTCCAACAAATTCTTTCGAACTCTCCATCGAGTAGTGTCGTGATAACGAACCTTACCCTGCTACTGGGACTAGTTCTAAGCAGCGCTATCCCTATATTTCTTTATTTCACAGGGCTCGATACAGAGGTTAGATCCGAAGGGATATACATACGATTTCGCCCGTTCCATCGGGCATGGATCGTATTGGATTTCAAAAATATCCAACAGATAGAGTCTGTAACATACAGCCCGCTTAAAGAGTATGGCGGTTGGGGGATCCGGTACGGCAAGAAAGGTAAGGCCTACAACGTCAGCGGCAACCGGGGCGTCTATCTGGCACTCAAAGAGGGTACCAACATCTTAATCGGCTCCCAGAATTCGGATGCTCTTTGTAGCGTAATCGTAGAGCATCATTCGAAAGAAAAGTAACCCGGGTTATCAGGCTGAATACAGACTCAGACACCCCCCAATCCTAACTCGATAGATGCATTAGCTGAACTTAGGTTTGGCTGCATCAGCCAGGGGCTGTGGGTTGCCCACAGAGTCATAACCACCCCAGCGGTGTGGTGTGGGATACAGGGTCAATGAACGATCTTCCAGAGGCAATTTCACAGGCGCGTTACGTAAGAGCACTGACTGCTTTGCTGCGATAGCAACCTCCAGTGCTTTACGTAGGTCTGCTCCTGTGACTCGCGGTGTACTTCCGGTATCAACAGCTGCCAGTAGTGAACGAATGGACCCTGTTAGATAGCCAAACTCGCTCCACTCATAGGGTTGAAAATCAGGTTCGAGACGAATCCGTGCTCCTTTTTCGTCATAACCTCGATAGATCTCAGGGGGTAAATTAGTCCCCCGGATAAAGGTGTCCTCTGTCCAGACATCAACATACCCTCGACTAACTTCCATACCGTACACGTTACATTCCAGTCCATTACCCATGCGGAACACACCGCTGATACTTAAACCGACATCAGTGTTCGTCTCTAAAACCTCTGGAGGCTCGCCCCAAGCAATCACTTCCTCGATTTCGGCGTCCATTAACAACTCCGCTAGCAGTATTGACTGACATCCACCACCCACAATCTGGCGTCTGAACCCGGGAATTGCCCCTCCAATGATTTCCCCATATACACCATCACGCAGTCGGCGAGCGGTCTCTTGGGTCTCGTCAAGACACTTCATTAGATTACCGCCGGCATGTACAACGCCCCGACTCTCGCACGCTTCGATCATCTCATCAGCATCTGAGAGCCTTGCGGCTATGGGTTTATCAGTTGACACGCCCTTCACACCTGCTTGAGCGCAAGCTATCACCGCGTGTTTGTAAAACTTAGTCGGTGTAATCACCGCTGCAACATCAGGAACTACATCCCGCAGTAATGAATCTACATCCGGGTAAAGTGCTTTGACTCCGAAACGCTCTCCCACTACTTGGAGTCGATCTGGATCATGCTCGGCTATAGCGACAATTTCGGTATCAGGATAGGCTGAGTAAGCCTCTGCGTAATGCTGGCCCATCCGTCCGCACCCGATGATTGCCACCCGGAATTTTGCTTCCGTCATTGAAGTCTCCTTGTTCCTTACAAAACCGGCCATCTTCCTTAAGATACCTTGAATGTAACGAAATTAAATGGGTCTAATACCAATCTAGTAGCTAAGGTTCGTTGATAATCAAATTACCCGCTGCAGCAAGATCATGCAGATTTGGCTCACCTCTTAGTTTTTTAGCCATTTCAAGGTATCGTCGTTGCATCTCAGGACCTTGGAGTGCCAGGTACTCCGACTCAAGCATACGGGCAGCTTTGGGGGAGGACAGTTCCGGCACCGCTACCACCGCAGTCGTAATCTGATCATTACCCCATTTGTAAGCGACAATCTCACCCTTACTTATTATCAAGTTCATCCCAACATTTGCCTCAACTATGGGGACGCCATTCTCTCTAGCTCGAGCAAGAACCGTCTCGTTCTGTTCACTAGTCTTAGAACCATAGGATGGGATCAGTATCAACTGTGCGCCGTCAAGCACTAGCGTTCGAGTAATCATAGGGTTCCATCTATCATTACAGATAACGATACCCACTCTCCCGACCGGGGTATCAAAGGCTCTTAGGGCCTTACCCACACGGTTAAAGTTACAATTGGGTCCCGTTCCTTCAGCAAGCATGGTTTTGTGATATTTACCACGAATTTCTCCCTCGTGATCTATGAAAACCGCTGCGTTGTAAACCTCATCTTCAATCCGTTCCGCGAAACCCAGACACAGGCACGTTCGAAGTTGGCTTGCCAATTTTCGGAAGCGACGAATATATGGGCCATCGATTGGCTCTGCGATATCAATCATCTCTGCCGTTCTACTCGGATCCTCAAGCACGTCCATTACAACATAGCCTTCTAGAACACCTTCCGTGGTAACAACGAGATCGGGACGCTCCTTGGCGGCTTGGGCAACTAAGGCCTCCAATTTGTCTGCATTATGTGGTTTGTCCCATTTTCGGGGCTTTATCGAAATCGCTGAGGCTTTGATCGACGTGAACATCTATTTATCCTCTCCCCAGGTTTTTACCGGATCTGGGTACCGTGTTCCTAGCTTCGTATCAATAGCGACCGATAGTAATCACTGTTCTAGTGCATAATCAACATCATGGCACAAAGCATCGACAAGCTTAAGTCTATAGAGCAAACGCCAGATACGCTTGAGCTATTCGGGAAGCTCTTTGAGGCGGCGGGAATCCGAATCTCTGATAGCAGAGAAGAGTTTAGCTGCTATCACCAAGGTACTTATATCGAATTCAAAGAGGTACTAGATGAAGCTAGCGTCGACTATGTCATCGAACTGACCACAACACAGGTGAATAATCTGTTGGAATTAATGTCAACAAAGCATATCGATCACATCCGACGATATAGAATTCTAAGCACGCTATTTACCCCAGCCATTGATGCTGCTGTAAATCCTTTCCATTGCCTGCAAGGAATCACAGTATCCAACCCCTTGCTCTCAAACCGCCTATTCCGTCGGCTCCTACGTATGGAAGACTTGATCCATGTATATATAACTCCACCTGTCCAGGAGCAAGCGGCCATTGGGCATACGTTAGTCTTTAAACAAAAAGAATGGTTGGTTTCCCCGGGCCTCCAGGGAAACCCTGGCCGGGTGTTTCGACTTACCGTTGATGACGCTCTAGAATTTCACCAGCACGCCTTTGATGCTCTCAAAACGGATTCGAGAATAGGCTGGCTGGCTTTCGCACGATGGTACTTGAGATGGCGTAAAAGAGTTTCCGACAGATAACGAACTGACCGAATATTAACGCTGACAGGCAGGATAAAGACGGTCAACTGGGACTAAGTGTAGAATTCTATCGGTATAGACTCCTCATAACAAAAGGGCATGTGTCTGTCATGTTTAATTTCGGGTCGGCTGGAATAATATTGGCGGCAACGATTACCTCATTGCTCCTGACCGGCTGCGCCGACAACAATGACCCTTTCGATGTCGGAAGGCTCAAAGAACACCGCCAAGGCACTCCAACACCAGCTACCAGTGAAACCGCTATTGTCGTGACCTCGACCCCTGTCCCTGAGCAAACACCTGTTGTCCAAGAAGAGACAGGGGAGTCTCAGACTACGGACGTAATTCGAATCGTGACATGGGACGACAACAGGGTAAAGCTCGTCAGTTTCATCGCCGGCTACATTCTATTTCACGGACACCAGCAAAAAATCGAGATTTTAGAAACCGAGGTGGAAGGCTACAAGGCCACCCTGCTTGACGGACATGCAGATCTTGTAATGGAAACGTCAGCCGATTGGCATCAGGGCCTAGGCAAAACCGATAAGGTAACTTCGCTGGCACAGCCGTACACTTCCGAACCAGATATCCTGATCGGTATCAATGCGGGTCTGACTGAACGAGCGCCCTATGCTATAAGCGTGCTTCAATCGTTCGCTCCAGGCGACAAGGTGATTAGAGAGCTAACCGCACGAATGAGCGGTGGCAGGATGGCCCTACGTGACAACGTGGCCGCAATTATTTTCCTGAAGCAAAACGAGGATGTTTGGACAAAATGGGTAACACCAGACGTAGCAGAACGAGTAAAAACAGCGGTAGCAACGGGCAATAACAGTCTCTGCAACGAATGGGTTACCACAAGACCAGCCTCAGGGATGCTCCATCGAGTGTGCAAAGACACTTACGTTCACCCCTGAACAATTTATAATCCCATATGGAAATTTGCTGAAGTACGAGTAAGCCTCTATGGATCCTGTATGTTGTGCTTGGACCTCTATGAGACTTTATGAATAGACTGGCTCGACCAGCATCGTTAATGCGCGTCTACACGAAACATATGGTTCGAGGATTTCTTGGATGTATAACACTCGCCGCAAGTTTCGCCACTGCTTGTGACAGCGACGCTAAGCCGGATCTTGGGCCAGATAACGCTGAAGAAACCCCTCCATCTTATATATCACCCAAGCCTTCAAATGCCAAAGTCCTCCGGGTGATTGACGGAGATACCATCGAGGTGCAGATTGATGGCAAATCTCACAGCGTCCGCTACATAGGGATCGACACCCCTGAGACCAGGCACCCCTCCAAAGAGGTAGAGTTCCTAGGCCCCGAAGCGTTTGCACGGAATAGAGCCCTTGTAGAAGGCAAAATTGTCCAACTAGAAAAAGACGTATCTGAAATGGACCGATACGGACGCCTTCTACGTTACGTCTATATCAATGGCCAGATGGTAAACGCGATCCTAGTACAGGAAGGGTATGCGCAAGTGTCCACCTATCCACCCGATGTTAAGTATTCAGATGATCTTCGAGCCCTCCAGCAACAAGCAGTTGACCAGGGTATTGGCCTATGGTCACCTACAAACCCAAATACACCTGCCTCATCCAACACCTCTGATTGTGACTCGTCCTATCCCGATGTCTGTATCCCACCAACCCCTCCAGATCTCGACTGCAAAGACGTCTCGTTTCGACGATTCAAAGTACTGCCCCCGGACCCTCACAGATTTGACGGAAACAAAAATGGAGTGGGATGTGAAAATTAACGGCAGTCCTTTAAGTTGGCACCATTGACCTCGTCAGACCTGGCTGCTATTGAGCAGCTCCTATCAAACCACTCGGTTCCTGCCGATCTAGTAACGGTGAAATCGAATCCCAGAGCAAAACGGCTGATCTTCAAAGCATCCTTGAAAAAAGGGGTGGAGATTGTTGTGCCGAAGGGCAAGGATTCGTCATGGGTCATAGATACGGTGACAAGTAACATCTCTTGGATAAAGAGCTCTCGTAATTACGTTAGAGACGGACGCAGCCAACTCAAACCGGTAACAATTAATCTCAAGGCACTGGATGAAAATTGGTCAGTGCAATACAGAGAGCACAAGCCCGCTACCAATAAACTCACTCTAAGTGGAGATCACTCACTATCCATCACCACAGACTCAAAAGATCCTTTCCATAGTGCGCGCCAGCTACAACAATGGTTTCACCAACGAGCGAAGTTATCGCTATTGCCTTGGATCTCCTCTCTGGCCGAGGAAAGGAACTTACAGTTCAACCGAATATACATAAAAAACCAAGTAAGTCGGTGGGGTAGCTGCTCTATTAAGCGCAACATCAACTTAAATCGAAATCTGTTATTTATCCCACACCATCTTGTCGAGTATGTACTTCATCACGAGCTCACACATCTTGAACATCTGGACCATTCAGGTAGGTTTTGGACGGCATTCACGCATGTTCTACCAAATTGTGGAGAACTTAGACGGGAACTGAGAGAAGTCGAATTAACAGACACGCCCCTCTGGGCATCGCCGCGCCTTGAGAAGCTTTGAATGCACGCTTTGATCCCGTATGGATTCTCGCCACCTAAACTCTTGATCATAGGCTTAAATTAGGACAATATATCGAGAGGAGAATAGTCTAGGATATTTATCTACATCTAGAATGAAATGTCCCGGGCAATATCTGTATTTAATCACCAGGGAGGAAAGATATGGCCAGGTATTTAGCTACAATTGAAGGTACTACGGAAGCATTCCAAGGATTTATACAAAACCCCGAGGACCGAAAGACCGCAAACCAACCACTGTTCACTTCTCTAGGGTTCGAAATTGAGCACTACTGGTTTGGAGTAGGGGAAACCAACCTCTACTTGGTGTTCACCAGCAATGACAACGACGTGGATACTCAGGCACTTGTGATGGCGGTGTGTGCCTCTGGTATTGTCAATTCAATGAAGGTCAGTCGAATCATGACCGCTGAAGAGAGCGTAGCAGCTATGAAAAAAGCTGCCAGTATCGTCTACTCCAAGCCAGGTAATTAGTCCGCCGATTTCTAAATTTTCAACATCGGATGGCAACCTTGCATTAGCTCTTGCCGTCTCTTCGCGTGTTTGCATAACTGATGTAAACATGTAAACTTGGTCCCCCTCATGACGGGTAGGGCACAGAGCTTAATAGAGGACGAACCAGGACGGTAAATGGCTAGTCAACATTTTTGCCACAACTGCGGCTCCCCGGCCAGTCAAGATGCATCATTCTGTCTTCAATGTGGTGCATCATTACAATCGGCAAGTGAGGGGAAATGCCCCCAGTGCGGCCAAGAGAATGATCTAAACGACCAGTTCTGTGGAGACTGTGGTACGTCTCTCACTGCTACACCTGCCGGCTATCAACATACTCCTGATGACTCACAGCAATTGCCCATGGTGAGCTTCGGGGAAGCGATCTCTCTGGGTTTTAAGAAAAGTTTTACCTATAGTGGACGTGCCCGAAGATCGGAATTGTGGTGGTGGGTGTTATTCACGTTCCTAGTCGGATTGGTTCCCGTAGTTGGACTCATCTCGGTGTTTCTGTGGATCCCCAATATCTCACTTACTGCACGGCGACTACACGATTTGGGCCTATCTGGATGGTGGCAAGTAACTCCCTGGGCCACCCTGGTGTTTGGAGGGATCCTGTCCCTAATAGTAATGTCTGTTGCTGAGAGTTTAGGGGGTCTTTTGTTTGTTGTTACGTATATTTTCTTTTTTATCAGCTCGATCGCGCTGTTTGTAATGATGATACGAAAAGGAAATCTCGGTCCTAACAAATATGGACCCGACCCGCGCCAAGTCGGCTCAAACTAGCTGGTAGTTACTGACACAAACAACCCCTTTGGGCCAAGCTCCGCTGCATCAGCCTTATCACGAAATTCTCAGGCCTTCAGTCTTTCGTTCTTGTTAACGTATCCTTATCGGATCTGTTTCGAGTGGCCTGTACGTTACATCCAAGTGTGGGGTTTCCACTCGAACGTGGCCGTTGTGCTTGGATTCCATTAAAGCATCCAGGGCCCCGCTAACGAGTAATGTGCGCTCCACCGGGTACTGTGGCTGACCGGTTATAAACATCTGCTGAATGTTCATCGCTTGGTAACTAAACGGTTCATCCTGGTTCCCAGTTCGAATGAACCCAGTACTGAGAATTTCTCCGTCCACGCGTGCGGCATATCCATTTGCACGGAGATGTCCCGGAAGTAGGAGAGTGGAAGCTCGAAGACCATCGTTGTATTCGAGAATAAAAACAATTGGGCTGCGACAGTTGTCCTCCATGCGGCCTGGCTCTTTGAGAGGCACCGGCGAATCAGTCAGTCCATCACCCGCCCCGTATGCCCTCATTGGAGGTAAGGCTTCTATACGGCTCTCTGCTGCTAGAGCAAGAGGTTGTG
Organism: SAR202 cluster bacterium; assembly: GCA_022448725.1. GTDB lineage: Bacteria > Chloroflexota > Dehalococcoidia > Lucifugimonadales > VXLM01 > VXLM01. Next base: position 45,344 of record JAKUTR010000015.1, on the reverse strand, counting down.
ACCAAGCTCCCTCTTTACCAGCAGCCCATACGTCATCTCCCTCTAAACACTGCACAGACCGTATACCTGTCTCGCCTCCATTGCGTCGCTCCACCATACATTGCAATCCCTCCAAGCTATGAAAACCATATGAGTCAAGCCCGTACAAGAAAGGATGAATGTATCCAATGGAAAGAGCTTCATCGATGGGAGTGCCAATTTCGTGTTCAAGTTCCGGTCCTCGGGAACAAAGCGGCAGAGCGGAGCCAGCCATAAATGGTATTTCTAGTTCCTGAGCTCGTTTATACATCCATAATGAATCGTCCCAGTTGTAAGAAAGGTGTTTATCATTGAAAACAGGTACCGACCGACCTGAAGTCGCAAACACTCCGCAGACCTGTTCAAAAAAGTATCTGCGCGGGTAGAGATGACGTTGCTGTTCATTACTAGCATAGTCACCATGTTCAGCTACAATCATCACTCCATCAACCGCCAACTCTCCAGCTTGGGCTTCGTTATCGGGGGTCCAGTGTCCAGGTCTCTGCTGCGGCTTCATGGTCAATGCTCCTCGAATACTTTCGAATATCTCGATACCGTATTCTTGAGCTAACTCCTGCCCCAGGTTCGTCCAGTGAGGTTGATCAATATACATCGATACAAGGTCAACCTGGGGGTCAATAAGACCTTCTGTTGTAGGAAAGCCTCGTGCGAGCTTGGACACAACGAGATCTGCATGGGATCCGTGGGCAGCCGGGAAAAAGGCCGTTAGGATAGCTGCTATCTTCTTACGCTGAGCCAAATTTGCCCCTTCCGGAATATCACATTACCAGCGGGATGCGATTATGACACACACCACATGTTCTATATACTTGCTGTGACCTATGGATCAGCACCAGAGAGTGAAGAACTAAGACTTCATTTATTGGTCGAGCCTAACCGAAAATCAACTTTGACTCTGGTAACACTTTAATGTCAAACATCTATTTTGGTGAACAAAACAATAAGAATCTGGCCGATTTGCGCAAGAGTGATAGGTCCCGGTGGGTTGCCCCGGACGCAATCCCAAATATGGCTGGCCATGTTTTAGCAGTTAGAGGGCCACTATCCCCAAACCAACTTGGGATGACCTTGATGCACGAACACCTATTTGTGGATCTTCGTAAAACCCATCTCCCGCATGCAATCAACGTGGAATTGGAGGGACGAACCGAACCTATCCTAACAACCGAGGACTTCCCGGCTACTCAACTTGCCGTGTATGAAGCAAAAGTGCAACTAGGCAACTTACATATAGCACGTGATATGGGGCCAATCGCGGACAATTATGTCCTGGCTGATGAGGACGTCGCAGCCAAAGAAATCCTGGAATTCAAAAACCTGGGCGGCAGTACAGTGGTCGAGGTAACGAGTATCGGGTTGAAACGTGCCCCCGAATCAATGCGTCGAGTCTCGGAACGTACCGGGTTAAACATCGTTATGGGAACGGGGTACTACCACAGTGTGTACCACCCAGAAGATATGGACGATCGTACCGTGGAAGAGTTGACCAACGAAATCGTCGCCGACATAGTCACCGGAGTCGGCGATACCGGTATTCGCTCTGGAATCATCGGAGAGGTCGGGGTGAACGGGGATCCCTTGGGACCCAATGAAACAAAAAGTATAAAAGCCGCTGCCAGAGCCAGTAGGCTAACTGGGGCAGCCATATCATTCCACAGGGGTGGTACCGGCAGAGAGCGTCTAGAGACCCTAAACATTCTGGGTGAGGAGGGGGCCAATTTGGATCGAGTGGTACTTGGTCACTCAGATGAAATCGCTGAAGATCCTGACCTAATGATCGAACTCCTGGAACGAGGTGTGTATCTCCAATTCGACCTCCTCGGGCGGGCAACGACACTTACCGAAAGCCCAACATCGCTGGCAGCTAAGGCTATCCCAGAGCTACTGGGTGCAGGATTCGAGAATAGGCTTCTCCTGTCTCACGATGTGTGCTTAAAGGTACATCTCCAACACTACGGTGGTGCAGGCTATAGCTTCATCCCGGAAAAATTCCTACCTCATTTACGAGAAAACGGGGTGACACGTCTCCAAACAGAAAAGATGATGGTGGAAAACCCGGCACGCATTCTGCCTTTCGATCCTCCCAGCCAAAAGTGACCGAAAACATTGCCGGTAAGGTAATGACAGTGCACGGGCCAATATCCCCTGAGGATCTTGGATTCACCCTGATGCACGAGCATCTGTTCATTGACCTTCGGCGATATCATCTACCTCATGGACGGGACATAGCGGTTCCAGGCCGTTCCCAACCAATCTCCACAACCAAAGATTTCGCCGCAACAGAACTAGCCCAATGGGGATCACCTGTTTCAATAGGAAACCTTAATCTCCCTAATGAACTAGCTCCAGTGTCGGATCAATGGGTTCTCGCGGACGAGCAACTAGCTATCCACGAAACACTAGAGTTCAAAAGACGTGGAGGCGGGACGATTGTCGATGTAACCAACATTGGTCTGAAACGAGACCCCGCAGCACTCAAGCGTGTCTCAAGCGCTACTGGGCTTCACATCGTGATGGGCTCAGGCTGGTATCAAAAGGTCTTTCATCCAGATGACATGGATCGACGTAGTGAGAAAGACCTAACCCAAGAAATCATTAGTGATCTGACGTCCGGTGTCGGAGATACAGGGATTCAGTCAGGGATAATTGGTGAGGGCGGTGTGAATGGCAATCCCATTACTCACAACGAAGAGAAGAGCATCCGTGCATCCGCACGTGCGAGTGTGATCACCGGAGCCGCTATAACTTTCCATGAAGCCGGTTTCGAAAAAGAAAAACATGACGTCCTGAACTGGGTCGAGGATGAAGGAGCGGATCTAGAACGCGTAGTGGTTGGTCACTGTAACAAGTCAGCGAACGATCTCCCCTTCCTGAAAGAACTTTTGGAACGGGGGGTGTACGTCGAGTTCGAACTGATCGGGCAGTCAGAGGCTTTAGGAGTCAGTGTACAGAAACAGGCTGCTGAAGCGGTGGTGGAACTGATCGAAGATGGCTACTGTGACAAAGTGTTATTAGCGCAAGATGTTTGCATAAAGACTCACCTAAAGCATTATGGAGGGGGTGGGTATTCGTATATGCAAGAGACCTTCGTACCTCACCTAGCAACTCTCGGAGTAACTGGGGAAAATATCGAGATGATATTCATTCAAAACCCCAAAACATTATTGACCTTCGTACAAGGATTCGGTTCCATATAGACTCTCACCGCTAGCCAAAGAACGACTGCTCCCAACCAAACTACGACAGGAGCTTTCGTCCTCCAATTTCGTCTAAAGTAACCGTCCGTTGACGGTTGCAGAGTCCCACTGCTAATGTTTCTAGCTATATTGGAGCACACCAGATGACTCAAGACAGTACCAATGGTTTTACCAGAACATTTCCCGCTTTGACTGCCTCCCAGCGCTATCATTTTGATGTCTATGGCTATGTGGTAATCGAGAACACTCTGGCGGCGGATGAGCGCGACGGTTTACTAGAGGCCCTCCACAAACTCAAACGCGACTTTGAGTCGATTCGTGACAACCCGCTTGGGGAGGTAGTACGCGGTTGCCGCTGCACTGGTTACACTCCATACAACATTCACTTCGCACATGTTCTTGAAACAGATCCAGCTGTATTGGATCACGTAACACATCCTCGACTAGTTAGCATGGCGGAGGAAGTTGTCGGCGGTACCGTACGTCTGTCAGAATCGGAAGCAATTATTAACTCCCGAGACCCGAATAGCTTTCAAGAGGCCCAGCCGGAATTTGGATTCCACACGGGAACGAGGCCGGGCTATGGAACGTACACAGGTAATGATTTGTTCCATAGTAACTTTGTGAAGACCCTGACCAATCTGACTGAACTTGGTCCGGACGATGGCGGCACGGTCGTGATAGCAGGTAGCCACAAGATTCAAGCACCTGAGGAAACTATTATCAAAGCAGCCTACCAAGACCGGTCACTTATCCACCAGGTAGTCGCCCCTGCCGGATCGACTGTTCTGTTTCCTGAGTCACTAATTCATGCAACTGGCCAAATCCGCAGCGATCGAGAACGTGCCATCATTATCACTGGGTATACACCACCGATGTTTAAAGCCGACTCCGGCCAGGAACCTAGTAGGGAATTTCTGGAAAACACTCCAGAAAAATACCACGCTTACCTGCTCGGGGATCAGCAGTGGGGTTGGCGTCCTAGGTACCGATCTCTTGAGGATCTACCGGGCTAATAATCCCGCTGGAATACAGATGGGGTGGCGCACTTGACATTCCCGTGCCTCAGGGACGATCAACTCAGCGAACTTCACGAATTGGACTTACTAACGGTAAATTCGTAATTCTCAATAACAGGATTCGCGAGCAGTTTCTCGCACATACCATCAACTAATACTTTAGCGTCACTCTCGTCTTCGGCCTGGATAGAAATCTCGAAGTACTTGCCAGAGCGGACTGACTCTACTCCTTGGAATCCAAGCTGCTGGAGACCACCCTTTATAGTGAGACCTTGCGGGTCATTGACCGTAGGTTTCAATATTACGTGGATTTTAGCTTGAAATTTCATATGCCCCATAGTAGCCGACCCGCCATCAACCTGTCACCACACTAAGGAAATACGAGAGGTTCTGGTGATTCCGGCGAATTCAAATGCTGGTCAATAAACCCGAGAATCCTTTCACTATCGAAGTCGTTGAACTTATCCAAGTAACCCCATGCCGTCAGGGCAATTGTCGTATCCATTTTACTCAGGGGGCTAAGAATAACTTTTGAAAACTGCTCAGTGATCGCAACAAGTTTCGTTACAAGCTCAGCGCATCCTTGGGGACAATCATACCGAATGAGTACGCCCCCATGCTCCATGTTGTGCACTGCAACTTCATCCGGCATCTCAAATTCGACGACACCCCATTCCTGCCACCAAATAGGGTAGTGTGGACCAGATGTCGCCGGGAATGAGTTGTATGGTTCATGAGACTCATTCGGATCAAGGTGACGCCTACTCGGCATAATTGGCACTTTTTCCCCACCAACCGCCCACACAGCTTCTGGGTCACTCGTCTCTGGCGTCTCAACCTCTGATGACGAGCACCCTGCTAGAGTCAAAACTGCCAACCATGAGACTAGCAGCACCCCCATCATGCGCAATAGGTTCTACCTTGCCTGCCACTCAGGGGCGTTGGGTGAATTGAGATGGTTTGTGACGAACTCGCGCGCCAACTCATCATCCCATTCCTCCATAGTCAATAGGAAGTTCCATGCTGTTAGAGCAAACCGGCTTTCCATCTCTGGATTCGGCATCACAATCGCCTCGTTTGCAGCATTCGCAATTGCGGTCATCTTGTTGACGACATCCTCGCACCCATCAGCACAATTGTGGTGTAGGACTATACCTCCGTGTTCCATGTTATGTACAAACCGTTCGGGAGGTAGTGGTTCTGTCTTAACACCCCAAGATGCGGGTTGGTCATAGTGCCATCCAGATGTGGCCGGATTGCTGTTATAGACCGGGTGCGAACCGCCCAATTCGATATGAGTGTTTCCTTGGTTATCGAACCGTTCACCAGGACCGGTGGGAGTAGTTCCACCTCCACCCCCACCAAAATTGCTGGGAACAAACAGAGCAAGGATAAAGAGTGCTGTAACTAATCCTACCGCCGAAACAGCTAACCATCGCTTAAAGCGCGTACGTCGATTCTTTCGGTCACGCCTGGCCGCGCGAGCCTGAGTAGGTGTTAACCGCTTACCCTGTTGTGCTTCGTTGGACATTGATCCTCACTACTAACGCTTTTTCGTTTATTTTGCTAGTTGATTTCTTCGCCAGTCAACAACTTATACGCCTCCAGATAGCGTTCGCGAGTGCGTTCCACTATATCCTCGGGCAGCGGAGGAGCCGGGGGTTCATGGTCCCAACCCTGCGCATCCGCCCAGTCCCGAACAAACTGTTTGTCATAATTCGGTTGTGATTTACCAGGTGCATATCCATCATTATCCCAGAAGCGACTTGAGTCAGGAGTAAGCAATTCATCTATTAGAGAAAGTTCGCCATCAATAAAGCCGAACTCCATCTTCGTATCAGCGAGGATGATACCCCGTTCGCGAGCAACATCATGGGCGAAATCATAGACTTCGATTGAGAGCTCCCGTAATCTATCCGCCGTCTCGGAACCCACCATATCAACAACCTCTTGAAAACTCATATTCTCGTCGTGACCTTCTTCAGCCTTAGTCGTCGGGGTGAAGAGTGGGTCAGGAAATTTATCACCTTCTACTAACCCCGCCTGGATCCTATCTCCTTGCACAGTGCCCGTCTTCCGATATTCGGACCATGCTGAACCTGTGATGTAGCCACGAACAATACATTCGATATCAACGCGTTCGGCTTTCTTTACGATCATCGAACGGCGTGCGATATCTTTGTCTATATCAATCCCCTCAACGTCGTATGCCATGCCAATAAGATGATTAGGAATGATATGTTCAGTCTTACTAAACCAGAACCTCGAGATCTGCGATAGTACAGCTCCCTTATCCGGAATGCCGGTGGGGAATACCACATCAAATGCGGAAATACGATCAGTCGCCACCATTAGGTATCTTCCGTCTCCGATGTCATGCGTATCACGGACCTTACCTCGGTATATAAGGTCTGCAAGAGGGGACTCCATCAAGGCTGTCATTAATCTCTCCTATTTTTTATTTTTTAGTTTAGGCCTGTACGTTGAAAAATTTCATCAACGTGACGGACGTAGTATCTATAATCAAACAAGGTTTCCAACTCTTCTGTTGAAAGTCGCTCTGTAACCTGAGTCTCAGAACGCATCCTCTCACGAAAATCATCCCCAACTTCCCAACTCTGCATTGCCTGTTCATGCACGATACCGTATGCCTCTTCACGCGCCATTCCCTTTTCGACCAAAGCCAACAAAACCCGCTGGGAAAATAGAACTCCATATGTCGACTCGATGTTCTGCATCATACGGTCAGCGTCAACATTCATATCCCGAATCACGCCCGTTAGAAGATCGAGGATATAGTCTATGGCAATCGAAGCATCAGGAAACGTCAACCTCTCAGCAGAAGAATGGCTTATATCTCGTTCATGCCATAACGCAACATTCTCAAGAGATGTAAGTGCAAATCCTCGAATAAGACGTGCGATTCCACACACCCGCTCGGTGAGCTCAGGATTACGTTTATGAGGCATCGAAGATGACCCCGGTTGCCCTTTGGGAAACGGTTCAGCCACTTCCCGAATCTCTGTGCGCTGTAGCCCTCGAATCTCTGTCCCAAACTTCTCAAGTGACGCTGCGATCAGGGCTAGCGTAGTCACATATTGAGCATGCCTATCGCGCTGCAAAATCTGATTAGACGCCGGTGCCGGTTTTAATACAAGGCGCTGACAAACACGATCCTCTATCTGTGGGGGAACGGTAGCATGGGTACCAACCGGGCCTGATAGCTTACCGTAAGCGATATTGGCACGGGCCTGGTCTAGTCTCTCCTTGTTACGTCGCATTTCGTCAAACCAGACAGCCAATTTAAGGCCAAACGTGATCGGCTCAGCGTGTATACCATGAGTCCGACCGATCATAAGCGTGTCCTTGTGTTCTAGCGCCCTTGCTTTGATGGCGTCCATTAACTTGTCGATACCTTCATCTATCAACTCGATGGCATCAAGTATTTGAAGACTGGTAGCAGTGTCCCAAACGTCGCTAGTAGTGAGCCCAAGATGGAGCCACCTACCCTCAGGACCGATTTTTTCGGTGATTGACTGAAGGAAAGCAGTCATTTCATGTCTGTGAACTTCAAGAATCTCCTTCAGGCGCGCGTAGTCATAAGTAACATCGCGCAGCTTGGCCATATCACCTTCCGGAACAACTCCGTCTTCACACCAAGCTTCCGAAGCAGCAATCTCAACCAGAAGCCACTTATCGTATTTATTTTGCTCAGACCAAACCTTACCCATCTCGGGTCTGGTATACCGCTCGATCATTTAAGCATCCTTATTTACTATCGACTCTTTAGTCCTTGACGATAGTCATCGTATGCACTGCGAATCTCATCGTGATTGTTGCCAAGAATTTGAGCCGCTAAGTAAGCAGCATTGCGCGCACCCCAAGAACCGATAGCAACACATGCCACTGGGATACCAGGAGGCATTTGAGCGATAGCATACAGTGAATCTAATCCGTTCATGTCACTAGATGGGACAGGTATACCGATAACCGGGAGTGTTGTCCATGAGGCCATCACTCCAGGTAAACCAGCTGATCCTCCAGCAGCAGCGATGATCACCTCTACGCCTCGCGATCGTGCTGATTCCCCATATTCTTTAACTTTCTCAGGGGTCCGGTGAGCTGATGCTACGACTACCTCATGGTCGACACCAAGGTCGTTCAGAACCTCAGAAGTCGCGTCAACAACCGATTGATCTGATTTACTCCCTATTACTATCCCTACCAGTGGCATTATTCCTCCTTTTGTGCACGAATCAATTTCTCTAAATTGGTATTACGCTATGATCAATGGTACCAGCATCTCGTCGTGCGTGAGACCAGAATGATGACTGCGATGAATACGGGGTTCTTTCTTTAATGACGGCGCCATAAATTTCATTGCGTGTGTCCCTTTCGAGATCGCTATATGCGTGCCTATCCTCCTCCGAGCAGTAGGTGTTATTAGACCAGGACCCATTAGACGTAACTCCTCCAACTCTTCGGCTGTGATCAGATAAGCGATCTCACCGAAGCGGTCTTTGAACATCCTCTCAAATAAACTCTCTTTGAATGGCGTGACTGCAAAATGCATCTCCCTCATATCACCCCAAGGCTCGTGATCAAGAAAATCCATAAGTGGGTCGGAAAACTCTATGGCTTGTATGACACCATTCAGATGCCCATGGTCAGCAGTCAAGACGAGTTTAGCTTTACCTCTCAAACCTTTCATAAGTCGTTCGATCTGAACATCCAGTTTTTTTAAGGCATTCTGGGTCTTTAAGCTGTCAGTACCAAATTCATGTGCCATCCAGTCAATAGTTGATGTGTAAAAATATGTGATCGCAGGGCCTTTTACTTGTTCAACTCGTTCCAACACAGCCTTCACACCATTATCAGACTTTTCGTAAATGATATATGGATGGTTGCCTGTCCAATAATTGGAATAGGGAGTATCGGCTATATCCCTTACCACTGAAATCATGTCGTGCTTAACTGAGCTAAAGAGAGAGGGCAGAGGGTAAGCTTGGGCAGGAGTTATGCCAAGATTACCCAGGGATACAGCATCGCTCCGACGTTGATACTTAATAATCGTTGCTACAGCATCAATTTCATCAAGGTACATATCCCAACCGACTATTGCATGCTCATTCGGCCAACGTGCCGTCGCAATGGACGTCAAAACTGCGGACGTTGTTGAAGGCCACACCGTCTGCAGTTCCATATATACCTGGTCGGGAAGAAACGATTCCGAGGGCATGCCTCTAATTAAGTTCATCCCAAGCCCATCAACTATCACAAAAACTAAGTGCTCAGTATCACCAATCGCGTCAACGATAGGGTGGGAGTTTGCTGTAATAGGGCAGTCCTCAACTTCAGCCCACTGAAATATCGCTGATGCAACGTCAACAACGCTAGGAATCCTGAAGCTTGGACGGACTAATTTACCGGCTTCGAACGCCTGCAATAAGTCGGGAACCTCGCTGTGATATCGTGTTGTCACCGTCTATATCACGAAAAATCCGCGATATCACGTCGGTAATATGCGTTTTCGAACCTGATGCGCTCAACATTGGTGTATACACGGCTCCGCGCATCCTGATGCGTGCTCCCGGACGCAGTTACTGTAAGTACCCGCCCCCCGCTCGTAAATACCGTATCCTTAACAGGTTTCGTCGCAGCATGGAAGACGAGGATATCTTGATCCATGCTATCAAGACCACTGATTTCAAAGCCGCTGTCATACTCCAAGGGGTACCCCTCAGAAGCCATCACGACACCAACCCATGATTTTGGGTCCCATTCAAGAGGCACTCTGCTGACATCACCTTCAGCCACTGCGAGACATAATTCAAGCAAATCTGTATTTAGGCGAGGCAATAACACCTGTGCCTCGGGGTCCCCCAGTCGACAATTGAACTCAACTACTTTGGGGCCTTCTTGAGTTAATATGATCCCTGCGTATAAAACACCTTTGTATGGCGAACCTTGTTCAGCCATTATCTTCACTACCGGCTCAAATATCTCCGCCTGAACCTGTGCTTCGATTTCATCATTCCATAGTGGTGCAATAACAGGGCTATATGAGCCCATCCCGCCACAGTTTGCGCCAGTGTTACCTTCACCTGGACGTGGATAGTCAACAGCAGCAGTTAGAGAGCTAATTCTCTCTCCATCAGTGAATGTAAAAGCGCTTATTTCGGGTCCTTCCAAGAACTCCTCCACAACAACCAGCGTCCCAGCATCACCAAAGTCACGGTTCACCATAACTCGTCTAAGTCCAGCGACTGCTATCTCAGGTGTTTCAGCAATAATGACCCCTTTGCCGGCAGCAAGGCCATCCGCTTTTATCACTACCGGAGCGTCAATGGATTCAACGTATTCTCTAGCACGATCAAAATCTTCAAACATCGCCGCCTTAGCCGTAGGGACGTTCCCTTCGGCCATAATCGCTTTCGCAAAGCTCTTACTTGACTCAATCCGAGCGGCTGCCTTGGTAGGGCCAAATATACGTTGGCCTGCCGCTTCAAATTTATCGACTATGCCTCCAGCGAGTGGCACTTCTGGACCAACAATAGTGAATTCGACACCTGTAGTTTGCACATAGTTAAGTAACCCGTCGATGTCCGTATCTGCAATCGGGACATTGTCTGCAAACTCAGTAGTACCACCGTTACCCGGCGCAATAGCTAGGGAGTCCATCATTGGACTCTGAAGCAATTTCCAAACAATCGTGTGTTCACGCGCGCCACCACCAACAACCAAGACTCTCACGGTTTTACTCCCACTCGATGGTACCTGGCGGTTTGCTTGTTATGTCGTATACCACCCGGCTGACGCCCGGTACTTCATTCACAATTCGATTTGAGATCCGCGCGAGCACCTGATAGGGAAGCCGAGCCCAATCAGCGGTCATGGCTTCCTCACTAGCGACTGCCCGTATGGCTACAACGTTCCCATAGCTCCTAAAGTCACCGACTACACCGACAGATTTCGTATTGGTCAAAACCGCGAAACTCTGCCACAGTTCACCGTATAGGTTGTTGTCCTTTATTTCGTCCATCACAACCCAATCGGCGGCCCTAACCATCTCCAGATTATCCCGAGTAACTGGACCTACAATACGAATCGAAAGACCGGGTCCAGGGAACGGCTGTCGGTTAACCATTTCTTCTACAAGCCCTAACTCACGTCCAACTGCACGTACCTCATCTTTGAAAAGAAATCTTAGAGGCTCCACGAGCTTAAGTTTCATATCCTTGGGTAACCCACCGACATTGTGGTGTGTTTTGATCTTCGCTGAAACGTTATCATCCGGAGTCTGGCTTTCGATAACGTCTGGATACAGGGTCCCTTGTGCCAAGAAGTCGACTTCACCAAGTCGCCGAGCCTCCTGTTCGAAAACCCGAATGAATCGTTCACCTATGATTTTTCGTTTTTCCTCTGGGTCAACAACACCATGCAGGTCTTCTAAGAACTGATCTGTGGCATCAACGTAGACAAGTTTGACCTTCAGATTCCGCTCAAAGGTATTGAGAAGACGCTCTGGCTCCTCACGACGCAGCAGCCCGTTGTTCACAAAAACACAAGTAAGTTGGTCTCCAACCGCCTTGTGAATAAGGGCAGCTGTCACTGCGGAGTCCACTCCGCCGGAAAGAGCACAAATCACCTTTCCATCACCAACCTGAGCTCGGATATTACTTATTGTTTCATCGACAACATTTGCAGCCGTCCAGTACTCACTACACCCACAGATACCATGCACAAAGTTGTCAAGGATCTGTTTACCATTAGGAGTATGAACAACTTCGGGATGGAACTGAATTCCCATCAACTTTGATTGATTCGCTGTCGCGGCCACAGGGGAATTTTCCGTGTACGCTACTGCAGCGAAACCTGGCGGTTGATCAACGATTACGTCTCCATGGCTCATCCAAACGTTTATCGAAGGATCCAGATCTGCAAACAGCGGGTGAGCGGTATCGTTTTGACGCAGCACCGCATGTCCATATTCACGGCGCTCACTTGGCGCAACTTTGCCACCAAGCTGGTGAACCAGAGCTTGCATCCCATAACAGATACCGAGCACAGGTAAGTCACGTTCAAACACCCACGACGGAGCTAGCGGCGCACTCGGTTCATATACGCTCGCAGGCCCCCCCGATAAAATCACACCTTTGGGGTTAAGGTGAGACACAGCCTCCCATGAGACTGTGTGTTGAATAATTTCACAGTATACTTTTGACTCGCGAACCCTCCTAGCGATAAGTCGACTGTACTGTGAGCCAAAATCTATCACCAGTATTGACTCGGGCTGGGGTTGACGCGGCACTTCAGGCGCACGCTCCTGCCCGCTGTTCTCTTTAGCGATCTCCAGATACGCTGAGACCTCAAGATCGTCGCTTGCTGCGACCCTTCGAGTCTGCTGAGAGGGTTTTTCTATGCTCATTCTGGGGGAGTAAAAGTAGCACCTATGCTATACTCCGGTCAAGCTCAACATGACGCAATTTCGCTCGCCCATAATTTCCCCGGAAGCACGTAAACACCTCGTGGAGACAACTGCAAGCTTCATAGCATCAGGTGGAGTAGTAGCTATACCGACCGACCCACTTTATGGCCTTGCGGCACACCCAATGATCGATTCTGCGGTAGCACGGCTCTTTGCCATCAAACAACGCCCCACCGATTCAGCGCTGCCCCTTCTTATCGCAGATAATCCAGATATTGAGCGATATGCATCCGTAGTACCAGAGAGAGCGAAAATATTAGCCGACGCCTACTGGCCCGGCCCGCTGACAATTGTGCTACCAAAAGCGAGTACCGTTCCTGACTCGATTACTGCAGGTCGTAACACAGTTGGCCTACGAGTTCCAGATCACTGGGCCCCTCGAGAACTAGTGAGAAGCCTAGGTTCAGCTATTACAGGTACTAGTGCAAACGTCACCAAAAAGCCGGGCATCAAGACAGCTCAAGAAGTTCGAGCGACCCTTGGTGATGAACTCGACTATGTACTAGATGGAGGGCGATGCAATACGGGCATCGCGTCCACGGTCATTGAACTAACTGAACAACGTGCAATAGTGCTACGGGAAGGCGCCATAAGCGTCAGTGACCTTGCTTCTACAATCGGTGATATCACCATTGTTGGGGAGGTAAGCAGTTGACAGACAACGTGCAACTTACAGAAATGGCATCATCGATCGATTCCGCCCTTCGGAAGACTTTCGATTCACGAGACGATCTCCCTATGTACTCCATGATGGCGTACCACTTCGGGTGGCATGAACAACCTGGTTATGTAGATTCCCCAATACCTCGCGTGCCTACGCTCGGGGTCGCTTGCCTTGCATCATGTAAAGCTGTAGGGGGGGACTTCGAGTTAGCACTGCCAGCCGCATTGGCTATAGAACTCGTGGCCAACGCACTAGAAATTCACGATGACGTACAAGATGGAAATCCTAAGCGACGGGGCCGTGACTCAGTTTGGTGGATCTGGGGCCCTGCGCAAGGCATCAATGTCGGGGACGGCATGCATGCACTAGGCCGCATCCTGCTACTCGAACTTGGGGTAGATAAGGAACATGCCGAGACTACATTCAAAGCTGTTCAGTTGTTGGACACATGTAGTTTGGAGGTCTTTGAGCGGCGATATCAAAATCTTGAGGCGCAGGAACGGATAGACCTCACCGTAGACTCCTACCTCAAAATGGCACGGCAAAGAACCGCGGTGTTATACGCAACTGCGATGCGACTTGGTACGTATCTTGCTGGAGCACCAGAGAGTGAGTGTGATGCCTTTGAACACGCTGGACTTAGCATTGGGCTCGCCTCCCAGATCCAATCCGATATCTCCCAACTTTGGGAATCAGGTCCTACGGCTAGTGATGAAGTCTTAAACAAGAAGAAACTACTACCTGTAGTACATGCGCTCGAAACCGCCGATATTTCGGCAAAGCGTAAGTTCGGTGACATCTATTTTAAACGTGTCCTAGAACCAAGTGACATCGATGCTCTAAAACTTTTGCTAGATGAACTCGGCTCAAATGGTTACGCTAAAGGTCTGGTCCAAAAATACCGGTCAGACGCCATTGAATCGATCCAGGAGAGCGGTGTGCAAACTGCCAACGAACTTGTTGATTTCTTACTATCTCCAAGGTAGTTAAAATGGCAAAGCTAACTGTATCCGACGTTGACCTCACAGGGAAGACTGTATTGGTCCGAGTTGATTTCAACGTGACCTTTCATCCAGGCACAAATCAGATTGCTGATGACTCTCGCATCGACGCTACACTGCCTACCTTACAACTGCTCCTTAGCCAAGACTGCAAATTAGTGCTTTGCTCCCATCTAGGACGCCCGCAGGGAAAAGTAGTGGATAACTTACGGATGGCACCGGTATCCCAACGCCTCTCGGAAAAGCTATCCGCAGATGTTCTACAAATGAGTGACAGTATCGGCCCGGAAGTTAGCTCAAATGTTAAGGCAATGAACCCACGGGACATCATCATGCTTGAGAACCTTCGATTCCATCCAGAAGAGGAGGTGAACGACCCAACTTTCTCGGAATCACTTGCTTCACTAGCAGAAATCTATGTGAATGATGCCTTTGGTGCTGCTCACCGAGCACACGCCTCAACAGAGGGGGTTGCTCACCACCTTGATGCTGTATCAGGACTCCTAATGGCCAAGGAACTCACAATGCTTGGTCGTGTCCTTGAATCTCCTAAACGTCCGCTGGCCGCTATCTTTGGAGGTGCAAAAGTCTCCGACAAACTACTGATCCTTCGAAATCTCATGACTAAAGCTGACATTATTCTGGTGGGTGGCGGAATGGCGGCAACATTCCTGCGAGCAAAGGGCTTCAATACAGGGAATTCGCTGGTTGAAGAAGACCTTATAGGTCCGGCAAGGGAAGTGATCAACTCTGCCCAATCACTAGGCGTTGATCTGTTACTACCCACTGACTTTATTGCGAGCAATGCCTTTGCCAAAGATGCCGATCACTGCAACGTGTCGGCTAGCTCAATCCCCAGTGGATGGCAGGTTATGGATATAGGACAAATGACTGTCAAGTCCTACAGTGCAGCGCTCCAACCAGCTCAAACGATCCTATGGAACGGCACGCAGGGAGTGTTCGAATGGAGCTCTTTCGCAAATGGCACAAAATCAATTGCTAACACCGTGGCAACAAGAACTAAAGCGGGCGCAACGACGTTGATCGGTGGTGGTTCGACAGCAGAAGCAATCTATCAAATGGGCCTTGCGGGTCAAATGACCCACGTTTCGACTGGGGGTGGGGCGTCATTAGAGTTCTTAGAAGGCAAGCCTCTACCAGGCGTTGCGGTTCTATTAGAATAGCAAGATAGCTAGTCTAGCTTCGCCTGATTTGCTACAGCACGCACCTTGTTTTCAATATCTGCGGGATCCCCTAGGTAATAATGAGTCGTAGGTCTCAGAGATTCATCAAATTCGTACACTAGAGGTACGCCGGTTGGAATATTCAACCCTGTGATCTTATTCTCTGGCACATCATCCAAATATTTAACAAGTGCGCGCAGACTATTGCCATGGGCCACTATTAACAACTCTTGCCCTTCAGCAACATAAGGCTTAACGGTAGTTTCCCAATAGGGGAGAACTCGCTCCATAGCGTCCTTGAGAGACTCCGATGATGGTACATCGATCCCAGTGTACCTGCGGTCGTGACTAGCATGCCGAAGGTCGGTCACCTCCATCGCTGGTGGCCGGACATCATAACCTCGGCGCCATTGAAATACCTGCTCATCCCCATAGCGCTTAGTAGTTTCCGCTTTATTTAAGCCAGTTAGGGCTCCATAGTGGCGCTCGTTTAATTTCCAAGAGCGCTGGGTAGGAACCCACATAAGTTCCATCTGATCAAGAACGATCCACAGGGTTCTTATTGCTCGTTTAAGTACCGAGGTGAAGGCCAAATCGAACTTGAAACCGGCCTCAGACAGCAATCGGCCCGCCTCACAAGCCTCTTGAACCCCGTCTTTTGTTAAGTCGAGGTCCTCCCAGCCCGTAAACCGGTTCTCAAGGTTCCATTGACTCTGACCGTGCCGTAATAGCACAATCCGTGTAGCCATACGTGCCTCCAGCACCAATTGTACATCCGGTTGCATTAGAATTGGCATAGAGTCCGCCAAGTGAGGTCATTTCATTGACAACAAGACTGCTCATCGCTGGAAACTGGAAGATGAACACAACTATCGCATCTGCAGGGGCCCTCGCAGATGCAATAAAGTCCGGGTTAGACTCAATTGAAGGCATCGATACGGTCGTGTGCCCGCCCTCTATCTCTCTCACGACTGTAGCAGAACGATTAAAAAACTCTTCTATCAGCCTCGGCGCTCAAAACGTGCACCATGAGATTAGTGGAGCTTATACCGGTGAAATCTCGCCCCGTATGCTAATCGACATCTGTAACTATGTGATTATTGGCCACTCTGAGCGGCGGCACTCCTTTGGAGAGACAGACGATATTATCGCAAAGAAGGTCGATACTGCAGTCTCCATTGGTCTTAAACCCATAGTTTGTGTTGGGGAAACTATGAATGACCGAGAAGCCGGTAAGGCACAAGAGATCGTTGGCAATCAGATCAAGGATGGACTGTCAAAACTTGGTTCACTTGTAGATGTCTCAATAGCTTACGAACCTATATGGGCGATTGGAACCGGAGCAGCAGCGAGTGATCTCGACGCGCAGGAAATGAGCTCCCATATCAGACAGGCCCTGCTTAGCCTTTTCGGACCTGATGAAGCGGGCTCTGTTCGGATTCTTTACGGCGGAAGTGTAAAAGCAGAAAACGTAACTGCCTTCGTCCGTCAGCCTGATGTTGACGGCGCCCTCGTTGGAGGAGCGAGTCTCGAGGCCGAAGAGTTTGTGGAGCTCGTACACAACGCTGCAAACGCCTAAAATGTCCCATCAACCTCCCGTGGTGGCTATCGTTGGCCCGACAGCTATTGGGAAAACCTCACTTTCCCTACACCTCGCGGCAGAGTTCCAAGGTGAAATAATCTCTGGTGATAGCCGCCAGGTTTATCGGAAGATGGATATCGGCACAGCTAAACCGACTAAGTCCGAACTAAGCCAAATCCCTCACCATCTGATTGATATTATCGATCCAGACGATGAATACAATTTGGCGACTTTCCTACGGAATGCTCGAGTAGCGATCGATGATGTGATGTCACGCCATAAATTACCAGTAGTTGTTGGCGGTACCGGCCAGTACTTGGAGGGACTGGTACAGGGATGGCAGGTACCGCCGGTCCCTCCTCAGCCAGAATTACGAGCTAAACTGGAATCACAGGCAAAAGAAGGCGGGCTTACCTTGCTCGTCAAAGAATTGTTCTCTCTTGATCCTGATACTGCTAATCGCATTGATCTCAAAAACCCTCGCAGAGTTATCCGCGCGATCGAAGTCGCTCGCTCCGCAGGTACATCACCCGTCCAAATACCTCCTGCTTTCAATCCAGTCATTATTGGGCTGACGATGGACCGTGATCAACTCGATCACAGAATCAATCGTCGAACGGACGCCATGATTACTGAAGGTTGGGTAGGGGAGGTGAAAGAGTTGCTGGACCAGGGATACTCTCTAGATTTGCCCTCAATGTCGAGCTTGGGTTATCGGGAGCTAGCACGGCATCTTAATGATGGACTGGTTCTTGAGGAAGCCGTTATAGAAATAAAACGCCAAACACGTCGCTTCGCCCGCAAGCAATATACGTGGTTTAAACCCACAGATCCCAGAATCCATTGGTTTAATGCGGACGACAACGCTCACCCGCAGATTACAACCTTCCTCGCCGATACTTTGGACCAAGGCTAGGTGCTACAATTCTAGAAAGTTTGTAGCGAGGTGACCACATGCGCTTTACTAAGATGCATGGAGCAGGAAATGACTACGTCTACGTAGACGCCCGCCGCATGGACAAGGACTGGCCAGCATTGTCAGTAGCGATGAGCGATAGACATACTGGTATCGGCGCAGATGGTCTCATACTTGCGATGGAATCCAATACTGCCAATTTTCGGATGCGTATGTTTAACTCTGATGGTTCTGAAGGGGATATGTGCGGCAACGGTCTTCGATGCTTAGTTTCCTTTGCCTTCAATAATGGTGTTATCTCTCCAGATACATCGCCAGTCGTTGTGGAAACTATGAGTGGCGACTTAGAAGTTGTCCCCCAATGGGATGGAGCCGAGGTCGTATGGGCCAGAGTTGGGATGGGAGAACCAAGCGTAGCTGTAGAGGATATTCCTGTTGCAGTGGAAGACCAATCTATGCTGATGGACCATCCGCTAAACGTGGAGGGCACCACGTTTATGATAAATACCGTATCGATTGGTAACCCTCACGCCGTTGCTTTCATAGACACCCCTGTAGACGATGTGGAACTGGATAAAATAGGACCATTGGTTGAGCATCATCCGCTTTTCCCCAAGAGAATCAACTTTGAGATTGTCAACGTCCTGGACGACAACCACGTGAAGGCGCGTGTATGGGAGCGTGGTTCAGGCCTTACTGAGGCTTGTGGTACAGGTGCATGCGCTATAGGAGTGATAGGCCGTCTCAAACGCCACACTAAAAGCGATCTTACTGTCTCTTTACCAGGCGGCGACCTGATCGTACAGTGGCCGGGACACGGTCAGGTATTTTTAGAAGGTCCTGTTGCTAAAGTGTTCGAAGGTGATTGGCCAGAAAATTAGACCAATATTATACTTATACTAATCAACACGCCAATATATTGCTCATTTACAGCTTTGCACTAGACATAACATACTAACCAACACGTAAACTTTTTTACTTTTTAATTATTCGCAGAATAAGATTTAGGAGGAGCTATGAAATTGTCGGAACGGATAGGGAAAGTCCCACCATATATATTCGTACAGATCAGTAGAAAAATAGCTGCTAAGAAAGCTGAAGGTATTGAGGTAATTAGCTTCGGCATCGGCGATCCTGACATACCAACACCTTCAAATATCCTCGACGCACTTCACGAAGCATCGCTAGACCCACCTAACCACCGGTATCCAGAGTCGGAAGGATTGCCCGAATTCAGGCAATCCGTAGCTGATTGGTATAAACGTCGTTTCGGGGTCACCCTTGATCCTGAAACTGAAGTTTTATCGCTTATCGGGGCTAAAGAGGGTATCGGACACGCAGCTTTTTGTTTCATCGATCCAGGCGATATCGCGCTCGTTCCTGACCCTGGATATCCTGTTTATGGCATCGGCACCTTGTTCGCAGGCGGCAGTAGTTACATCATGCCTCTGACTGAGGACAACAATTGGCTACCAGATTTCGAGGCAATACCACGTACCGTAGCGGATAAAGCCACTGTCATGTGGCTTAACTACCCAAACAATCCAACAGGTGCTATAGCAGACAAACAGTTTTTTGACCGGGCTGTCAAGTTCGCCAAGGACTACAACATCGCTGTCATGCATGACGCGTGTTACACAGAGGTAGCGTACGATGGCTACCAACCCCCAAGTTTTTTGGAAGTAGATGGCGCTAAAGACGTTGGCCTAGAGTTTCATTCGCTTTCGAAGTCATACAACATGACTGGTTGGCGGATCGGCATGGTGGCTGGAAACCAAGAGATGATCAGCGCCTTATTAACTATAAAATCAAATCTCGACTCAGGGGTAGCCCAAGCGGTCCAACATATGGCCATCGAAGGGTTACGGCAAACAGATGAGAGTATCGAAGCGCGTAATTCCGTATACCAAAGCCGTAGGGACCGCATAATACCGGTCCTCAGAGACATGGGAATGCGTGTAATTCCACCAAAAGCAAGCCTGTATATATGGGCCGGAATCCCGGACGGATACACTTCTGCGGAGTTCGCCGAGAAAGTACTCGACGATACAGACGTCCTTATGATTCCTGGTGGGAGTTACGGGGAAGCCGGCGAAGGTTATGTCCGCCTATCTGTTACTCTCTCGGATTCACTTATAGACACTGCACTAGAGCGGCTAGCCGGCTGGCAGGGGTAGCAATATAGCCAAGTACAGGAAGCTGGTAACGACGCGTGCTAGACGAGAGCGGGCTATCCTCGTTGGAGTCGATATATTTCGCCAACGCCAACTACTCCCGCTGCAAGATTCACTGGAAGAATTACAAGATCTTGCGCGGACCGGTGGTGCACAAGTCATAGGATCATTGACGCAAAAACTAAAGAAGCCAACCCCGTCTTACCTTGGGGAAGGCAAAATACAAGAGATCAAGTCATTAATAAAAGAAAAAGGTGCAGATACGGTCATTTGTGACGACGAGCTAGCACCAACACAGCAACGAAACCTGGAAGCTGCATTTGATGAACGAGTTAAAGTCATCGATAGAACCGCTTTAATCCTGCATATATTTGCCCAGAGCGCTAGAACACACGAAGGCAGACTACAGGTCGAGCTCGCTCAGCACGAGTATTTGATGCCTAGGTTGGCCGGGCAATGGAGCCACTTAGAGCGTTTAGCCGGTGGTATAGGTACCCGGGGGCCTGGGGAAACCCAGATTGAGACCGACCGAAGACTAGTCAGAGGGCGGATTCAAAAGCTGAAAAAGGAAATTGAGAGCGTACGCCAAGCTCGTGGACGGCACAGATCCAGGCGACGGGACACCGGGATACCGGTAGCTAGCCTTGTTGGGTACACAAATGCAGGAAAGAGCACCCTTTTAAACGCTGTAACCAGATCTACTGTCGCTACAGAAAATAAATTATTTTCCACATTGGACCCAGTAGTCAGAAAAGTCAGGCTACCCTCCGGGAAAGAGATGTTATTCAGCGACACGGTGGGCTTCATCCAGAAATTGCCTCCAACTATTGTTGCTTCATTCAGGGCAACGCTCGAGGAAATAGAAGAGGCGTCAATCCTGTTACACGTGGTAGATATCGGACACGACAAACACCACCTTCATCAAAAGGAGGTAGAAAACATTTTGAAAAGCCTCCACCTGGATCATAAGCCCAGAATATTAGTATTTAACAAAGTCGACACAATCGAAAAAAAAGATACTGATCTGGACACGGCATTAACTTTAGATGAATTTGCCACGCGACCAGCTACGGTTTACACGTCAGCGACAACGGGATTGGGTTTACCAGACCTACTTGAAGAATTGGACGCAACATTCGACTCTATCGCGAGTACCTGAAGGCAGCTTGCCCACAACACCAGTGTGCGCCCAGCCCTTCTAGGCGCCTCATACAGCGTTTTTCGAGCCCAATGGGGCCAAGTTCCCGATTTATTCCAAACGTTTTGCTCTATCGGGGAGTGGACAAGAGCCTGTAGTCAAAATCTTCACACACACATGGGAGGGCCGGATTACCTTCCGGTTTGGTTCGCACTATATATGTTATGTCAACTCCAGAAAGGGATTTTGGAATACGTCAGGTCTTACTGACCGTAACAATCCCTAGCTGATGTAGTGCGGTCAATAGCGGTATCCCAATTTCTTCTAACCGATCTCTCCCATACAGAATCGACTCCCTGGTCAAAGCTACGCGCTCCCAGCTGTCAGTATCTTCACGGAGAATAATAACTTTATCCGCGAAAGTAGCTCGTGCCGCGCCAAGCTGCAACTGCATCTTTTCGAAGTACTCATCAGCATATGGGTCATCTAGCTCAGGCCCAGGATCACTAAAAACCAGAACCCCGGCAGAACAACTACGCATGGAAGCGAGTAATTTGTCATCCAGGTCTGACGGCCCTACGGGGTCGCTCTCGCCAACAACGTAAGGTAAATTAAACTTGTCGAGCACTTCTTCAACATAGCTACAGACATCTGGCGCAGCGGTATGGCCGACAAAGATTGGATTCGAGGCTTCTACGGGGCCGCTTGCCATAATACCGCTTTCTTTACCTTCCTCTCCGCGATCAATGTGCTTCTCGACACCTAGTCCCTGTGTACGCAACTTTGCGCCTTCCACATTCACGTACAATGCGCTGCCTACCTTGGTTGTAATACCGGTACTCAATGCGTTGTGTTTTATGATGTTTAGGCATTCTGCAGAGAGTTCCGGACGCACACCAAATTGGGCCTCTAGTAACCTGCATGCATGCTGATCTTCGGGTACCGCTTTCGGATCTACGAAATCATAAAAACCGGCGAAAACATCCGGCTCCATCGCGGCATCGAGTATGGCATTTCTATCTCCCAAGGCTGCCATTTCGCCGCGATTGGTCAAACTAATAACTGGATCCCTGTACCCTCCGAGAGTCAAACCATACATCGCAGATGAGTTGAGCAGAAACGTATAGTTACTGCTTTGTGGGCTTATACCCAGTGACATAGCAAGATGGATACGATCGTAAGGTTGCCCTGCGTTTTCTTGGTATATAGCTTCAGCCATAGGCAAAACCGCTTCTAAGGTATGCCGCGGGTACTTGCGTACCAGTCGCGTCCTTGCACTATCCGAGGCAGTAAATGCAGAGCCCGAACCTAGCCCATCGTCGTTTTCAATCATGCTGAAATAAACCTGTATCGTATTCAGTTTCTTTTCTAAACATGGTGTATTAGCTTGCTTTTATGTGAATACATATTGATTACACTGCCGCCCCTGTTCAGAAAAACACTAGCACTCGATTGAAAAGGTGTCAACGCTAACCCAGAAAACTTGTGTGTAAGGCACAAATATACATAAGCTTAATGAGGGAGTTACTGCTTAGGCTGGAATTTAACACCGAGCGTCGTCAATATAACTACCGTGTTACTATCTACAGGCTAAAGGAGCAGCCCTTGATCAGCGTGAATACCCTCACAATATGTTCCCTGCTGCTAGTGAGTTTTGTCTTATCAGCGGTAGGATGTGGAACAAACTCCGGAGAGGATGAATCGATTCCGTCTAGCGCTCAGGAGGGCTCCGTTGTCAACTCTTCTCACACGGGCGCCCCCGAGTTTCCAGAGCTTAAGGCAAACGAAACTGAAATTGTTCCTCCACGTCTTACCCCAGATGACTTCAACATTGTGTGGGAAGTTTGGGAGCACCTAAACAGGGACTACGTCGATCAGTCACTATTGGATGGGGAAGCATCCGCTGAAAGCGCAATCAGGGGCATTACAAGCGCTCTTGGTGACCCACACACCGCGTACGTAGACCCCGAAGTTTTATCTGGTTCATTCGGGGACGTATTTGAAGGAGAATTTCAAGGTATCGGCGCCCACGTACAAATGAATGCGCGCGGGAAAATTATTATTGTTTCACCTATCGAAGGGAGCCCTGCCGACCGTGCAGGTATCAGGCCAGGGGACATAGTTCTTGAGGTAGATGGTGAAAGTTTAGAGGGTCTCTCCCTACTGGAAGCAGTGTCGAAAATTCGAGGTCCTGAAGGATCAACGGTAGCGTTACTTGTAAAGCACCTAGGAGCGTCGGATCCGGTGATAATAGAGGTGGTCCGAGGAACAATACCGCTGGAAAGCGTCACACTTAGGAGCGAACCTGGTGACGAGTTTACCCACGTTCGAGTAACTGAGTTCTTTCCCCAAACACCAGCAAAACTTGCGGAAATAATAAGGCCCGAAATAGAGAGCGGTGCCAAGGGAATAATACTTGATCTTAGAGACAATGCGGGCGGCCTCCTTGAACCCGCGGTAGATATCGCTAGCATTTTCGTGAATGACGGACTGATCCTGTACATTGAGTATGGCAACAAACGACGAACTGATCACAGCGTTAACCAAGAACGTGAGTATTTCACTACTATCCCAATGGTCGTTCTCGTAAACGGTGGAACCGCCAGCGCATCGGAAATTCTTGCCGGCGCTTTACAGGATCACAAAAGAGCTCCTGTTATCGGCACTACCACATTCGGTAAGGGCAGCGTGAACTGGCTGAGGCGTTTGAGCAATGGTGGCGGACTTTACATCACGGTCGCGCATTGGTTCACCCCACTCGGCCGCATTATCCAAGGCAACGGTATCACGCCTGACATCGAAGTCAGTGACCGAGATGCGCGCGAAACAGATATACAGCAACTCAAGAGAGCCAAGGAAGAATTGAAGAAATTGTCCAACACGTTGTCCCTAAATCCACTGAGTACACTAACGTCAGATTCATGACTCAGCGGATCGGTCGTACCAAACCAGTTACCACAAACAGACGTGCTCGCCATGACTATGAGATTCTAGAATCATTTGAAGCTGGGATTGTACTTATTGGTGCGGAAATCAAAGCTATCCGCGAAGGGCAAGCAACATTCAGTGATGCCTATGCCCGGCCCGAGAACGGCGAACTTTGGCTACACAACGCCCACATATCACACTACTCAGCAGCAAGCCCAGGAACCCAGCATGATCCTAAGCGTAGACGGAAACTACTGATGCACAAAGTACAAATACGCCGGTTAACTAAACAAGTCACTGAGCGCGGACTCACGATCATACCTTTAAAAATGTACATTAAGAACCACCGTGCAAAACTCGAACTAGGGCTAGCAAAAGGAAAGAAACTTCACGATAAACGTCGCTCAATAATAGATCGTGCAAGGGAGCGCGAGGCTCAAGAAGCACTGAGTAGAGTCCGACTACCACGGTGAAATCGGAGAATTATAGCCACAAGAAGACAATAAGCCACAGTCACTAACGAAAGAGGTGAACTCGGCCGAGTTCACCTCTTTCGTTTTACTTTCGCCCAGTAGTGCGGGAGAGTACTACCGGCTGTATCCTACCCTTTTTACTTCTATAGTTTCGCCAGGTGCTAACGCCACTCGCTGGACATTAATCCCCAACTTCAGCAGCCAGTACCCAAGGGTGGCCTTGCTCACACCGAGCTCATCCGCTGTTGCGGTCAAACCGTATTCGGTGACCATCTCTGGAAGCATCTTCTCCAGCGTTTGCTGAAACTGTTCCTCGACTGCGATCATCTTTTTCGTTTTTCGGCGCATTTATCCGCCTCCCAAATGTTTTGTAGACATATGCTAACCCGGCACATAAAGTCGGGTCAATGCAAATTTTCACCTCTATTCCGTCTTTTTCTAAATTTTCGAAAAGCTTTTTCAGGCCGGCGTAAATATATACACCACGTATATTTTGTGTGTATTTTGTAATAATACCGGGCATTGACCACTCTCTTTAGATGCTGCTAGACTCGGTGAGCCTGTACCAAACAGCTTAAAAGGTAGGTTGTAATTGTTTGGTCTTATTCGCGAGATTCGTGAGCAACACGGACGGGAACACGCAACTGTATCAATTCTCTTAAGCCGCGGTACAAAGGGGCCGATCGCCGGTAACGCCTTGCCCGGCGGTTTCCTGATTTACAGCCGTGAATCCAAAGAGAGCGTACGTTCAGCTGCCATAGAAGCAGTCGAACGCCTACGCATCGGAGAACACTCCCTGGCAGTCACTCAGCACTGTGGTACAAATATACTCGTATCGGCTGCACTCACCGTTATCGTTTCCGCAGTCATTGTCAGGGGCTCAAAAAGCTGGATCAGACGAATACAGGGAATGACAACCGGATTGGTCGTCGCACGCATTGCCACCCGCCCTATAGGTGTTTGGCTACAACGACACGCCACTACCCTACCCTACTCGGAGGACACTGAAGTAAAGGCCGTTCGAGGATTCCGCGCCGGCCCAGTAACTGTCTTTCACATCAGAACTGGGCCTACCAAAATTTGACCCTCTATTTGAGTGATTGCTAAACTAAAAGCGTGATCGCGTCCCTGTAGCTCAGTCTGGATAGAGCAGCTGCCTTCTAAGCCGCGGGTCGCGGGTTCGAATCCTGCCAGGGACGCCATCTCCCCATGCCAGGTTATTCCAATACGCAAATTCCACACAAGAAAAGTACTTGCCTATTTAAAAAGCGGTTTACAGACGTTTTCTAGACATGGCCAAGGCGATCACACATGTTACGCCTAAAAACAACATCTCCAAAAACCAACCAACCTTTCCAATTATGCTCCTGATGTGTAGAGTAGCAAGATTCCTACCGTTCAGTAGAGGAAACTCATGGAAAGTCTTCGATTCGCCGTCGCAGCTGTAGCGTATGTCTTAGTCATATTTGGAGTTGTATTCCTATTGAGCAGCGCCTTAGCTGGTCTAACTCCGCTTTTAATTGGAGCCGCATGTTGTGCCATCGGCGGAGTTCTGATCGCGATCCATCGGTTCACAGGCCGAGGACGTCTTTAGACCCTCTGGCCGTAACTTGATTGAGCCCCCTAGTGCCATTCGCCCGGATAGCGGTTTATGCCTAATCGCCTGATCAACGAGACGAGTCCCTACCTCCTTCAACATGCCCACAACCCTGTAGATTGGTATCCATGGGGCCCGGCAGCCCTGAAACTGGCCCAAGAAGTGGATAAGCCAATCCTACTCAGTGTGGGCTATTCAGCTTGTCATTGGTGCCATGTGATGGAGCGCGAGTCGTTCGAGAATGAAGAGATAGCCTCTATCATGAACGACAACTTCGTAAGCATTAAAGTTGATCGCGAAGAGCGCCCGGATATCGATTCCATCTACATGACAGCAGTACAAACGATGACCGGACAGGGTGGTTGGCCGATGACAGTATTCTTAACTCCGACAGGCAGTCCTTTTTATGGTGGGACATACTTCCCGCCCGATGACCGAGGGGGTCTACCTGCCTTCCCAAAACTACTCGTAGCTTTGGCGGAAGCTTATAACGAAAAAAGAGATGAGATTCAGCAGTCAACTGACCAGCTTGTGCAACACATACAACACCTAGGCAAGAGTGGCGAGCCAACTGGTAGGCTAACTGAGAGTATAGGGCTCGAAGCGTATCAAACACTGGCCAAACAGTTTGATAATGCTGAGGGCGGCTTTGGCCTACAACCTAAATTTCCCCAACCAATGGTGTATGAGTTTCTTCTACGACACTACCTTAATACCCAAGATCCTACCACGCTAGAAATGGTAGAACTCACATTGACCAAAATGCCCACTGGGGGTATCTACGACCAACTCGGTGGAGGGTTCCATCGATACTCGACGGACTCTTATTGGCAGGTTCCACACTTCGAAAAGATGCTTTACGACAACGCGCTGCTGGCACGTCTGTACCTCCACGTATACCAAGTAACGGACAAATCAATTTACCGATCCGTTGTGGAACAAACCCTTGAATATGTTGCTCGTGAAATGATGTCGCCAGAAGGCGGCTTCTACTCTGCTCAGGATGCTGATAGCGAGGGCGAGGAGGGTAAATTTTTCGTATGGCGGCCTGAGGAGATCAACCATATTCTTGGCAAAGAGGACGGCCGTATCATCACACAATATTATGGCGTTTCAATCCATGGCAATTTTGAAGGTCGTAGCATCCTACATGTAACAGATTCCCAAGCGACATTTAGCAAACGGTTTGGTTTATCGGTAGATACTTTTAACGCTCTACTTGAGTCCTCAAAGGAACGACTCTTCAAAGTTCGAGACAAGCGTGTTCACCCAGGCCTAGACGATAAGATCTTATGCTCATGGAATGGTTTGATGTTAGCAAGTTTTGCGGAAGCGGCGTCAGTCTTTGGTCGTGATGATTTCAGACAAATTGCTGAAGATAACGCTAAGTTTATTATTAACAACCTGATCAGCGACACAGGCAGACTACTGCGTACCTACAAGGACGGCCAGGCAAAACTTAATGCCTACCTTGAGGATTATGGTGCCCTCATAGATGGATTGCTATTACTCCACGAGGCCACGTCTGATAGATACTGGATTGATGTAGCAACTGACCTTGGTACAGCAATGGTAGACCTATTCTGGGATGAGAACGAGGAGCTGTTCTATGACACTGGACATGACCATGAGAAACTGGTTGTACGCCCGCGCGATTATTCTGATAACGCAATGCCCTGCGGTAGTTCGATGGCTACATCGGTTCTACTTAGACTGGCAATCGTTACAGGTAACCAAGAGTATGAACGTATTGCTGAGATCTCACTAAACTCGATGCTAGCTTTCATCTCACGATCCCCGGTCGGAACTGGGAACTGGCTTTGTGCCCTCGATTTTTATCTGTCCTCACCCCGAGAAATCGCTATCATCGGCGAACGCAGCGAGGAATCAACTAAAGCGTTGGCAGCTGAAGTATATCGTCATTTCTTACCAAATCGTGTGGTTTTAGGTAAAAGATCCTCAGACGCCGAGCATGAAAATTTCCCACTACTAACTAACCGTCCGATGCTGAATAACCAACCCACTGCCTACGTCTGTGAAAAGTACCTTTGCCTCTCTCCCGTGACAATAGCCAAGGATTTAGCTATGCAATTGACTCGATAATAGCTTCGAAGTCAAGGCCACACTAGATGCTGTCCGTCATGGATAGCATCTAGGAATTCAGTCGTAAATGCCGTCCTATAATCAAAACGTTTGGGTAGAGCCTCAACGTTGACCAACCCATTATAAAGAGCTTCCCATTGCTCACTTGTCATCCATCCAAAGTTTCGCTCATTAGTCACTGGCCCTACAGCATCTGCGATCTCGGATTCAAGCATGAATAATTGGTGGTCACGATCCGCATTGGGCGCAAATTTCAGTGTGACTTCAACTGCAGCAGCAGGATCAACTACGATGTCATTCACTGCCTTCAATGTAGCCTTTAGAAAGCGCTTAAGAACCTCTGGGTTATCCGTAACAATATCATCCATTGTTATATAAGTTAGGCCCATTGTTGGTACGCCGTAATCGCTTGGATCCCATAATTTTACTTCGTGCCCTAATTTGCGGATCAGGTTCGGTTCATTTGATTTAAAAACGGACAATATATCCACTTGCCGTTCGGTCAGTATTCGTGGGTCAAACCCAACCCGTACCTCTTGGATCTTACTCCGATCAACCTCCCCCACAGCCATCAGGGCTATATAGTCGGGAGGAAGGGAAATCTTGTATCCAAATCTTTTCTCTTCCCAATCACTTAGTGTGTCAATACCAGATTCCTTAAGTGCAACGTACGCTTGTTGACCACGTTGCCCAAGTAAAGCGAATGCGACGATTGGCAATTCCGGATCAGCACGACGCTTCAGAACCGAGGTAGCAGCAGCAGTTGTGACCTGTATATCGCCTGCCACCAATAATTTTAAGTGCTCTCCACTGGCAGCATGCAAAATTTCAACTTCAAGATCCTGGTCTGTGAAATAGCCTTTTTCGTGTGCAACATAAACTGCCACAAAGGGAAGGTTTGCTTGTGGTTTATAGCCCGCCATAAAGACGACCTTGTCCGGTTCCTTAGCAGGTGCAGAGTTACTCTGGTCACATGCTAGTACTAGTCCAAGAAGACCTATGACCAAACTCAACGAAACAGCGATTCTCACATTAACACCATAGATTCATGCCAAAAAAGAACTCTTCGTTCGACGAACGCTGCAAGCGTAGTCGCACTAACGCCAATTATGGCGAGAACTACGATGGCTGCGAATAGCGTCAGCGTATCAATATCATTGTGCGCAACGATTATGACACTACCAAGCCCCCTATCACCAGTAAACCATTCACCCACCACCGCGCCAATTATTGAAAGGGGCACCGCTATTCTAACAGCAGCGAAAACGTAGGGCATAGAACTCGGAATCCGTAATTTGATGAAAATTTCCCACCGGGATGCTCCTAGGGAATTGAAAAAATCAAGAGCCGTACGATCAACGTGGCGCAATCCTATAACCGTATTAACTAACATGGGGAAAAACGTGATTAGCGCGGCAATCAATATTTTAGGAAATGACCCAAACCCAAACCAGATAACAAACAGGGGAGCAATCGCCACGACGGGCGTGACCTTGACTAAAAGGGCGAGGGGATAGAGAGCCCGTTCTAGTGATTTAGAGTGAGCCATTAAACTCGCTGCAGCGAATGCTACAAATGCGCCTAATACAAAGCCCATAGTGGCTTCTATTACCGTTACCGAGCCATGTCCAACAAAGTACCCAACATCGCCAACTATACGTCCAACAACAGCGGATGGCAGTGGCACAAGATAGGTCTTTACATCGGCGAGCCGCACCCACAATTCCCACACCAAACCAACCCCGGTCAAGACTACCCCTGGAACAATCGCTGCCTTAAGTAGTGTCGATATAAATGGAGTATTTGTAGCAGTAGGAACCATGTCGTTTAGTTTGTTACAGCTAGACATCTTTTCCGCGTAATCCAGTCCCAAACAACATTTGTCTAATTTCACTCGCAGATTTAAGAAAAACGGAAGAATCCTCCATATCATCTGTGCGTGGCCGCGGAAGGTCGATTGGCACGCTACCAATTACGCGACCAGGTCGTGATGATAGGGTTACCACCACATCCGACATGATAATAGCCTCGGGGATACTGTGCGTAACCATGACAGTCGTCTGAGAGGTATCGCTCCAGATACGCAACACCTCATAACGCATGATCGTCCGTGTCACTTCATCTAGGGAACCTAAAGGTTCGTCCAATAACAGAACCTCTGGATTAGTCGCCAACGCTCTTGCCAAAGCAACTCTCTGCCGCATGCCTCCAGAAAGTTGGTGTGGATATGTATCTCGGAACTCCTCAAGACCAACGCTACGGATCAAATCCCGGGAGCTATCCTCGTGAGTGCCTCTACTATTAATCTCAAGGGGTAACGTAATATTCCTCTCGACTGATCTCCACGGGAGCAGTGAGGAATCCTGAAAGACAAATCCTATTCGCTTACGCTCTTGCATAAACTTTGGCCGATTGTCCCCGATGCTTACTTCACCAGACACAGGTGAAAGAAGCCCTCCCATCAGTTTTAGAAGGGTTGTCTTACCACACCCACTGGGACCTATAACGGACAAAAAACTGCCTTGGGGCACGCTCAACTCTATATCCGAGAGAACATTCAACACTCCAATCGCCGTGGGGTATGAATGACTTACTTGAGTTAACCGTATGTGAGGGCTATTAGACACACCGGTATTTTAGCAGTCGCTATCGACGCTACCAATACCAGAAAACGGATTAGGAGCGATCAGCAACATAAAAACCGTGGCCCGAAGATGTTTGTAACAATAGCCTTGTTGAAGCCGGTTCTAAGCCATGAGAGAATACCGGCTTTCAAAATAATGTGATCGGAGACACGTTTATGACAACAGACATCCCTCAGTTTAGCGCCCTTAAATGGCGGAATATTGGGCCTCATCGTGGAGGCCGTGTTGTGGCCGTTGCAGGACATCCGACGGAGCCTGCAACTTTTTATTTCGGAGCTTGCAACGGTGGAGTATGGATGTCTGATGATGCAGGCACATATTGGCGAAACATCTCAGATGGGTACTTCAACAGTGCTCCGGTCGGCGCACTCGCTATTTCTGAATCTGACCCAAACGTTATTTTCGTTGGTACAGGCGAGGCTTGCACCCGAGGGAACGTATCGGGCGGCGATGGAGTATATAAAACTACTGACGGTGGTAACACATGGACACATCTTGGTCTGACAGAAACAAAGCACATCTCCCGCATTAGAATCCACCCTACTAACCCAGACGTGGCATACGTCGGAGCCTTGGGCGACATTTTCGGTGACAACGCCGCGCGGGGCGTTTACCGCACTACGGATGGTGGTAGCACATGGGATCTAGTCCTGCATAGGAGTGCCGGAGCGGGTGTGGCAGACCTGACCATGGATCCAAATAATCCTCGCATCCTTTTCGCTTCGATCTGGGAGGCTCGCCGCCAACCCTGGACCTTCTCTTCTGGTGGACCCGACTCAAGTCTTTATCGTACAACCGACGGAGGTTCAACCTGGCAAGACATAACTGCCAATACCGGTCTGCCAAAGGGCTTAAAAGGTAGGATGGGTATTGCGGCATCTCCAGCACAAAAGGGCAGAGTATGGGCAATTATAGAAGCAGATAAAGGTGGCCGTGGCCTATACCGATCAGAAGACAATGGAGATAACTGGGAACGTATTAACGACAGCCCTGCCCTAGTTCAACGTCCGTGGTATTACTGCCATGTCATCGGTGACCCTGTTGACCCTGAAACGGTTTGGATCATGAACCTAAAGTGTTGGAAATCCGTGGATGGAGGCCGATCATTTGACGAAGTCAGTCTCCCTCACGGGGATCACCACGATATCTGGATTGACCCCCAAAATCCACAGCGAATAATTCAGGGTAACGACGGCGGAGCAACAGTCTCTCTAAATGGCGGCAAATCTTGGTCAACGATCTACAACCAACCAACCGCTCAGTTCTACCGGATGGCGACAGATAACGAATTCCCCTACCGAGTATACGCAACTCAGCAAGATAATAGTGCAATATCCACCCCAAGCAGGGATATGTCAAAAGGCGCAATCCCGTACAGTGACAGCTACTTTGTCGGCAGTTCGGAAAGTGGTCAGATCGCCGTTCACCCCAACGATTCCAACGTGGTTTTCTCAGGAGCTATCGGAAGCTCAAGTGGTGGTGGAGATTCTTTACATCGATACGACCATAAGACGAGACAAACACGCATAGTTTCCGTGTGGCCCGAGTTTGTGTATGGCTCGGGGGTCAAAGATCATAAACATCGTTTCCAGTGGACCTACCCAATCGTCTTTTCCCCCCATGACGGTCAGACCCTGTACGTGGCAGGAGAACAAGTCTTCCGTTCTGAAGACGAGGGACACTCTTGGGAAAGCATTAGCCCAGATCTAACTCGGGGTGACACTACAAAGATGGAAGCCTCTGGCGGCCCCATTACAAAGGACACCACTTTCGTTGAGAACTTTGGGACAATCTTTGCCTTTGCCGAGTCCCCTGTGAAGAAAGGCGTTTTTTGGGCCGCCTCTGATGATGGTTTAGTACACGTTTCGCGTGATGGCGGCTCAAAATGGGACAATATCACCCCTCCAGACATGCCTGAGTGGGGTACGACAACTATAGTCGAACCATCGCCCTACGACGACGGCTGCGCCTACATAAGCGTTAGTAGATACCGGCTTGCTGACTATAACCCGTACATATTCAAGACTACGGACTATGGGGTGTCATGGACAAAGATCACAGAAGGAATTCCCAATGACGACCATGTTTGGGTCGTACGCTCAGACACAGAGGCTCAAGGACTCTTATACGCAGGTACAGAACACGGTGTGTATGTGTCATTTAATGACGGCAAGCAATGGCACTCACTACAATCTGACCTGCCAATCGTACCGGTCCATGACATGGCAGTTAAAGGCGACGAACTTGCCATTGCCACTCACGGTCGTTCTTTCTGGATTCTGGATGACCTCACCGTTCTTCGACAAATTCGCAGAATGGCGATTTTCCCTCCAATTACCGAAACACATCTTTTTGCACCTGCCACCACTTATCGATCAGCCATGCAAGGCACGGCTGGGCGCAGTACAGGGCCTGGTAAGAAGTATATGACCAGACTTGGAACTGCAGCTACTTGGGAAGAGACTCGAGATGACGATGAACACATGAACGAGACCTGGCTTGACGCTGGGAAGAATCCTGCTGAAGGAACAGCAATTCACTATTACCTAGATTCAGAAGATCCTACAAACTTGGAGCTCTCCATCCTAGACTCCAAAGGATCTATCGTCAGGACCTACCAACCAAAACCATCCAACTACGACGACCTTAACGAAGAAGAGAAACCTGAAAGCCCATTCTTACCAACTAAGACTGGCGCGAATCGTTTGATTTGGGACCTCCGGTACAAGTCTTCATCAAAAGTAGTTAAAGACGGACCAAAATCAGAGTCTATTCAGGGGCCAATTGTCCCACCTGGTACCTACCACGTAGTTTTGACAGCCGGCGACAAATCACAAAGAGAGAGTTTTGAGGTAATTTCGGACCCCCGTGTCACAACTTCAGACCCGGACTTCGCAGAACAGTTCGAATTAATGGTGAACGTTAGAGACAAACTCTCTGAAGTACACAATACAATTAATACTCTGCGCAGTACTCGAAAGCAAGTCAAGCAATGGATTGATAGGGCCAGAGGAGTTGGCAAAGCTGATGCAGTAGCCGAAACGGTCGACGAGCTCATAAGCAGTCTGGACAGTATAGAACTTCAATTAATTCAAACTGACGCCCCCATTGAGGAGGGTCTCGATAGAATTGCAAATGCTGCTGGCTTGAACGTAAAGCTCAAGGAGTTGATGGCTGCTATAGAGTCAGCAGATAGCCGACCAACAACTCAACAACACGAAGTCTACACTGTCTTTTCGGACAGGGCAGGAGCAGCTTTTACTGAGTTCCAGTCTGTCATTGACCAAGATCTAGCCCAATTCGTGGAGTTATTACACGAGCACGAGATACCACTGATCGTAGCTGGCTCATAAGTGTACCGTCCAAAAGCGTTCGTACTGATTACATCAGCCGACTTCGTCGTGCGATCAGCATATCAAGTTGGAAAGACCCCTTTATTGCCCATCTTTGCCGCGACTCTTGGAGCTACTGATGTGATGCTAGGATTGATCGTATCCGTTTCCACGCTAACCGGGATGGTACTCAAACCATTCTTCGGTATCCTATCCGACAGATGGGGACGACGGGTTTGGCTTCTAATTGGTACGGGGTTCTTTACTTTTATGCCTTTTGTCTATTTACTGGTAAGGACTCCAGAAGAGCTTTTTTATATCCGAGTTATACATGGAATTGCCACAGCAATCTACGGCCCAGTTACGCTAGCTTACGTGGTAGAGCTGTCACCCGCTAACCGTGCCGAACGCATCGCCTGGTTTACAACAGCCCGCAATGCTGGGTATGTAATAGGCCCGCTAGCCGCCGGGGTTATGCTTTTGACAATCACTCCTCAAGCAGCATTCACAATTGTTGGGCTTGTTAGCAGTATCGCTTTTATCCCTGTAATGCTACTTCCTGAACAAGTACCGAACCGGGGACGACCGTCAGTATCTGTAGTCCGACAAACGGTTGATTCTCTTACGGCGGGCGCTAAGACAACTGCCGTGTGGATCGCAGGAGGTATGAATGCCAGTGTTCTTCTTGCAGAGTACGTCCTGAGGGCATTCCTACCATTGCACGTACTGGGCATGGGGTCGAACGCGGCAATGGCAGGACTTTATTTTGCTGTCCAGGAGGGAGTGCACTTGACCGGATCGCCTCTGGGCGGAAGAATCAGCGACCGGATTGGTTACGTACCAACAATAGCCACCGGTATCAGCCTTATGGGCTTAGCGCTGCCACTAGTGGCAATGACCAAATCAGCAGCCTTTCTCTTCCTACCCGCCGTAATGATTGGACTGGCGCAAGCCTTGGTGTTCCCTGCAGCAACTGCTCTTGTAGCAAAGCGAGTCCCCGACAAGAATATCGGTGGCAGCTTGGGGCTCGTTGGTACGTTAAAGAATGCAGCGAAAGTTACGGGGCCAATCCTTGGAGGGATATCAATTCATCTTTTTGGATTAGTAGTGACACTAGGATTACTTGGAGCGACC
The DNA here is from genome assembly GCA_022448725.1 of SAR202 cluster bacterium. Taxonomy (GTDB): domain Bacteria; phylum Chloroflexota; class Dehalococcoidia; order Lucifugimonadales; family VXLM01; genus VXLM01. Next base: position 9,730 of record JAKUTR010000015.1, on the reverse strand, counting down.
CTGCTCATCACCGCGGTTGTAGTTGTAACCTTACGGCAAAAAATTGGCTTGCCAAGGCAAGCTAGCCAAGTTCTGGAGACAGCGACAAGCCCTCAATAATTTCCGTGTTTAATAGTTGCTCAAAGACCGATGGTGCTACCTTTATCTTGGAAGATCTACTACCTGAACCCAAGATGACTGAATCTAACTGCATTACCTTAGCATCAACATAAATGACAATATCATTGGGAAGGTCGAAAGGGGTCACACCGCCAATTTCCATACCCGTAAGCTCTCGAGTTTCATCCGATGAAGCAAAGGAAAGTCTAGAGACCTGCATCAAAGCCTTGACCCTCCTGTTGACGTCAAGCCTATCAGACCCACGTACTACGCAAGCACTGAACTTCTTCTCTCCTCTTTTAGACCGGACGATGATGGTATTTCCACACTCCTCTACTCGATAATCGTACTGTTTACAAAACTCCAGGGTATCAGCGTATTTTGGATCAATGTCGATGATCTGATACGAAGCTCCCGTCGCTTGAAGTGAAGATATTACGGTCTGTTCGATTGCAGTTGAACTCACTAACTTGACGCTCCGGATTGTATTAGGGTTTAAATATTTAGATACCACCATCAGGCATCATACCAAAGCCTGAAGACCTCGGCTGTATGCTAGAATCAAGCCATGCAGGAGGTGCAGTGTGCCGTTTGATTGGGGATTCCTCGAGTGGCACTGGCGAATTAATGACCTTGCAGAGCGCGTTTCATGGGCACGACGCAACGCTCCTGGAGACGTCTTCACGTTCATCGCTGTAGCCGTTGTACGCCCTCTCGCCTCACTAATTACCTTTTCCCTACAACCGATCGATCGCTTAGCGCGCCTTTTGGGCAGACTCTCAATTATCTTTGTCGGCTGGGGACTGATACTGTTCTTTTTCTTAACTGTCGCTTGGTTACCATTCCTTGGCCTGCTGGCAGGTAGTAGCTGGCTCTGGCTCCGCTTCCCTATTACAAGGCCTTTGCTTTTGTTGCCTGGGAGCTTACTGTCACTGACACTGACCGCATTCTTAATGATCGTGCCAGACCCAGAGAAAAAACCAAGCTATGTCGATATCGCCAAGCATTGGCCATTAACGTGGTATATCTGGAGACCCCCGGAGCAGTATTACATTGATGAGGGTATCTCGGATGCCAACAATCCTTACGTCTGGGAGCGGGCCTTTGGTGACACTAAACGAGAAGACCCGGTGGAGTCCGCAGAACCACAAAAATACGACCCCTTATAGTCGTAGGGACATCTCTCAGCTAAGAACCGGAATCTGTTCGAAAGAACCTCCCACGATCGGGACAGGATCAAGCCCCATCCATTGCTCAAGCATGGACGAGTACATACCCCGGTAATCGTAGGTATGCTTAAGGTCTTCACCATCAACGAGATCTAATGGGTCAAGCGAAGGATACTCCCCATACAAACCACCATTCACATTGTTCCCAATGATGAATGCGCCGCCCCCTGAGCCATGGTCGGTACCACTTCCGTTATCTGCAACCCGCCGCCCGAATTCCGTAAATACGAGCATCGTTACATTATCAGCCGCGTCATGGTCCTCTAGGTCTTGAAAGAAATCCGCTATAGCCTTTGCTAAGTCGGCAATAAGATTATCGTGCGTAGGATTTTGGTTGGAGTGGGTGTCATAATTGTTTTGAACGGTATAGAAAATCCGTGTTCCAAGATCCGCGAGATGAACACGCGCAACATCCCGTAGACCCTGAGCTATCTCGTTTCCGGCGTATTCGACATCAGACCGATACATAAGTGGCGCTTGTTTTATAATCTCAGCGCCATCAAGAACACCAAGCCCAGTTTCAGCTAAGTATTCCATGACTGGTCCAGTACCTACAGCGGGCGCATACATCTCCTTGAATCGAGCAAGCGCTGTGTATCTTTCATCGTCACTGGAGATACCTGTCATCAAACCATAATTGTCCAGATCGCTTACAGAAGTTACCGGAACTCCCTTTGAAACCAATGCCTGCGGAAGTCCTCGCCCGAAATTTACAGCAGTGAGAACATTCTCTTTCGCAGGGTCAAATTCGCGGACCGCCATACCTAGCCATCCTTCGGTTGAGATCCTATCTGGCTCACAAGTATGCCAAATATACATTGACCGAAAGTGAGACCTACTAGAGTTCGGATAACCTACACCCTGTACGATCGCAAGCTTACCCGCATCCCAGAATTCCTTCAGTGGGCTGACGTTGGAATGGAACGCGATGTCAGCATCAATAGGTATAAGGCTGTCAGGTTGAACACTTAGCGCAGGTCGATAATCATAGTACCGTGGTTCATTGTATGGAACGACGGTGTTCATAAAGTCGTTCCCACCACTAAGTTGAACGACTACAAGAACCGGTGGCTTCGTATTCGCAACGTTAGGCATATCCCACCTCCTAAGCTGCTACGCTCCCGCAACTATACTACGGTAATACCAACTTGTGCCAGTCAAATGAGAATAAGGAGAACCCTCTACACTCCGCACGTTCGTGCTCTATCTAGAACTTTCTGGGACGTGCCAAAATCGAAATGAGGGCAGAGACAAACTTGCTGACAGTGGCCATAGATTGGTGTAAAGAGCTTAGGTAACGTCGATGCCTTCAAATAACGGAAAATGCGATCATCCAAAAGAGCACATCAGCCTTAATTCCTTATGCGCAATAAGGTAAGTTACACGTAAATTAATGTCTATTTATGTATTGCGATATTTACATTACTATAAAAACATGCTTATCAATACAATGTCATACTTCGTTGCTGAAATAGACCCGTTTCGAACCAGACATCCCTATGAGTTAACTTGTGGAGCAATCTCGGATGCAAAGCGTTCCATACTTTCAATGGTCGCCGATACAGGAGCAGAAAAAGTAGCGCCTAAACTAACCATCAAGTGCTGCACGCCTACAGCTTTGAATGCACGGATATTTTCCACGATCTGATCTGTAGTCTCTGTGAAACTGCTCTGAGAACTGTACGCTAGATCGAACTTTGTAAAGTCTCGGCCTATATTCTCCCCATGTCTATAAATCTTCTCAAGCGCATTTGAAAACTGTTCCGCTGTTTGCAACGGGAAACGAGGGTTGGAACCGAGAGGATACCATCCATCACCAAGCTCTGCGGCCCTTCGCAGTGCAGCTGGGCTCTCTCCGCCTATCCAAATTGGAGGGTACGGTTTCTGGGTGGGTTTGGGTTCAAAGATGATGTCTGACAGCTGAATGTACTCACCATCAAATGAGGGATTATCGTTCGTCCAAAGCTCCTTGAAACAGGATATATACTCATTAGCAACAAATCCTCGTTCGTCAAAAGCCGGTGCCCCAATCGCCTCGAACTCTTCTCGCAGCCAGCCCACCCCACAGCCTACAGTCAAGCGGCCATTCGAAAGTACATCTATTGAAGCTAGCATCTTGGCTGCCAAAACAGCACTCCTGTGAGGAAGCACCAAAACTGACGTCAAAATACGCGCCTTCGAGGTCTGTCCTGATATAAAGGACGCTACCGTTAGTTGGTCAAGAATATATCCCGATCCGCTAAACGTGCCATCTTCGCTGTAAGGGTATCGCGACTCTACATTATTAGGAATAACAATATGGTCAGGGATCCCAATGTAAGCGAACCCCAACTCCTCACCACGTCTGGCGAGACGAGCAATAATCTCTGGCGTTGCGTTTATTCCGCCTGAAGGTATCGAGAATCCGAAGTCCACCTATGTCTCCTGAGGACGGGACGAATGGGTTCACACACTTAGTAGCATATGTAAAGCCTACTGATTATGTCACATTCACGTCGATTGCCAGGTATAGGATCGGGTAGAAACAGCGGAAAACTTCACCCTATAGATTAGGGGAACTTAAATGATACTGCCTGTAATATATATATGAAGATTTCACGTAGAGTGTTCTAAGTGTACTTAGGAGGATAGTGATGACCGGGACGGGTCCGACAGATGTCGCCGTTATAGTATTGCTAGTTATTCTATCTGCTTTCTTTTCGAGTTCAGAGGCTGCCTTCCTATCGGTTCGACGAACTGCAAGGCTCGCGCACCTAGTAAATGAAGGTGTCCCGGCAGCCCGAAGGGTCGCACACATGCTCGAACAACCAGGCAGGCTTTTATCAACAATCCTTTTGGGGAATAATTTGGTAAATGTAGCATTCACCGCATTAATCACCGCTTTGATTATAGGGTTGGTTAAAAATCAGGGACTTGGGCTAGTAATAGCAACTGTTGTAGGCACAACAACCCTACTGCTATTGGGGGAGATCATACCTAAAACTGTAGCAGTTCGTTTCCCTATTGGGACCGCGATGCTATTCACACGACCACTAAGAATCGTGGAACTGGCTCTGTTACCGCTAGTAGTGGTTCTCCAATGGGCAAGCCGCATAGCAGATATAGGAAAACGTGACGACCGGGCCGATTCGTCAATTACTGAAGCGGAACTCCGCACGCTGATTGACATTGGAGAAGCAGAAGGAGAGTTTGATCCAAGTGAGGCAGATCGTCTTGAGAGGGTATTCCGATTCGGCGACAGAGAAGTTCGCGAAGTAATGACTCCAAGAACCGAGATAGTATTTGTGGAGAAAGACACCACCTTACTGGAGTTCTTGGATATTTATGCTGATCATTCACATACTCGCTTCCCTGTTTTTAAAGAAAACACTGATAACGTTATCGGCATCGTGTCTTCAAAAGATATTCTTAAGGGAATGGCATCCAAGACTATTACTGATCAGGAACCCCTAACTGATTTTGTTAGAGATGTCTACTTCGTACCGGAAACTAAGAGAATCGCAGAACTATTTGAAGAAACCAGGCAAGCTGGTAATCAAATGGCGGTTGCGATCGACGAGTTTGGGGGGATAGCTGGTCTTGTTACCGCAAAAAGTCTTCTTGAAGAGGTTGTGGGGAGAGTGGGTGAGGAAGGTCTCAGTCCAGAAGAAGAGTATGAGGTCATCGGGACTGACACTTTCCAAATAGAAGGAAGCATGAGCATAGATGAGGCTACAGCAGAGCTAGGAATCGAGCTCCCTGAAGGCGAATACGATACTGTTGCAGGTTTTGTTTTGGAAATACTTGGGCATATCCCGGACCAGGGCGAGCAGTTTGAGTACCAAGACCTGAAACTCGAAATAACCCGCATGGAAAATTTGAGAGTGGGAGCTATTAAACTTACCAAGATCAGGCCGCCTGAAGTGGTCTAAGCAGGTTTAACGTTAAGTTCCTGCCTGAGGTTTTATCAGCAGCCAGATCACCCGTTTGCCAATCGGGAACTAGGATTCTATAAGACGAGCAAGGATTAGGAAGGGTTCCAAAACATCCGTATCCATACTTGGTATGGCTGCCAGTGCGTCTATATCTCTAAAAATCGCATGAACCTATAGTAATACCAATACTGCCGCCAATATTGTCAGTGGGGGTATATATAAACCCGAATACCCCTTGATGAACACCTGCTACACGACCCCAGCGATCCGATTTTCAGATCTACGATCCATACAACTGGCTCAGTCAGCAAACCTGAAAGAAAATAAGTCCGCGTTTCGCATCCAGAAACGCACCTTGACGACTTGATTGTGGGGCCATCTATCGGATTGTCCCCACTTAACCCGATGGGCGATAGCATTGCCTGTGAATCTGTCCACTGCGGCTCTCGAGAAACCTTCGATTACGTTGTCTTGCTGGTCAGTCATCTCAACGTCAACATAGCCTCCTGTATGACAGTTGGCATTTATCACCAGTTGTGTGCCTCCGGCTACCACTGAACGGGTTACGAGCAATCCTTCTCTAACTAGACCAGTGCGTAAAGAGACAAACCCATCGAAGCGTAATCTTGCAAGTCCAATTCCGTGCTGAACAAGATTAATGTCTTTGGCCTCAGGGACGTCAAGGCCTTCACGTGCACCGACAACCCACCAATCGTGGTGTGCGTTAGAGCCTCCATAGTAGATGTAAAGTTCATCACCAATACGGATTGGAATGCTTGGTACGCATGACATCATCTCATCCCACTCCCCAACTGCCCCACGGTTTAGGAAAGGCTGGCGTTGCCCCGCGCGTTGCCACGTTAGTCCGTCGCGGCTATATGCTAACTGACCGTCCAGTACGTTCTCAGTTTGGTGGAAGACGTTAACTATCCCTACGTGCAGGTTATTCCCAGGATGGGGATGTCGTTTTACCCCCGTTTCGAGTGTCGATAGCGGCCATGATGCAAAACTGTAAAATGAGTCGTCTAAGTTGTCGCTCTCATCATCAGCGGCGAACACTTCGTATGGCTCGTTCCAGTGGATCAGATCACTACTCGTGGTTCTGAATATACGGCGCTTATTGTACCGAGCAGGGTTTTCAGGCCAGTACGGCGAGGACCATGCCTTGGTTCTGGGGGTACCTTCTGGCATATCTATTAGCCATGCATACGGGTGACGTGTGTGAAGGACATATTCACGTTTTGTTAAATCTGCGGATAATACCCCCTCATCTCCCAACTTGGGACCGAGACCACCGAACTTTAACGGGGTCGGTTCCACGGTCCAGTGAATTCCATCATGAGAGTAGGCCATGCGGATTGGGCTGTGTAGAACCTGAGGAGCGCCCTCTCCCAACGGGTCTTCGACTGAATCTGTATCAGCAGATCCTTTCGAAATATGCTGAAAGATCATCTTGAATCGTCGAGATGGGTCACTATCCAGAGGATCGTCGAGAACCGTTGGGACGTGCGGGCTACCAAATACTTCTGGACCGTCCCGGGAATCGCCAAGAACGATGTTGGTATTGTGCCCGCCCTCTCGGACTATCCCCAGAGACGGTTTGTCCCATTTAAGGCCATCACGTGATTCTGCGTACAAAACGCGACTCGATGACACTGACGGATCAGTTATGTCAACGTCTGAATTGGATAAGCCATCAGGATCTAACACCCAATCTTCGTACCAACATCTGAAAAGCCCCTCCACGGGATCGTGAAGAATGGTCCACAAGCTATTTCCGAAGTATGGTAGTACTTCCCAAGGCTGATCCTTATAGATAATGGCGGGACCAGTTTTCACCGGATTATGCATGACACGACTCAAGTCCTGAATCATCTCGATGGACTGATTATCGAAAAACAGGTGTCTTTCAGATGAAGGATAAGGGTTTGCCATGGTTTACAAATACTACCCTAAATGAACACCCAAAATGCACTGTTCGCCTACTAGTGATTCTAAGCAGAAGATCTCGTTTTTGAGATCAACTGCCGTCCTGAGCGGGTGGGTTTCCCTGGTCCTCTCGACTCCACTAAAGAAAGTTCTTCCTCTGTCTCTGGAATCCACAAGGAATTCAATAGTGCCTTCTTGTATGCCTCTCGCTGTCTCTGATCCTTGGATTTTTTACTCATACAGTGGCTAACGTTCTGTAACGCTGATGATTACCCTCGATACGTTGCTTCCCAGTGTAGATTTTTATCTGGCTAATAGCGTCCGGGCTGAGCTCTACCTGTCGCCAGCCACATACGATGCACTTGTCATCATCATGCTCAGATGCATCTTGCCATACCCTGCCTCCACAACGTGGGCATAGGGGGCTATTTTTCTTTACAGTCATTTTGTCTGTCCCTTTTCAGTGTTTCTACAGTTAAGAACGTGATCACGTTACGAAAGGTTATGTGCTCAATGAAGCTAGCGGGTGAGCACCCATACTTGCAAGCATTGATAGGCGATCATGAATTACTGCAGGGCCTAGACAACTAGAATAAGCCATGAATTGTGGGATTCAATATTTTTGCTATGTCAGCTACTTTTCTCGATAATACAAAAAGGCCCACGTCGTAGGTTTATTTTTTTCCTACGTGATCGGCCTAGCTGCTGGAACCAGTTGGGCTGCAATAGCTGGGCCTGTCCAAGCGAGGCGCCCTTCCGAGGGCGTCTCGTCTCGCTCTAGTACCTACTCTTCAACGACGCCTACCGCTGCATCTTCATCCTCTCTGGTGCCTCGTGTCTCGTTGCTGCATAGAGCGGTAACCAGCCCTCCCATTGGCCCTCTATTTTTACTTCATCGGGGATTTGATATTTGTCTGCTAACAATGATATTTTGTCTGATTGATTAGTCATTACACAGAGTTCTATGTGACGGGTGTTAGGACGATTCAAAGTTGTCCCCTTCTCACGGTCACCAGGAGTCGAACCTATTAAATCTGCATACCAAAGAAGTTCTGCAAACACGGCTGTTTGGCTGTTGTCCCAAAGGGGTTGCGCCGCTGCTACTTCTGCAAATCGCTTGACCAACCCAATGCGTGGCCATGTTTCGAATTCGTCAAGGTAAAACTCCATACACCGGGTCGTATATTGTGAGAGTTCAAAGGGGATTTGATCGTTACGAGCACCTATGTCTTGAGGCCAATGGAATTCTTCACGCAACCTTGGCATCGGGTATTTCTTGCGATCCTTTGCCCACTCACTATGGAGTCGTCCTAACTGACGTTCAGACAACCTTGTGGATAGAAATGTCTTGCCCTCTGGGTCCTGTGGATCTGCTGTCTCTTGCATCGTAATAGTTTCTTTTACCGTTACATGGGTATCCCATAGCGCCCACAGTTCTGCAACTTCTGCTGGCGTGGTGTTATAATCTCGTCGCGCCATTTTTCCTAGTTCCTCTCAAATTTATTGGCCATATAGCAAAGAATATATTTTGTCTGTTTTAGATAAAGTTTTGCTGATTAGTCAATGGTACCATAGAAGCGTTCATGGATACCCAGACATCGAGATCAACGTGCGATAGACGGAATCCCGTTGACTGATGAGTTGAAGGGAATTCCATCCTGATAGGTCGCACGATAGGTCGCACGATAGGCCGCAACGCCACAATCGAGGGGAAGAAGATAACAAATAATGCAGTATCTAGAAGGTATGCGATGGGCCGTTAGCGCCTACACCAAGGGGTGGCGGGAGCGGGAGGGAGTCGAACCCACCGACCCTACCGAAGGGCAGGGCCAAACGGTTTTGAAGGCATCCCAAACGTAGCCCGAAGAACTTCAGCGGGGCTAGCTGATAAGTATCCTCCACTGCGATGCCAAGGGGCTGAGGGGTTCAACGAACCTTGGTGATAGATGACCGGAGTCAGTGGAACCTTTTATCGATAGGGGTCACAAAAGGGGTCACAGGGGGGTAGGGCTTAGCCTTTCTATATATAAACATGATCTACGCGTGACGGTTTAATTTTTCAAAAGAAGTTTTGCTCACGGATAAACGATGGCAACACCACAAGAACTCAAGCGAGAAACTGATCTATTAGAGGGGCTTAGATTACCTCGGGTAAGGGTTTGGCCTGCTCGTTGTGATTGGTACACCTCGGATGGGGAGCTGCGTAAGAACCTAGCTTGCGATCCATACTCACGAATACTTTGGTTATCGCGCGGCATGCGTCCAGACATTTGGCATAACAAGAAGCCTCGGGCCAGTAGGACAACAACAAATGTCGTACCCGAAATGAGAATCACTAACACGTTACTCGATGCTGGCGTGGGGCTTGGCAACTGGGAAGGCACTGGTACTGATCTATACAGCGCTCTTGAGCTGGTGACCGACGATATCCCGGACAACCCCTCAAGGTTGTCCAGGGATATCGGTGACCTAGCCGAGCAATTGCAGGTTCGTGGCGTCACATTCAAGCGTGTCCGGGATAGTCGTGGCAGACGAATGGTCTTTAGGCAAACCAAGAAA
>JAKUTR010000014.1 GCA_022448725.1 SAR202 cluster bacterium | reverse complement strand
CAGCAAAACACTCAGCGTTATGGGGGAATGTCCCTGTCAAGCTTCCCTTAGAAGATCGCTCATTGACCCTGTATCCGAGAGCGTACCGATGGCTGGGGGGTGACCAGAGTGGCCGGGTTCAGACAACAGAGGAAGCTCGATCCATGAAACTCTTTGCCAAACATGGATAATATTTACTCATCTTTAACGTAAGGAGTCGTGCTTGCTCATTGCCACACGTGTCCTTACCCTAATTCAGCTTCTAAAAAGGAGATTCCGTCTTGCGACTCAAAGGACGTAACGCAATAATCACTGGTGGTGGTGCCGGAATAGGCGAAGCCATTGTAAGAGCCTTCGCGCGCGAAGGCGCGAATGTCGTAATCGCAGACTTAAATCCAACGACAGCACAGGCCATAGCTGATGATCTGAACGTAGATGGTAAGACCATTAGCGTAGTCGAGTGTGATGTGAGTGACTCTGGTTCAGTAGAAAAAGCGGTCGGTGAAGCAGCAGAACACCTGACTAGTATTGACACCTTGGTGAATGATGCTGGCTGGGGCCGCGCTGGCAAGCTTCTGGATACGACTGAGGAGGACTGGGATCGTATGATCGACATCAACATGAAGGGTGCGTTTCTTGTGAGTAAGCATACTCTCCCTTATCTACTGGAATCCGGTAGAGGAAACATCATCAACATGGGATCTGTCGCTGGTGTCGTCGGCGTTCGTGACCGTTTAGCATACTGTGCATCCAAGGGCGGGATCATTTCACTCACTAGAGCCATTGCTCTCGACTACGTTGATCAGGGGCTTCGGTGTAACTCTATCTCTCCCGGTACGGTCAACACACCGTGGGTTGATCGAATGGTCGCTCAGTTCCCAGACCCTGAGGAGACACGCAAGTCAATGGTAGCTCGTCAACCTATGGGCCGTTTAGGTGAACCGTGGGAGATAGCTGAGGCAGCTGTGTACCTAGCCTCAACCGACTCGGGATTCATCACTGGTTCGAATCTGATGATTGACGGCGGCATGACGATGCAGTAGGAATCAATAATTTTGACTAAGACCACTGACGTCGCCATCATCGGCGGAGGCGTCATCGGCGCCATCATCGCCTATAACTTAGCTCTCAAGGGCATCTCTTGCACACTCTTCGAGAAGGACCGTTTTGCTTCGAGTGCATCCGGAGCCACGGGAGGGATCATTGGTCCAATTTGGTACGTTGACCACACTATCGCACCATACTGGGATATGGCTATGCGTAGCTTTGAAAGATTTCCCCAACTCACCGCTGACTTACTCAATGCTGGTATCAATCCAGAGTATCGCCAAAATGGAGTTATGAAAGTTGCATTAACTGAAGAACTCCATTCGACCCTGCGCGGCAACCTCGCATGGCAAGAAAACCTCGGTATAGGTGTTCACTGGATTGATCGCGAAGAGTTATTGGAGCGAGAGCCAGAGATCAGTCCGACAGCGCAGGGTGCTGTCTATTCTCCTCATGAGGGTAACATCAGGGGAAAGGCTTTCGTCCAGTCTCTGATCAATGCCGCTAACAAGTTAGGAGCAACCTGCCTTGAGCAAACCGAGGTTACTAGCTTCGAGGTTAAAGGTAGCCGAATAGTAGGGCTGAGAACCATGACCGAGACTTACCATACAAATCAGGTCGTGCTGGCAGCTGGAGCATGGACGGGGGTGGCCAATCGTTGGCTGCAAGAATCGATCCCTGTTCGGCCTATCAAGGGCCAACGGGTCACACTCAAGATGCCAGGCTTTCACCCATACTGTCCCGTGCAGAGTATCGTCCCACAAATGGACGGCACCTTTCTATCATGTGCTACACGTGAGGATGGCGAATTCAATCATAAGATCACAGGTGCAGCTATACGGCAGATGGTTGATAACGCAACCGCGACATTCCCGATCTTAAAATATGCTGAGTTTGTCTCAGCAGAAGCAGGGGTTCGCCCTGGTTCTCCGGATGGTATGCCTGTCTTGGGACCAATTCCCGGATGGCAAGGTGTCAGCGTGGCATCAGGCCATGACCACATTGGTATGATACTGAGCCCACGCACAGGCGAGATGATGGCTGATTACATTGAGAGTGGAGACTCCTCCCCTCTTGATTTCTTCAGTATCGAGAGGTTCACCGATGGCCGAATACAACACCGGCCAAAGACGTTGTTTTCAAACATAGCTTACGATCGCTAAGACGCCTCTCCTACAAGTATCACTGTCGTGCCAAAAGCTACTGAAGAAACGGTGACTTTTTTTAACCCGGCTGCGTGCATCAACTCCTTCAGCTCACTGGCACTCATGAACTCCTGCACTGACTCTGGAAGATATGTGTACGCTTCGCGATTTCCAGCTATAAGAGAGCCGAGCCAAGGAGTGACGTACCGAAAATAGATCGGAAACAACCTCGCAACAGGGTTGCGGCCATCTTGCCTGACGATCTCGAGTATTGCGACCTTTCCTCCTGGCTTTAATACTCGCTCTATCTCACGGAGGGCACTAGGTACGTCTATAAAGTTACGTACGCCAAAACCTACCGTCGCGCAAACAAAAGTGTTGTCAGCGAAAGGGAGATTATGAGCATCGCCTGCCAAAAATGATGCCGTAGCTCCCTGTTTCCGCTTCTGCGCTTTCTTCCTTGCAATCGGAAGCATTCTCAAGGCAAAGTCGAGGCCAATTACTCCTGCCACTTCCTGTCGAAGTGCAAGGTCTAAAGCGAAGTCGCCGGTACCGCTCGCTATGTCGAGAGCCCTACCGTTTTTGTAAGGCGTAGAAGGCATTACTAAGTCGACTGCCTTCCTCCGCCAGGCGTAGTGACGCCCGCCTGACATAACTGTGTTCAGGAGATCATAACGGCCAGCAATGCGTCCAAACATCGCAGCCACGTAACGAGCTCGTTCTTGGCCTCTTAAATTCGCCAGGTTAGTCTCCGTTCTTCAGCTACGTGCTTACATTTGCTTTAGTGATTTCACAGCCCGTGGAATCTCAGGGAGGAGGTCGCCAGCTAACATGCCAGCATCTCCTAGTTCATCCCTAACTAGTTCCCCGGCTAATCCATGGAGGTAAACCCCTAAGGTCACAGTATTGTTTAGCGAGATTTCCTGGGCAAGTAAGCCGGAGAGTAACCCCCCAAGAACATCGCCCGTGCCAGCTGTAGCCATTGCTGGATTTGCGAAAGGCGACTGTTTTACTTCTCCCCCTGGGAATCCCACAACAGTGAAGGCTCCTTTAAGTACAACGATCTTATTCCATTTGCGTGCATACTCTTGCACAACTTCAATACGGTTATCCAAGATCTCCGACACGCTAAGGCCCGTCAGGCGTGCCATCTCGCCCGGATGCGGGGTTAGTATGGCTAATCCGGGGAAGTGGTGCTCCCATGATTGGGTACTTGCCAAAAAGTTGAGTGCATCAGCATCGACAACCATAGGAGGCAGACAGACCTTTTCCAACAGCAGCCTTCTTAGAAAGTCCTGTGTGGCTGGCTCCTGTCCCAAGCCACAGCCAATGAGTAATGAATCGTAGTCAGATACCACCCTAATCACCTCGTTCGCAGCTTCGGCAGCCAACCCCCCGAAAGTCGACTCGGATAATGGCAGAAAGGTTGGTTCTACAGCCTTAGAAGCTAGAACCATTTGAACACTAGATGGTGTCGCAACGGTCACAAGCCCTACCCCCGACCGACCCGCAGCTGTCGCAGCAAGATACGCGGCACCGACATACTGGCGAGATCCCACAACCACTAGGGTCCTACCAAAGGTTCCCTTGTGTCCGTCCAGAGGACGCGGAGGCAATACATCGCGTGCATCATTGGGCGTGATCAGGTCAATACTGATATCGTCATCCAGACCAGATGGCAGGCCGATATCCATAACCTCGACTTGGCCGGTGAACTCCGCCCCTGGGAACCTGTACCGCCCTGATTTAGGATTACCGAGTGTCAGAGTAACATCAGCAGCAACACATGCGGGATCTACAAGACCAGTGGCAGGGTCCAGACCAGTAGGTGTGTCCACTGCCAATAAACGTACCTCTGGCCTACGCTTCCTCTCTTCCTGCAAACACAAAAGAACACTGCGCAACGGATCTTCGATAGCCCTAGATAAACCGGTACCTAGTACCGCATCTACCACAACCTCTGCTAATTCCAACGCTTCGCGCAGCTGATTGAGACCACAATCTTCTTGAATACTACTAACTTGGGCACCCCGCTGCTGCAGGAGATCAGTCTTCGCCTGATATTTGGGGACGGCAGCGCAAAGGTAAACCGTCACCTTCGCACCCAATTGGTCCAGCCTTGTAGCAGCAACAACTCCGTCACCGCCATTGTTTCCCTGACCAACAAGTACGACCACCCGCGTGCCAACCAGGTTCTTCATCGTGTGGAGAAGGTATTCCGCGATGGAGTGACCAGCGTTTTCCATCAGCGTGTCTTTGGAAACACCCAGTTCCTCGGATCGGTCTTCAATACCACGCATCTGCTGGGGAGTGACAATTTTCATATAGCGCTATATAGCACCTAGCGTCCTGGTGGATCACTCAGTGGAACTAAGTTACCTCTAACACTGTCGCCGACCACAGAGGCCACTGCAAACTCTTTCGAATGAGACAACGAAAGTGCGATATCAGTTAGACCAATCAGATCAGCACGTGCCTGAGCAGTGTTATGAAGCTCAATATGAGGGGCCATGCCCGGTTGCCGAACCACCTCAATGTCTCTCCAACTTATCCCTCTAACTCCAGTGCCCAGTAGCTTCATTACCGCCTCTTTAGCTGCAAAACGACTGGCTAATTGGGGAGCTCGCCCCCTTGCGTACTCAATCTCACCTTCAGTGTAGATCCGCCTCAGAAATCGGTCTCCGTAGTCCTTCGCAACTCGCTGGATCCGTTCAATTTCTATGATGTCCACACCAATAATCAGCATATCGGCCACTAGGAGTGATTGGAACCAGTTCGTGAATTTCGGGACCGACTACTCAACACAAGTCACACCTTACTCACTATTTGCTAGCCCTGCTCGCTCTACGATCAAGGGGATTTTCGATTCCCAGCCAATCGCCATGATATGGGTCCCGTCACACATATCCTTGATCTCACGGATAAGGCGTGCTGTGATCTCGATACCGGTGGTTGCCCGATCTTCAGATAAATCCATCTCATCAATAATACTTTGAGGTACTGAGACCCCAGGAAGTTTATCGTTAAGGAAGTTCGCCATTCTCGCAGACTTAAGGACGATCATCCCTGCAAGTACCGGGACTCCAAAGTCCCTAGCGGTCTCCATAAACTTCTGGAAGTCAGCTGCGTCATAAATGGCCTGTGTCTGAAAAAATTGCGCGCCTCGCGAAACTTTCTCCTCCATCCGGCGCAACTCATTTTCCACATCATCCGAGCCAGGGTTAGCAACGGCGCCAGCAAACAGAGATGTTGATCCAGATAACTCATTGCCATACATATCCTCACCTGAATTCATAGCCTTGACGGCTTCAAGCAGGGTTTCAGCCTTGAGGTCAAAAACTCCTTTTGCATCTGGGTGGTCACCCCGACCTGGCGGATCTCCACTCATGCAAAGAACATTGGGAATCCCCAAAGCCTCCGCAGCTAGAAGCTCCGCTCCAAGAGCTATCCTGTTACGGTCGCGCCCTGTAACCTGCATAATCGGCTCGATTTCGCGGTCAAGTAGCTTGCGTGCCGCTGCAATGGGTGCCATCATCATGTTTGCACCGGCCGAATCGGTAACGTTAAAAGCAGTGGCCATCCCTCGGAGTGCATCCGCATGCCTATAAATGATTTCCAGATCAGTCCCTTTCGGCGGGTTCAGTTCGGCTGTAACTACAAACTCCTGGGACTTTAATGCGTCTGAGAATCTACTCAAGTTGATCTCCGGCTAATCAAGAATGACGACAAGCGTATTATAGTTGGGATGTATATTCATTGAAACCTGATGAAGGGGTGTCATAGTGACGGCAAAGATAATTGACGGAAAGCAGATTGCAAGAGAGATACGCATGGAGGTTGCAGACCAAGTACAAGACTTCACGGCAACTAACTTAACCACACCGCACTTGGCTGTCATACTTGTAGGCGATGACCCTGCTTCGAAAGTGTACGTCGGTAACAAACATCGGGCCGCCGAGGAAGCAGGTATGACTACAAGCGATATTACCCTGCCATATGACACGTCACAAAAAGACCTTGTCAGGGAAGTTGATCGCCTAGGAAGCGATAGCAACGTCCATGGCATACTCGTACAACTTCCACTGCCTGATCACCTGGATCAGTATCCAGTAATCGAAGCGATTAACCCTATGAAAGATGTAGATGGACTACACCCTGTTAACGTAGGCCTGTTGAGTCAAGGCAGGAAACGATTTGCTCCCGCAACGCCAGCAGGTATACAAGAGATGCTAGTCCGAGAAGGACACGACCCCTCGGGCAAGCACGTCGTAGTCGTTGGTCGGAGCGAAATAGTTGGCAAACCGATTGCAGCTTTGTTGATGCAAAAAGCCGATGGTGCCAATGCGACTGTGACGGTATGCCATTCTAGAACTACCGACATCCCTTCGATCACGAGGCGTGCAGATATTCTCATCGCCGCCATCGGGAGCCCAGAGTACATTACAGCCAACATGTTAGCTGAGAAAGCAGTAGTTATTGACGTGGGAGTTAATCGGGTTGAAGCACCGGAGCGTAAGCGGGGCTACAAACTTGTCGGAGACGTTGAGTTCAAAAGCGCATCAGGGGTAGCATCTGCCATTACCCCTGTCCCGGGTGGCGTTGGCCCGATGACTATCGCGATGCTGCTCAAAAACACCCTGCTGGCAGCCAAACTTTCTATTTCATGACTCTCATAGACTCCCAACGAGATTGGTTGGGCTTCAGTTGTAGAATTCGCCGAGGATAGGCTGCCCACTCAATCACTTATTCAACACACCTGACCTTCCATTTTACGATAGGAATCCATTAGCGACTTAATACCAGTCATGAAGCTTAGCGACTACGACTACCAACTTCCCTCAGAGCTTATAGCACAGGCACCAATCACGCCTCGTGACCATTCAAATTTGATGGTCGTTTCTCGCACTGATCGGAAAATTACCCACCAGCATTTCTATGACTTACCAAAACACCTCCGTCCTGGGGACGTGATGGTATTCAATGACAGCCGTGTTTTCCCCGCAAGGCTCTATGGGAGTAGAAGAGATAGTAATGGAAAAGTTGAATTGCTACTTTTACGACGCAAAGCTAAGCGTCAGTGGCAAGCTCTCGTTAGACCAGGGCGGCGTATGCGGGAGGGAACCGTGTTTGATCTCTCTGGTAGTGGTCATACGATCGAGTGCGAGATCACCGGTGTTCATAGTGACGGTTCACGTACGGTACGATTATCCAGTGAGGAACATCTCGACGAGATCGGCACAACCCCATTACCACCTTATATTCATGAGCCTTTAACCGATGCCGAACGCTATCAGACTGTCTACTCTCGCGTTAAAGGTAGTGTAGCTGCTCCAACGGCCGGCCTTCATTTCACACCTGAGTTACTACGGGACATTCGTAGCATGGGTGTACGGACGGCCTTTGTGACCTTGCACGTTGGCTGGGGAACATTTCGTCCCATACAAGTCGAAGATGTTACACAGCACGATATGCACACAGAGCAATGGGAATTGGGTAAAGAGGCTGCTGAGTTGATAAACAGCGCGAAAAGGGAAGGTCGAAGGGTGCTCGTGGTGGGGACAACAGCTGTAAGACTGTTGGAGCATGCCGCACAACGAGGTCAGGGAGAGCCTGTAACACCAGGGTCTGGGTGGGCTGACATCTTTATATACCCCGGTTACGACTTTCGCATCACCGATACTCTTCTAACAAACTTTCATTTACCGAAATCAACGCTCCTCATGCTAGTAAGCGCCTTCGCCGATCACGAATTGATTACCGAGGCTTACGAGGAAGCAATCCAAGAAGGTTATCGATTCTACAGCTTCGGGGACGCGATGCTGATCGTCTAGAATTATACGGGCCTGATATCCTAAGGCGACTCACAATCGTTGGAGGAAATTATGCAGAAACGCCGTATCGGATTCGAGGACATCTACGCTGCAGGACCTCATTTTAGTAGAGGGGTAAGAGCCGGTAATATGCTCTTCTTGGCTGGCTGCACCGCCAACCGATCTGAAGCCATCGACGGTTCCCCTATGGAACAGTTGCGGGTAATCCTCGATAGACTGACCCGGATGGTTAAGGCGGAGGGAGGTAAACCCAGTGACATCGTCAAACTGACCACGTTCGTTGCCGACACGGATCCGTGGTTCCCGTTTGAAGGCGAGCAAGTTGAGATATACCACGAATTCTTCGGCGAAGACTACCCTGTCAACACGATCGTCGGTGCTGAATTCGCAGGTTCCCAAACTCACCTAGAGATTGATGCTATAGCAGTGCTTGACTGAACCGTAAGGCACTGGACTGACAACCCAACCTCCCGCGGGGGATAAATTCTCCATAGAATGTCCTTCTACGGATGGAGAATCACCTTTGTGTACCCGTCCACTCGCTTATCAAACTTATCGTAGGCATCAGGAGCATCATCTAGTGGCACCTCATGCGAAACCACGAAACTGGGAGTAGCACGACCTGCCGCGATTAGGTCACGGAGGTATGCATTATATTGCTTAACGTTGCACTGGCCTGTACCTAAGCGGAGTCCCTTCTCAAATAGTTTCCCAAAGTTTAAGGATAACGCTCCCTGTTTGGCGTTCTCATCTACTCCACCTGGGTCCGATGGTACGTACAGACCGGGTATCCCAAGAGAGCCCGTCGGATTAACGACCTGAATGAGTTGGTTGAGAACAATGTTAGGGAGCTCGTCCTGCTCTCCTCCCGCAGCGGATGATCCTGGCTTCGTCGCTTGGTATCCAACAGCATCAATACCTTTGTCTGTACCGTCTCCGCCCCGCATTGACTTAATCTGCTCAACAGGGTCAGCCTCATCGTAGTTAATCGGTATCGCTCCAATACTCTCAGCAGCATCAAGTCGTTCTTGAACGTGATCCACAGAGTAGACCTCTGCAGCACCTCGGATGACGCTACTATATGCCGCCATCAGGCCAACGGGGCCTGCTCCGAAGACAGAAACACTCTCGCCAGGACGTACGCCGGCAAGTTCTGCTCCGTGGTAACCCGTCGGGAAAATATCAGCCAAGAGAGCATAATCCGCTTCATTCTCCTCCCCCACGGGGAGTGGAAGAGCGTTGAAATCGGCAAAAGGCACCTGAAGGTACTCTGCCTGCCCACCTACCCAAGGGCCCATCGCGACGTATCCATACGCCCCTCCTGCAAACCCAGGGTTAACCGTCGTACAATATCCAGTGAACCCGCCCAGACAATTCTTGCAGAACCCGCAAGCTACATTGAAGGGCATCACAACGCGATCACCAACTTTCCGTTCCTTCACGCCCGGGCCGATCTCCTCTATAACCCCCATATTTTCATGGCCAAATACAATCCCCGGCTCCGCTGCTGTACGACCTTCGTACATGTGCAGATCCGACCCACATATACACGATGAGGTAACGCGGACAATCGCGTCGTTGGGATGGAGGATCTTGGGATCATCGACATTCTCGACTGCTACCTTAAACGGCTCTTTGTAGACTACTGCTTTCATATGGCCCTCTCCTCAAGTTGGTAATTTGTAGGTACTACCCCGTACACCAACGTAAGATCTGCCGGATGATACGGTCGGCTCGAGATAGAGTCAAGAAACCATCCCTCAAGTAAGTAACAATCCAAGTCAGTGATCAACAGGTGATCCTCGATCAGGAAATCATATTCTCTTGAATATACCGCCCTAGGCAAAACTAGGATTAGTGGCTATGTCGTCTTTTGCCGACTCCATCGAGATATGATCACTGGCCCCAGAACTAGCATCAGGATTTCCAAAATGAAGTAAGCAGCCAGTCCCCAGCCAGCCGATTTCTCCGCACCGACCGAACGTCCTGATTGGGCCGCTCGTTCTTGCGCAGTAGCACCACTGTCCTGGGACAACCGCTCAGTTGGGCTCGAATCCTTTCCTCTTTTGACCTCTTTTTTCCCACCTTTAGACAAGGAGAAACTTGCAATAGAAAACAAGGCTGTCGCAGCTATGATGACCCCTAACGCAATGGCTACGGTAGCTAAGAAGAAAAATTGTTGGGGGAACATCGCGATCAGGTAATCCCTGCTAGGGTCAAGTTGCCATAGATCGTTATCGAAACTGATTATATGGAAGTTATAGAACACCTGATTAAAGTTCAAAAGAGATGCGAGTCCTGCCAATATCACCAACGCCAGGGTGAGGACGGCGCCCCACCGAAATAACCGAAACAACTCTCGAGGGTAACGCCCAGGAGCAGCAGCAAGGCTGATAGCCCCAAAACCTGTCAGATACAGAATTGCGATGATTTGGATGCCATAGACGCCCCTAACCAGCCTCTTAACATCCTCCATATGGCGAATCTCACGGTCGTTATAAAGGGCCCTGAGGATACCTGATACAGACACTCGCACGTTCAGAAATTGGTTATCGTTATTGAAATAGTCACGGATCTGGCGAGCAGCGGAGATCAGTTCTTTGTTCTCAATCCCTGTTGTCCGTGGTATTTCATTCGCCGCGAAGCCATAACTGTAAAGTAACGGGGTGTTAATCGTTATCCGGACAGCAGATGTGATCAGAACTAGTGGTATCGCAAGTACAAAGACTGCAATTCCGATGCCTGCAAGCACTCTCATACCATCAGTGTACAACGTTCACGGCAGGGCAGATCCAGTTGCGCTGCAACCGTACAAATTCACTTACTCGGATAACAAGCTCTATTCTTCCTCAATAAGCCTAGTGGTAGAATCCACGGGATCATTCCCTAGGAGATAGATTCATGCCATCGTTACCCACAAGACCAGTCATTGTTGGACAACGCGGCGTCTTAACTTCAGGACACTACCTAGCAACGACTGCTGGTTTCCGCATAATGGAGCAAGGTGGTAACGCTTTCGATGCTGCCGCTGCAATGTGCATAGCGGTCGAGCTACTTGAACCCCAGAGCTGCGGCATCGGGGGTGAAGTTCCTACGCTGATCTACTCAGCTAAAGAAAGAAAAACATACGCAATTAGTGGCCAAGGATGGTCCCCCAAAGCGTTCACGATCGATTGGTGTCGTGACAACAACATTGATCTGATCCCCGGCGATGGCTTCCTACCTATTACCGTGCCTGCACCGGTGGGTACTTGGGCAGAAATACTCTCTCGTTGGGGCACAATGAGCTACTCACAGGTCCTCAAGCCCGTGATTGAGATAGCTGAAAATGGTTGGGCAGTATACGAGCAACTGCATCAGGGCATCGCCAACAACGCCCGCAAGTTCAGCGAGAAATATCCAACATCGGGAGAAGTCTACCTCCCGAACGGAGATGTTCCCCGTGTTGGGGACATCGTGAACAACCCTGGTTATGCTGAAATGCTAAAAATTATGTGCCGGGCCGAAAACGACGCAAAGGGTAAGGGACGAATCCCCGGGATTGAAGCTGCCCGAGATGCATTCTACAAGGGCGAGATCGCTGATCGCTTGCTGAAATTCATCACCAGTTCTCCTCTCGAAGACGCTAGTGGCAGGACACACACCGCTCTCCTATCGTACGACGACATGGCTGAATGGCACCCAACAGTCGAAGAACCGGTGACCGTCAACTACCAAGGTCTAGATGTCCATAAATGCTCGTCGTGGACCCAGGGCCCCGTGTTCTCTCAACAATTAATGATGCTTGAAGGTTATGACCTTGTGTCAATGGGCCATAATTCTACAGAGTACATCCATACTCTCGTCGAGGTGGCTAAGCTAGCCTTCGCCGATCGAGAAGCCTACTACGGAGATCCTGAATTTGACACTGTTCCTCTCGTCAAACTCCTGTCCAAAGAATACGCTGCCCTTAGGCGTGACCTAATAGACACTACGGCATCACTGGACCAGCGACCAGGGGATATGGGTGGCGGGATCCCCACCTACACGCTTGAAGAAGTTCCGGAGAATAACCGCCGCTCGCTCGGTATCGGGGCAAGCGAGGTCGTGGACCTTGGTCTCGGACATGGACACGTAGGTGACACAACCCATCTAGACGCTATTGACTCAGAAGGTAACATGGTCTCCGCGACACCCAGTGGAGGGTGGATTAGTACATCCCCAGTAATACCTGGTTTAGGATTCTGTATGGGGACGCGCGGGCAAATGTTCTATCTAAACTCTGAACGACCGAACGCCCTCGAGCCCCGAAAGAGACCACGGGCCACCCTGACGCCATCGATGGTGACTAAAGACAATGAACCATGGATGGCATTTGGCACTCCTGGCGGCGACAGTCAGGACCAAATAACACTACAGTACTTATTGAATTATGTTGAATTCGGCATGACTGTCCAAGAGGCCATTGACCAGCCAACTTTCCATTCAAAACACTTCCCATCATCCTTCTACCCTCGGAAGGCCTATCCCGGCCAGTTCGATATGGAGGGACGTGTGTCAAAAGAGGTGGTCGAAGAATTAAGACAGCGGGGCCATGACGTTAACCTCATAGACCCGTGGAGCAACGGTAAAGTCATGGGAATACGCTATGACTCAGAGCGTGGCGCCATGTACGGCGGGGTTTCCTCTAGACGTGAGATCGCGTACGCACTTGGATGGTGAAACATGGGGGTCTGGGAAGTGACCCCAGCGACGAGGCAGAACGAATAAGTGGGGTATTTAGCCAGCACGCGTGGAACCAGCGTTACTGTTTCAACCTCCGCCTGGCACCAGGGGCACATTGGTAACCGGCTCAGTTAGTGATGCAGTCTTCGTTTGGATGCTCTCTAGTAGTTCGTCGTAGGAATCGGTGAACGCCTGAACTCCATCTTTAAGAAGTTGGCCAGTCACTTCCTC
This sequence comes from SAR202 cluster bacterium, assembly GCA_022448725.1. Lineage (GTDB taxonomy): Bacteria > Chloroflexota > Dehalococcoidia > Lucifugimonadales > VXLM01 > VXLM01. The sequence goes on along the minus strand of JAKUTR010000014.1, from coordinate 48,943 downwards.
CATACTGATCCCTATCTCAGAAAGAGACTCAGGCAGTCTGCTCACTAAGTCAAGTCCTGCTTCGATAGTAGGTTTTACCTCAATTTCGCGTTCCATCAAAATCCCCACCGTAACTTCGGGTAGAGTATTGACCGTGTCTGGGCCAAGAAGGCTCTTAACGTACAACAAGTCGTCATAGTTGGGATTTTTGACACTCGTGCTAGCCCACAGTGGACGCTGAACCCGTGCGCCTTTTCCTTGAAGTTCCATAAATCGAGCTTGGGCAAACTGTAGCTTGAAAGCCTGATATGCAAGCTTTGCGTTTCCGATAGCCGCCTTGCCGAGTAACTCACCGCAGCTAGAGTGGCCCAGAGCGACTTCGTCTGATAGAAGGCTATCGACGTTTGTATCAACCCTGCTGACAAAAAACGATGCGACCGACCCAATCTTACTCACATCACCGCCTCTTCGGTCTAGCTCTTCGAGACCTGCTATGTATGCATCCATTACTTGATGATAGGCAGATAGTGAGAAGATAAGGGTCACATTGACGTTCACTCCAGCTCCAATCAATTCTGTTATTGCAGGCATTCCTTCCGGTGTAGCTGGCACCTTAATCATAACGTTGGGCCTATCTAGCTCGGCAAAAAGCTTCTTCCCTTCTATAACCGTAAGCCCCGTATCGTGAGCAAGATGAGGATTCACCTCAAATGATGCGTAACCATCTACCCTTCCGCTTTTCTCATAAATGGGGGTTAGCATATCCGCCGCCTGCTGGATATCCTCAATACCTAGCTTCTCAAAAATCTCTGCCGGCGTTTTGCTATCAAGTTTAGATATGGCCTGATCGTAGTCTGAGGTCTCCGCAATTGCCTTCTGGAAGATTGTTGGGTTGGATGTGAGACCGGTAATACCATTATCGATCAACTGCTGAAGATCGCCAGTCGCGATCATCTTCCTGCTGATATTGTCGTACCAGATAGATTGCCCGGTTTGTCGGAGCTTCTCTATGGAGTTGGCCATTTTTCCCCCTTAGGAGCTATTGTCCAACTTTACCACCATTGTCCATAATTTGACTGGTATGGCCTACACGCTTGTCTCAACAGGTTCACCTAAGGGCGCGGAACTTGCGAATGTTAAGGAGCTTTCTATGAGATCCACGATGACGTGGTCTCCTGCACTAAGTTCCCCTGCAATAATACGCTTCGAAAGTTCGTTCTCTACATGGCGCTGCACCGCACGACGGATAGGGCGGGCCCCAAAACTTTCGTCGTATCCTTCCTCAGCCAACCACTCTTTTGCTTCATTTGATAGTTCCACAGTGATCTTGTGCTCAGATAAACGCTGTAAAACCTCAGCTATCTGTAAATCAACGATCTCTAGTACCTGCTCCTTAGATAGAGGATCAAAGATAATTATCTCGTCCACTCGGTTGAGAAACTCCGGCCGGAACGATCGCTTCAGAGCTTCTTCAACAGCTGTGTGCCTACGCGCTGTGTTGGCACCACGCGATGCTTCAGTTAGGAACCCAAACGTAGAATCACTCTCTCCTGTGTTACCAAGGTTACTCGTCATCACTATGATCGCGTTGCTAAAGTCGACGGTTCGACCTTGTCCATCTGTGAGCCGCCCATCCTCCAAAATCTGGAGCATCGCATCAAACACCTCGGGGTGTGCTTTCTCAATCTCGTCGAACAGGATCACTCTAAACGGCCGGCGTCGCACGGCCTCTGTAAGCTGACCCCCTTCATCATAACCAACGTACCCTGGCGGCGCTCCAATGAGACGCGATACAGTGTGCCGTTCCCCGTACTCCGACATGTCAACCCGGACCATATTATCTTCGTCGTCGAACAGGCTTTCAGCGAGGGCCCGTGCAAGTTCTGTCTTGCCCACACCCGTCGGGCCCAAAAATATGAAGCTGCCGATAGGACGTTTGGGGTTTTTTAAACCAGCTCGGGCACGACGAACCGCGTCCGCGACGGCGGTGACGGCAGATTCTTGTCCTCGGACACGCTGATGCAAACGCTCCTCCATGTGGAGAAGTTTTTCTGCCTCGCTCTCGAGCAACTTGTCCACAGGTACACCAGTCCAACTCTCGATGAGACTGCCAACAAGGTCTGCTGTGACCACCATCTCTTTACTGATCTCTGGAGCAATCTCATTCATGGCACTCTCGAATTCTTGCTGCAACTGCAGGCGGTCGCTTTTTAGTTCCGCCGCCTTGGCGTAGTCGCCGCGATCCGCCGCGGCATTTTCCTCGTTTGCAAGGAGTCTTAACCGTTTGTCTTTGCTCTTCAAGTCGCCTGGCAGACTTTGAGAGTCGATACGTAACTTGCTTGCTGCCTCGTCAATCAGGTCGACTGCCTTATCAGGGAGCAGGCGATCAGTTACATACCGCTTGCTCAGACGCACGGCAGCATCAATCGCTTCATCTGAGACCGTAACTTTGTGATGCCCCTCATACTTAGGGCGCAGCGCGTGCAACATCTCGATAGCTGTATCTACATCTGGTTCCTCAACGAGAATCGGCTGGAATCGGCGGTCTAAAGCAGCATCCTTTTCAATGTATCGGCGGTGTTCGGGCTCGGTAGTAGCCCCCAGGGCCTGTAGCTCTCCACGTGCCAGAGCAGGTTTCATCATATTGCTGGCATCTATCGCTCCCTCTGCCGCTCCTGCTCCGACGACCGTGTGTAGTTCGTCTATGAAGAGGATGATCTCACCTTGTGCCTGTTTTATCTCATCGATAACACCCTTAAGACGCTCTTCGAACTCTCCTCGAAACTTGCTACCAGCTACCATGGACCCCATATCGAGTGCAATCACACGTCGTCCCTCTAGCTCTTCAGGTACATCGCCTGCTACAATCGCTTGTGCTAAGCCTTCGGCGATGGCCGTCTTGCCCACCCCAGCTCCACCAATTAATACGGGGTTATTTTTTGTGCGACGGATTAGGGTTTGCATGACCCGCTGGATCTCAGTGTCGCGACCGATGATTGGGTCGAGTTTACCAGCCCGTGCCAACTCTGTTAGATCAGTACTGTATTTCTCAAGCGACTGATACCGACTTTCAGCTCGCTGATCAGTCACGCGGTGATTACCACGAACGTTTTGTAAAGCTTGATAAATACGTTCCACATCAGCACTTTGCTCTCGGAGAAGTTGGCCCGCAAGCCCTTCGTCCTTTGCGATAGCGATGAGCAAGTGCTCAGTGCTGATAAATTCGTCATTTAAGCGTTTTGCTTCCTGAGTCGCACGGGCAAGCATATCTCGTGATCGAGGCGTCATAAAAATTTGATTGGACTCTTGGTCAAGTTTCGGGCCACCAACCAGATCTTGATTTAGTCTTTCACGTAACGTCTCAACTGGTACGTTCAAACTCGTCAGTATCTGGACAGGCACCCCTTCGTGCTGGTCCAACAACGCAAGGAGGACATGTTCAACATCCCATTGACTATGGCGGTATCGTCGTACGATCTCCTGGGAATCGGCCATCGCCTCCTGGGCCTTTTCGGTGAAATCTTCTGGTTTGAGGACCATCTCCTACCTCTTGTGTTAGTGAGCGACGTTGTTGTCAGCTTAGTCCGCTCATCGATATTCTCACATAACATGTTACTTTCATGCTACTGAGATGTCAACGAAAGTTGATACGTATCGTGTTAGAGTTGGTTGCGTAAATCGCTGGTGTCAGGAGTCTCTGGTATTTGGTAGTGATGCAATTTCAACGATCGTTGTATCAAGTACAAGTTCCTCATCTTGCCTTGTGGTGAGGCCTACATTAGTGGAAACTTTTTTCATCAGATGGTCAGCATTGAGCAGGGCTCCATGAATCCGTGTAAGCCGACTACTACTAACACGTTCAGCTTGCCCGAGCGTCTTGCTGAGTGGAAACCCTGATAGCCCAAGCCGTTTCGACTTTTCGTCATTGCTTGCACTTTGAGCTTTGAGTTCTTTGGCAACAATGAGTAGCCTCGACTGGCGAGCCATCATGCTCAGAATGTACTGAGGAGAGGAACCATCATGCAGCAGTTGGTTCACAAGTTTAATTGCAACATCCGACCTGCCGTCTACCACCGCATCGGCGGTCGCGAATATATTTGCGTCCTGCGTGTACGCCACCAAGCCAATGACGTCATCATTAGTGATGGTTCGTTCTTGAGCGTAGAGCGCTAGTTTACGAAGTTCGGAGACAATCACTGAAAGATTACTTCCGATACTGCTTGCCATCGTATGGGCAGCACGATTATCAATTTTAATTCCTTCAGCCTGTGCTCGATTAACGACCCACTGCCCTAATTGCTTTGGTAGTGGTGGTTCAAACTTTTCGTTTTCCACGTGCGTCTTGACTAGTTTAAATATAGGGTTTCTTGCATTAGCAGGGGTTGTTGCATTTTTTTTATTCTCCACGAACTCGACGAATACGAGATCTGTGGTTGCAGGCAAGGTTTCAAGAACCTCCGGTAACCCGTCCCACTCGCTAGTACCTGAAAGTTCCTCCTCGGAGTTCCGGTTCTTTCGCTCGAATTTACCGAGTAAGCCTTCGACAATGACCAGTCGTTTCTCTGCCAAAAACGGTACTGTGTTAGCGTCAGCAATCAACCTGTCAAATGTGACCTGCTTTCCATCCAAAACGGCGATGTTTACATCTCGCACGTCGGGAATGCCAACGGCCTCCTTCATCACAACTAGCCGTTCGCGGATCGAAAACTCATCTTTACCGTGTAGCAGGTATTTCACAAGCTCACATGACTTCTTAACTGCGCACCTTAACTCATTCCAATATTGCTAAGCCGAGTTGCATATCTCCTAAACGTACTTCAACTGATAAGACAGGCTTCGCGATCTTAGGGAAGGACAACTCTCCTTTTGTATAATAGAGCATCAAGGGGGTCGGCACCCAGGTGTTTGCACTTATACGGCTTCTTGGCCACACGAAGGTTTTAAAGGTTGTCGGTAGGCTTTTGCTGGACCGTAGAGTACCTGTTCGCCTAAAGCTTATCGTCCCTGTGGCACTAATCTATCTGGTTTCTCCAATTGACCCCTTTCCGGATCTGATCCCATTTCTTGGGCATATCGATGATCTGGTCGTTGTGGCTGTATCAATTGGTTTGCTCCTTGTCATGGCTCCGCGAGACGTCGTGCTTGAAAAATTTCGCGATCCGCCTTCTCCGGCGGAAGATGAACCGGCGATCATTGTGGAAGGCGAGTACCGCCACGCTGATAGGGAGCGTGAATCCCAAAGTTGAACTCTCTTTTAGCTGTCCCGCCCTTCACTATATGCATCGGCGCATATCCCTTCCAGTCAGGTAACTATCTATGCAAATAGGAATCGTCGGTCTCCCTCTCAGTGGCAAGACCACCATTTTCAACGCCCTCACCCGAGGACATGCAATCGTTGCCGGGTATAGCGATAAGCCAAACATCGGTGTCGCCAAGGTACCAGACAATCGCCTACACGAACTTTCGAAAATATATAGTCCTGAACGGGTGGTGCCTGCTGAAGTCAGCTATGTGGATATCCCCTCTCCTCAGGACGGTTTCGGACAGACAAGGGGTATCTCGGGTGATTACCTAAACGCCCTCCAGTCCACTGATGCACTACTCGTTATCACCCGTGCCTTCGATAATCCGTCCGTGACGCATGTAGACGAGAGTGTCGATGCCATAAGGGACGTTGAAAATATGCTTCTAGAATTGTCCTTTTCGGATCTGTCTTTACTCGAACGTCGCCTTGACCGTGTGGTCGAAGCCTTCAAGAGTGCAAAAGCCGCAGAACGGAGTGAACTTACCAAGGAACAGGCCCTCCTTGAACACGTCAAGGGAAATCTTGAGGCAGGGGTCGCTCTCCGCGACCAAAATCTTCCACCTGAGGCCAGCCATCGGCTCTCTGGGTTCCAGTTCCTAACAGCCAAGCCAACGATCGTAGTTGTTAACATTTCCGAGGACCAACTACCGGAAGCAGAGTCGTTTCAAAACCAACTTGCTGAGATCGCAACCGGCCCTCAGATGCGAGCAACCGTCATCGCCGGCAAATTGGAAATGGACCTGGCCCAGATGGAGGAAGGCGATGAAAAGGAGTTCCGCCACAGCCTGAACGCCGGTGAGTCAGGCCTCAATCGCATGATCGCTTTATCATACGACGTGGTTGGACTCATATCCTTCCTAACGGTCGGTGAAGACGAGGTTCGAGCATGGCAAATTGTTGACGGCACCATCGCCCATAAAGCAGCTGGCAAAATACATACAGACCTGGAACGGGGTTTCATTAGGGCCGAGGTTGTTACTTATGAAAACCTCATGGACTGCGGTAGCCTCGCTGAAGCACGTAGGCGGGGCGTTCTCCAACAAGAGGGCAAGGAGTACATCGTAAATGACGGTGACATTATGCATGTCCTATTTAACGTATGACCAATGCAGTCTATAGCACTGTACTTACATATACCCTTTTGCGAAACTAAATGCCCTTATTGTGACTTCAATACCTACGCCAAGATTGAATCACTGATCCCTGCGTATGTCTCCGCTCTTCGAAATGAGATAGTGGCATGGGGACAAATCCTAGATCACCCTGATGTGAAGACCATCTTCTTCGGCGGTGGCACACCATCCTATCTTCCCCCACCTGAACTTGTACGTGTGGTGGAAGCTATACGAACTTCGTTCCACGTAGACCCAACTGCGGAGATAACCCTTGAGGCAAATCCGGGTGATTTTGACAGGGGAAATCTGGCTACTTACCTCGATTGTGGATTTAACCGTATCAGTATTGGAGTCCAGAGTTTAGATGACACGCTACTTAGTATGTTAGGGAGAAGACATACAGCCGATGACGCCATTTCAGCTTTTCAAATGGCATCGGGTGCAGGTTTTGAGAACGTCAGTATCGACCTTATGTACGGACTGCCCTACCAAACTATCGAACAGTGGGAAACTACTCTCAAGAGGGCTCTTGATCTTGGACCCCCACACATATCAATGTATGCCCTGACCCTTGAGGGAGGAACCCCTATGGAGCAGTGGGTTAAAAATGGTCAACTGCCGGAACCAAGCGCTGATCTTGCTGCTGACATGTATATTAAAGCTCAAGGGATGTTCGGTAGGAGCGGCTATGCTCACTACGAGATCTCCAACTGGGCACTTCCTGGTTTCGAATCCCACCACAATCTTGTTTACTGGCAAAACGAATCCTACTTGGGTGTCGGTCCAGGTGCACACTCGTACTTGCAACATCATAGATTCTCAAATCTGAAACCTCCTCGGGAATACGTCCAGAAGCTGAAAGAACCACTGGCTGTTCATGGTGCTGAAAATAAAGCCGCGATTGAATCAATGCCCGTGGTGGCCGAAATCGAGCATATAGACACGCAGCTAGAAATGGCTGAGACGATGATTCTCGGGCTACGTTTGGATCAAGGCATAGACGTGAAAAAGTTCGTCTCCCGCTTTGATAACTCTCCTTTCTGTGTCTATGAGAACATCATATCTGACGGGCTTCGTAAAGGGCTTCTGAAAACGACCGATGGGACAATTTCCCTCACCAATAAAGGCCGGCTACTCAGCAACGAGATCTTCTCTCAATTTTTTTAGCGTGCGCCCACACGCCCAATAATATCCTGATCACTGCTATGCTGAACCATAGCGGCTTGGCATTCTCCCTACTTTCTGGTTAAGTTAGAATTTTCGGCAGGAGGTCACGTTGTTCGTAATCGGCACAGCTGGTCACGTCGATCACGGCAAGTCGACTCTTGTGGAGGCACTCACTGGGATAGACCCAGATCGCCTTCACGAGGAGAAAGCCCGGGGGCTGACCATTGACCTTGGCTTTGCATGGATGTCTCTACCAAACGGCACGGGGGTTAGTGTCGTCGATGTTCCCGGACACGAGCGTTTCATAGCCAACATGCTTGCAGGCGTGGGCGGTATCGATCTCGCACTTCTAGTCGTCGCCGCTGACGAATCGGTAATGCCTCAGACTCTTGAGCACTTGGCAATTCTCGACCTACTTCAGGTCAGCCGTGGTCTCGTCGCTGTTACGAAACGTGATTTGGTCGAAAATGAGTTACTGGAGCTTGTGATCTCAGAGGTTGCGCAAACCGTTGAGGGAACGACATTAGCAGGATCCCAGATACTACCCGTCTCAGTGGCCACAGGTGAAGGGCTAGACGCCTTGATTGCTGCCATTGCGACTATGTTAACCGGGGCAACTCCACGCCGTAACCTCGGGCGGGCACGACTACCCATCGACCGATCATTTGCAATGACCGGCTCTGGTACAGTCGTTACAGGCACACTCATCGACGGCAGCCTTAGCATTGGTGACAAGATAATCATCCAGCCATCAGGGATGACATCGCGAATTCGTGGTATACAAACCCACAAATCCAAACTGAAAACTGCGCCGCCAGGCACCAGGGTAGCAGTTAACCTTGTCGGTATCTCCCGGAAGGAGATCCAGCGTGGTGATGTGCTAACCACAGATGAGTTTCTTAAACCAACAGGCGCTATTGATATCAATCTCAGAATGATTACAGGTGCCCCCAGGAATATTCACCACAATATGCTGGCTTCCGTACACACTGGTAGCAACGAATTCCTGGCTCGTGTAAGGCTACTTGATCGGCAACAAGTGGGCCCGGGAGAATCGGCATGGGCGCAACTCAAACTAGACAGGCAGGTCGTAGTGGTTAAGGGAGACTACTTCATCATCCGATCAGGAGGTTCAACATTGGGTGGTGGTACGATCATCGCCGTGGATGCCGCGAGACATCCACGCAACCATGGCCCTACTATTGATAGGTTGGCTATGTTGACCACGGGCACTGATGCTAGTGTCTTACTGGGAACTATCAGACTCAGAGAGTTCAATCCCTTAAGCCAGATCGCCTGGTATGCAAATATGGGTACCTGTGCTGCGGTCAGAGAGATAAACACCTTACTGGAATCCGGGGACGTCATTGCACTTGGCACAAATGTTGATCAAGCTACCCGCCTGGTAACACAAGTTACCTGGGCCGATATGACGACCAAAATACGAAAGAAACTTGAGAGTTATCATGCCGACCACCCTTTACAAAAAGGAATCCTCAGAGAAGAGTTGAGGAGTTGGCTGGGTATGGAGCACGGCGTGTACCAATCCGTTATTGAGCGGCTTCAGTCCGACGGCCTGTTACAAGAAGAGGGACCTAAACTAAAGCTTCCGACCCATATACTCCGGCTTTCCGAACCCCAAGAAGCGTTAGTTCAAAAGTATCTAGATTCACTTACATTAAGCCCTTACTCACCTCCGACCAACTCGCCTCTAACCCCGGATCTACTCAGTGTTATTGTAGAGAGGGGTCTGGTTGTGAAGACCAGCGGGGATGTTGTATTCGGTTGCCAAGCTTACGAGGAGATGACCGGGAAGATCATGAAACACATCCACACTGCGGGAAGCATTACTATCGGAGATGTCCGTAACATGTTCACGACGAGTCGTAAATACGCCCTCGCACTCCTCGAATACATGGATGATCAGGGCCTTACCCAACGGGTCGGTGATTCAAGGATACTTCGCTAATGGCTCTCGACCTTTCACGAACGGCTCTGCAAATTGACGAAATGGCCGGGGACATCCAGGCCAGCGAAAACGTACGCTCGCAGAGGCTCAAGGCTGCCGTCTCTGCTGCGCAGGATTTCTCGATCGACGTCTACCTGAAAAAGATTCAGGAGACTCCCAGCGCGAGCTGGGCGCTCCCAGGTATCGTTGGGCACCCCGGGGAGGCCATTTCTGCCCCACCACCCTATCCAGATTTTATTGTCGTCTCCGCAGATGGTTCACATATCGATACTAATCGACATCTGCCGGCACGCTGCTACGTAATAAATACAGGAGTCGCGACTCTGGCTTATGGAGCATCTCCCTCGGCTCATCTATACAACACCCCGCGTCTCTACGCTACTGAGCAAGAGATGATGGTGAGAAGCCCCGACGGGGCTCAGGAGCAACAAATCGAAGGCGCGATATTGGGTGCTAAGCGTTCTGTTGAAGAGATACGAGCTCTTACTAAAGAGATCCGTAACACGCCTTCAAACACTCCCACGCTTGGCTTGCTGGACGGCACTCTATCCCTTATCGGGCTTGCAAGTCAGGGATACCATGACTACATCCGAAAGGAGATGGTCGAGGAAGGCTTTGCTCTCGCATTGGAAGAAATAGGAGATTTACATAAGGAGCGTAAGCTCGCGCTCGCCAGTTACGTGAGCCTACCAAACCACGCTGAAGTTATACGCGCGTTACGGCTCACAACGTGTGAATATGAGGCAGGCTACCTCTCACGCACTTGCGGCTACAGAGGGAGCGTCCGTGCTCCGTGTGGTCCTTGCGTGGGCGGGATAAGAGACCGTGATCTGTATGCACAACTGTTACTTCCTGGCCAACGATCTATGATATTTGAGGCGACATACCCAGTCATCAAAAATCATTACCGGGGCATGAGTATAGGTTTTTTCTATTTGAACGCGGGCGAGGAGATCGCTCGTGTTGAAATACCATCGTGGGTTGCTGAGGACCCAGAATCTGTAAACATAGTTCATTCAATTGTTCTTGATCAAAGTCGGCGGGGTCATGGCTATCCAGTAGCACTTATGGAAGCGCATGAGCAAGCCGTGATCAGCGGTAGTGACAGGAAGATCTTCGAAGACCTATTACACCAAGTACTCTACTCTCATTCTCTACCCACATACACCTCGGAAAAACAGAGGTCAAAGCGCCTGCGATGGACATAGAAAAAGGTGATGTTGCATCCCACTACGGCTCGCCAGAACTTGTGGAACGGATCCTAGCTAGTCTTAGCGAGGCAGGAAAGTCTCTTGACTCCCTCACCGTTAATGACTTCGCTTCTTTTGACAATCTCCATCTAGGAGGTGTTGAAGAGACGCTCAGCTTAGCACGGCTTGCCGCTGCGCAGCATGGTATGAGCGTACTCGACGTCGGTAGTGGGCTTGGCGCCTCAGCTCGCACTCTAGCCTCCAATTTCGGGTGTCATGTCGTGGGCCTAGATATCACTCCAGAGTTCTGCGAGGCCGCAGAGCTACTTAGCGGTCTGGTTGGACTCGGCGACATGGTCTCCTTCAGACATGGTAACGCCCTTGATATGCCCTTCGACGACGCCAGCTTTGATTTGGTATGGTCCCAACATACAAGCATGAATATCGAAGAAAAATCAGTGTTGCTCGCTGAGATCGCACGAGTGTTGAGACCAGAGGGAATCCTAGCTGTTCATGACATCACAGCAGGACCTCAGCTAGACATCCACTATCCAGTTCCCTGGGCTGACAACAAAGCCATGAGTTTTTTGGTATCTCCCGGACGCTACTTGGATCTTTTTCATACTGCCGGCTTTGAGACGGTAGAATGGACCGACGTAACCTACAGAACAATGGCTTGGATGCGACAAAACCCTCCAAGGAGGGGTGATGGGATTAACGCAAGTACGTTACTATCCCTAGACTTTCTGGAACGAGTTTCTAACGTACAGAGAAACCTAGAGGAGGGATGCATCGAAGTAACTCAGGGTATCCTCCGAAAGAAATCGGATGAGTGAATTGATTGCTGGCCGTATAGGGGAAATTGTTGAAGCAACAACTGCTGCCTTTACGGCACGGTGCCACGAACTTTATGTCGCGCCTGCACTGGGTACGCTGGTACGCGCTGGTGACAACAATCCGGTGTTAGGTATCGTTGCTGAGGTACGCACTCAAAGCCTAGACCCAAGCCGACGTCCGATCGCGATGGGCGTTGACGAAGAGACTGAGGAGGCAGTATACGAGCATAATCCTCAGCTCAACCGGCTGCTGTCAACGGAGTTTCAGGCGATAGTAGTTGGTTACGAATCAGAAAGTGGATTGAAACGCCACCTGTCACCATTCCCACCGAGGATCCACTCCTTCGTCTACGAATGTGGGAGAGATAGACTACGCGAGTTCAGTTCTTCCTATGAATTCCTTCCAAGCCTCCTAAACTCTCCTATTGGGCCACAAGACGAGCTGATCGCCGCATTCTTGCGATACTCGTCCCTCACACAAGAGGATGCCCAGGCATATCTCGTCGGCGCAGGTAAAGCCCTGGCCCCTCTACTAATCGGCCAGATCCAACGTCTAAATAACATCCTCATAAGGCTAATTTCATGACCGGACGCCTAGGAATGGTAGTCGCGGGTTCTCTCACTGAAGGCGTCCAGATTCGCCTTGACGTCGGTATTTCGACTGAAACAATCAAGGTTGGGACATTTGTCAGTATTCAAGGTGGTAAGTTTCGATTCTTCGGGCAAGTTACCGGGGTAGCACTAGAGGCTGCTGACATGAGTTTACGTGGAGTGCCTCCGGACGTCTCGAACCCATTTATCGAGCAGGTTATTTCGGGAACCACCGCCTTTGGGATGATTACTGTAGAGCCGATGCTAGTCATCGCAGACTCTGATGACCCTGCTGCGGTTCTTGATGGCCCACAACCTGCTAAAACCATTCCTCCTCACTTCGCCCAAGTCTCAATCGCTACTGAAAACGATATAGAAATTGTGTTCGGCGAAGAGGATGAAGAACATTTCTATATCGGGACTCCACTCGATATGGAAACTAGGCTTGCGCTTAACATTCCCGAGTTGGTTACTCGTAGTAATGGCGTCTTTGGCAAGAGTGGTACCGGTAAAACCTTTCTAGCGAGACTCTTGCTGATCGGCATTCTTCAAAAAAGTAACGCCGTCAACCTAGTATTCGATATGCATGGCGAGTACGGGTGGAAGGGATCAAGTGAAGGAACAGGGCGGGAGGTAAAGGGACTAAAACAACTGTTCTCTTCACGTGTAGCGGTCTTCACTCTGGACGAGGAGAGCTCTCGGAGGCGTGGACTCGCACCTGATTATGTGGTTCGGATTGGGTATCAAGAAATCGAGCCCGAGGACATCCAAATCCTCAGAGAAACGCTGAGTTTATCAGATGTAGCAGCAGATGCGGTCTATTCCCTACACCGCCATTTCGGTCGAAATTGGCTGCAGGATTTCTTATCACATAAGGGACGCGAAGGGGTTCGAGACTTGGCCGATTCAATAGGAGTGAACTCTACCGCCTTATCGAGCCTTCACAATCGACTCTCCCGACTTGAAAGATTACCGTTTATTGAAGGGTCAGGTCACGACTCGCTTAACCAAATCCTGCGGTACCTCGAGCGGGGTATGCACGTGGTTCTGGAATTCGGTCGTTACGGTAACGACCTTGCTTCTTACATTCTTGTTGCAAATCTATTGACTCGTCGAATACACGAGCGGTATATGCAGATGAGCGAGCAAGCATCGGACGATCCTAGCAGGCAACCTCGTCCTCTCGTGATTACTATCGAAGAAGCCCACAAATTTCTGACGCCCTCCGTGGCAGACCAAACTATCTTCGGAACGATCGCGCGTGAGGATCGGAAGTACAATGTAACCCTCATGGTTGTGGACCAACGGCCAAGTGGTATCGACGAAGAGGTAATGAGTCAACTTGGGACTAAGATCACCTGCCTGCTCGATAGCGAGCGTGATGTTGACTCAGTTCTCACAGGTAGGTCGGGCAGCCGGAAACTACGGGATGTTTTATCCAGGTTAGAATCAAAGCAGCAGGCTCTCGCCTTTGGCCATGCTCTCCCGATGCCTGTAGTGATCCGAACACGAAACTATGGATCGCTCGAATCATATAAGGAACTCGGATTCCGAGATGACGCCGATTCCCTATCTGATATCACCCAGGCGAGGGATGACTTGTTCGGCCCCCCGTAGCCTTACATCTGCTGCTCCCAGCCATCATCCATCTCAACGAATCGCTGGTGGAGTGCGTCCACCACCTCAGGCTGTATAGGTAGACGATTTTCTAAGATATCAACGTTGCTTAGTAAATGGTCGACGTTTGTGGTACCGACGATAGCCGTGTCGACCTGCTCATGGGAAAAGAGAAACCCAAGAGCAAGTTCGGTGGGTTCAGCAGAATCTCCAGAAAGTTTTCCGCCTGCACGCATAATCTGCTGTCGCTGGAAATAGTTGCCTGGACCGAATGCGGCACCCTCTGCACCCCAAACCATATTGGCGACCGGCCGCTTAATAATAACCCCCATGTCTTTGTCCTTTGCAAGACTTAAAAGAGAGTTGAGCGCACGCTGGTCCACCAAATTAAGGCTGGTTTGCAGTGTGTCGAATACACCACTCTCAACGGCAAACTTAGCCGCTTCATTGTCACCGCTGTATCCAATAAATCTTGCCTTACCAGTATCCCGCGCCCTCAGCAGCGCATCGATGATCTCTCCTTTCTCAAGAGTCGCCTTGTCACATGAATGGATTTGCAAAAGATCGATGTGATCGGTCTGGAGTCGAACAAGACTTCGCTCCAAACTACGATTGACCAAATCCGCAGACCATGGCTGACCCCGCAGCGCTCCTGCCAGATGTCCGCACTTTGTCGCCAGCACGAACTCTTCTCTATGAGTGGATACAAAGCTACCTAAATAGCTCTCCGATTTACCATAGCAAGCCGCAGTATCTAAGAAGTTAAGTCCCTTTCCGAGCGCGGCTCCCAATAGTGTGTCAACTTTCATCGAAGCTTTCTCGACCGACATTTCTCCGATTTGAAAGAGCCCCACACCAAGCCGGCTAACTTTCATCTCTGTACGGCCTAATCTACGCATCTCCACAGGCTTTACCTCGCGCTATCAATATTACTTCCCCAGGAGTCCTCTAGGTCTGGTAGCAGAACTCGACTATTGGGTTCATTGTCAATCTCTATTTACAACCTCTTCTTGTCTCAGGCTCGGCCCTTAGTGTTTCCGACGAAGACTCGCAGCGAACCCCTCTTCCGGCATTTCGACGTCACCATACCTAACCATCATGCCACGGCTTACCGGATTGAGCAGCTTAGCACCATTGGACAAACCTATCGGCACCAATTGGTCTGCATCAGCCTGGTGAGCTTCCATGATATTACCGTAGACCATGCTACCTCCTTCACCGTCCAAGACGTCACCAACTTGAAGATTTCTCTTGGCTGCCGCAGCGACTTCTGCCACCCTCGACTGGGGAGCACCTGTGGATTCGCCGTACACAGCAGCCTTGCCAATAGAGACGAGTGCCTCCATCCCGATAAGATGATATGGGCGGTACATAAGTGCGTAGCTCCCTGTTGGATCCATGGGCATACCATAATCCCTCATACATGCCCGAAGATACGGACTATCGCTTGTAATGACCACGTACACCCCCCACCGCAGGTGGTCATCGATCTCGGAACCATCTGGATTGTGTGAACTAACCACCTCCACAACACCTCTCTTCGACAGAATGCCGCCGTCATCAGCCGGTATCAACAGCTTTGGAATGTCCTGGATCCCAACTGAGGGAAAGTGCATACCTGGCACGTCTGGAACAAGGCCCGTCATGTTGGCAACCGCGCACATCTCAATACAGGATTTCGTTGTATCAATAAATGAGTTATACATCTTGGGGTTAAGATTCATCCGTTGCACATCCTCACTGGTATAGCCGTACCTGGCCAGCGCTTCGTCGGGCGTGGAGTAGCGATTCTCATCTAAGTGCATTGTCCCCTTGCCAGCTGTAACAACCTCATACCCTAGGCTTATTGCCCAATCGTACAGTTCGTCAATGATCGCAGGCTGGTCACCGTATGCGAGGCTATAGACTACGCCAACACTATCAGCCATCCGTTTAAGAATCGGCCCAACTAGCACGTCCGCCTCCACATTTACGTTGACTACGTGTCTGCCTTCCATAATTGCGTCAAAGACATGTTCAGCACCAGCATCAGGGTTACCAGTAGCCTCGACCACCACATCGACTTCGGCTTGTATCGCAATATCGGGGTTATCCGTGACAACCGGGCGGTGTTGAGATATCGCATCGTTCGCTTGTGCTAGTCCTTTTGTACGTACGTGCTCCATTGTGAATTCGCTCTCTCGAGATAAAGCCTCTACTGCACGAGTTACATCCAGATCACATGCGACCGATAGTTCCATTCCTGGCGCGTGTGCCAATTGCGATATCACCATTGACCCAAACCTGCCACAGCCTATTACTGCTACGCGCACAGGTTTTCCTTGCTCCTGTAATTTAAGAAGTTTCTGTCTCATGCAGGCCTCCTGAAAATTCACTCGTTAGATAATATCCGGGATTCCGCTAATCCTAAAGCCGCTCAGAACCTACGAAGGGCTTTATGATACCTACCTAGCCAGCCATCAGTTCTTGATGTGCTAGCAGGCCACCCATATAATCCCAGAATGAGTGACCCAATGAAAAAAACGCCACCTGTGGTTGGCGCGGGTGTCACAAGACCCAGTGACGACAAGTTGGTACAAATGTACCGCGAAATGGTATTATGCCGGGCCCTCGACGAGCGTGTCTGGATGCTTAACCGCCAAGGCAAAGCAGCGATCGTAGCCTCGGCACAAGGACATGAAGCCGCACAAATAGGTAGTGTCCAAGCACTCCAGGTGGGGAAAGACCACTTCTACATCTACTACCGTGATCTTGCAGTGTTAATCAGCCTGGGCCTGACCCCAACAGAGATCATGCTTGGTTTCACTGCCAAAGCAGGGGAACCTCTAGCTGGTGCCCGGCAATTCCCTACGCATGGAGCGTCAAAAACTCTTAACCTTGTTAACCTTTCTAACGTCGTCGGCACTCAAATCCCACAGGCGGTTGGGTCTGCCCTCGCCTCAAAAATGCGCGGAGAGGATGCCGTTACAATCGTGTATTTCGGCGACGGTGCTTCAAGCGTTGGTGACTGCCATGAAGCTATGAATTTCGCTGCTATTCACAAGTTGCCCGTCATCTTCCTTTGCGAAAACAACGGCTACGCGATCTCCGTACCTCTATCTAAACAGATGGCTGTGGATGGCATCGTAAGCCGTGCAGACGGTTACGGTATTCCAGGGGTCGTTGTTGATGGCACTGACATAATGGCCGTCTACGAAGCTACCTCCGAGGCAGCCACCCGCGCACGAGACGGAAGAGGACCTACTATCGTTGAGACTATGGTTGAACGCTACTTACCGCACACTAGTGACGATGACGATAGCTTGTATCGGGAACAGGAGGACCTTGAGGAGGCGAGAAAAAGGGATCCCGTGCGGATCCTGCAAGAACAACTTATTGGTGCTGGACTATTACCCGGCGATACGGATAGCGTTATTCGTAACGAAGCGAAACGCGTGATTAACGAGGCAACCGACTACGTCGACGCTGCTCCGTATCCAGAAGCAACCGACTTTCTCGACCACGTGTACTCATGACCGTTCAGACTGTAATAGAGGCAGTCCGCGATGGGATGCAGGAAGAGATGCGTCGAGATCAAAGCGTTTTCATCATGGGCGAAGATATCGGTGCACGTGGTGGAGTGTTTCTTGCGACTGACGGCTTCGTTGGTGAGTTCGGCGAGGACCGGGTAATAGACACACCTCTCGCTGAGTCATCGATAGCCGGTATCGCCCTTGGAGCTGCTATGAACGGCATGCGTCCCATTGCAGAGATCGAGTTCGCCGACTTCATCTGGCCGACCGTTAACCAGATTGTTGGAGAGGCAGCGCGTGCTCGCTACGGCACCCTCGGGCAGATGTGCGTGCCGATGGTACTCCGCGCTCCTCAGGGAGGGGGTGTCCGTGGTGGGCTGTATCATTCTCAAAGTGTCGAGGCCATCTTCGCGCACACACCTGGTCTTAAGGTCGTCACACCCTCAACGCCCTACGATGCTAAAGGACTTCTGAAAAGTGCAATACGTGACGACGATCCCGTGGTCTTTCTCGAGTACAAGAGAACATACCGTCTAGTTCGCGGCGAAGTCCCCGATGAAGAATACACCGTCCCTCTGGGAGTAGCAGACGTGAAACTCCCTGGGGACGACATCACTGTAATCACGTACGGGCTCATGGTTCATCACTGTATTGAGGCGGCCCGGATCATCGGTAATGAGGGAGTCAGTGTTGAAGTCATCGACCTTCGCACAATACGTCCCCTCGACAACGATGTGATCCTTGCATCTGTCGAAAAAACTGGCAAGGTGCTGATTGTCCATGAAGACACTAAACTCCTTGGAGTAGGGGGTGAGGTTTCTGCCATCATAGCGGAGCATGCTTTCGATTATCTGGATGCTCCAATTGTTAGACTCGCCGGCCCAGAAATTCCTGCAATGCCCTTCAGCCCAACACTCGAAGCGGCTTTTCTTATCGACACGGAGAAGGTGTCAGCGGCAATTAGAAACTTGGCGAGGTACTAGATGCCAATTATACAAATTGACTTGCCCCAAGTAGGAGAATCGGTCACCCAAGCAATCTTGGAGAAGTGGCTAAAGCAAGTAGGTGATCACGTCGAAAAGTATGAACCTTTAGCTGAGATCGTGACCGACAAGGTAAGTATGGAGATGCCTTGCCCTGTCAATGGCGTTTTAACTTCTCTACTTGTTGACCCTGGAACGACCGTTCCTATGGGTGACCCAATCGCACAATTTGAGGTCACAACTGAGGAGCAAGCATCTAATAACCCTAGCGCTGAAGTGGCAGACCTTACAGTACCGGACCGCATCGGCAGTATGGATCTGACTGTAACCAACGTTGGGCCAACGGGATCTGGCGGCCCAATCACCACAGGTACGGATCCTAAGGAGGCATCTCGGCAACGCTACTCCCCCGCCGTTCTGCGCCTGGCCCAGGAGCACAACCTCGATCTGTCATCGGTGGTTGGAACGGGTATCAGCGGCCGCATCACGAGAAAGGATGTGCAGGCGCATATTAACGAAAATAGGTCCCCAAAGCCTATACCTCATGAGCCTGAATCTAGCGATCAAATCGTGCCACTGACAGCAGTCCGGAGAATGATCGCCGACAACATGGTGCGTAGTACAACCCAGATACCCGAGGCTTGGATGACTCAGGAGGTTGATGTTACCAACATTGTGACACTCCGCGACCGCTGCAAGGACGAGTTCGAGCAGCAACATGGCGTCCGCCTAACTCCTTTGGCGTTTGCACTCAAAGCGGTCTCGGAAGCTCTGCAGACAAATCCTATGGTTAACTCGGTTTGGTCAGACAACGGAATTATCTTAAAAAAGCAAATCAATATCTCAATAGCCGTAGCCTCGCCAAAGGGTCTACTTGTACCAGTAATGCATGGCGTTGACCATCTGGACGTCGCTGGGATTGCCAAAGCCATCAGTTCTTTGGCGAGCAAGGCTCTGAATGACCAACTTGGCGTTGAGGACGTTCAGGGTGGCACGTTTACTGTGAACAACACTGGGGCCCTCGGGTCAACGATGGGTAAAGGTATTATCAACCACCCGCAAGCAGCCATCCTGAACACCGAAGCAATTACTAAACGCCCCGTTGTCATCGGTGAAAGTATCGCTATCCGTTCAATGATGAACATATGCCTCACTTTCGACCACCGCATTATCGACGGTGCAGAGGCGGGTTCATTTGTCAGTGCCGTGAAACAATGGCTTGAAGCTATAGATCCGGACTTTAGGTCCTAGTCCAAATGGAGTGCCTGACCTCATATATTGGAGAGACCGACTACCTGCCCGCCTGGGATTTGCAAAGACGGCTACACTCTAAGGTTGCATCCGGAGAAGTCCCATGTGCCATGCTGCTCGTGCAGCACCCTCACATCTATACGATTGGACGCAGGGGTGCGCAGTCCGACATCCTTGCTTCCTCAGAAGACTTGGATCAACTAGGTATCACTGTGCACGAGATCGATCGCGGAGGTGAGGTAACTTACCATGGGCCTGGTCAACTTATCAGTTATCCTATCGTGAATCTCCGTGCCGCCAATCTAGGCCCACTTCGATATGTAGCCGCCCTGGAAGAGACGACCGTTCGGACGCTGCGCGAATACGGTATTCAGGCAGATAGCGACAATAAACCAACGGGTGTTTGGGTGGATGAGGCCAAAATAGCAGCTATCGGAGTCAGGGTTAGTCGCGGGGTGACGACACACGGACTCGCCCTTAATGTGAACCCTAACCTTCGCTACTTTGACCACATTGTTCCTTGCGGAATGCCCAACGTGAAGATGACCTCAATGGCAGATCAGGGTGTGGAAATCTCTGTCCCAGAAGTCGTACCCGATGTTATAAGAGCATTCGGGGAAGTGTTTAGCTGGGAGATGCGACCGGATACGTCAGGGCAATTTTGTTTGGAAGTCTAACGCTAGACAAAAGTAACCACTCGTATACTAGGCGTTATTGATCTCCGTACAATTTCACGTGTGTAGTCCTAGTCGACAAGAGAACCTGAAGGCTCTGGCAAAAGAGTCTATCTGCGAACAATAGGGCACTGACTGCTTAATGCCCTTACAACAACTGGAACATCTTGGTTGTAGGCTTAATGAACGTAGTCCTATAATAAGTGTCTAAGTTTCTATAGCGCTTGGACGGTTTATGACTACCAGTAAACGTGATTATTATGATGTTCTTGGGGTTGCTCGTAGCGCCTCAAACGAGGAAATTAGGAAAGCTTTTAGGAAGCTCGCCCTTGAGTACCATCCTGATCGCAACAAAAGTTCCTCAGCAGCAGAACGGTTCAAAGAGATCAACGAAGCTTACCAAGTCTTAATTGACCCTGAAGAGCGGACCAAATACGATACTTTTGGGCACGCTGGTGTTGGACAAAATGGCAGCGCCCGTGGGTTCGATGGATTTGAGGGTTTTGGTGGGTTCGGCGATATTTTCGATGCATTCTTCGGAGGTTCCTCGGGCCAATCTACAACATCTCCACTTCGGGGCTCCGACCTCCGCGCTACCATTACTATTGACTTCGAGAGGGCAGTCTTCGGCGGAGAAGAGGAGATAGAAGTACGCCGCACTGAAGTCTGCCACAACTGTCGAGGGAACAAAGCAGAGCCTGGCACTTCGATTGACCGGTGTAATGACTGCCAGGGGTCGGGAGAAGTGCGCCGCAACCAGCAACATATTTTCGGCCAATTCACCCAAGTTACCCCGTGCCGGTCCTGTCGTGGTGAAGGAACTATATACACCACGGCATGCTCCAACTGCCGCGGCGCTGGCAATGAATCCCGAACGCGCCGGCTAGTTGTAGCTATCCCGCCAGGGATGGAGTCCGGTGCCCAGATACGTCTAACTGGAGAGGGGGAAGCTGGGGTAAACGGTGGCCCTGCAGGTGATATTTACGTAGCTGTTCGCATCCGACGGCACGATCAGTTTCGTCGAGAAGGCAACCATATTATCTACTTCCAGTCCTTGAACATAGCTCAGGCTGCCCTTGGCATCAGTATCAGCGTGCCAACCCTAGACGGGGAAAGCGAACTCTCGATACCTAAAGGCTCACAGACCGGTGACGTGATCCGACTGAAAGGGAAGGGGGTTCCTTTCCTCAATAACAATCGGAGGAAAGGTGACCAACTAGTCACGTTAATTGTAGAAACGCCAACATCTCTCACTGAGGAGCAGCGAGAACTTCTGGAGCGCCTTTCTGAAAGCCTAGGCTCCGCCACTAGTGCAGGCAAAGATCAAGGCTGGCTCGATAGGCTTAACAACATACTCGGCCAGGGCTAGGGTCACTCACCCCACACTCGAACCTCTGGGAGTGGTTCGGGGAACAGGTCAACTAAATCATCCCTGACCGCTATAAATTCATGTGCTAGTACTTCAATGCCCTCGAGTGTGTCTCCTGTCTTTATCCGACCCGTTTGTCCGTACACGACAGTATAGTCACCTGACGTTACCGCTGTCTCAACTGTTCGCTCGGGCACGTCAAGAGCGAAGATCACATGCGGGCGGGGAATTCCACAGTCTTTCTCGATATCAATTTCGCTGGCAATAAATGCCGTATACGTGAGCATCAGGCCGATGGAGGTCCGAGCGATATCTCGTGTACTACCACATTCTGTGAAATGATCTGTAGTTAGTGCATGCCGGTCTACAAACTCTATTTCCCTATAGTTTTCCTTCGCTACGTGGAACATAACGAAGCCTGCCTGACCACTCATAACCACTACCTTTCCATCAACCTTACGCTTTAGAACGCCTACAATTTCATTGAGGCGCTCGGATACGGGAATGTCTCTGAGGTGAGTACGGTTAGGTCGAGCGTACCAAGAGTAATTCTCTACAGGCAGAGTACTGGTCTCGATCCTAGCCACTTCCCAGATCGGCGTGCTTATAGAACCAAACTTGGCAAACCAGACAACCCCAACGAGGTTCAGAACCAAAATACCCATCACGGCGTAAACTCGCAGTTCCCCGTTTGGGATTTTGGGGACAATGCTAATTGCCAAGACGGCGATGATAGGAATAACTGGGACCACAAATCGTGATCCTTCCATCCAATCGCCGCCAACAAAGAGGATAAAACCAAAGTTTATACCAACAAAAATCGTGAGAGTGGTGCTTGCCCAGAACTTGTTTTGATCTTGAATCAAGTCTCGTACTGATAGGATCATTCCTGCTAATAGAAACAGTGGCAATATTGAGATCGGGGGTGGGACCATAGCATTTACAAGGTACTCGAAGCCGCCTCCCAACTCTGTAAATAGACCACTCACATCCTCCTTGCCAGAGACTGGCTGTGGGAACCAGGACCCAAAATACAGAACCCGGAATCCGAAAATCACTACGCCTGATCCTATAAGAACAAGCGCCCACCAAAGTAGGCGGCGAAGCACGAGGAAGTACTCCTCAAGACGTTCGAGGCTTTCAACCAAAATAGCTCGAGCCCTGACAACTGTGAATGTCCCTATGAGAAGTGCTGTCAAGACAAATATACCCTCAGGCCTAACGAGAATATACGCTGGCACGACAACTATCACCGCCCACTTGGATTTGTGGCTTTTAGACAGATGGAGAGGATCAATAAGGTAGTACATCAAGGCCGTGGCGACGAGAGCTGATAAGGTTCCCTCTAGCCCTCCAGTGGACCAGTAGACGAACGGGGCAACAGTAGCAACTATCATGGTTGCCATGACGCCATACCACCGAGAGACCATCAATCCAGCAAGCCGATAAGTGTATACGAGGGTTAGCACACCTGATAGCAACGATACGATTGGCCCAGCAGATGCGACAGATAGCGGCGTTAGCCAGGACGCGACGGCGAGTACTATTACGTGCAGCAGACTGGAAGACTGCTCAAGCCGCTCCCCGTTTAAATTGACAATCTCTCCAAATTCTCCGAGCGCATAAGCAGCCCAGTATGTAATGTATGCGTCATCTCGCCCAGCCGAAGGAAAGAGTGCCGTTGACAACCCTAATAGAACTGCGATCGGGATTAGAACAGGCCAATGAATGGCAACGAGACGGATCACGGTCACTCCTAAACCTCAGGTTTATCGCATTCTAAAACATGTTTGCTTCTTATTGATCAGCAAAAGACCCTCTATTACACTAGAAACGGTAACTCTGAGTACGCGGGCGCTTCCACTTTACAGGCCTGAGACATTGTTCCAATGAGAGGCTGGACATCTTCGTCCCAAGCAACTCTCATAAATAATAAGCCGGCATCAAATAAACGCTAGGAGCGAACATGGATACGATTCGTATCGGCATCATAGGAGCAGGCAAGGTTGTTCAAGGACGGCATATACCTAGGCTAAAGGCTATTCCTGGCGTCGAGATGGGGTTGGTATGGAAACGATCTTTAGAAGAAGGCGAGGCGTTGGCTAACGAGCACGGGTTCACCCGGGCCGTGGCGGACTGGCGTGAGATTATTGACTCTCCTGATATCGATGCCCTTATCATCGGTACCCCCCCGGTTCTCCATAGGGATGCAACATTAGCAGGTCTAGACGCTGGTAAACACGTTCTGTGCCAAGCACGCATGGCTCGAAACCTTAAGGAGGCGCAGGAGATGGCCTCGGCTGCGCTCAAATCCGACAAAATCACGTGTCTATATCCACCTGCACCGGGATTGAAAGGCGACAATACCATGAAACGACTCATCAATGAGGAACGTTTTGTTGGGACGGTGCGAGAGGTACGTATGGCCGCTATGACACCTCCTTCCGGCAACGACAATTATCACTGGCGCTATGATCCGGATGTGTCTGGTGTTCACATGCTATCCATGGGTATGTGGATTGAGGTACTAAACCGCTGGGTAGGAAAAACCACGTCCTTGTCTGCTCAAGCACAAACCTACACTAGCAAGGTGAGATCACCCAGTGGGGGATGGTTGAAATCCCTAGTCCCCGAATCCTTAGTGATTTCGGCTCAACTCGAAGTAGGTGGCCAGCTCAGCTACCATCTTTCGACTGAAGCTGCTTTCACTGGACAAAACACTATTGAGATTTATGGCTCGAAAGGCGCGCTCAAATACTCCCTCTCCGATGATGCGATTCTAGGGGCAACGTCTGGAATGGCTGATTTCGAATCGGTAACCCCTCATCCCGATGAGATCCGTGCACATACTACTGACGCCGAGTTCATAGCCGCGATCCGCGGGGGGCCAGAGGTCTCTCCGTCTTTTCAAGAAGGATTGCACTACATGGAGTTCTGCGAGGCTGTAGCACAGGCCGTCCATTTCGGTCAGGTCGTGCCGACACCGCCTGAACCACTGATGGCTACATGGGGCAAGCCACTAGATTAGGTTCTCTATACAGACTCTTGTGTGTGTGCCTGTTCTAAGGAAGAGATGACTAGGCTGCTCGGACCCAACATTCTTTTGAAGTTAGCCGTAGTGGTAGCTTGGATCTCTTCAACATCTCGCCGCTGCAACTGAGCAAGCTTCTCAGAAATATCCTTGAGGTTTCGAGGCTCTGTCCATCTATCTCTGTTTCGCTTAAAAGGCTGTGGAGCAGAATCCGTCTCTAGCACTATGTGATCAAGAGGTAGCTGTGCAGCTACCTCTTGAAGTTCCAGTTGTCGCAGCAAAGGTTTTGCAAGGGAGATATAGAACCCAAGGTCTATAGCCTCTCTCGCAGTCTGTAAATCAGCCTGGAAATAGTGCATGGCTCCACCAACCTCGTACGCTCGTTCTTCTCTGAGCACCTTCAGTACGTCATCGTGAGCCTCTCTGCTATGAAAAACTATGGGCTTTTTAAGCTCTCGTGCTAGCTTGATCTGTTGGCGAAATGCCTGGTACTGCATCTCCCTGTCGGGCATTCCTTCCATAAAGTCAAGGCCGATCTCGCTGATTACGACTACCCTGTCGGTAGAGGTTGCAATAGCGTGAAGGCGCTCGTACACATACTCGTCAACCATCTGCGTCAGATCCATTGGGTGAATACCTACACCCGCTAACAACTTCATCGAGAGGCCCGTGAGCTCAGCACATCTACCCGATGACTCGACCGTAACACCGGCGTTGACGATTGCAATCACCCCTACAGATTCCGCGCGCTCAACCACCGTCATGACTTCATCATCTGAAAACCCATCTAGGTGGCAGTGTGTGTCTATCAACATGTGCTTACCGCATTCACGACTGTATTATATGTGGGGCCATAAACGGAGCGGGCAAGGGAACAATCAAACCGCGATACGCCCCTACACAAATTCTGGAAATGACCTGTCAGGATGAAGAATAGAATGCTTAAGACAATCAGGGTCTCGATCGGAGTAGGTCTGAGCGTGGGCCTCGGCTGGATCACCGTTCGTGGGGTAGACTGGGGCCTTGCCGTCGACAATCTGTCTGATACCTCGTTGCCGCTCCTTGGAGTCGGCCTTTGTGTTTTCATGGCCGCAGCTTTGCTACGCGCAATCCGGTGGCGGTTACTCTTTCTTGATGAACGTCCTTCTGTAGCAAGGCTATTCATCGTGCAGCATGAAGGTCTCGGATTAGGCAACATCATGCCGGTTCGAATCGCGAGCGAACTAACACAATTATGGGTCCTAACAACAAGGGATGGGGTTAAGGCATCCACTGCTGTCGCAGCGATTGGTATGGAGAGAGTCGTCGACCTTATCGCAAGCTCCTCTATATTGGCCATAGCCCTCATTCTTATACCGGAGATGCGCCCATTGGCGCCGTATATTTGGGTGACGATTTCCCTTGCGGTAGCAGTCATAATCGGCATAAAGGTGTTCGCGTGGGGTGGGGTGGCACTTCAAAGCAGAATCCCTTTCATCGGCTCGCTCGCTAATTCCCTTTCTAGCTTGACTAGCGACCGAATCCTTTTGGTCAAGGCCTTGGTCTTGAGCTTAGGCTACTGGGTCCTCATTGGCATCTCTGCGTGGGTTATAGCTATAGTAGTTGCTCTGCCCGTTTCCCCAGTCATGGCTACACTTGTAATCATCGGCACGATCTTCTTCGCGACCACGGTGCCAGCGGCGCCTAGCGCGATAGGAAGTTTCCATTTTGCTGTGGTACACATCTTAGGCCTGATCGATATTGACAAATCAGACGCCCTTCCATTTGCTGTGATAATCCATCTACTGTTCTTTATCCCACCGACAATCTTGGCTGCTATATTCCTGCCCAGAGAGGGGTTTTCGTTCCGGAATTGGTACCCTGAAACCAAGAGTGCTGACTTAAGTTAGCTAATCTTCAACCACCACTGCCGTGCCATATGCAACAATCTCTGCTGCCCCTCCCATTATGCCTGCTGTTATAAATCTCATCCCTACAACAGCATTACCCCCAGCTTCTTGAGCAGCCTCTGTCATGCGCATGACAGCTTGCTCGCGGGCCTCTGCGAGTAGCTTCGTGTACTCGTTGACTTCACCGCCCACTATGTTTCTAAGCGCAGCCATGATGTCTTTGCCAACGTGGCGAGCCCGCACTGTACTTCCTCGTACAATCCCTCTGGTTTGGGTAATGTTTTTGCCAGGAATAGTGTCTGTTGTCGTTACGATCATTACCATTTGACCTCCTCAAGTCCTTCCTCTTTTCGGTGTTTGATCCGGTCACGGATGACTACAACCAACAAAATTAGCAAGCCTAGGGAAATTGCTGGCAGGCCAATTTTGATGAACAAAGGTGCCTCTTTGTCATTGATCAGGTCTTGGAAGAAAACAATCCATCCAAAGCCCAACGTCAGCGCAACACCGGCTGCCAATACTACACCACCAACCCAAGTCAATCCCTTGCTGTTATTCTCTTGGTGTCCCATTAGTACTCCTCTCGAAAATATATTTGTTAAGTGGAGTTTCTTTGGCACATCAGATGCACTGCGAATTCAGCGTGGCATACGGAACCGGTGAATTCAGTTACAGTGTGATCGGATCGTTCACGACATGAGGCCCACATTGCCGTGGCCTCATTTTCACCAGTACTTAGATGACCCGAGCACTAACGATTGATGTAACTATAAAAACAACGATCAGCACAATTGTGAACTGAAAGAGCGTCTTCTCGAGACCACGCCGAGTACGATAAGAACCCTCTGCGCTACCAAAAAGACCAACGCCTTGGCCTCGCACTTGAAACAGTATAACCGCCACCAGCACAACGCTGAGGGCGATCTGGATAAAGTTCATGATCGTCTGGACACTCATATTCTCTCTCTATGCTACCCCTGAAGCAGTCTGAGCAGGGGTGGGGGTCGATCACCTTCCATCATACACATCCATTATAACCTGTGCCAGTTTTTGAGAATCGTGCCTTACCGGATGATCTGGATCAACAAGATCGTCCATAACTAATTTGCTGTTCACCAAAATTCGACCATCGTCTTTTACCATATCGCCAAGATACTTAGACCCAAGTTCTAGATGGTTGTTATTAGCTACAACATAGTCTGCAATTCCGGAGAACGTGTGTCTACAGAGGGCTTCGGCGTGATCCAAGATTGTATAGCCCGCTGTTTCACCGTGCTGAGTCGCAACATTGCAAACGTACAGTTTCAAGGCTGCCGATTCGCGAATTGCCTGTGTTACACCGCTCACCAGCAGGTTCGGCAGAATGCTTGTGTATAGGCTCCCTGGCCCCATAACGATCAGGTCCGCCGCTTCAATCGCTTCCAGGGTTTCAGGATGTATACTTGCTTCAGCAGGCTCGATGGCCACTAGTTTTATGTCGCCTCCCCGTGCTGTGATCGATGACTCTCCCTTAACAATGGTCCCGTCTGTCATCTCTGCGACCAATCTAAGCGGGGTTGTTGTTGGAGGAACGATCTTGCCCCTTACTGCCAGCACCCTGCTTGACTCCGACAGCGCGTCCTCAAAGCTGCCTGCTATATCAGTCATCGCTACGATGAATAAGTTGCCAAAACTGTGCCCCGCCAAACCATCACCTTGAGTAAACCTGTACTGGAAAAGTTCTGTGAGCAGAGTCTCGTCGTCCGAGAGCGCGACAAGGCAGTTCCTAAAATCTCCTGGAGGCAGAACGCCCATCTCACGTCGCAGCCTCCCTGAGCTACCTCCATCATCTGCAACGGTCACTACAGAGGTGATATTTTCCGTATGTGCCTTCAGCCCTCTCAGTAAAACTGAAAGGCCAGTCCCTCCCCCTATGGTGATTACCTTAGGGCCACGGCCACGTGAGCGGCGAGCGTAGATCGTCTCTGCAAGAGCGTTGACGCTCGGCGTGTTAAATAGTATTGGCCCGACCGATCGGAAAAGGCCGTAGGCCGCCACCCCAATTATGGCCACTCCTCCTAACCCTATCAAAACCCCTTCAAGGAACCAGGGCAGGAAATTAGGCAAGTGGATATTGAGTAGGTTCTTGATAACAAATGCTATCCCTATCGCCCACACTCCCACTCCCACTGATCCAAGTAGTAGCCACCTCTTTACACCCAATCCAAAGTAGTGGAACTTACGGGCGGCCCGCCAACTACCTGAAATTGTTTTCCCTGAAGTTTGGGGACCCATGTAGCTACTTCAATGCCTCTAGTTTTTCTCTGACGAGTTGAGATGCCACTTTAGGGTTCGCCTGCCCTTTCGTAGCCTTCATCACTTCTCCCATCAAGAACCCTAGCGCCTGTTTTTTACCATCAAGATAGTCTTGAATAGGTTCCGGGTTGGATGCAAGCACCTCGTCAACCACAACCTCGACTTCGGCAGCATCGCTAACTTGAACAATCCCTACTTCCGCAGCGATCGATTCAGGATCCCCTCCTGTACCAAACATCTTCTCAAGGACCTCTTTAGCTTGGTTGGAGCTCAGTCTCCCACTATCAATCATGCGAACAAGGCTTAATAGCTGAGTGGGGTGAACTTTCGCGCTTTCAATGCCGGTATTCTCTTCCTTCATGAGGCGCGTATATTCACCAAGTATCCAGTTACTTACTCTTTTTGCGAGATCATTATCTGTAGATCCTGCAAGCGTTAACTCAAAATAATCCGCTGTGGGCTTTGAGACCGTCAAGAGGGCAGCGTCGTATGCTGGGAGGCCGTACTGTTCAATAAAACGTTTCTTGCGCACAAGGGGTAGCTCGGGAAGACTTGTTCGCACTTTCTGGACCCAATCGTTGTCAATTACTACCGGAGGGAGATCCGGTTCTGGAAAGTACCGATAGTCAGACGCATTCTCCTTGGTTCTCTGTGAAACGGTTACTCCTCTTTCTTCAACCCAACCGCGCGTTTCTGAAACGATTCGTTCCCCTTCCTCGACCGCCCGTACCTGCCGAGTTGCCTCGTACGTTAGAGCCCGATGAACAGATCGGAAGCTGTTCATATTCTTAACTTCTACCTTGGGGCCAAGCTCTTCTACCCCTAAGCAGCGTACACTGATATTGGCGTCGCAGCGGAAGCTACCTTTCTCCATATCGGCAGTGCTCGCACCAATGTACCGGAGTATTGAATGGAGAGTCGTAAGGTACTCCCTTGCCTCGTCAGGTGACCGCATATCGGGCTCGCTCACGATCTCCATAAGCGGCACGCCTGCTCGATTAATATCAAGAAGGCTATAGCGTTCACCGTCTGCTCCAGTGTGGTGGGACAGTTTGGCAACATCTTCTTCAAGGTGTACACGGGTAACACCAATGCGTCTTGCTTCCTCGTCCACCGTGATATCCAAAACTCCATCAACAGCAACCGGCTGATCATACTGTGAGATCTGGTATCCCTTCATCAGATCAGGGTAAGGGTAGTTTTTTCGATCAAATTTCGAGTTCCGGGGGATGTCGCAGCCTAGAGCTAGTCCAGTGGATATCACTAGTTCAACGGCTCGTTTATTGATCATCGGGAGCACGCCTGGCATACCCATACAAACTTCACAGATAACAGTATTGGGCTTAGCGTCCTGATACGTTGCATTGCACGCGCAAAACATCTTGCTCTTAGTGAGCAATTGACTGTGGACCTCAAGCCCGATGACGATCTCGTATTCCATTAAGGCACACCCGGCTCCGAAGGGGGTCCCATTCTACACCGTAATTTATATAGATGGTTTTCGTGATAGATCTTTGGCATTTTATTTATCTCCTACATTATTGTCCCCACCCATCCAGGGCTGATTTTGGCCAAGCGTTTTCTCCTATTAGTGGCACAAATCTACAATGGATGAGGGTCTCAACTGAGTAATCATCTCCTGAACAGGTTACTCTCAGTAGTTCTTGGCTTTCCGCAGTTCCCACCGGTATAACCATCCTTCCCGTATCTTTGAGTTGCGTGATTAGTTCCGTTGTCAGCTTAGGGGCTGCTGCAGTTACCAAGATGGCATCGTAGGGTCCATCTTGAGGTCTACCAATAATCTCCTCTTCTAAGTGTCCTTCGATATTATCGTAGCCCATAGAGGTGAGCACGGCCCATGCTGCCTTTGCGAGAGAGGGCACCCGCTCAACAGTAACAACCTTACTTACGATCTCAGCGATGATAGCAGCCTGATACCCACTTCCAGTACCCACTTCCAGTACAGTGTCGGATCGTCGTAGGCCCAACGCTGCTGTCATGATAGCAACCATGAACGGCTGAGAGATGGTTTGTCCAGCGCCAATAGGGAGAGCTACGTCATCGTAGGCTCGGTCCCTGACATTCTCAGGGACAAACTCTGCACGATCTACCTGCAACATAGCTTCCACCACGCGCTTATCTGAGACCGTCTCCTTTAGTTTCGCAAACAGTTTGTCTCTTGAAGTACGCATACCGGGTTTCCTGAACATACCATGGCCAGACAGTTCAATAGTATCGACCTTTCGAATAATACGATATCCTGAGGAGAGGAGGACCAATGCCTGCCTACTACCCTATCTTCCTTGACCTCCGGGGCCGTAAGGTCGTAGTGGTCGGCGGAGGCGATCTCGGTGAGGAAAAGGTCGACCGCCTCCTTCCTTACTCTGCTGACGTAACTGTCATCGCTCCTGAAGTCAACTCCGCAGTAAGACTGCTATCGGAGCAAGGCCAGATATCCTGGATTAATCGCGCCTATGCGACAGGGGATCTGGAAGGGGCTACCATCGCAATAGTGGCTGATACCAGCGATAGAGATACCAACCTAGCCGTCAGTCAGGAAGCAGACACACGAAACATTCCACTGAACGTAGCTGACGTGACAGAGCTATGTACATGGATCACTCCATCGGTCGCAAAACGGGGAGATGTCATCGTAGCAACGTCCACGGGCGGGGCTAGCCCAGCGCTAGCGCGCAAGTTTCGTGAGATGCTTTCCGGGACTCACCTAATGCCTGTACGCAAGGGGATTATGGAATTTGCTGATCTGGCCCCGCTACTTTCTGATGTGCGAAAGGAATTGTTAGATAAAGGAATCCGACTCTACCTCGACCATTGGCAGGCTTGTATTACCGACGAGCTTGTTACACTTGTCCAGACCGGCCAAAACGAGGAGGCACGTTCTCGCCTTATGGATGACCTCCTTGTTGGGGTCAGCTGCGGCTGCACTAACAATGTTTGCCAGATGTACGAGGATAAGGCCCTACCATCAGCAACAGTTTCGACACCGTGAAAATGCCTACGCCTCTACGAGTTGGAACCCGGAGCAGTCCTCTTGCGCTTGCTCAAACGGACTCCATTGTGACTCTTCTCACCCATCATGACCCGAATCTAGACATTGAAATAATTCCTGTCTCTACCACCGGTGATCAGGATAGAGACTCCCCACTTCAGGCCCTTGGCCGAGGCGCTTTCGTCAAGGAGATAGAGCATGCCCTTCTAAACCACAAAATTGACATTGCCGTCCACAGTGCCAAGGACTTAGCTCCAGACAATACAGACAACCTAAGTTTAGTCACTGCTGGCGAGCGCGAAGACCCTCGGGATGTCTTGGTCAGTAGTGATGGATCGAATCTTTCAGAACTCATGCCTGGAGCACGACTTGGTACCAGTAGCCTCAGACGATTAGTCCAAGTCAAAGAGTTACGTCCCGACCTCATTGTTCAACCTATACGTGGGAACGTTGGCACGCGACTCCAGAAAGTCCAGGGGCCGGATTACGATGCGGTCATACTCGCCGCAGCGGGCCTCAAACGACTCGGGCAATTAGACGTGGTGTCGGAGTTTTTTGACCCCTCTAAGTTCACCTCCGATGTAGGGCAGGGCACTCTTGTAGTCCAGCACCGATCAGCCGACTCGCAACTGGGGTCCTCTCTCGCAAGCATCACGCATGCAGCGACTAGCGCTGCGTTTAGGGCCGAGCGAACATTTCTTGCAGCGATTGGAGGGGGGTGCTCATCTCCTGTAGCTGCTTATGCACATATCGACGGGGATCATCTTCGGATGTCCGCCATGGCAGGTCTTCCGGACGGTTCACAGGTATTCAGGACAACGTGTGAGGGCAATTTTAGCTCACCGGAAACGGCCGGCCAGCTCCTTGGGAATAAGCTTCTATCCACAGGCGCTAAGGAGTTCCTCGGTGGTTAATCCACGAGAGATCGGTATTGTTTACCTGGTGGGAGCTGGCCCAGGAGATAGTGGCCTTATTACCATCAGAGGTATTGAGAGGTTACAGGTTGCTGACGTTGTGGTTTACGACCGGCTGATAAATTCCGAACTGCTGGGGCATGCTCCTAAGTCCGCAGACTTAATTGACGTCGGGAAGATACCTGGGTCCAACAAGAATAGTCAGGAGAAAATCAACACCATCATCGTCCAAAAAGCCTCAGAAGGCAGCACCGTTGTCAGATTGAAAGGAGGGGATCCATTCGTGTTCGGGCGAGGTGCAGAGGAGGTGCAATCGCTCGTGGACGCCGGTATCCCATTTGAAGTAGTCCCAGGGATTACATCAGCCTTGGCCGTCCCGACATACGCAGGCATCCCCATGACGCGCCGCGGTGTGTCGTCATCTATAACAATCACAACGGGTACGGAAGGGCTTGAAAAGTCCTCTCGGGAGGTTCCGTGGGAAGTCCTGGCAAAAACGCAAGGTACTTTAAGCATCCTGATGGGATGGGAACATCTCTCATCCATCTCGGCGGCGCTACAGAAGGGCGGCCGTCCTGCCGATACGCCAGCTGCTGTGATTCAATGGGGCACCCTTGACCAACAACGTACGGTTATTGGAACGTTGAGCAACATTGCCGTACACGCCGAGCAACAGGGATTCTCTAGCCCTGTGGTAATTGTGATCGGCGAGGTTGTCAACCATCGAGAAGAGTCTCAATGGTTCGATAATAGGCCTCTCTTTGGAAAACGAATACTTGTCACTCGCTCACGAACACAAGCAAGTTCTCTCTCAAAACTGCTTCGTTCCAAAGGGGCTCATCCCCTTGAAATGCCTACAATCGAAATCCAACCGCTTACCTCCTACACGGAAGTCGACGAGGCACTAAGACATATCACCGACTACCACTGGGTAGTATTTACGAGCACAAACGCAGTTGACGCTGTGTGGGGACGGATACAAGCCATGGGCAAAGACGCACGCGCTTTCCATGGAAATAAAATCGCGGCCGTCGGGTCAGCCACCGGGGAACACTTGAATAAACACGGCTTAGTTCCTGACCTTGTCGCTTCAGAGTCGATCTCTGAGTCGCTCCTTGCGAGTTTCGAAAAACAGGGGGTCACCGGCCAGAGAGTACTGCTCCCCGGTGCAGAGAACCGTCGCCGAAGGCTACCGTGTGGACTCAAAGAAATGGGCGCCGAGGTTCACGAGCTCACTCTATATCGAACCGTCCTTCCAGCATCTGCCAAACAGAGATTAGGCCGGATCCTTGACCAGGGTGTTGACGTTATCACCTTTACCAGTTCCTCGACTGTACAAAACCTCGTTGCCCTATTAGATGGTGGCCCTGAACAGTTAGCCAGCATCCCCCTAGCCTGCATCGGACCTGTCACCAAGGAAGCAGCTGAAAACCTTGGCCTCAACGTTGATATACTAGCGGGGAAGGCAAACATCGATGGGCTAGTGGACGCCATCACAACCCATTTCGCTCAGGAGTCTACACCGTGAGCAATTTCCCTTTTCCGCGTCTCCGCAGGTTGCGCAATTCTGATGCGATGCGCGGGCTTGTTCAAGAGACCCATATCTCCCCATCCGATTTCGTGTACCCGATCTTCGTTACACATGGGCGTGGAGTTCGTAGGCCAATCGAGTCCATGCCCGGAATTTTCCAGTTATCTCTGGACTACCTCATTCAGGAGGTGGAGGAGATAAACGCTCTTGGTATTCCCGGTGTCCTACTTTTCGGGATTCCTGACCGCAAGGACGATGAGGGGTCTGAAGCACATTCCCCCACTGGAATTATTCAGGAGGCAATCCGCATCATAAAGCAAACATCCCCAGATCTAATCGTTATGGCAGATGTGTGCCTTTGTGAATATACGACCCATGGCCATTGTGGCATCATTCGTGAGGGAGTGGTCGACAATGATCCTACTCTTGAGATCCTGAGCCAAGTGGCGGTATGCCAAGCTGATGCCGGGGCGGATATTGTCGCGCCTTCAGCAATGATGGACGGGCAAGTTGCGTCGCTCCGATTGGCCCTAGACGACTCAGGCCACGAGACAACATCGATCATGAGCTATTCAGCCAAGTACGCGTCTAGTTTCTACGGGCCTTTCCGGGTCGCAGCAGAGTCAGCTCCACAGGAAGGCGACCGCCGTGGTTATCAGATGGACCCGCCAAACAGCCGTCAGGCTCTACTAGAGATCGAACAGGATATAGCTGAGGGTGCGGACATAGTGATGGTCAAGCCTGCCCTTGCCTACCTAGATGTCATTGCAACTGCCAGGGAGCAATTCATATCACCCCTTGCAGCATACAACGTCAGCGGAGAGTACCTGATGGCGAAGCTGGCATCTGAAACCAAATGGTTCGACGGGCAACGAATAATCACCGAGATCATAACTGGGATAAAGCGAGCAGGCGCGGACATCATCATCTCGTACCACGCTAAGGAGGTTTCGAAGTGGCTGATCGAGAGTTAGTGGCATCTTCATCTAGAACACCTAGCCTCTGAACTACTAGATACTCTATCTTGGAGTAGCCAGTTTGGGTACGGAGTGAGTCTACGCTCGTTTATAACGCCCCATTTCCTTGTTGTACCAATCTCGGCCCATTACTTCCTTCTTGTTGTACATTCGGCCTGCGACAGGGAACAGCCTGAGACTGCGATCGACCAAAGGCAACTTCACCGGAACGTGCCCCCGGCGGTGGGACTCGCGCCAACCAATAGCCATTTCGAGTACGTTGCGACCATTATCTCCATTTCCCCTCGGTTCGATATCTTCATCAAGTGCGTCGATCATTGACTGTATGGTGTTCCTCTGTCTCCCTCCAGGACGCTCCCATCCTTCATCATCAATAGTCCCGAAGCCGAAGTGTAATCCCTCCGTATCGGAGAAAACACCATCCACCCGTTCAAGGCTTCTAGCTGTAGGGTGGTTCTCATCAGGGCTAGTCTTCCACATTGTTATGAACTGATTATCGCTGAAGATAATTCCTCGCTCGCAAAGCAGTTCGAACCCGCGTCGCCCAGTATCACGTATATGTGAAAAGGCCTC
The DNA here is from genome assembly GCA_022448725.1 of SAR202 cluster bacterium. Classification (GTDB taxonomy): domain Bacteria; phylum Chloroflexota; class Dehalococcoidia; order Lucifugimonadales; family VXLM01; genus VXLM01. Next base: position 13,165 of record JAKUTR010000014.1, on the reverse strand, counting down.
TATGCCGTTAACAAAACGGACATAGCCGGACCCACCCTGATCGTACTCACTCCACGGATCGTCGGTTAGCCATCCTATGACAAAATCGACGTCTGCATCGCCCGCGAATAGCCTCATTAGACTGAAGTTTTGGCACCCACCCCCCGATAGCTGTGTCCCACCACCTTGATAGTAGCTGATGCTGCGAAGTGCTCCTAGCTCCCCGCTATCGATAATCAGTTTCGCCCTCCAGTATGCTTCGTGGTTGCGTTCCAAGTCCCCGCAACCGAACTTTATCCCTCGCCGCCGGCATTCATCTACCATTGCGTCTGCATCAGAGAGCTTGCTGGCTAAAGGCTTCTCGGTACAAATAGCCTTAACACCTAGGTCTGCGCAGGCCATCACCACTTCATAATTGGCGCTCACGGGAAGCACGGCGCTAACTATGTCGATTTCCTCATTGCGGAGCATCTCTTGAAAATTCGCATAGGTGGGTACCCCGAAGCGCTCGCCAAATAGACTGAGATTCTCGGGGTCACTATCGGCAGCAGCGACAACCTCCGCCCTCGGGTTTAGAACGTATGCTCGGGCGTGCTCAGTACCCTTTCGGCCACATCCGATAACGCCAACCCGGTAAATTATGTCGCTCATGATCTCCTGTCCTTTAAATTTTGCTAGATTATCTTATGTGCCCCTGAAACCCGGCTGGGACTGAGGGGCCATCCTTGAATTTTTGTAAACATTCATGATCGATTTAGATGCGTCTGTGGATGCGTTGTCAACTGCTACTATGGTGAAATCCGAGTAGGTCTGGTTGAGCAAAGATTCGATTGCTTCGGGAAGGAACTGGGCTTTGTTGTAGATGGTCATGCCAAAGGCAACTTGAGGCGCGGTACGTCCGTTCATACTAAATCTCGTGTCTCTGTTGCCGGTAGGCCTTGATAATATCGCCCTAGGTTACGCGCTGGCATCCTAAGAACTCCCTCTGAAAAGTTGTTTCGCTTCCACCCGCTTCAACTCTCTACGCCTCACGGTACCAATCAAGTATAAAGGTAGTCTCCGGCAAATGCCTCGCAGGTCGCCAAAAACAAGTCTTGGGAGGTTACGTTAGAGAGTATTGTTGTATCGACGCTGCCAGCGCTACCGCCCGGTCTGTTTGTTAGAGCCTTCGGGTTGCTATTAATAAGCCCTATGCAATAGTGTCTGCTCGCATATAATGATGTCCAGCCTACCAAGGGGGAAAGCAGAAGTGCCCAAAAACTTGTCTATCTTGAATATCGGAGGTCACCCAAAGGACTGCGTCCTGTACGCAGGCGGCACAATCGCCAAACATGTTCACCGAGGCGACCGTGTCACTATGCTCACTCCATACACGGGCTTGTCACATCATTTAACCGCGATTAACGAATACCGGGACTCTAGCAAAATGCCCGATATGGAAGCGCTCGTCGAAGAAAGAAAGAAAGAGTTGGAGAATGCATCAGCAGTGCTAGGAGTAAAGGATGTTCGCTTCCTAGGCCATGACGATTCGATTACTACGATCACCCCTGAAATCGTTAGTGACATCGCAGACGTCATCGGCGATGTCACGCCAGATATAATCATCACCCACTGGCCGGATGACACAGTTCCAGCACATGGTTTATCAACCAAGATGCTATTGCTTGCAATCGATGCAGCCGCAGGTATCAGGCCCGGAAAACCATACAGACCTTTCGGTGGAGATACCGGAGGCGCGGCATCTCAGATCTTTTACCATGACCAACGAGGCCGAACAAATATCCTTGAGAGCCTTAATCCAAGGATGCCAAACGTCATAATCGATATTACCGATGTCGTTGTACAAAAGGCTGAGGCAATGAACTGCTTTACTTCACAGAACTACGGCGAGCGTAGCAACCTTCAGCGCAAGCTTGGAGAGGTCTTGGACGGTGGCCTTGCTGGACTCCACACCCGGGTACCTTACGCAGAGGCATTCCTGAGTCACAACCCGGAGCTATACGAGTACCTTCCTCTTAGCGACTACCGTATCAAACGGTCGAATGAAGCGAGCACAGAGCACATCTCTCAGATGCTCTTATAGCTGCAGCACAGATGAGAGCAGCCCAACTAGTAGGCCCAAAGCAGTTCTCCTTCACAGACGTACCTACTCCGACTGTAGGACAGGGCAATGTCCTTGTTGAGATTGAGCGATGGTCCATCTGCGGGAGCGACATTCGGAACTTGTATGGTGCACTGCTTCCTGAACACAGCTACCCCGCTCCTATTGGCAATCCCGGGCATGAAATAGCAGGTCGGATCGTAGAATCGCGTTCCGACCTGTGGGACGTTGGACAACGTGTCATTGCGTTACCTCACGGACGAGATGACGCGCTCGTAGAACACTACGAGGTACTCCCGAATCGCATGATCGCGATACCTGACGAGGGGGATCCTGGCGACTGGCTCATGTGTCAACCTTCTGGCACTGTACTATACGCGTGCCAGCAACTTGGTACGTTGCTAGGAAAAAATGTACTGATACTCGGGCAGGGCCCCATTGGACTTTCCTTCACCGCCATATTTGCCCGTTCGGGGGCGCGGAAGGTTATTGGCGCCGATTTATTGGATTATCGTCTAGATTTTGCACGCATGTTTGGCGCAACGCATACCCTCAACCCAATGGACGTTCCTATCCACGATGCTGTTTCTGAAATCCTCGAGGGTAAGTTACCTGATCTTGTGGTTGAGGCGGCTGGTTATCCGGACACACTGCAATTAGGATTGGATCTAGTAAGCGAATTCGGCACCCTGGTGATGTTCGGACTCCAACAGAGGACTTCGGACGAAAACCCTGTACCACGACTGCGCATTGAGCGCTTTCGGCGGTCTAATGCCACTCTGCTTGCGACAGCTTCAGGGCATATGGCCGATCCAACGGGGCATATTGCAAGGATGGTCGAGTTGAAGCAGCGAGGATGGTGGGACCCATCAACGATGATCACCCACAGGACTACCTTCGAAAATATTCAGGATGCTTACGACCTCTATGACTCAAGAAAAGAGGGAATCGTAAAAGTTGTGATTCATCCTTAAGGGCTCAGGCAAGTTATTCTTTTAGTCTAGCTGCGTACTGCTTACGGAATTTTGTCACCTTTGGCGTGACGACAAACTGACAATAAGGCTGCACTGGATTGTTCTTAAAGTAGTTTTGGTGGTATGCCTCAGCTTTGTAAAACACTGAAGCCTCTGTTATCTCCGTGACTAGAGGATCAGGCCAGGCTCCAGTCCTGCTAATGTTACGAATTGTATTCCCCGCGGCCTGATGCTGTTCGTCATCGTGATAAAAGATCGCGGACCGGTATTGTGACCCAACGTCGTTACCTTGGCGGTTCAAGGTCGTTGGGTCGTGTATGGTGAAGAAGATCTCCAAGATATCTTTATATGACACTACTGATTCATCAAAGGTAACCTGGACCACTTCAGCGTGGCCTGTGCCGCCGCTACACACGTCCTCATAAGAGGGATCAACTACATTGCCGCCCATATAACCAGACTCCACCCTCTCTACCCCCATCAGATCATCGTAGACGGCTTCTAGGCACCAAAAGCACCCTCCACCCAGAGTAGCTACCACTGATCTAGTACCATCGTTACCCATAATGTTTTCTCCGTCCTTCTCATTGGTTGTTTTCATTTACAGGGTCTTTGATGTGTCCCATCCTACACCTTTACCTAGTGGTGTTAAGTTAGCGGAGGAATAACCTCAGCGATTGAGGACTGTAGCGCATTTGAGATGCTAATGCTTCTAGTGAAACTTTTATGCTGTGTCCCCGGAAAACCTGTAAGTTGACACATTCAAGACGGACTGCTACTGTGCCGTCCGCTAACATCGTAGGGAGCACTTAATGGAGCAACGCACTATTCCCACAACCGACCTAAAGATCTCGGTTGTTTGTCTTGGCACTATGACTTTCGGAACTCCGGTTGGTCAAAGCGACGCTGCCAAGATCATCCATTGGTGCTTGGACAACGGCATCAATTTCATTGATACGGCAGATATGTACGAGGGTTATACCCGCTCCCTTGGGTCTCCTGGCGGCAAGTCGGAAGCATACATAGGCTCAGCACTAAAGGGCCGTAGGGCTCACGCCATCATCACTACAAAAGTGGGTAACCCTGTCGGTGACGAGAGCTACCAAGGGACTGGGCTGGGCAAAGACCACATGTTGCACCAGATCGATGCGAGCCTGCAGAGATTACAGACTGACTATGTCGATATTTATGAGATGCATACGAGTGACGCAGAAACGCCACTACAGCAGTCTATCGAAACAATGGTTGGCCTCATCGATGCTGGCAAGGTGAGGTATTGGGGCTTTTCCAACTTCGAGCCAAGCGATATACGTAAAATGATCTCACTATGTGACGATAACAACTGGCCACGTCCCATCGTGGCCCAGCCTACTCTGAACTGGCTGGACCGGTATAGCGAGGATGAATACATACCGACTTGTGGCCTATATAACATCGGGGTAACCCCGTACAGGTCTCTCGCATCCGGGATGCTGACCGGGAAATATCAGAGAGGGCAAGAAGCGCCACTTGGAAGTCGCAAGGAAGAATCCGGCTGGGTGGACGACCCTAGTGACGAAGTATGGGACCGTATAGAGGAATTTGAACGGGAGGCTTCCGCAGCAGGCCTTTCTCCTACCCAATACGCGGTCAAATGGATTGCCGACAGGCCAAATATAACGAGCGTTCTAGTTGGCTGTAAAAGGACTGATCAACTACAGCCTTTTGTAGAATTGTTCTCCTAGCATCAATACCCGAGCTTCTTGTCACAGACGTACAGGAAATCCTCACCTCGGAGATACCGCCTCAGATTCTCCCTGAACACCTCTCTTCTACCAAGATACAGGTCGCGTGTGAATGCCGACGCATGAGGTGAGATTAGGACGTTCTCAGTTGTCCACAATGGATTATCTGGCACTGGGGGTTCAGGCTCTAGTGCATCTACTCCTGCTCCTGAGAGGTGTCCTGACTTGATGGCCTCCGCAAGCGCATACTCGTCGACGATTCCTCCACGTGAGATGATAACGACGAACGCGTCTTTTTTGAGCTTTGCAAGCTCTTTGGGGCCAATCATCCCTCTCGTCTCGTCGGTTATTGGTGCCGTCACAACCAACCAATCGGAGATCGCTAGCATGTCATCAAGCTTATCGAGTCCCCAGACCTCCTTGGCGTAAGGCGAGTCTTGCGGGTACTTGTCAACAGCATAGACGTCGATGTCAAAACCTGCGGCTCGCTTAGCTACAGCCTTTCCAATATTCCCAAAGGCTAGGATTCCCATCGTAGAGCCAACGAGGTCAACCTGCTTCCATGCGTAATCATACATCCGCCATTTCTTTTCACGCTGGTCATCCCACATCCAATGTAATTTGTGCGCGAAGGCAATCATAAACCCAAAAACGTGGTCAGCCATCGGGTTCACATGGGGCTCTCGGGCGTTTGTCACAGGGATATCACTCTGAACAAGTTCAGGTATCTCGATGAGCCGGTCGATGCCCGTACCAGGACAGTGTATCCACTTCAGGTGCTCGCCTGCCAAAAAGACCTCGCGTTCGGGCCAGCCAAAGTAGACTTCTGCATCTGCAACTTCACGAATTTGATCCGCAGTCTCACTAACTTCAACGATGTCATGTTCCTTGAATTCTTTCTGTAAGTCTTTTAGGAACGCATCGGGGGACTCTCCCGGCGCAACTCCGCTCGGTACAGGCTCAATAACAATTTTCATGGATTATTTAAAACCTCCTGCCGTTGATCGAAGCCGAGTTTACCACGTTATTTCACAAGTAACTGTTCGTTAGGTTCCGTCCGGATGTTAGGCTCACTAAAGCCAGACAAACTGCCGGGACCGCACTACACATCGCCGGGTCGCCATCCTCCAATTGATCTTCGGTATTCCTCAATGCCAACAGTCTGTTTTTTGTCGAGCCACCGAGACATTGGTGGCGTTATCTTAAGGCTACGGTCGGTTAGGGGCAGCTGCACAGGTACGTGGCCTAGGCGATGAGACTCCCTCAAAGCGATAGCGATCTCCAAGCATTTCCGGGAATTCTCCCCGCTGCCAGACGGCTCAACGTGACCCTCAATAGCATCAATTATCGACTGGACCGTAGCGATGTTACGATTCCCGGCCCAGCGCCAACCGTCTTCATCCAGTTCGCCACTTCCTTCATGTTGATATCTCTCATCTAATACACCCTCAACTTTAGTTAGTCGAGGAGGCCCAGAAGTCTTCTTGCGCGCAGCCGTCAAGTCTTCGGTTCTCCATAGGCTAAGGTAGGAGAAGTCGGTGTGGAAGGCACCCTTGGCACAATTGACTTCAATTCCAGACTTAGCATCGGCATTGCGATGGCGGAACGCCTCTATTCCGTTAACGAACCGTATGTAGCCCGCTTGGCCCTGGTCGTCATCACTCATAGGATCCCCGTCAACCCAGCCAATAACCCAAGCTACTTCGGCGTCGCCGGCGAACATTCGCGTGATACTGAGGCTCTGAATATCCCACTCAGCACCAAACCCCATATGGATGTCTATGGATACGACATCCCCGATAGCGCCCGAGTCAATGTATTGCTTCGCTTCCCAGTAGTCGGGAAGATTTCGGTCAAGATCACCGCATCCAAACTTGATTCCTTGTCTCCTGCATGCCTCCACCATTTCATCAGCGTTTGCAAGGCTGTCAGTAATTGGTTTTTCGCACAGAATGCCCTTAAGGTCAAACGCCGTGCATCCCATCACGACTTCGTGATTAGGCTTTACTGGGAGTATTGGTGCCGCGATATCAATATTCTCGTTGCGCAGCATCTCCTGGTAATCAGTGTACATAGGCACCCCAAACCTTTTTTGGAAAAGCTGACGGTTCTCAGGGTCCGTATCTGTGGCCGCAACCACTTCGGCATTCGGGTTGAGCTGCCAAGCTCGTGCATGCTGGGGTCCTTTGCGTCCGCAGCCGAGCACGCCCACTCGGTAAACCATTGCGTGTGCTCCTTAACTACCTCGGGTAGCTTATATGAATTTCGACGTGGCTTACTACAACTGGCACTCGAAGTCTCGAGTCCCTATTTATGAGTCGAACATCAACCTGGTGAACACCCTTGGGTATACCCTGCTTAATCTCCCAGCTTAACCAACTATTTTCGTGTACAGAGGCCGGGTGGTCAGGATCAGCTTGATTCACATTCCAAATCACGGGATCTGACAAACTTTGTCCATCTAGCGCAACCGATACCTTGTCCACCTGTGGAGAGAAGTGTTCAAGTTCGATCATTAGGCTAACCTGGGCTGCTTCATCGATGTTATCGTCGTACATTGGGACGCTAAACGTCGGCCCTTCACCAGTGATCGTTCTGTGAAGCTCTACCGGGGTTTCGGCGTAAATTCGGTCGTTGGCATCAACTCCGTATCGAAGCGTTCCCCTGCGGACGTTGAAGCCATGTGTTGCAGCGTATACTTTGTCGGTGTTTCTGAGAGTCTCCGGTGAGCCTATACTCTCAAGTAGGTGCCTGTGACTGTCTCGGGTAGCATGCCAGTTGAAGAGGTATATGCCATCGGCCCCTTGGTCCCAGAATTTCGCTGCCTCGCCTCGCCTCCATGAGTCACTCCATTGGCTGTGGGGTTCGAGCCGTGCCGCTTTTACACGGAAGTCAGTGTCAAGGCAGGGGTACAACTGGATGCCGGTGCCATCCAAAAGTTTTCGAAACCCTCCCATCTCAATACCCGGATCAGTTCCGGACGTTCCTGAGGGGATACCCAAATCACAGAGGCCTTCCTGGGCCCACGTTTCGATGTCATATCCAATGCTCCGACATGCCTCGAGGGTCGCCGCGACTCTAACTGCCACATGTAATGGCCGTCCTCGTTCCTCAGCAATCCTATCGCTTAATTCACGTACAGCCCGCTGTACGTCGGTCATCGTGTACATCAATCGATGGGCGTCGTGCTGTGGCAGGTGAACGGCGTGCCTTTGCCAGTCCAATTCAATCCCGTCCCAGTCAGCGAGGTTCATCGCCTCGCTGATGAACTGTAGGCGAATCTCTCGGACTTCAGGTATCGCCATATTCCACGACGTGGACGCCCAGGGTGCAGCCGCGTCCCCAAGACACCATTCTGTATGGTCCCGACGGTCCCGGGTCAAGCCACTAGCAACGGTTCCCGGCATCTCCGATAGGGAAAGCGGTTGGCGGACACTGGTCATCCAATACAATGGGTTGCCCTTGTGGGGAACTTCACCATCGGTGGGACTGATCGACCAGAAATGGTTGTCGTTCATTCGAACAGATGCCCAGACCCCTAAGCCTAAATCGCGACCTCGCCTAACTATCGCGTCGTACGGATCTTCTCCCCGCTCAAACATGGCTCGGAGGCTCTCCGCATGACGCATTCCCCAGACTGTTTCGTACACTCGCCCAACGGATTCTCCAGCCATAGGAATCTTCTCAGAAGGCCACTCTGCCTCGTGCTCGCCAACACACCAAAACAAGGCCCCCACCGGGGTGTCCTCAATGGGTGCGAATACCTTCTTGAGCAGGTCATCTAATTGCTCAGGAAATTCCTTGTATCTGAACGGGTTCCCGTCCCAGTTATATATTGTCCCGTATGGGGGGGGCGCACTCCGACCGACACGTTCATCCATTCGTAACAGCCTACCTCCTACTCCATTACCCCATTATTGCCTCAGCAACCGTACATGCTACTGAACGATTTGTACCTATAGATGCATTAATCTTGGGCTCTGAGAAGCCGCGCTCGCGTTAGTACCCATAACGGGCAGATTCCAACCTTATTGCCCAGCTATTGGGCAGTATACCCTCCATCGATAACGAGTTCCGCACCAGTGACAAATGAAGCCTCGTCAGAGGCCAGAAAGAGAATCCCTTTAGCAATCTCTTCCGTGGTACCTAACCGCCCCATGGGTACGAGTGCGAGGCGCGGGTTGATGATGCCTGGTTCTGTAAATATCGATTCGGTGAGCGGCGTCATCACGAACCCCGGATGGACGGAGTTAACGCGGATATTTTCGCCGGCATACTGTATCGCTGCCGCCTTTGTAAAGTTCCGCATAGCTCCCTTAGCAGTGGGATACGATGTCGACATACTGCCCACCATCCCATAGATAGAGGAAACAATTACAATAGACCCGCCTCCTACTTTCCTCATCTCAGGGATGGCATGTTTGGTACCTAGAAATGCTCCTCTCGCATGGATGTCCATCTCGAGGTCCCACAACTCTAAGGACTGATCTTCAACCTTACTCCGAAATGAAGTACCTGCTGCGTCCACAAGTATATCTAGCTTCCCGAATTGTTCGGTGGTTGCGGTGACCGCTTGTTGCCATTGCTCCTCGTCGGTAACGTCAAGGTGGATGTACATCGCATCTGCACCGAAATCCCGAAGCTCTGATACCGTCTGTTCACCAACATCGTCCTTGATATCGGCAATTATCACCTGGGCACCTTCAGCAGCAAAAAGTCTCGCTACCGCTCCTCCGATTCCCATCAACTGACCGCCGACTCCAGACGCTGCCCCAGCGATCAGCGCCGTTTTTGCCTGAAGCCTCATTCAGCGACCTCCTGCTTAAACGAGTGGTGAGTAAGACCTTCTATGCTGTGCGAGCTAAGCTCAGGGTCGATATTGGAATCTCTGAAAGTGTCACGGGTGATCCGAGCTAGAAGAAGGCTACGCATATGAAGCTCCTGTTCTCGGTATCCGGGATGTTGACAAAGGTTCACTTGTTCCTGTGGATCTTCAAGGAGGTCGAAAAGCTGAAGTGTTTCTCCCTGGCGGCCAACAACGATCTTCCATTCACGGCTACGGAGCATGTAGTGAGCATGTACCTCACCAAGCACATTCTGACGTTCCGGACCACTGAGAAGTGAGAGGCTGTCTTGGTGATCCCATGGAGTAGCTCCCGCGACGTCAAGAATGGTTGCGTGAATATCGATCGATTCCACAAACCTGTCGTCCACTGTTCCCCGCATGCCCTGATGTCTAGAGTGTTCGGGCAACCTTACGATCAGGGGGATATGGGTGGCAGATTCGTAGAAGATGCTTTTTGACACCCTTCCAAGGTCATTTAACATCTCTCCATGATCAGTACTAAAAATGACCACCGTGTTCTCTAGCCATCCTTTTCGTTCGTAGGCAGCAAGGATTCGTCCTACCGATTCATCAATCATCGCTATCTTGCCTAGGTACGCTGCCACGATAGCTTTGCCTGCTCGCTCGCTTGGTGGCTGGTAGTATTGGGCCCACCGCTGGTAATCAAGACTACTGCCTGGAAGCCAATCTCCTGGTGGCTTCTCGGGAATTGGCTCTGGTATTTCAGATAAAGGGTACCTCTCAGCGTACTCTTTAGGCGCGTCCCATGGCTCGTGGGGGCCCTGAAAACCTGCGTACACGAAAGTTGGCTTATCACCGTCATATTCATCGACGTATTTCTCAACTCGCCGCCCGATGAACGCGTCTATGTAATGCTGGGCATCGATGGGCAGGGGTTCCGCGATGAATCGGCGCACTTCGTCTGGTTTTTCTTCTAGGTCTTTCAGGTAGTTTGCGAGGCGCTCGTGTAGGCCTTGTGACTTGAGATAGTCCACATACACGCTCTCTCCTTCAATTATCCCCCACGTGCCAGAGAGATCCTCAATATGGTCAAATCCAATAGCGTTGTACTTAGGATGGTTGAGGAACAGATTGCAGTTCTCCATCGGGTACAGGTGGTTCTTGCCAATGGAGCATGTTCTGTATCCAACATCTTTGAGTCGATGCAAGTAGGTATCTGCATCAAGTGGCACAGTCTGGTCACCCTGCCAGATATTGTTGTTATGAGGATACAGCCCCGTCGTGATCGAGGCACGTGCTGGCACACAGAGGGGGCTTGTCGTATAGGCGCTTGTGAATCTAACTCCCTGTTCTGCAAGGGCATCTACATTGGGCGTGCGCAGCAACGGGTGGCCAGCAACACCCAGGCAGTCTGCACGGAGCTGGTCCGTCATCAGGAAAAGAATGTGTGGTCGGTCTGACACGGGCCTAGATCATAGCACGCAAAGTTCCCGTACCTACTGGGCTGTATAGCCTCCATCAATCGGAATTTCTGTCCCAGTAATAAATCTCGACTCATCAGAAGCGAGGAAAAGGACAAGGTATGCGATCTCTTCCGGTTGGCCCATACGGCCCAAGGGCACCTTGGCTAACCTCTGGGCCACCGCTTCAGGGTTACTTGTTAGGGGCTCGAACATCGGTGTCATTACAAATCCGGGGTGGATGGAATTGACCCTAATCCCTTCCGGTGCATACTGTACGGCTGCTGTCTTTGCAAACATCCTCATCGCCCCCTTGGCAGCATGGTAGGCAGTAGATGACGGGGTGCCGACGAGTCCTGCTATCGACGATATCAATACTATCGACCCCCCAAGGGACTTACGCATGAGGGGAATAGCATTCTTCGTTCCTAAGAAAGATCCCTTCGCATGGACTGCCATCTCAACGTCCCAAATCTTCTCAGTCGTTTCCTCAACAGTTGTTCGAAACGTAACCCCTGCGCTGTGGACCAAGGCGTCTAATCCACCATAAAGCCGCTCGATTGCCCCAATGTTATTGCCCCATTCCCCTTCACTGGTGACATCCAGATGTAAGTATGTAGCTTCGCCCCCGTCCGCACGTATCTGTGCTGCGGTTAATTCCCCCATTTCATCATTCACGTCCGTCAGCACAACCTTGGCACCTTCTCGAGCAAATAGCCTTGCTGTGGCGCCTCCCAAACCCATCGCCTTACCCTCGACGCCTGTTGCCGCTCCGGTTATCAGAGCTACCTTGCCTTCCAGTCTAAGCATGATTAATAGTCCTTACGAAGATCGGGATTATAGCAGGGGCCAGGTACGGTATACTTGGAACCAATCGCGTCCACTTGGCTCTTGTCCCAAGCGCGAAAGTAGGAGATTCTGTTGCTGAGCATCCAAACTATACGGGACGATACGGAGCGGGTCCGTACCTCTGTCGCCAGCCGAGGCATAACTATAAACATCGACGGTATCCTTAAATTAGATGCCCGTCGGCGAGAACTCATCGTCGAGTCGGACGAACTGCGTGCTCGGCGTAACGAGGTCAGCCAAGAAATTGGGAAGAGTAAAGAAAAACCCGCAGATTTGATCGCGGAGATGAGGGAAGTTGGACAGCGGATCAAGGGCCTTGAAGAGGAAACGAGAACGACCGAAGTGACATTAGGTGACATGCTATTGGAGGTACCCAATATTCCCGCGACGGAAGTCCCTGTGGGAGATGACGAGTCGAAAAATGTGGTTGTGAAGGATGTCACTTCGATTCCGAACTTCTCTTTCGCTCCAAAGCCCCACTGGGAGATTGGGGAAGCTCTTGATATCATCGACTTTAATCGTGCTGTGAAATTAGCCGGTTCTCGCTTCTTTATGCTGAAAGGAAAAGGCGCCAGGTTACAGCGCGCTCTTATTAATTGGTTGCTCGACGTACATGAGGAGAACGGTTACCAAGAGCTATATCTCCCTCATTTGGTTACTAGGGAGACTGCGACCGGCAGTGGCCAGCTACCCAAGTTCGCAGAGAATATGTATCACGATGAAGACGACGACCTTTGGATGATTCCAACTGCAGAGGTACCGATCACCAACATGTTCGGAGACGAGATACTGGGTCCTGGAGAACTCCCTCTCTCCTATGTCGCTCACACGCCATCGTACAGGAGAGAGAAGGCGTCAGCAGGCAAGGATACTAGGGGCATCAAGCGCGTTCATCAATTTGAGAAGGTCGAGATGTTCAAATTCGTCGAGCCGGACGCCTCCATGGATGCATTAGAGAGTATGACTTCCCATGTAGAAGATATTTGCACTCAACTGGGAATTCCATACAGGGTATTGCTTTTATGCACTGGAGATATCGGCTTCGCTTCAATGAAAACCTATGATGTCGAGATGTGGGCTCCGGGTAGCCTGGATTGGCTGGAAGTAAGCTCGATCTCCAACTGCTCGGATTTCCAGGCGCGGCGGGCGAAAATCCGCTACCGGTCCGAACAAGGCGCACGTCCAACATTCCTACACACTCTCAACGGTTCTGGACTCGGGATACCACGGGCCCTGATATCCATCATTGAGAACTATCAGCAGGCCGACTC
>JAKUTR010000013.1 GCA_022448725.1 SAR202 cluster bacterium | reverse complement strand
TGCACGAGGTGACACGTAAAGAGAGAAAACAAAAGCCTCGTGCACCTTTTACGACTAGCACACTGCAACAAGAAGCCTATCGGAAATTGAGGTTCACAGGTCGTCGTACGATGGTGATCGCTCAGCAACTTTATGAAGGTATCGAGCTGGGTACGAGGGGTTCCGTCGGGTTGATCACATACATGCGGACAGACTCAACGACCGTTGCGAAGACGGCTCAGGACGAAGCAAGGACATACATCAAAGAAAAATTCGGGGATATCTACACTCCCAAATCTCCTCGCATGTACACAAAGAAAAGTAGAGGCGCGCAGGAGGCACACGAGGCTATTCGCCCCACTTCCGTATACGTTACTCCTGCGATGATAGAAAAGGATCTGAGTAGGGAGCAATTTAAACTTTACGAACTCATCTGGCAAAGGATGTTGGCTAGCCAGATGTCAGATGCAGTAAAAGATAGGACTACGGTTGACATTGACGCCGAGAGCTCTAAATCTAGGACTCACTACGCTTTTCGCGCCACGGGTACAATCACAAAGTTCGATGGGTATGAGAAGGTGTACCGTGAGGGGAAAGACGCTAGTAGCGATACCGAGGACGACGAGGGGAAGGCGTTACCAATTGTTAAGAAAGAAGATCCCCTTGAACTAGTAGCGCTCACGCCAGAGCAACATTTCACCCAGCCACCTCGGCGGTTTACCGATGCCACCATTGTTAAGGAACTTGAGGAACAGGGTATCGGACGACCGAGCACCTACGCTGCGACTATCGCGACCATATCAGAACGAGAATACGTGGGTAAGGAAAAAGGGGCATTCGTACCAACCAAGCTAGGCTTAGCAGTAACTGACTTCCTCGTACAGCACTTCGCTAACATAATGGATATTGGGTTCACAGCTGAAATGGAAGAAAGGCTTGATGATATCTCCACCGGCGAACTCAACTGGGTCGAATTCCTCCTCGCCTTCTATTACAACGAGGGACGTCACGAACTCCCAACAGAGAATGTAGTACCGCTCGAAGGAAAGCACGCGAGTGAAGGCTTCGGCTCGTTTATACAAGAAGCGCTCGAAAATGCAGAACGCGTACCCTCGAGCGACATCGACGAAGAAAGTGACAAAGCTTGTGAGCTTTGTGAACGCCCAATGGTAATTAAGACAGGACGCTTCGGCCGATTCTTGGCTTGTAGTGGTTTCCCAGACTGCCGCAACTCAAAACCGCTGACTCTAGGTGTAGAGTGTCCCGAAGACGGCGGTGAGATTGTCGAGCGTAGGCAACGCAAGAAGGGTGGGAGAAAATTTTACGGATGTGCTAATTACCCTAACTGCAACTTCGTGGTGAACGATAAGCCTCTCTCCCAGAAGTGCCCAGAGTGTGCTGGCCTGCTGGTCGAATCAGGTCGTGATCGTACACGGTGTATGGAGTGCACCTATAAAGGCGCAATCCCGCAAAACGAAGAGGCGGCAGTGGCATAGCACACAGAGCAGATGGGATCTACTATGGCCCTCTGTAACGGTGCAAGTAGCGCCCCGATCTATGAGCTTAGCATCGCGTAACGAAGCTAGGGCTAGCTTCCTGGACGACGGAAGCGATTAACCTGGTCTTCGTCAGTCTCTGGCGGAGAATTGGCCTCATCCTCAGGTTGGGACTCGTACGGCTCTTCATCTGGAATAGTGTCAACTGGGGCGCTGACGCTGTATCTCTCTGAATGCGCTCGCTCCATCCGAGCGGAGATCTCACTTCCTTCAAATTGATCGACAATCTGACCGTCGCGCATTTCGTTCACCTGATCAGCCATAGCCAGTAGCGTTGAGTCATGGGTTGCCGCTACTACGGTGATACCAGAATCACGGACCATCTCAAGAAATAGTCCAAAGATGGAAGATGCGTTTGAGGAATCCAATTCGCCCGTAGGCTCATCCGCAAGGATAAGTGGTGGCTTAGTGACAATAGCTCGTGCGATAGCCACACGTTGCTGCTCTCCTCCTGAGAGTTCATAGGGTCGATGATTGGCTCGGCCTACTAGACCAACAATACTAAGTGCTTCCCTTGTGCGTTCTTCCCGTTCCCGTACGCCAGTACCAGATATGCGTAGTGGAAGCTCAACATTCTCAAAGGCCGATAGTAGAGGAAGTAGACCAAACGCCTGAAATACAAACCCAACCTTGTGTCGGCGTATCTCTGTAAGTTCTTTCTCATTCATTTCAGAGATGTCATTACCTTGGAACAGGATAGTCCCCGAAGTAGGCTTATCTAGACCTGCCACTAAGTTGAGCAACGTTGTTTTACCAGAACCTGACCTCCCAACCACCGCGATAAACCTTCCTGAGGGGATAGTGAGGGTGACGTCTTTAACCGCAACGACCTCTTCGTCCCCGACCTGGTAAGTCCGGCGTAGGTTATTAATATCGACAATGATGTCCGGAGAGCTCACGTCCTACTCCTCTGCTGAAACAATTGTCACTTTACCGTCCTCAATCCGAACAGATGCACGGTCGTGAATCTTAAGTTCCTCGAGGAACTCTCGAGGAAGTTGCACGCGGCCGGCTCCATCCACCAGAGTGTACTCCTCCAATGGTGTCTCAGTGTCAACGGATCCTGTTATACGTCGCGTGTACTCACGCTTACGCCTGATCTCGGTAGAAGTCTTACCATCACGAATCATCACTACGCGTCCAACCTTATAGGCAATCTCGGGGTCATGAGTCACAATTACTATTGTGGTGTCGAGTTCCTGATTGACTGTTCCAAAAAGATCCAAAACCTCACTAGCAGTCGCATCATCAAGCTCCCCTGTGGGCTCATCCGCCAGAAGTAAGGGTGGGTTGTTTGCTAGCGCCACCGCTATGGCAACTCGTTGCTGCTCGCCACCAGACAGACGCTCAGGGGTGTGTTCGGCACGATCAGCAAGACCTACCAAGTCCAGAAGATTCTCAGCACGTTCCTCTCGTTCTTGCGGAGAGGTATTAGTAAGCATCATTGGTAAGGCGACATTTTCCAGAGCACTTAGATATGGAAAAAGATTTCGGCTTGTCTGCTGCCATACAAACCCAACCTCGTGGCGCCGGTAAGACTCAACCTCTCTACCACCCATGCGAAGCAAATCACGGTCTCCAACACTGACCTTACCTGCAGAAGGTGTGTCATATCCTGCAAGGATATTGAGTAAAGTACTCTTTCCGCTGCCGCTGGCACCCACGATTGCCACGACCTCACCACGGTCGACCGCCAAATCAAGCCCTCGCAACGCAACGACCTCAAGGTCAGCCACCTTGTAAATCTTGAACAGATCCTGACAGATAATGTACGACTCTGCTGGCAAGCTGCCTCCTATGCCTTCTTACAACGTTTTTCTAGCGAACCAGATAGTATCATCCAACCTCACCTAGGCGCAGCACCCTTTGAAGCGATATACGCTGGATTATCCATATCAGGCCCAAAATTACTAGGGTAAAAACAACAATCATAATGAGGTAGGTTAAACCAAGTATCGCCCAATTAACCTGAATTGCAAATGGTGGCATGACTCTACCACCAAAGTCATCGTGGCCAAGGAACGGCATAATGGTAGCCCCAAGTCTCCCTCCCATCCAGGTTCCGAGAACTAGTCCGACCACAATAACTAATGTCTGCTCAATCCACACCATCGCGATTAACTGTCGTATAGACAGGCCCACTGTCCGTAGTAATGCGAACTGTACCTGCCGGTTTCGGAAAGAGACGTAGGCGTGTACTAAGAATCCCAGAATACTAAGCACAAGCACAGCTAAGAACGCTATGAATAGGAGTGATCGCCAGCCAGCTTTGACAAGTGGGTCCACCTTGGATTCTGCAAGTCGTTCCGCTCTATTTTGAACAGTGTTTGTGGAGAACGGACTGCCCGTGTTAATTGACTGGATCAATTCATGGTGGTCCAAATCTGGATCCGTGGTTGAGATCCACATCTCGTTGGGAAGGAACTCTCCATACAAATCACCAAGACTTACATGTCTTATGAGAGACGACAAATCTGAAATAAGAAATCTCTTTTCCGCTGTGTTCATGGTAGGGAAATAGTCGATCTTTTCCGATAGCTCGACAGTGACACGATTGCCGGAAACAGAAACGTCAAACCTATCCCCGGGAGAGTGGCCTGTCCTTTTAACATAACCACTACTCGCTAGTACTGGTAAAGGTGTCGGCAAGCCATGATAGATACCCCTTGCAGATATTGCTGCTCCCTCACTCCATGAGAAAAGAGCCGATCCAGTCTGGCCGTCAAAACCTATATCTGAGGCACGGATCACGTCGGTAAGGGCATTATCGCTGGTCTGTAGAAGGCTCCATTGGTCCACATTGTCAAAACCTTCTAGTTGGTGACTTTCAGCTCCTCCTATCACCCTGACTTCGTCTATCAAGACTGACCCTGGTTGAAGTCTTCGGTTCCCCCTCCGCTCATGGATTCTGATCGCGACCAGCGTAAGTGGTTTAACAACCTGAGTAGAACTTCGCCCTCTATAACCAGGTCGTGACAATGGCACCTCAAGATCCCGCCATTCACTGAAGTTAAGATTTCCAACCTGATAAGTCAGATACCTACCTTCGCCATTCATTACACGAGCCGTTAGCATCACTGATCCGTGACGCCTATCTGGTTTAACTCGCATCTGAAGCGTCGTGGCTGAATCAGGAATAAGGATCCCTTCTGGGCCTTCCTGATCATCAAGGTCGGCTAGTAACGTGTCCATAGGACTAGGGGCAAAGTCACTTCTAAACCAAGCAACCTCCGAAAAAGAGGCACCATCCATTGCCAACATTTCGTAATTCGTGGCGAAAGCAGCGGACAGGTCGTGGCCGGAACTTCGGCGCACCAGACTAGCCTGGTCCACTCCTTTCATCCCCTCAATTGTCGAGATGAGTTCAGGGTTGGATGTGTAGACCGGAGTACTATCACCACGTGAACGCTGAGAACCTACAGGTATCGTTCCATCAACACGTACGTCGCTACCCGTGACGAAAAGCACCCTTTCCTCAAAACTCCGGTCTAGCGTAGCGCTAAAGCTTGATGCGAAGATACCGAGACCCGCTGTTAGGATAAGAAGAAGTGAAAGTCGAGCGTAGTGCGTAGGATTACGCGCCATTTGCCAAATGCCAAGCACAAGACCAACGGATAACCATTTGGATGCCAGTTTACTTCCAAGGTTAAGAAGTATTGGAAGCAGGCGAAGTAGAATCATGGCGGCAGCTATGAGAATTACTCCTGGAACTGCCAAAAGGATCTGGCTTACCATCATCTCACCAAATAGATTCCGAGCTACAATGGAGCCCTGCTCGGTTAGCTGGCGGAAAAGTAGTATCCCTATAACGAGTAACAGGACATCCAGATAGTAACGCTGAAAAACAGGCTTGTCCCCAGGTCGAGCAGCAGCTTGGCGTTGTTGTGTAACCGTTATCCGTGAAGCCTGTACCGCAGGCACAATCAAGGCTACAAAACTCAGCACTCCCCCAATACCCCCCATCAAGAAAGCCGCACCGGACAAACTGACTGTAAGTAGCGTTCCTCCACTAAGGTCAGCAAAAGCCGGGGTAAAACCCAGGATGCTAATAGTGGCAGCGGCTAGCAACGGTCCAATCACTACTGAGATGGAAGCAATCGTCAATCCCTCTAGAATAAATACAAGTAAGATTTGGGCCGTGCTCGCACCCCTGCTTCGGAGCAATGCCACCTCGTTCCTACGATCTTCTACAACCAAGGATGACAGGGTCATCACGTAATAGAGGATAACGATTGAAATAAGCACTAATACAACAAACATTGGCAATTTACTGAAGAACAACCGAATGTCATATTCCCTCAGAGCGTTGTCAAGGATTGTCGTCTGTCGATAGGCTCCGAGGGTTGATGCAAGCGTTGCGTTCATTCGCTCGGTATCTGCAAGAGCCTTGGTGGCATTGAGGGCATTTATTCGAGAGGCGTCAACTTGTAGAAGCCAACCATACGTCGCTTCCATCCTCTGGAAGTTGGGGCCTATCGTCTCGAGAAATGACTCCTCTGTAACAAACAGTGGCATGGTCCGGAAACTAGACCCTGTAGCAGACTGCAGTACCGCATCCTCAATATCCCAGTACCGTTTTCCAGGATCACTTCTTTGAAAAATTCCACTGATTACGACTGTCACGTGACTTACGCTGTCAGTCCATGGTGGTACTGCGGAGAAGCGATCTCCAATCTGAGCATTGAATTCCTCCGATGCTTCAATGGGAATCATCGCCTCAACTACTAGAAAGTCTGGGCCCTTTTCAATCACGTCAGGCCTGGGAGGAACCCCGCCACGCATAACGATGTGTTCGTCCATATTCTCAATAAATGCCAAGTAGGATCGCGCGTTATCTTCTCCTGCTTCTTGTTCGCTACCATACTTGGTCAAGAACATGGTGGGAGTTTTACCAGTCCTAAGTTGCTCTCCGACAAACCATCTAGCCCATTCATCTATCCCTTCGTTCACGATTTGTGAAACTAGTTCGTATTGATTGTGGTTCACAGGCCCACGGTGACCTTGCATAACAATGTCAATCTCCGCAGGTGTGAACTGTTCAAGGGTTTTCCTTAAAGCAAGTTCACGTAGGGCGTCAAAGTATATGACAGTCCCCGCCATAATTGAGGACGCTAGTAGAACACCAAGCATTACGGAAGACAGCAGTTTCCAGTGGGCGATACTCCGCCTAATCACATACTGCCAAGCCCGGACGAAACGAACTATCACTGATTCCCCATTAAACGAAACTCCGTACCCTGTCTTATCGTAAACAAGTACCTTCTACTAATGCCCTATTCTTCTGCACCCCTTGCCAACTCAAACAGCTTTGTGCGCCCAATGGAACGACCGACGACCGCGAGGACGCTAACACAAATTAATCCAATCACACAGTACACAGCCACCATAACACCCCAGTCAGTGACAAGTACAAACGGAGGGATCACTGATTCCCCAAGTTCATCAACAGCGAGAGGAGAGACCATTAGCCGACTCATCTGAAAACCTGCCCAAGTACCCAATCCCAACCCAAGAATCACAACTGTTAGATGCTCAAAGCTCATCAACCATAGCAACTGCCGCTTTGACAGGCCCATCGATTGGAGAAACCCTAACTCGTAGCGATTTTTCTCCCCAACGAGGAGCAGGTAAGCTGTGTAGCCAAACCCAGCAGCTAGCAGTACGACCCCGACTGCAAGGAAGACCAATGCTCGCCAACCACTGTTAGTCAGGGGATCGAGACGAATTGTCTCTAAGAGGAATGAACCATCACGGACACTCAACATGATGTCATTGATTTCTCCCTTAATGGCTAGGACTGACTCAGGGGCATCCCCAGTCTTTCTAGCAAACAACTCGTTTGCCTCCACCGACTGAAGTTGGCTCATAATGTTCATGTAGTCCACAAGACTCTCAAAGTCGGCAACTATAAAAGTGCCGCCCTTATCATCAAAGGTTGGAAACCTATTGATAATATCTTGGACCTTCATTGGGACGAGCCAGCCAGCAACGTTAGTTAGAATAACTGCACCAACGCCTAGCCCCTCCGCCGTAGCCAGATTCCGACTGATTACAACTGGGATGACTCCGTCAGCATCACTTAGGTAGACTCCACGAACAGAACGATTCTTGTACTGCCCAAACGAGAAGACTCCGGCCTTTTCGCCAAATAGCACACCTTCATCACTCGTGTAAAAAAGATCTGACCCTAATTGGGAGGTTGGAATAGGTTTCCAATCATTGACAGTCTCAAACCCTTCAATAACACGTTCATTTCCATTCGATACGGTGTAGAGATTATCCAATAGGATGGTCCCCTTCGCAGACCCACCCCGTCCGGGAACACCAGAAACACCTGGTTCATAAAAGGCAATTGCAACAAGATTGATGGGTTTATCCAGATTTGGAGGTAATTGGGTGCTAAGTTGATGCCATTCCGTCTCTCCAATACCACCCAATGACACGGTTCGCCTCAGGCCTCGGCGGTCCTCTAAAACAACCCACATTGAGATCAGTGGATGTTCTTCCAGCGGGCGAATCCACGTCCCAATATCAGTAGCGTCGTCAGGAAGAGTAATTGGCATACTCGAGTTCTTCATACTATCAAGCTCAGTAAGTACTTCCTTCAACGAGCGATCCGCGAAGTCATCTCTGAACCAGCTTATCTCTGAAAATTCTCGAGGCTGGACAGCCAAGATTTGTGCATTGCTGGCTCCTACCGTTCCTGAAGTTCGAAGCGCTAAAGATGCTTCGTCAAATCCCGGGGAGTTCACAATCTTTTCTTTCATGTCTAACAGGGTCGTCGCAAAGAAAATCGGCTGACCAATAACGCGCATATCTGATGCAACTTCGTACAGCACCCGGTCCGTCTGGCTTCTAGTGAGCGTACCTCCGACCGTCGTCGCGAAGACTCCTAGCCCCGTAACAAGAACTAGAAGGAGCACAAGCCATGTGTACTGTAGAGGGTTACGGCCCATGTGCCAAAGACTAACCGACAGCCAGGCAGGAGCCGCACGAGTCATTAGGACAAACCCACTGAAAAGAGCCCCAGCTAACACACTTAACGAAACTGCAATAGTTGGGAAAAACAACAAATCTGAACTGTCTGGAGAACGTAAATAGATAAATCCTGCTATAAGAGCAGATTGTAAGGCTACGCCTGGCCAAAACATTGCCCATCTGGATCGCAACCTGTGACTCACCCAATAGGTCCCGCCAAATGTTAGTAGCAGAGCACTCGGTACGAGTGCCTCGTGGACATTAGCGAGTCGCTGCGCATCATAGAAAACGCCTGATGTGAGCACGACTATTGACGAGCCCGCCAAAAGATGTGCGAGTGCAGGAGATTCACCACTGATGAACCGTACGAACAAAGGGAACAATCGCATAAAAAGCAAAGCCACCACAAACAGGAACAAAACGGGGGCTAACAGCAATGTTTCATTTACAGAGACTTGGGTGTCAAGTGAACCGCCTGCAGTAATTTGGTCTCGTGACTGCAGTTCCCAAAAGGTAGCCGCACCTATCAGAATAAGTGCAAGGTCAAGATAATACCGGTGGAAAAAAGAGATTTGTATAGGTCGCGCTGCAAGCAGTTTCTGCACCAGCAAGCCATGTCGAATCCCCATGATACTGAACCCAACGTATGCAGCGAGACTGACTATACCGATACTACCTGCGACGACGAGCGGCCAGGCCTCTAATTTAACCAACAACACATCACCACCAGTGATCTCACGGAACGGTGGCACCCATCCAAGCACGGAAACAAATCCATACGCCAGTAACGGCCCCAATAAGACCGCGATTACTACCATCACCAACCCTTCAGACCCATACAGTCGGAACAACTCTGAGATTTTAACTCCGCGTGTCCTCAATAGAGCTGAGTCTCGCTCCCGACTACGCGCTAGGTACGATGTCATCATTGTCATATAAAACAGCACCGTTACGACCATGACCGTCATTAGCAGTAGTAGAGGGATACGGGAGAAAAAAACGCGGCGGGCCACGTTAGCGATAAGCCCCTTAACGGTCCCTGAAATTACGGATGCGCCTGGCAGAACTTCCCGGAGTTCCTCCTCAGTGTCAGTCAACTTTTCGACGAACCGATCAGCTGACCAATCGCCAAGTTTATTCGTGTCCAGAGCTGCAAAAAGGATAGGGTTAGTAATGCTACCGGGGTACGCAGGTGAAAGTACGTCAAAGATGACCGATCGGTGTACAAACAGTCCTACTGCCATCTCCTCGTTGGTGTCCCACTGCACCCCATCAGGCGCTGGTGGCGGAGGTGGATCCGCACCTTCTTCCGCAACCTCAAGGCTGGGAGTACGAGTGCCCGCGGAGCCTGGTCGCAGTAAGATTCCAGCAGTTGACCAGTAATCCGTCTCTAAGTCGTCTGGCTCGATAAATCCGACAATCTCTGCTGAGATACGGATGGGTACGAATACGTCTGGAGCAAGGGTAACTGTGTCACCGACTTCGAATCGGAAATCCTGGGCCACATCAACAGAAATGACCGCCTCGACGACCGGATCATTTTGCGTTCCTCTAGTTTCTGCTGTGAACATTCGTCCTTCAGTGACGCTCGCGCGTGTCTCTAGGTTTGTCAGCCAATGCAGGAAACCACTGGAAACTGTAGCGTTCGATTCTTGGTCACCTATCTCAGGGAGAGGCCGTTGCTGTGTCCCAACGATCGACATCTCTCCACGCACATAGGTCTCGTGCCCAACATACAAGTCACCTAGATGTTTCGTTGTTATAGTTGAAAGTAGCTCGTCCGCGCGGTCAATGGCACTCTCTTTAAGCGCAATACGCTTTGCAAAGACATCAAGGTCAATCGTTGGAGCACCCAGCCGCTCTAAAGAAACTTTGAATGCTAGTTGGGACAGAGCATTCAAGTACATTGTTGAACCGGCCCCAATCGTAACCGCGATCAAAATCCCGATGAAAACACTGGCTAAGAGTTTCCACTCGTCTGCGAGACGGCGTGATATGAGCTTATTGGTCCCAAGGTTTTGTTTCATGGGTTGGTAGGAGAATCCGGTGACCTAACCTTATGCGACCGAGTCACGGGGTCGATTTTCACTAACGGGAAGTATAACTTAAGGTCATGGCGTAGCACTAAATCAACCTATTCATGAGTCCTCGGATGCAAGAAGGCGACTAATCTCCTCACGCATAAACGTCTGCACAGAATGTACAAATTCATCAGTAGTATTTCCTTCAATCCGCATCTCGACTCCAAAGTCTCCAAACCCAACCAATAGGTCATGGGTTACATGCCTCTCCGGACCATCATAGTAATACGGTCGGTTCTCTCTTAAATTCTCGTGGATCTCCGCGTCATCTTGATCCGTCTGATACACAATGGGGTTGGCGAGTACTACCTGCGGCTCATCACTCCCGTACTCTACAGGCCGCGTAGGCACGATAAAATCTCCGAGCATTGCCGTCCGTGTGATTACTGGTGCCCACATACTTACAGCATACGGCTGGCCAGACGACACCCATGGTTTTATCATCCGCCGAACGATCTCGAACTGATACCACCGCTTAATTTCATCGAAATGTTGCCTAGGTAACGGCATCAAATCTGCATACTTTGATACGTCCCCTTGACTTCGTAGATCATTGAAGAGCAGGAACCAGTTGGCATAGTCACGGGTACCCCTGGACAATCGCATCATATTGTCTTGACCAACATTACGCGCATCTACAACGATTATGTGCGGCATCTCATCATTTACATACTTCACAAATTCGCGGTGGAATCCAGATCTTACCCCCAAGTTTTCAATCATGTGGGGTACACGTAATCGAAACGATTTGTGAGAAGGCACCCTTGGGTAAAGAAGTTGTATGCCCTCAAGGTATTCCTCGATCGGCTCTACCGCCCACTGCCGACCATACCTGTCATTACCCACGATAACTATAGGCCTAGATGTCTGTGCTTGAAATTTCTGTACGAATTTTAGAAACCCAAATGCCTCGTATGCAGTTCGTCGCGCCTCAACTAAGTTCTGGCCGTCCAATACGAATCGATCCTGGGTCTGTGATTCAAGCAGGGGCAGCTGAGTAAATGCCTTGTATCGACCTGCTTTATCACTCAAGTCACCCAGATTCTCTTCAGAATGCATATGGATGTATCGATGGAACTCTGTATCGCGTTGAACCAGGTTCGTTACATCAAACTTCCCCTGCCGGACCCCTAAGCGTAGCTCCTCCAACTGTCCCAACTTGTCATGGATATCTCCCTTTCCGACAAGGTACTTGACGAGCACTGGGGTAAGAGTAACGCCGTCGTGGTTCTGGCTATTTGTACGCACCATCCACTCCGCGATCGCCCTTAGCGCAATCTCAGCTTCGTTTCCCGTGTGGGATTCAAGCAGTAAATCAATGTCTTCTCCATTAAATTCGAATCCATACCGGAGAACACTGCCCTCAGTCTCTTGGTTGATCTCGTCGACTACCAGGCGGATACGGTCGAAATCCGGCGATGGAACCATGAATCCCTCCCTCGTATGAGTTGGCCCAGTTTATACTAATAGGATGTACAAGTACTGGTTTATCGTGGGTACCTATTGATTCCCTACTGGCTATTCATAACGTTGTTTGCAGTATCAATGATATCGTTCTTGGGCGGAGTAGTCGCAGGTATTCCTTGGCTAGGATTATCCGGCGTATCACTAACGTTCATACTTTACATATTCCGACGCTCATTTACGTCGGCATATCATCATGAGGAAGACGTTGACAAAAAACCTATCAAAAAGACAGGTACAACAGACCAAAAGTAATGCCCCTGACGTTATCGTCATCGGGGGTGGCGTAGTAGGGGTTTGCACTGCTTACTACATGAATAAAGCCGGCATCAACGTAACTCTGCTAGAGCAAAATCGAATCTGTAGTGGTAGCTCTTGGGGCAACGCCGGCTGGTTAGTTCCAAGCCATAGCGTCCCTCTAGCGCGTCCCGGATCTGTTACACAGGGCCTCAAGTGGATGCTCAACCCAGAAAGTCCTTTCTATATTAAGCCTCGTCCGAGCCTAGATTTGATCAATTGGTTATTGCGTTTTCGCAGAGCTGCAAACCTTTCCTCGCTACGGAAAGTGCTTGGCCCATTGGTTGAACTCGGAGAAGTTAGCCTCCAACTGTATGCCGAGTTGGAAAAGGAAGAGACTTCACTCAATTCATACTATGCCCAGAAAGGCTTGATAGCCTTATATGCCACCACAGATTGGCTGAAAGAGGGTATTGAAGAAGCTCATTTGCTCAGCGAGTTCAGTGTACACAGCCAAACACTGGATACAGAACAGGTTCTAGATATGGAACCGGCCGTAAAGCCTACGATCGCAGGCGGGGTGTACTATCCGAACGAGGCGCACGTTAAACCTGATGATTTGGTTAAGGGTCTCGCTTCCATCATAGATGAGCGAGGTGCCAAGATACATGAGAACACTGCAGTTACCGGGTTCAGCACCTCTGGAGGCAAGATCAAGTCAGTGTTGACAACAAATGGGATCTTCACTGCGGACGAGGTAGTTCTTGCAACTGGCGCCTGGTCGCCAAGAGTGGCGCAGGAGTTAAAACTTGATCTCCCAATACAACCGGCGAAAGGCTACAGTATTAGCTTTGAAGAGATAACCAACCCGCCCTTATTCCCACTTATGCTGGCGGAGTCAAAAGTAGGCGTTACTCCCATGGGTCCAGTTCTACGCTTCGCCGGTACTCTGGAACTGTCAGGATTAAACACGGATATAAATAACCGCCGGCTGGGAGCCATACGGCGAGCGGGTGACAAGTTCATCACAACAGACATTACCAATGCCACCGAGGTGGTCTGGTGTGGTATGAGACCGTTAACACCTGACAGCGTCCCAATTATTGGACGTACCTCTCAGCTTGATAACCTAATATTAGCAACCGGTCACTCAATGACCGGCGTCACTCTTGGGGCTGTTACCGGCAAACTGGTAACCGAAATCGTATCAGGACAACACACTACAGTGGATATAAATCCATTCAGCCCGATGCGCTTCTAAAACATTGGCTCGGTCTTTGTTTTAGGGCAGTTAGGTATTGCAACCCTTGGTATCCAGCCATCCAACCACTTCATCCAACAACCAAGGCACGATACGTTTGTTTAACATCAACCCCCAGTGTGAAGCTTCTTGGACATAAATCTGTCGGTCTGCGATACCGGTACTGTAATAACTAGGCTCAGTCGGATAGTAATTGTTATACCCACCGACGATCTCAAGAACAGGACACGGTACTGCTTTCACAAGGATCCCCCTGCTTCTTTCTTGGCCAACCACCCTAGACTCCTTCGTCAACCACTGCTGTGCTAAGGAACGTTCCTCCGTCGTTAGATCTGGCATGCCCGGCAAATTATCCGGATCTCCCATTAGGTCGTATCCTACTTCCTCAGGCGTATATTCGCCGGGTATGAGTTCGATTGAGTCATCAAAATGGGAGACTGGGGGATCCGGATCAAGCGTTACACACGCCGAATACCCCCCTAGCGACGCAGCTAAGATAGCGATATGCCCACCCATACTCCAACCGATAAGGACTGGGTCGCCGCTCAGTTGACGTGCAACTGAGTTTACATCCTCAACATAGTCCCACATACCCGTGTGTGTAAGATCTATGGCCTCACTGTCACCATGTCCACGTAAGTCCATGTTGTATGTTGGCCAACCTTCAGCAGTTAATCGGCGCTGCCAGTAAACCCAAACACCACTCGTTGTACCAGCACCATGCACAAAGATAATAGGATGCTTTTCGGAAGAGGACATCGGCAGGCATGTAGATACGGACAGAAACATCTCTCTAGATCTTCTACTCCCCAAAAGGCATGTCGACACCGAAGCGGGAGGCTATGGGGCGAATGTTTTCTACCGTACCAATTGGCAGCGGGATACCCCCCTTCTCACGCTGGGCCTGGATCCGAAATTCTGGTTCTCCAGGCACCATTATCTCCTCAAAACCTTCAGCCATGCGAAGGGACTTTTGAGCATCAATTAATGCGTCAATATTTGCTCTATATTCATTGAGATCAGTAAACGCCGAGATGTCGATCGCCATCAGAAAACTATTCTGTAGGCCACGCGGGGTGGGGTTTTGCCCAACAACGTTACGCTCTAAAAGAGGGTTCCCAACCATCACACTCGAAAGAGTCTCAAACATAAGTGCCAAACCAGATCCCTTGGGGCCGCCCACCGGCAATAGGATATTATCGAAACTTGGTATGGTAGTAGAGTTGCCTTTCGGGTCCAAAGACCACTCTGGTGGAATCTCCACCCCCTTATCCTCTGCCAGACTTAATTTCCCACCTGCTACTACACTTGTTGCCATATCAAGGACAAGTGGATCGTACTTATTGGCAGGCACGGCGACCGAGATAGGGCTGTTGTGGACACCCTTCGCACGGGCGCCAAATGGGGCCATATTCGGTGGACTGCACACCGAAATAATTCCAGCCATGCCTTTTTCAGCCGCTTTAAGTGCATAATATGCCATAGCGCCCTGATGGGTCGTATTACGGATAATTCCCCAGCAGACACCTGCCTCTCTTGCTTTCTCCATCACCTTATCCATAGCGAAGACTGTAACAATAGGCCCAAAAGCCTGATCACCCTCGATTAGAATTGTCGCCACCGTCTCCCGCTCTATACGAATATTAGGCTTCGGGTTGAAGACGCCATCATCTACGTTCTTGATATACCAAGGGATCCTCAATACTCCATGCGAATCAACTCCTCGTAGGTTAGCCCACACGAGCACATCTGCCTCAATTTCCGCATCGGCGGGTGACATACCAGCTGCAGCAAATATTTCGGCAGTAAACCCTCGTAGGATTCCTGGATCCACGGTAATTTCATTCAATTTTCACACCTCGAATCAGAGTGGTTCTTGGACACCGTGTTTTTTCATCACTTCTGATATCTCTTCCCAAGTGGCGTCCTCAATGTGAATCCCACGAGCGCCGCGCTCCGATCTAGTTCTTGCCTCAATCTCACCAGGGTAATAGATCTCAGAAAAGCCGTCCCGGAGAGGAGTGTCCTTTACATATTCAACAACTCCATCAACCTGAGTTTTTATGAGATCAAGGGATCCTAGTTTAGCGAGATCAATCAGCATAAGCACAGTTCCACCCCGTTGAAGATGATCTCCCGTCGCGGTTGAAGTCTCAGAAGATACACCCAACCCTGCCATAATCCCAGAAAACATAGCTACCATGAAGGAGAGCGCGTATCCCTTATGGCCAGAGTAAAAGCCACCTGTAGGGAGTATAGAGCCACCGGAATAGTAGTCATTCGGGTCATTAGTTGGAGTTCCTTCAGAGGTCATCACCCAGTCACTAGGTATCGACTCCCCTCTGGCCCGCGCTACTCGCAATTTACCCTCAGCGACTACTGAGGTGGCGAAATCAAGGAGGATTGGAGCGTCATCCCGATATGGGAATGCCATCGCGATAGGGTTGGAGCCAAGTTTACGGGCCAATCCCCCGAACGGGGCAACATCCTTTAGCTGCGTACCTCCAACGAAACCGGTACACATGATAGCTGCCATTCCTTCTTTCGCAGCCTTCTCTGGATAAGACCCAATCCGACCAGTGTGCTGGTGATTTGACATGGTGACAACGCTCATCCCATGTTCACGCGCCTTCCCAAGAGCAATCTTCAGAGCCATCGTGGCGACAACTTGACCGAAGGTGTTATTCCCGTCAATCTGCGCAGCCGTTGTCGTTTCACTAATCACCATAGGCTCAGCATTTGGAATAATCACACCGTCGCTGATCTCGCGAAGGTATTGCATTACCCGGATAAAACCATGGGAGTCATGTCCCGTTAGATTGGAATCTGCCAAGTGCTCAGCGACAATAGCCGCATGTGATTCGGATGCACCGCACTTCTGGAGAAGCGCTCCGGTAATATCCACGATCCGAGACGGGGTTAACAAAGGCATCTCAGCCTCCTAGGATTATAGCTAGGGCGCCGCTAGAGCACCACGGATAGTAACAATGTCACGGCGTAAATCATCCTCTGTATTGATTCGATCAGCTATACGTTGATGGCCGCTTACAACAGTGCTGTGGTCCCTACCTCCGAGTAAACGGCCAATAGTAGCTAGAGCCATCCCGGTATCTTCCCTCAGCAGATACATACAAATATGCCTAGCGCGAGTTGTGCGTTTATCTCGCTTACTACTCTCAAGTTCGGATGGGCTCAGCCCGAAGTGGCTAACGACCGCATTAACAACTGCTTCATCTGTTACACGCTTAGAGTATGTGTCTGGCATGATATCGCTCAGAGCACCCTTCAAATATTCGATGTTTAATCTTTCTCTAGAAAGTTTGGAGATAGCAACCACACGGTTTAGGCAACCCTCCAAGGCACGAACGTTTCTGTGGCTCATTTGGGCGATGTACTCAATCACTTCCGCCGGCAGATGATGTCTGTGGCTCTTGTTCTGTAAGATAGCAATCCTCGTCTCTATATCAGGTGGCTGGATATCAACTACTAAGCCTCCAGATAACCGCGATGACACTCGCGACTGCAGTAGAGACAACTCACTTAGCGGTCGATCGCTGGTTACAACGATCTGTTTACCCGACATGTGGAGGGCGTTGAAGGTGTGGAAAAAGCCTTCCTGGGTCGATTCCTTGCCAATAATGAATTGGATATCGTCTAAGAGGAGCGCATCTGCTCCTCGATAGCGCTTTCTGAACGTTTCTGCACTGTTAGAACGAATTGCCCTAATGTACTCATTAGTAAACTGTTCTGTCGTCGCATATATGAAGGATAGGCCAATTGATGCCATTTCATGACCTATGGCATGCAGTAGATGAGTTTTTCCAAGACCAACCTCAGAATGAATGAAAATCGGGTTGAAGCTGGCTCCAGGATTTTCAGCAGATGCCTGCGCAGCGGCGTGTGCCAGTTCATTAGAGCTCCCTCGAACGAAAGTTCCGAAAGTAAACGCTGGGTTGAGAGTGCCCAACTGATGGGATGTTAGGGACGGCTGAACAACAGGTGAGTGCGCCTTGCGAGTAGAGGTCGAGGAGCGTGGATCAATTGATGGGGGCGCCTCCTCCTTTGCTACTTCGAACTTAACGCTGACCCGTTCACCAACAACCATCGTGATGGAATCGCAGATAAGAGAATACATGCGCTGGTCAAGCATCTCAGCAACAAAGGCGTTCGGTGCCTCGACCGTGAATTCACCGTTGGTATACGAAATTCCGGTCGTGCCTCTCAGCCAGGTCTCAAAACTGGGTTTAGGGACCTGCAGTTGCAGTCGCCCTAGAGCCGTATCCCAAATCTGGGTTGGGGGTCTTATAGAAGTATCAGCTAGCAACTAACGTGCGCCCTCCCTAAGCACAAACCATTGAGCATGAAACATGTTGATCTCGCACCGCATAGGACCGAGATCGAAACCGATGACGCATGCGATTCTAGCAGCCGATCTTTTAGGCGAGGCAATAGCTGAGCCAAGGAAATTATTACGAGTTTTTACGAGCTATTAGGCATCACATTTGGGCGACTCACCAGCGGCTTGAAGACGGCGCTCATGGGCTTCCGCACAGCCGTTCTTAATAGGGGTGATATGGGATAGATCTGGTAAATTTATTAGAACTCGATGCCTCTTGATAAGTCTAACACCTAGTTCAGTAATCAAATAGCAGGACAATCTATTGGTATATAACAGTTTTTCTCTTTTACTATCACTATGTTAAATCCAATAATTTTCAAGGGCCGGAGAGCAGCAACACCAAAGGCACAATTGTTCTGTTTTATCCCCGGGATACCGTAAAGAGTTCCTGTCTTTTTTCATCTCAAGATTGGCCTGAGTGGTGACGATACCAGTCGGGAAGAGAAAGGTGCAGGAGAAAAAGCCCACGCGTGAGTAAAACTTGAGGGGCTAAAGAGAAGCGTCAGCGAGTACTGACGAAGAAAATGTGGAACTACGGCACCTCTAATGTTCATAGAAACTAAAGGCATTGGATAAAACCTTGACGCCCTTCGATCGCTCACTATTAATACCCGGTGATATACGAATCTCCAGGTAAGCATCCACTTATCAAGACGTTGTTGAAAAATATTTGTCTGTTTAACTGACGTAGAAGATAACGTTTCAGCTCAAGCATCGGGTCCCATCAGATAAGTTTAATCCTCGCCTCGACAGCTTTAGGCAATGTTTCTCGATGCAGTAGCATTGAAATTAGGGTACGGCAGAGCTTCAGTATTTCAATCCAAGGGCAACTCACACAAACTTGGTGTCGTGTCAAGCGAGAAAAGCGATCGCTTTTAATCCGTCTCAGGGTGTCTATCATCCGCCGGAAGGGGGTCTAGATTTCATTGACAGTAGCTAGGTGCATTGGTATAGTGGTCCCTTGCGTGTTTTTTAACACGTGTATGTGAAACTGTGTTTTGAGCCGATGGCTCTCAAATGAAGGAAAGTAAGGACAAATGCCCACCACTAATCAACTTGTTAGAAAGGGTCGACGGACGAAGCGCCAGAAAGACAAGGCGCCCGCTCTCCGCTTCTCTTATAACTCACTTAAGAACCGAGCTAGTCGGGACGGAGGATCACCCCAAAAACGTGGAGTTTGTGTCCAAGTAAGAACACAAACTCCGAAGAAGCCAAACTCCGCGCTACGTAAGGTAGCGAGGGTGCGGCTGACCAACGGAATGGAAGTGACTGCCTATATTCCCGGTGAAGGGCACAACCTTCAAGAACACTCGGTCGTTCTGATTCGGGGTGGACGAGTTAAAGACCTGCCTGGTGTTCGCTACCACGTGGTTCGTGGCACCTTAGATTCCGACGGTGTTGAAGAGCGTAAACGGGGCCGAAGTAAATACGGAAGCAAACGAGGTTAGCTGTTGAGGAGAAGGAAGGCACAGAGGCGCGACGTTGTACCAGACCCCCGGTTTGGAGGTCAAGATGTCGCTCGCTTCATAAACAGAGTGATGATAGGTGGTAAAAAAACCACTGCGCAACGCATTGTATATACCGCGTTAGATGAAATTGAAGTTCAGGCAGGCCGTCCCGGAATAGACGTTCTGCGACAGGCTCTGCGCAATGCAACCCCTACATTAGAAGTTAGGTCTCGTCGTGTTGGAGGTGCTACTTACCAAGTACCTCGCGAAGTACGTGTCGAACGCCAACAGGCACTCGCAATGCGGTGGATCGTTGAAGCAGCTCGGGGCCGTGGCGGAAGACCAATGGCCCAGCGACTGGCTCAAGAATTAATGGAGGCATCAAACGGTTCAGGTGACGCGGTGCGTCGTCGCGAAGACGTCCACCGTATGGCAGAGGCGAACAGAGCGTTCGCCCATTACCGCTGGTAGAAAAACTAGTAAGAAGGCCCCTTACCCATGGCGATGGCAACTCAACCAAAAACCAATATCGCATTGACCCGAAATATCGGCTTCATAGCGCACATTGACGCCGGTAAAACAACGGTGACTGAGCGCGTTTTGTTCATAGCAGGCCGAATTTACAAGATTGGTGGTGTTGATGAAGGTACAGCGGCAATGGACTGGATGGTCCAAGAACGTGAGCGTGGTATCACTATCACATCCGCTGCTACGACAGCCGACTGGAACGGCTGTGTTATCAATGTGATCGATACGCCAGGCCACGTTGACTTCACAGCAGAGGTGGAACGTAGCCTCCGGGTACTTGATGGCGGTATCGTGATCATCGATGCGGTTGCTGGAGTTCAGCCCCAATCCGAGACAGTGTGGCGGCAGGCTGATAAATACCAGGTCCCGCGCATATGTTTCATAAATAAGATGGATCGCATCGGGGCGGACTTCCAAAACGCGATCGATAGCTTAGTCCAGCGCTTAGGCGCAAACCCTGTGGCTATTCAAGTGCCGATCGGAGCAGAAGATGGGTTCCGCGGAATGGTGGATCTCTTGGAAGAGCGTGCCTATTTCTACAATGATGATTCGCCCACTCCTCCTACTACTGGCCCAGTACCTGAAGAGATGCTAGAAATAGTCAATGACTACCGCTCCCGCATGATCGAAAAAGTGGCGGAAACTGACGACGACCTTCTGGTCAAGTACCTAGAAGGACAGGAAATCTCGGTTGCTGACCTTAAAAAAGCTATCCGCAGTGGGACAGTAAACGGCTCGCTCGTGCCCGTCCTTTGCGGAAGCGCTCTTCGGAACCGTGGGGTCCACCCTCTTCTCGATGCAATTACTGACTTCCTGCCTTCACCGGAGGACGTTCCGCCAACCATCGCTACTGATTACAACACCGGAGATGAAATCGTTATTACTCCCGGGGAAACAGACTCCTTTTCTGCCTTAGTATTTAAGTCTGTAGCTGACCCCTTTATTGGGAGGCTAGTGTACTTCCGAGTTTACTCTGGTTCATTAGTCGCCGGTGGAGTAGCTTTCAACTCAACTACTGGACATAGAGAGCGTATTGGGCGACTCGTCAAGATGCATGCTGATCGGCGTGAAGAGGTGGATGAAGTACATGCTGGGGACATCGTCGCTGCGGTAGGAATGAAAGATGCCACTACAGGAGACACCGTTTCGGATCTCAAGTCTCCCGTCGTACTTGCTCCAATTACCTTCCCTGATCCCGTTATATCTATTGCAATAGAGCCCAAGACGAGAGCTGATCAGGACAAGCTCGGCGAAGCCCTCAACAAGCTCGCGTCAGAAGACCCAACGCTAAAGATCGCCTACGACGATGAGTTAGGCCAGACAATAATGTCTGGTATGGGCGAACTTCATCTAGACATCATCGTTGATCGTATAAGGCGGGAATACAAGGTAGAAGGTAACGTTGGGAAGCCTCGTGTCGCCTACCGCGAAGCGATCCGGTCGAATGCTCAAGCCGAAGGGCGCCTAGTTCGTCAAACTGGCGGACATGGGCAGTTTGCGCATGTTGTTATCAAGGTTGAGCCAGGCGCGCGTGGCGATGGGTTCACGTTCGTAGACTCTGTTCGAGGTGGATCGGTCCCGAGGGAATTCTTCCCTGCCGTCTCCAAAGGAATCCAGGATGCTTTAAACGCCGGTCCTCTCACGGGTTTCCCTGTAATGGATGTGACGGCTACGCTCATTGATGGTTCCTATCATGAGGTCGATTCGTCAGAAATGGCTTTCCGCGTTGCAGCATCGATGGCTGCAAAAGCCGCCCTGAAAAAGGCTGCCCCGGTTGCATTAGAACCGGTTATGAAACTTGAGGTAGTTACTCCGGGACAATTTCTGGGCGACGTCCTCGGAGATCTTGGTAGGCGCCGCTCGAATATTCGCGGCATCGAGGGTGAGGGTTCCACACAGGTGGTCCGGGCGAGTGTGCCTCTTGCCGAGACCTTTGGTTACGCTGACACATTGAGGTCAATAACTCAAGGAAGAGCTGCTCAGTCTCTGGAATTTGATGATTATGAACCTGCCCCGGAAGGAGAATTGGATGGGTAACTTCCGATTCTTTATCGGGACTAAATCCTTAGGGTACTTATGACAACAGACGTACGACAAAAGATAAGAATTATATTGAAGGCGTTTGACCATCGGGTCCTCGACCAGTCTGCTGGTCACATTGTAGAGGCAGCCCAACGTACCGGTGCTCAGGTAGCTGGGCCAGTCCCGCTGCCCACTAGTATCAAGCGGTTTTGTGTTATCCGAGGTCCTCATATCGACAAAGATTCCAGGGAGCATTTTGAGATTAGGACTCATAATCGCCTAATTGATATTCTTGAGCCGACTTCAAAAACTGTGGATTCGTTAACCAGGCTCAACGTGCCTGCGGGTGTAGACATTTCCATCAAGCTGTAAACCTAAATCAAACTGTGAAAGTAAAATGAGTATAAGTTCGCTGCTAGGCAAAAAAATTGGAACTTCGCAAGTGTTCCGCCAGGACACAGGCGAGGCGGTGTGTGTAACCGCCATTGAAACAGGTCCTTGTACTGTGACACAGATAAAAACTCCGGACACTGACGGCTATTCGGCTGTGCAGATCGGGTACTTGGAACTACGTAAGGTGAATAAACCACAGCGAGGCGCTAACGCTGGATTCCGATACCTTCGAGAGGTGGAGGGGGAGGATATCGAGATCGGGCAGACCTTTGACGCCAGCTTGTTTGAAGTCGGCGAAAAGGTGAATGTGACAGGCTTGACTCGGGGACGTGGGTTTGCAGGCACTGTCCGTCGCCATGGCTTCCATGGAGGCCCAAAGACTCACGGCCAATCTGACCGTCACAGGGCTCCAGGTTCAATTGGCGCTGGTTCCACACCAGGCAAAGTAATCAAAGGCCAAAAGATGTCCGGGCACATGGGTAATACAAAGGTAACAACCAAGTACCTGGAAGTAGTTCAAACCAACCCCGAGCGTAATCTGGTACTGATTAAGGGCTCTATCCCAGGAGCAAGAAACTCCCTCATTATGCTAACCAAGTCAGGCCGATAGGACAGATATCGTGAAAATCAAACTCCACAATATAGACGGTGCGGTCGTCAAGAAGATTGACGTCCGGGACGATGTTTTTGGCGTGCCTATGCGTGCCCCCTTGGTGCATCAAGTTGTGGTTGCTCAGTTAGCTAACGCCCGCCAAGGGACATCCAAGGTTAAGAACAGGTCACAGGTATCAGGCGGAGGGCGTAAACCCCGTCCTCAGAAACACTCTGGACTCTCACGACAGGGCTCGATTCGGTCTCCCCTCTGGGTAGGCGGGGGGAATGCGTTCGGCCCCACACCGCGGAGTTACCGTCATCGCACGCCCAAACGAATGAGACGCTTGGCTATACGCATGGCCCTTTCAGATAAGATCCGAGACAGTAAGTTGATAGTGATAGATAACCTTGGGGTCGAAGATAGTAAGACTAAAACAGTGGTAAATATTCTTAAAGCTCTCAACGTGAAGGGCTCGGTGCTACTCTCTGCAGACGGCACCTCTGACTTGGTAGTAAAGGCAGCGCGAAACATTCCTGCGTTGGACACACTGCCAGCTTCCCTATTAAACACTGTTGATATTATTAATCACGATACTTTAATTATGACCCTTGAAGCCCTTCAAAAGGTTCAAGAGTTGTGGGCGGGCAGACGGAGCCGTCTTGTTGAGAAGGTGAGTGGCTAAATCCATGGACCTTCACCCATTTGACATCCTACGACGACCCGTGGTTACCGAGAAAAGCACTCTCATGGGAGAGTCCGGGCGATACGTTTTTGAGGTTGCACCCTCGTCCAGCAAGCACGACATAAAGCGCGCTGTCGAAGAAGCCTTTGACGTCACCGTTGTGAAAGTTAACACGATGGCCGTTAAGGGAAAACGAAAACGTTATGGCCCCAAGATTACAACCCAGCGATCATGGAAAAAAGCCATCGTGACTCTAGCCGGTGGCGATAGAATCACGCTGTTTGAGGGGGTCTGATGCCACTTAGGAAATTTAAACCAACAACCCCTGGCCGGCGAGGAGCGATACTCCAAACATCCGATGACATCACACGTGATAAACCGAAGAAGTCACTGCTCAAGCCGCTCAAAAAGCGCGCTGGCCGAAATAACAAGGGCCGTATCACCGTTCGACATCGCGGAGGTGGCCATAAACGCCGACTTCGCGTTATTGACTTCAAGCGTGACAAAGTTGCCGTGCCAGGCGAGGTCTTCTCGATTGAGTACGACCCTAACCGCTCCGCCCGCATCGCCCTAATCAAATACAGCGATGGAGACTGGAGATACATCCTGGCTCCGGTAGGTCTAAAGGTGGGTGACAAGATTACGGCAGGAGACCAAGCAGAAATCCGGCCAGGCAACGCTCTGCCCTTAGGCTCCATTCCTAGCGGCACACTTGTTCATAACGTCGAACTAAAAGTTGGGCGGGGAGGCCAGATAGTCCGAGGTGCTGGCACATCGGCACAAGTTATGGCCAAGGAGGGAGATTACACCCTGCTGAAACTCCCGTCAGGCGAGATGCGGCAGGTATTCAGTCGCTGCACCGCAACAGTTGGCCAAATCGGCGCCGTTGATCACAAAAACGTGAAGCTAGGCAAAGCGGGGCGCAAACGCAACATGGGCTGGCGCCCACAGGTAAGAGGAGTAGTGATGTCCCCTGCGGACCATCCTCATGGTGGAGGAGAG
Source organism: SAR202 cluster bacterium (assembly GCA_022448725.1). Classification (GTDB taxonomy): domain Bacteria; phylum Chloroflexota; class Dehalococcoidia; order Lucifugimonadales; family VXLM01; genus VXLM01. Next base: position 48,303 of record JAKUTR010000013.1, on the reverse strand, counting down.
GGCAAGTCGCCAATAGGTATGCCGAGTCCCAAAACTCCTTGGGGCAAGCCAACCCTTGGTTATCGCACGAGGCGTAACAAGAAATCGGATCGATTCATCGTAAAACGTAGATACGAGAGGTAATGGATGTCCAGGTCAATTAAAAAGGGGCCGTACGTGCACCCGAAGCTGTTGAAAAAAATAGACACTGTCCAGAGGAGTGGTACAAACGCAGTTATTCAAACCTGGTCCCGGGCTTCGACAATCATGCCAAACATGCTGGGCCTGACTATAGCAGTTCACGATGGTCGTAGGCATATCCCACTCTTCATTACTGAGAACATGGTGGGGCACAAGCTTGGAGAATTTGCCCCGACACGCACATTTCGGGGCCACTCAAGAAATACAGAGAGGACGACCACAGTAGAGTAAAGTATATGGCGATCAGTGCAACAGCAAAGAATACAGGCGTATCAGTTAAGAAGATGGTGCCTATAATCGACCTCGTTAGAGGGCGCATGGTAAACGACGCCCTCAATGTTCTCGACTTTATGCAATCGCCAGCTGCACATCAGGTCGCTAAAATCGTCCGCTCGGCATCCGCGAACGCTGAGAATGAACTTATGTCTCAACAAGCACGACTGCGCATCGTGGAAATATACGCAAATGCAGGACCAAAAACTCTCCGATTTCGGGCCAGGGCTCGAGGTCGCGGTACCAAGATAATCCGCCGTAACAGTCATGTAACCGTCGTAGTTGACGAGGGTGAGGAATAGAATGGGTCAAAAGACACATCCCACAGGATTTCGGCTCGGTATTGTCAAGGATTGGCAGTCCCGGTGGTTCGCAGCGAAGCCTGCTGACTACCGTGACCTCGTCGCGGAAGATATTCGCCTGCGCAGCCACATACTTGAAGACAACGCAGATGCTGGTATCTCGGGCATCGAAGTAGAGCGGGGCTCCATTGAGATGGTTATCGCGATCCATACAGCCAGACCCGGCATAGTGATCGGCCGCGGTGGACAGAAGGTAGACCAACTTCGTAAAGATCTTGAAGCTCTCAGTAGTAGTAGAGTAAGACTGAACGTTCAGGAAATACGCCACCCCGAATTGAATGCTTACCTAGTCGCTCGCAATATCGCTGACCAACTGGAGCGCCGCATAGCATTCCGACGAGCTATGCGTCAGGCGGTTGGTAGAACTATCCAGGCCGGAGCACAAGGTGTAAAAGTCATCTGTTCGGGTAGATTGGGTGGAGCAGACATCGCACGCACAGAGAAGGTCATGGAGGGGCGTGTACCGCTCCATACGCTTCGTGCAGATATCGATTTTGATATCGCAGAGGCAGCTACTGACTTTGGCCGTATTGGTGTCAAGGTTTGGATTTTCAAAGGCGAGATCCTGCCAGAGCCTAAGGTTGAGGACGATATTGAAGAGGACCTTTCCCCAATTGAGGTGACGTTGCGAGCTGAGGATCTAGCCCGACAGGAAGAAGAGGCTATTCCAAAGGAGGGTGACGGTGCTTCAGCCCAAGAGAGTTAAATACCGTAACAAACAGCGGGGGCGCATGAAAGGTCTTGCCGTATCTGGGAGCACCCTCAACTTTGGTGAATTCGGTCTCAAGGCTACGACACCTGCTTGGGTAACTTCCAGGCAGATTGAGGCAGCAAGACGAGTTATTACTCGCTACGCCAGAAGAGGTGGCAGAGTTTGGATTAGAGTATTTCCTGATAAATCTGTGACTGCTCGAGCCGCTGAAACCCGCATGGGAAAGGGAAAAGGGGCAGTTGATCACTGGGTTGCTGTTGTTAAGCCCGGAAGAATTATTTTCGAACTAGCCGGGGTCCCAGAGGACGAAGCTAAAGAGGCACTGAAGCTAGCCTCTGCTAAGCTGCCTTTAGATACAAAAGTCGTTTCAGTACAAGGGATATAAGGACGCCGCATGTCAGAGATAGACGATCTTAGAGGACTCAACGACGTGGATCTGTCCGAGGATTTGGAGTCAACTCACCGAGAATTGATGAACCTGCGGTTCCAATCAGCAACAATGCAACTTTCAGATGTTAACGCGATTCGCAAATCCCGTAAACGGCTAGCAAGAATAAAAACAATCATCAGAGAAAGAGAATTGGCAAGAGTTACACAATGAGCTTTGAACGCAGAAAAACACGCGTAGGTAAAATCGTCCGCGACACTACTGCGAAAACTCGCATAGTTGAGGTTGAGTGGCGGTCGACACACAGACTTTATAAAAAGTCCATGAGGAGGCGGACGCGATTCAACGTGCACGATGAGGCTAACTCTACGCGCTTGGGCGACACTGTCCGTATTATCGAGACGCGACCTTTGTCTCGTACCAAGCGGTGGAAAATCTCAGAAATTATTCAGCGTGAAGATATCGCAGAGGTTTCGCCAGACGAAATTACTTCTGTGGGCGACGTCGGGATAATTCAGCCCCTTGTTGAAACTCCAATGCGATCTGAGAGTCCCGTAGAAAACCCTGACACTCCTCAAGAAGAGCAGGCAAAATAGTGATTCAGATATATAGCAGACTAAAGGTAGCGGATAACTCGGGGGCGAAAATTATCAGTTGTATTGGAGTTCCTGGCGGGAGCGGACGTCAGTACGCCGGCCTAGGGGACATCATCGTGGCGTCTGTGAAGGAAGCCACGCCCGCTGCGGCTGTTAAGCAAGGAGAGGTCATTCGAGCTGTCATAGTTCGTACGGCTAAACCGACTAGGCGCGCGGATGGCTCTCACATTCGCTTTGATGAGAACGCCGCCGTTATCATTGACGAAGACGGCCAACAGCCCAGGGGAACCCGTATCTTTGGTCCTGTGGCTAGGGAACTACGTGAGAATAACTTCATGCGTATCGTCTCCTTAGCACCCGAGGTGTTGTGAAATGAAGATACGTGTAGATGATAACGTGCTAGTAACGAAGGGACGTGACCGTGGTCGGACAGGTCGTGTTCAGCGAATCTTTGCAGACAAGGGTAGATTGATGGTTGAGGGGGTAAATATCGTTAGCCGACATATGAAACCGAACCCTCAACTCCGGCAAACAGGGATCGTTCAAAAAGAGCTTTCCGTCCCAATTGCGAACGTCATGTTGATCTGCCCGATATCTAACGAACCGACTCGCGTTGGTATGCGTCGGCTAGCAGACGGATCAAAAGCACGTACATGTAAAGACTGTGAGGAAGTGATCGAGTGACGACCGAAGACAAGCCAAAACAAAAGCAGCCAGCAACTAAAAAAGCAGCCAGCAGCACTACGAAGAAAAGTGTTGCCAAGAAGACTGTTGCCAAAAAGACTGCCGCCAAGAAGACTGTTGCCAAAAAGACTGCCGCCAAGAAGACTGTTGCCAAAAAGGACACTCAGAAGAAAGACGCGGGTGCGACACCAACTCAGGCAAAACTGCCTAATGTGCCTCGCCTTTTAGAACGTTACCGAGCGGAAATTGGTCCGCAGCTAATGAAAGACTTTGAGTACACTAGCGCGATGCAGATCCCTGGTCTCGAAAAGATCATTGTTAACATAGGGATCGGCAAGGAAGCACAAACGAACTCTCGTGTCTTTGAATCTGCTACTAAGGACCTACGCTCAATCACTGGTCAGAATCCTGTAACTACCAAAGCAAGGAGATCCATCGCTAATTTCAAAGTTCGTGATGGAATGCCGATGGGACTCAAGGTAACACTCCGTGGACGCAGGATGTATGAGTTCTTCGATCGGCTGGTCAGTTCATCACTACCTCGCATACGAGATTTCCGTGGTGTATCACGAAAGTCATTCGACGGACGGGGTAACTTTGCGCTTGGTATCCAAGAACAGGTGATTTTCCCAGAGATTGACTACAACTCAATTGATCGGTTACGACCGATGCAAATCGTGATCACCACCACCGCACGGAGCGACCGAGAGGGATTTAGACTTTTAGAGCTAATGGGCATGCCCTTCGCATCGACGGACATGTCGGAAGCAGCATAGGAGAAACCGATGCCTGTCACAGACCCAATATCCGACATGCTGACCCGTATCCGGAACGCCGTCATGGTGCGGCACGACACGGTGTCGATACCTAAATCCGGTACAAAGGCTGCTATTGCTCAAATCTTGAAGGAAGAAGGCTTCATCGAGGGCTTTGATATAGACGATGAGGCTTCGGCCCAGGGCGCGATCGTAGTTAAACTACACTACCGGGAAGAAAATGAGTCGGCTATCACTGGCCTAAAACGTGTTAGCAGGCCTGGTCTACGGGTGTATGTTAAGAAGGGTGAAATCCCTCGGTATTATGGTGGCCTTGGTGTAGCAATCCTATCGACATCCCGTGGGTTAATGACTGGCGCCAAGGCACGACTTGAAGGAGTCGGTGGAGAGCTTATGTGTTACGTATGGTAAGGATGAAAAGATGTCTAGAGTAGGTAACCAGCCTGTATCAATACCTTCTGAAGTCGACGTTACTCTGAATGGGAGCAAAGTGACCGTTAAGGGACCCAAGGGATCTTTAACTCAATCCTTCAATCCCGACATGAGTATCTCGACCGCTGAGGGAGTTGTCACCGTCCAGAGGCCTTCGGATGAGCGGAATCATCGCGCTCTTCACGGGCTCACTCGCAGCCTAATATCAAATATGGTAATAGGGGTTTTGGAAGGATTCTCGAAATCCTTGGAACTGGTTGGTGTAGGGTATCGTGTGCAGCAAAGTGGGAAAGGGATCAGTCTGAGCGTGATGCTGAGTCATACCGTTGAGATACAACCTCGTGATGGAATCGCTCTTGAGGTCGAGGGCCAAAACCTAATTCATGTGAGAGGAATCGACAAACAACTAGTTGGACAGACTGCCGCTGAAATACGAAAGGTGCGACCACCAGAATCCTACAAGGGTAAAGGTATCAGATACGTAGGCGAGCAGGTACGATTGAAACCTGGTAAGAGCGCACGAGCAGGGATAGCCTAGATACAATGTCTAAAACAACTAACACATCGAGACGACTAGCGCGGCACGTTCGCGTACGACGCAAAATACATGGCACAGCAGATAGGCCACGCCTAGCGGTTTTCCGTAGTTTGAACCACATCTATGCACAGATAATTGACGATACCAAAGGTGAGACTCTTATTGCAGCCTCAAGTCTTGATTCAGATGTGCAGTCTGAGATCTCAGGTAAACGAAAAGCAGACGTTTCAACCCTCGTCGGCAATTTAGTCGCATCCCGCGCCAAGAAAAAGGGAGTAAAGGCCGTTGTGTTTGATCGTGGTGGCTACCAATACCAAGGTCGTGTCAAGGCGCTGGCCGACGCTGCCCGTAAAGGAGGACTAACTTTCTAGATGGTCTCACCCAATTTTTCATACCAAGGTAATGACGCCGAAGACTCAGAGTTTCAGGAACGTGTAGTTAACATCTCTCGAGTGACAAAGGTTGTGAAGGGCGGCCGTAACCTCAGCTTTGCTGCTGATGTTGTAATCGGTGATGGTAAAGGCACCGTTGGCATCGGACGGGGCAAGGCAAGTGCCGTACCAGACGCTGTTCGCAAGGGTGTCTCAAAAGCTAAACGCAACATGATCACTATCTCGCTTGATGATAGTACGATCCCGCATGAGATTGTGTACAAGTACGAAGCCTCAGAAGTGATGATGAGACCAGCTCCGCCAGGTACTGGTGTTATTGCGGGTGGGGCTGTCCGAGCAGTAGTTGAACTAGCGGGAGTCAAGGACATCGTCACAAAAACGCGACGAAGTTCTAACCCAATAAACGCTGTGAAAGCAGCTTTCTACGGGTTAGCATCTATGAAAATACCAGAGGTTGAATTTGCAAAGAGACAACAGTTAGCAACGTCCTCTACAACTTCTGACCAAGATAGCAATGCTAACGAGAAAAATGAGTAAAATAATGGTTACTTGGCGAAAAAGCGGGATTGGCTACTCGCGCGATCAGCGTAAGACCATCGCCAGTCTCGGTCTACATCGACTCAACCACACCGTGGAACACGAAGACACACCATCCATTCGTGGCATGGTCTCTAAAGTGCAGCACATGGTGGAAGTAGAGGAGAAGTCCTGAGCGTCTAACACATATGAATCGCTTGGATAGGTAACCTAAAAAATTATGAAACAGCACGAATTACGTTCCCCGCAAGGGGCCAAAAAAAATCGCAAACGAATCGGGCGTGGCAATGCCCGAGGTACAGGCACATACTCAGGACGAGGTATTAAGGGCCAAAACTCCCGTAGCGGAGGAGGGGTTCGCCCTGGATTTGAGGGTGGTCAGCAACGCCTCATCAAGGGAATGCCTTCACTTAGAGGGTTTACTAACATATTTCGCACAGAATACGCCCCGGTCAACATTGATATTCTTACAGGGTTTGAAACTGGGACAGAGGTTACGCTCGGATTAATGGTTTCCTCCGGCATCGTGAAAGACCTTAGCAAGCCGGTTAAGGTGCTGGGCCGTGGCGAGATCACGATCCCATTGACTGTAGAAGCGAACAGTTTCTCAGAGTCAGCTAAACGAAAGATCGAAGCGGCGGGTGGCAGCGTAAGGGAGGTGTAGCTTGCGCCAGACACCAGCTGCAAGGACCCAAGAGGTCTCACGTCCACAACTGATTCAGTCGATGATCGATGCTATGCGGGTCCCTGACCTGCGAGCAAAGATCCTTTTCACATTAGCTATGTTGGTCGTCTTCCGTTTTGTAGCTCACGTGCCTGTCCCCGGGGTTGACGTACAAGCACTCGCACAGGCGTTTGAGCAACAGGCCCTACTTGGCTTCTTGGACCTTTTCAGTGGCGGAGCCCTTTCGAACCTCAGCATTGCAGCTTTGGGCGTTTACCCTTACATCACTTCATCCATCGTAATGCAAATTCTGACCCCAGTTGTTCCTCAACTCAAGGCTCTCTCTCAAGAGGGGGAGTATGGACGCCAGCGAATCAACCAAGTCACTCATTACCTCGCTGTACCCGTCGCCGTTTTTCAAGGGTGGGGTCAGCTTAGTTTGTTACAACAATCTGGGGTATTGCCAATTATTGACCTTGGTATCAATCTGCCGACATTAGCGATGATCTGCTCAATGGTTGCTGGAACAATGTTTCTGGTATGGCTAGGGGAACTAATAACTGAACGCGGGCTAGGGAATGGGATATCGTTAATCATTTTCGGAGGTATCGTAGCCCAATTCCCCTCTCAGATAGGACAAGGCTTCCTCGAGAGCGATCAAGCCGCAGGCTTGTTACTCCTGGCACTTATGGGCTTCGCTACAATCATGCTAATAGTTTTGTTCACTGAGGCGCAGAGACGCATCCCCGTCCAGTATGGCCGCAGTGTATTCAGGGGTGGACGCATGCAGCGACAAAGTGGCTCAAGCCATTTGCCGCTGCGCGTAAATTCAGCGGGTATGATTCCTCTCATTTTCTCATTCTCCATCATAATTCTCCCCGTGACGGTCGCCAGCTATTTTCGCGACCCAATGACTACTAACATCTTCCTACGTGCGATCCAATTCTTCGGGGATGCTATGGATCCGTCAAGAGCCCCTTATTGGGTAGCGGTGTTTTTCCTAACTTTGGCCTTCACTTTCTTCTACACACTAGTGATATTCCAGCAGCAGAACCTAGCCGAAACCTTGCAACGTAACGGCGGATTCATACCTGGTATACGACCCGGCAAACCTACCCAAGACTACCTCACGAGAGTTGTGATTCGTATCACTGTGGGAGGCGCTCTCTTCCTAGGAACAGTAGCTATTTTGCCATTTATCTTTCAGGAGATAACCAACGTCCGTGCCCTAACATTAAGTAGTACGAGCTTGTTAATTATGGTTGGCGTAGCTCTGGATACTATGCGCCAGCTTGAAGCTCAATTATTAATGCGCAATTACGAAGGGTTCCTACGGTAGGCGCTTAAGCATGAGAATAATACTTTTGGGTCCCCCAGGAGCTGGGAAGGGTACGCAAGCAACCAGGGTCGCTGATCACCTCGGAGTTCCGAAGGTAGCATCTGGTGACCTGTTCCGTGATCACTTACAGCAGGAAACTGAGCTAGGCCAATTGGCAGACTCATATATGAAGAAGGGAGTTTTGGTTCCCGATTCCATTACCATACGCATGGTAATGGAATGGATTTCCAAGGAAGCTACCAGGGAAGGTTTCCTACTGGACGGCTTCCCCCGAACTTTGAATCAGGCAACAGTGCTAGACAAGAGACTAGGGGAAGAGGCCATAGATAGGGTTCTCTATGTAAATGTTTCCCAGGATGAGCTCGTCCGGAGACTAGCAGGACGTGTTGTATGCAACAACTGTAATCGTACCTACCACAAGATATCAAATCCGCCCCCCGAAGACGGAGTATGCGCTGATTGTGAAGGCGACCTATACCAGAGGGGCGATGATAAACCTGATGCAGTGGCAAAGAGGCTAGAGGTTTTTTTTAATCAGACAGTTCCATTGGTAAATTATTATTCAATTGCTGGCGTTCTTAGAGAGGTCGATGGTGAGCAGAGTATTAAAATGGTCGGACAGGCCTTTATAGAGGCGCTCACATAGTTTGGTGTGCTACGATATACGTTTGGCGTTTTAAACATACAAAGGGAGTAACTGGTCATCGATTGTACCGCAACAATAAACGTTGAGAATCCTTCGGGGATAACGCTGAAGTCCTCGAGAGAGTTAAGCCTCATGCGCGAGGCTGGGACTGTTGCTGCTTTGACAAAAGCCCACCTTAGAAAATCTCTCTCTCCCGGAATGACTTCTGGGGAAATTGATCAAATTGCTGAGAAGGAAATCCGCAAGCTCGGTGCCATACCGTCCTTCAAAGGGCTTTACGGCTTCCCTGCTACCATTTGCTTCTCCATTAACAATGAAATCGTACATGGTATCCCATCTAATAAGAGGGTGATCCAGACAGGAGACGTGGTCAGCATCGATCTGGGTGCGGTTGTAGGAGGGTTCCATAGCGACACTGCATTCACTATCAACGTAGGCGATGTCCCCAGCAAGACACACCACCTCATTGATACAACTGAGAAGTCCCTTAAGCGAGCTATTGCTTTATGCCTACCTGGGAATCGAATCGGGGATATTTCTCATGCTATACAGAATTTCGCGGAGTCCTTTGGTTACGGCGTCGTTCGTCAATACGTCGGTCATGGAATCGGCAGATCCCTCCATGAGGAACCTCAGGTGCCCAACTATGGCACCCCAGGCCGAGGGCCAATGCTGCGGTCAGGCATGACGATTGCCATAGAACCTATGTTGAATATCGGGTCTTGGGAAACAGAATTGATGAATGACGGATGGACCGTAGTGACTGCCGACGGCAGCCTATCTGCACATTTCGAAGATACTATTGCCATAACTGAAGACGGACCAGAAGTGCTAACCGCGGTCAATCCCTTACTGGAATAATCACATGCCGAAAGGAAAGAAAGAAGCAATAGCCGTTGAAGGAAAAGTCATAGAGTCTCTCCGTAACGCGACTTTTCGAGTAGAACTCGCTAATGGGCATGAGGTTCTAGCCTATATCTCTGGTAAGCTCAAGATGAACTACATCAGGGTCCTCCCAGGCGACAGAGTACTAGTAGAGTTGTCGCCATACGATCTTAGTCGAGGAAGAATTACATACCGATTTTAGAATGGTAGGTGTGACGTGAAAGTATCAGCGTCAGTGAAAACGAGATGTGCCAAGTGCCGAATTGTCCGGCGCCATGGCAGGGTTATGGTTACCTGCGACAACCTCAGACATAAGCAGCGGCAAGGTTAGCTAAGGAGGACATATGGCTATCATCTCAGGTGTCAACATACCAGATAACAAGCGAGTGGCAATCTCACTTACCAAGATCTACGGTATCGGTCCTGCGCAAGCTAAAGATATCATTGTGAAGGCAGGTATCGATGGCAATCCTAAGGTTAGTGATCTGACTGAGGCAGAGTTAACTCGCATCAGAGAATTCGTTGACGGAAAGTTAGTAGAAGGAGATCTTCGCCGTGAGATCAACCTTAACATTAGGCGTCTAATCGATATAGGTACATACCGAGGTCTACGACACCGCCGCGGTCTTCCCGTTCGTGGCCAGCGCACAAAAACAAATGCGCGTGGTAAACGTGGACGCCGGGTGCCCGTAGCAGGTAGAAGACAAGTTACGAAGTAAGGAAGGGCTGTATGCCAAGAACAAGAACTCGACGCCGAGAGAGAAAAACCGTCCCGGTCGGACGGGCCTACGTCCAATCGACCTACAATAACACTATCATCACCTTGACAGATCCTCAGGGAAATGTCCTCGCATGGAGTAGTTCGGGCTCGGTCGGTCTGTTCCGAGGCTCCCGAAAGTCGACTGCATTCGCTGCCCAGAGAGCAGGAGAGGTAGCTGCTCGAAAGGGCATGGATAGCGGACTTCGTCAGGTTGATGTTTTCGTGCGAGGCCCGGGTGCCGGACGTGAGGCAGCCATTAGGGCACTAATAGCGGCAGGTATGCGCGTAACTACCATTCGGGACGTGACACCTATTCCTCACAATGGATGTCGACCGAGAAAACGCCGACGTCAGTAGATTGCTTCGATGCATGGATAACTTAAATCTTTCGGGCGAAAATCGCTCACCAAACAAAGAATCAAAAATTGCAGCTAGTATCAGACATAGAAGTTAGACCAAGAGATGGGGCCCTTATAACGTATTAGGGTGCTTAAAAGGAGAGTGTTCGAGTAGAATTATGGCTAGATATACCGATGCATCATGCCGTCAATGCCGACGGATTGGCGAAAAACTATTCTTGAAAGGCGACCGGTGCTACTCTCAAAAGTGTGGCGTTGAGCGCCGCAAACGGCCTCCGGGAGAACCGTCACGAAGGCGCCCACGGTCCTCAGACTGGGCCGTACAACTCCGCGAGAAACAGAAGGCTCGCTTCACCTACGGTGTACTGGAACGCCAGTTTAGAAAGTACTTTGAGGAAGCCAGGGACACTAAGGGTGTCACAGGCGACTTGTTGCTAAGCACACTTGAACAGCGGCTGGACAACGTCGTTTATCGACTCTCTTTCGCTGATTCGCGTAAGCAGGGACGCCAGCTGGTCAACCACGGCCATTTCAACGTCAACGGCAGGCGCGTCAACATCCCCTCCTACCTTATAAAGGTTGGTGACGTTATCACCTGGAACAGGGTAGACGGCGACACCGTCCCTGAGTTCGTCCAAGCCCTGACAGATGGACTGCCTAAACGACCTGTCCCAAGCTGGCTACAGTTGGAACCCTCTGACCTAAAAGGTGAGGTGCTTTCTATTCCCGATGCGTCCGAAAACGACTCTGGAGTCGACGTACGTCTAATTGTAGAGTTCTATTCCAAGTAATGAGGGAAGTCAGGATAAGCAGATGAAGATGAGGCGCATACCACAGTCGTTGGAGTGCGAAATTTCGAAGGAGTCTCCTGAAAAATGGTAGAGTTTGACATACTAACATCACCAGAGACGATGCCAGCCGAGAGCGAACCAGAACCCGTTCCGCGGATTGAGGTAGAGGAAGAAACTGACCGGTACGGTAAGTTTCTTATCGCACCACTGCTACAGGGATATGGAATGACTCTTGGGAACCCTCTGCGCAGGGTTCTATACAGCTCCCTGACCGGCTCGGCGGTTACTTGGGTAAAGATTGATGGCGTACTTCATGAGTACACCACCATCCCCAACGTCAAAGAGCAAGTCTCCGATATATTGATAAATATCAAAGGCGTACGCCTGAGGTCATCAGTAGACAGGCCAGGCAAATTACGGCTTGAAGTTGCGGGTCAGGGAGAGGTGTCAGCTGGAGATATTATGGCATCCTCTGACTTTGAAGTTGTTAACCCAGAGTGGCATATAGCTACTCTGGACTCGGACGATGCTACATTATCCATTGAGCTAAATGTGGAACGTGGGACCGGATACGATGAGGCCACAAAGGGCGAAGGCCTCCCCATCGGCGTTCTACCAGTGGACGCAGTCTACACCCCCATTCTCAAAGTCAACTACTCCATTGAGAACACACGCGTTGGGCAGCGAACTGACCTAGAACGGCTAATCGTGGAAGTATGGACCGACGGATCCATCTCTCCTGTTGATGCTATGCGCCAAGCAGGGAGTGCCCTGGTCGAAAGCTTCTTCCTGTTTGCAAATACTCACAGGGGTGGAGAAGAGGATCAAGCTGGCACACCGGCGGCTCTGTTGTTAACACCAGAGCAATACAACACAGAAGTGGAGAAACTTGATCTGTCGTCTAGGACACTCAACTGCCTCAAGCGTGCTAGCATCGATAAGGTGGGCCAGGTACTGGAGCTAAAACGTCCTGATCTTCTAGAAATACGTAACTTCGGCGAAAAGTCTTTAAACGAACTCTACGGCAAACTTCGTGAGTTAGAACTCATGCCAGCCGAACTCGACCCCGACCTAGCAGGAGACACTTCTGATGGGACCACTGGCACCGAGGACGCGGACGAGACTGAAAGCTAAAGTCAATACAGGCTGAAGGGAGATTATACTGTGAGACATAAGGTTGCAGGTCGAAAACTTGGGCGCCCAACAGCCCACCGAATGTCGATGATGCGTACTGCCGTGACTGATCTCCTACGTAACGAGTCTATGAAAACCACTGAGCCGAAGGCGAAAGAAATACGCCGCCTAGCTGAAAAGGTTATTACAAGAGGTAAGAAAGGGTCGCTGCATCAGCGAAGGCTAGCTGCTTCTTTCTTAACTGATAGTAAGGTTGTTGATAAGCTATTTGATGAACTGGGACCAAGGTACGAGAACCGGCCCGGAGGGTACACTCGAATTGTGAAAATAGGTGCTAGGAGTGGTGATGCGGCTCCAATGGCCCTACTAGAACTCGTTGAGTAGGCCCTCTCACCCCAATAGGGTATGAGGGTAGCACTAACAATTGAATACGACGGAACTGCCTACAGTGGTTTTCAGTATCAGAAAAACACCCGCACCATACAGGAGGAGATCGAAAACGCAATACATAGGTTCAGTGGCGAACGGGTCCGTATAAATTCGGCGGGCCGCACTGATGCAGGAGTTCACGCTAAAGGACAGGTCATAGCTTTCGACACCATGTCGACAGAAGAGACTAGCTCCCTCATACGAGGCTTAAACTTCTACCTGCCGGATGACATATCCGTTAAGTGTGGTCGCAAAACTTCCCCGGACTTTGATCCAAGACGGTGGGCAACCGGCCGCCGTTACATTTACAGTATTGAGAGAGACTCCACACGATCACCATTGAACCGAAGGACCGTCTACCGAGTCGCTCAACAGCTGGACCTTTATAGTATGAGTCGTGCCTCAAAAGAGTTTGAAGGAATCCATGACTTCGCTAGGTTCGCCGGCCCGCTAGAAGACCTAAGAGCTAGCACGGTTAGAGAGATATTTCGCACAGAGGTCCGCACGCTAGGAGAGATAATAGAAATTGAAATATACGGTAACGCCTTCTTGCCTCATCAGGTCCGGCGGATGAGTGGGGCACTAGTGGACGTGGGGCGCGGGAAATTACCCTTGGAGACGTTCTCTGATCTAATCGATGGCAATCCTACAGACGCTGTGGCACATTCTCTACCAGCCCATGGCCTCTGCCTAGTGGAAGTAACATATAAACAGTTCTAGAATAAACGGAGAGACGAATGACAGTGGAAACAACAAAAAACGCCGTGGATGAAGCCAGTTGGCATCTTATAGATGCTAACGGCGAGACTCTTGGTCGGTTAGCGTCAAGAATTGCTACTTTGCTGATGGGCAAACACAAGCCCACTTACGTTCCATACCGCCACGTAGGGGATTTTGTAGTTGTGATAAACGCTCAGAAAATTCTCGTTACGGGTGATAAACTCGACCAGAAGAAATACTACCGCTATAGCGGGTATCGTGGTGGGATAAACGAGCAAACTCTTGCAGCAGTTCTTGAGAAGCAACCAGAGCGAGCCATAACTCATGCAGTGAAAGGTATGCTCCCAAAGAACAAGCTCGGCGCTAGAATGCTCAAACGCATGAAAGTATACGCGGGATCTGATCACCCCCATCAATCACAGCTCATCAACCGCGTGGGCTCACAGGAACAGGAGGAATAGTTGGTTAACCAGCAGCAATACTACTACGGTACCGGACGTCGGAAGACCTCCGTTGCCCAAGTGAGAATCTACATGGAACGTGGCGCCCATCTCGTAAATGGCAAGCCCATGGAAGAGGTTTATACCTGGACGTCCTGGCAGGAAACAATTAATCATCCTTTTGAAGTCACAAACACTGTAGGACAGTTCCGAGTGGTAGCCAAAGTCTCCGGTGGCGGTATAGTTTCCCAGGCCGGAGCCATAAAGCATGGCATTTCGCGTGCTCTTACCGAGGCTGACCCCGCGCTTAGATCCCCGCTAAAAAAGGCGGGCCTTCTTACTCGTGATTCTAGGGAGAAAGAGAGCAAGAAGTACGGACTTAGGCGTGCACGTAAAAAGGAACAGTATTCAAAGCGCTAACTAACGCTAATTTGAATTACCAGATTGTAAAGTAGGCACAATTTTCCATTTGCCATCTTCGGCGGCAGCCTTGAATCCGGCTTGTCCGTCCGGCATTGCAAAAAGGTCATTCAACTTGCGTATCCAGTCCAAACGAGGTTTAGGATGCTTAGCAGTCTCTTGATTACTTAGGGATTACCTAAGTATCACGAATCGAAAGACCCTATAGTGCTCGGCTTGTTCGGTACTCAACATCGAGTAGTGACTACCCTCCACCGATCGCTGGCAAAAAATGTACCTCTGAGTCTTCCCCCACTTTCTCGAGCATACCGATCGGAGTAGTCTCTCCATCGACAGCTACAGAGATGTTAGGCTTGAGCTTAAACCCGTCCACAAGCCTCTCCCTTGTGCCTGGGTGTAGTACTTCAAGGTTATTGATCACCTCGCGGACGTTTTTCCCTTCTACATCTACAGTCCGCTCACCACCCGTCAGTTTCTGCATTAGCGGGGGTATGAATACAGTTGCCATCTTGCACCTCGCTCTGATCTCACCAAGCATACTTACGCAGATACCAGGGCACCGCTTCAGCTTCGTTTTTGATTATCCAACGACTCCCGTTTATCCATCGTTTCTCCAAATATTATTCATGATATTTACTGGGCTCATTGGAAGGACATTCATACGAACACCAATAGCGTTATTAATCGCATTCGCAATGGCAGCCGGAGGGGGAACGATGTTCACTTCACCAACTCCGCGGACACCAAAAGGATGGCCAGGGTTAGCAGTCTCAACGATTACCGTGTCAATCATTGGAAGATCGTTTGCAACAGGAATACGGTAGTCTAGGAAGGTACTATTAGCCATACTACCATCATCCCCCATGAAGTATTCCTCATTGAGGGCCCATCCAATCCCTTGTACACTACCTCCTTGCATTTGCCCTTCAACGTAAGAGGGATGAATCGCCTTGCCAACATCCTGAACAGCAGTAAATCGCAAAATGTTGACCTTCCCGGTCTCAGTATCCACATGGAGATCAACGATATTCCCACAGTAAGCGGACCCAACACCACCAGCATCTACTGTTGCTCGTCCCACGATCGGTTCGCCAGTGTTGTTCATTTCAGCTGCCAGTTCTTTGAAAGTCATGCTAAGTTCATTATCGGCTTTGGAACGTATCACTCCTGAAGTCATTTCCACAGACTCGGAGTTTACATCCCAGATCTTTGCCGCACGCTTCTCCATCTGGCGCTTCACGTCTTGAGCAGCATTGTGGGCAGCCATACCTGTCGCAAACGTAACCCGACTACCACCTGTGCCCGCTGTATAACCTACCTCGTCGGTACTTACAACCATGGGATTGATATCCTCAACGGGGATTCCTAGAACTTCCGCAGCCTGCATTGAGATGGAAGTACGAGTACCTCCAATATCCGGCGAACCTTCAATGAGGCTACATGTGCCATCAGAGTTTATATTTATGGTCACACTTGACGGGCCACCTCCGTTTACCCACCAGCCCACCGCAATCCCCCGTCCCGTATTAGGACCCTCCAATGGTGCACTATAGTGTGGATGGTTCTTGATACTGTCAAGAACATCCGTTAGACCGATTGTAGGAAAGACGGGTCCGTCCACACGTCGAGTGCCCTCGGTAGCTGCATTTAACATGCGGAACTCTACCGGATCAATACCTGTTTTAGCCGCTAGCTCATCGATCACCGACTCAGAGGCAAACTCAGCGTTGGTCGCACCAGGGGCTCGGTATGCATTGGTTGATGGCTTGTTTACAAAGACTCCGAAACCCTGAACCTCCATATTCTCACACTCGTAAGGGGCGAACACGCACATCGTTCCAGCACTAATCATGGATCCAGAATAGGCTCCCGATTCGTATGCCATGTAAGCCTGTGCCGCAACCAGTTCACCCTTTTTCGTACAGCCCATTTTGACTTTGATAAAGGATCCTGGAGTCGGACCGCTAGCCTCTAAGTCTTCACTCCTAGTCATTACAATCTTAACGGGCCGATTTGTCTTTTTCGAGAGCAAAGCAGCTACTGGGGCTCCGTAGGGGTCAAACTTACCACCGAAACCTCCCCCGATTTCCTGTGGAGTTAACACTACCTCTGATTCTTCCAATCCGAGTGCTTTCGCCGTTGCGTCGCGAACGTCAAAGGGGCCTTGTGTACTACACCAAATGCGGACCCGACCATCTTTACCCCAAATTACAGTCGTGTTTTGGGGTTCAATGTATCCCTGATGCACAGTAGCCGTGTTGTATTCACGTTCGACCACAACATCAGCCCTGGCAAAACCTTTCGCGATATCTCCTTTCTGGTGGTGAATATACTCCTCAACATTGGTAGGTACGTCATCACCACTGTACTCAGAGCGATTATCTTCATGCAGAATCGGTGCAGCTTTTGACATAGCATCCGGTGCGGTCAACACATGCGGCAAAATCTCGTACTCAATTTTGATTAACTTTATTGCCTCTTCCGCATCATGAGGACTTGTAGCAGCAACGCCCACGATCGGGTGTCCTTTATACAAAACTTTACGCGTAGCCATAACGCTCTCACGAAGGTCTCTTGTTTCCTTCTCCCCATCACCACCAGTAAAATCTGCGCCGGTGACAATTGCGCGCGTTGTAGCCAGTGCCTCGGCCCCGTTCGTGTCAATCGAGACGATACGTGCATGGGCGTGGGGACTCCTGAGGATCTTTCCATAGATCAATCCTGTAGGTGAGGTGTCTGCGCCGTATTTAGCAGATCCAGTTACCTTATCCGCACCATCATGGCGAATAGGGCGGCTGCCAACAACATCGTATTCTTTGGTTGATAGGACTACGTTGGATTCATAGCTCGTCGTCAATCTTTCACCTCTCGGGGATTTCTTCAATGTCTGGCATCATAGTACATGGAGTACACGCTTAGTCGCACTGTTGTAACAACAATCTATTTATTTTGGGTAGCGTATCCTCCCAAAATAGACTTGTTATAGAGCCAAATGAACCGCCTGCTAACCAGACTCTGGACTCGATTCACACAGTTGGACTGCCTTTACCCGGACGACCATCTATCTAGTCATCCTGTTTCCAAAAACGTTCTTCCTCAACCTGGAACCCTTTGGGGAGAAACTGGTCCTTAACATCCTCTATCATGTCGGGGTGGCCACAGGCATAGATGACTGTATCATCATCGCTGAGACTAAACTCTTCAACGTATTGATTAACGATGCTATTTACCCTGCCTGTTTGCCCCAGCCAGCCCAGGTTACGTTCTTCCGACGGTCTGCTCACAGTTGGAATAAAGGTGATTACATCCGGGTGTTGTTTCGCTAGTTCATGTAGCTCAGTATCATATGTAAGTTCATCAAAGTAACTAGCCCCTTCAAGAATATAGAAATGGTGGCCTGAATCATCATCGTGTAGGTATTGACGAACTATACTTACAAATGGCACGACCCCAGTAACGGTTGCAACCATTAACTGATTGGGCTTGTCAGATTTGAAGGTGAAAATTCCCTTTGCACGCGGTCGGATCGTCACAACGTCACCCTCGTTAAGTTCCCAAATTAACGGAGTGAGATTCCCCTCTGGTAACGGAACCAATTCAACGAACAACTCCAAATCCTCTTCATACGGTGCTGAGGCAATGGAATAGGCCCGCTCGATACCACCAATCCCTATCGTGCAGTACTGCCCTGCCTTGAAACTCAGGCCTTCAGGACGCTTTACCCAAATCAAAAGAAGCTCATCCGTGACATCTTTCCGTTTTAGCACCTTAGCCTCAACGGTCTTGGGTTTCGAGTTGAACTGTCGTTTAGTTGGTGTCACATGTTCTCCCAGGTCTTAGGCTGCTATTTATCCTTATTGTTACCGTGTGTATGTCCCAATCTAGGAATCTTAAATAACGAATCACACGGTCCAATATTGATTTCAAATTGTGTTCTTCTGACCTCTTCAGGTTGCAATATAGCGACGCCCTAGTCAGCTGCAGCTTCGATAGGTTGGGCTGCTACTTTCTCAATACGAACGGGGATTAGCGGCAAGGCGCCAAACTCAATCATTGGATCGGGGGTCGCACCTTGATTGATATCTAGTAGGCGACTACCAAAAAGAGTTGTCGTTGAAACCACCCCTTTGAGAGGACTCGTGGTATCAACGACACCTCTAATCCTCTCTCGCTCGGAAACCACATCAATCACATCACCTACAGATAGTCCCAACACAAGAGCATCCTCTGGGTGTACCTCGAGTATCTCTTCTCGCACGATGATGTTGCGCTTATCTACAAGATCAATCTCCATCTTCCTATCCGGCTCTCGCAACACGCGCCCATGCGCGAGTGTCAGTGGATACTCACTACTGGGGTCGATCTCTCCTTGAGGTTCTGGGAACTCTATCGGCGTGAGCGATAATTTGTCTTGGCTACCTTCAGTATGTGGGGCAGATGATTCGGAGGTGTCAATAGCCGGACATGGCCATTGTACCCCTCCCTTTGCCAGCCGCTCGTGCGTGATCCCACCGTAGAGAGCCACCATGCCTCGGATTTCTTCAAAAACATCCTCGGAATTGGGATGGTCAAACCCGTTAACACCTATTCGACGCGCGATCTGTCCCAGGATACGCCAAGCGGAATCTTCTTCTCCTTTGGCAGTAATCGCTCTTTGTGTTAGCTGGACCCTCCGCTCCATATTTGTGAACGTACCTTGCTCTTCTGCAAATGTGGCTGCTGGTAGAACCACATCCGCTACCTCAGTGATCTCACTAGCGAAAGTATCTGCCACAACAAGAAACTTTAGATCCCCCAGAGCATCAATGAATTCACCCATGGTTCCATTTTTGAAGTTTTCACTATTCCCCAAGAGAAACATCGCTTCAATCTGGCCGCTGGTTATCTTCTCTGTGATTTCCCGAACACCAACGCCTGGATTTGAAGGCAGCACAGTGGCCCATTCGCGGTTGAACCTATCGATCGCAGACTCCTCATTAACGAGACTATGTCCTGGCAAATGACTAGGAACGCAACCCATGTCTCTCGCACCTTGCTCATTAGCGCCAGCATACAGTGGATATAAACCAGTACCTGCTGCCTGCTTTGCTACACTCCCAGTTATAATGGCTAGATCAATGAGGCTTCTGACGCAAGCGTCCCTATCTACTGGCTCGACCGTCTCAAGACCGTACAGTATTGCTCCAGGGCCATTCTCAACAAAAATTCGAGCAGCCTGTTGGATTTGTTCCCGCGAGATGGATGTGATCTGTTCAACCTGCATCAGGTCAAACTCCCAGAGGCTATTTTTAAAATCCGTTACTCCATTGACTCCTTTTGACAGAAATTCATGATCATCCAGCGATTCATCAACAATGACTCGCAACATACCACCTATGAGAGCTGTCTCTGTACCAGGTCGTGGACGGAGCCATAGGTCAGCATAGCGAGTCAATTCTGTCTCGCGTTGGTCTATGACTAAAAGTTTGGCTCCTGTCTTTAAAGCCTTTTTAATAGGTATAGCCGTAACGTTCTGCTCTTCTGTCATGTTGCTGGATACAACAAGGAAGCTCTTTGCGAGTTCTAGATCCCATATTGTGTTAGTCGCCGCTGGGTATCCAAGCATCTCGCCGAGGGCAGGAAACAACTCTGGGCGGAGATTGGATGAGACGTCAACGTTGTTACTCTCCATAACCACACGTGAAAACTTTTGGGCGATGTAGAGATCCTCATTGGCGTGTCGAGGAGAAGCTATCAGAGCAAATCCTTCCCCTCTGTATTTCGCAAGTTCAGCAGCAGCAAAATCAAGAGCACTCGTTAAAGTAGTCTCTTCTAGATCTTCGCCTCTGCGTATGAGGGGTGTTCTCAGCCGCCGCTTGTCATTAACGTATTCAAGGCCGAATTTGCCCTTCACACAAAGCTGGCCCTGGTTCGGAGCACCATGTAGATCTCCAATAGTTCGAATTAGCTGGTTACGCTTATCCACTTCAAGTTTGACTTGGCAGCCAACAGCACAATTGTTGCAGGTGCTTTGATAAGTAGTAACCGCTTTATCCCATTTGTGGTCGCGTTCAACAAGTGCGCCGGTAGGACAGACATCAATGCATGCTCCACAGAATTCACACCCTGACTCCAAAAGCGAGGTCCCGATAGACGTTCCTATCAGCCCTTTACCACCTCGATCAACAAACGCCAGGGCATTGTCGCCTCTGATTTCATCGCACGCCCGGACACATCTGCCACAAACGATGCACAGGTTGAGGTCCATGTCCCAAAACGGGTCATTCACCTGCTGCGGGAGATGCCGGTTGTTGTACGTGAGTTCAGTATCAAGTTCCATTTCAAGCCAACGGACAGTGTCTTTGAGTTCACACCGCTCGTTCTTGGGACATGTCACGCAACGGTCATTCACTCCGACATGCCGCAGGCAGATATCCTGCGGACCGCAAAGGTCAACGCGGTGGCAGTTAAGACATCCGTGTGGATGTTCGGAAATTAGCAAGTCCATGATGTTTCTGCGGAGATCCTGAACATCATCAGTACGCGTGCGAACGACCATATCCGGACCCACCGGGACGGTGCACGAAGCTGCCGTCTCGGTCCCTCGGGGTCCATCAATCTCAACAACACACATCCGGCATGCTCCGAACGACTTCATCCCCGGGTAGTAGCATAGGTAAGGCACGTATACTCCAGCGTCCATCGCTGCCTGAAGGACATTCGTCCCTGCCTCGGCTTGCACCTTGGTCCCGTCAATTTCAATGGTTATGTGTTCTGGCATAATTATTTTGTCTGTCCTACTTAGTCGCCGTGGGCCGGCTTATCATTACAGACTACTAATCACCTCCAATGGCTGCACTTCCCTAAAGTCTTCAGAATAGGGCCGAGTGGCTTTGGGGGAGAAGAATTTAGTGGATGTTCGTCCAGTCGGATCACGACGTTCGTTCAAATGCTCTTCAAACTCGCTGATAAAGTGAGTGAGGGCAGATTTAATGGGGTTAAACCCAAGCTGGCCATGGGCACACAGAGAACCTATCTGCATCGTTTTTCCAAGTCGCTCACATACGTCAAGGTCTTCCGGCTTCCCTTCGAAACGAGCGATCCGCTCCATTATATCTAGAAGCTGTGTCATACCTAAACGACAGGGGAAGCATTTGCCACACGACTCGTACTGACAAAAAGTGACCAGCACACGAATCAGATCGACGACGGAAGTATCTTCATTGCCTACGATCAGACCGCCAGATCCAAAGATTGCACCGGCAGCGGCCATATCATCAAAGTCGATTTTTACATCAAGGCTATCGGGGCCAAGAACACCACCGAGTGGTCCTCCTGTTTGTAAAAGTTTCAGACTCTTCCCGCCTGGTACCCCTCCACCCACGGTGTTGATGACCTGACCTATGGTAAGACCCATCGGCACTTCATAAATGCCAGGGTATGCAATATGTCCAGTCAGGCAGGCAATCGCTGTCCCTGTACTCTTTTCGGTCCCAATTCCAGAGAACCACTCGCTCCCATTTAGGATGATCTGTGGTGCATATGCCAGGGTCTTCACATTGTTGATAGTAGTTGGTTTCTGCCAGATTCCAGCTGCCGCAGGGAACGGCGGCTTAAACCTAGGCATTGATCTCTTGCCTTCGATCGATTCCATCAGTGCTGTCTCTTCCCCTGCCACGTAGGAGTCCCCTGTGAGGCTAACCTCGATATCGAAACTGAAGTCACTGCCCATGATGTTCTTGCCCAAGATTCCCAATTCGTACGCCTGTTCAATAGCCCGTTCAGTACGATCAATAGGACCATCATGGCCGTGTCTAATAAAGACGAACCCGTTGGAAGCCCCAGTCGAGAATCCAGCTAGTAACATTCCCTCAAGCAAGGTGTGTGGATCACTTTCTAAAATAGCCTTATCATTAAATGCTCCTGGGTCACCTTCTTCACAGTTACACGCAATGTATTTAATCGGCCCAGGGGAATTCACCATGAAGCTCCATTTAAGCCCCGTAGGAAAGCCTGCACCTCCACGACCTCGGAGGTTCGATGCCTTCATTTCCTCGATAACTGTGTCCGCCCCAATCTCAAATAGCGCCTTATTCAAGGCTGCATATCCGTCGTTTGCGATATATTGATATATATCAGCCGGGGCAATGTGCCCAGCGTTCCGCATAGCGACCCGCTGCTGCATCCCATACTGAGGGATCGTACGCAGATCGGGCACCCCTTGGATAGGTTCTTCCCCTAAATAGGCAAACGCCTTATTACCAGGGACAGAGTCGTTAACAATATACTTGTCAATGATCTCTGGCAGATCGTCGACTAGCACATCTCGGAAAAGTAGCCGTGATCTTCTACCGGGCTTCAGAACATCTACTATAGGCTCAGCATATGAGAGCCCCAGCGTTCCTACCTCATCGACATAAGCCGCAATGTTCCTCGCACCCAATTCACTTCGAATAGCGTCGATCACTTGAAATCCACCAGCGGCATGGCCATTCATCTCTGTTCCAACGCGTATCCATGGCATGTCACCCTGCGTTAAGTCTTTCCAACGCTGGTCGGCTGTACCCTTAAGTTCGTCGTAAGAAAACATATCGCTAGAGGCTCTTTATCTTTTCAACTGCTTTTTTCGCTGTCATGCGTCCGTAGAGCTGATGGTCGATACTAATAACAGGAGCTCGTGCGCATGCTCCAAGACACGTGTTGTAGCGCAATGTTCCTTTGCCATCAACTGAATCTCCTTCACCTTCTATGCCCAGCACTTCCGCTGCTTCTTCGATAATTTCGGGCGCCCCCATGATGTGACAGGAAGGCCCCCAGCAGATCTCAATAACGTGTTCATTAGGTTCAGTGAACTGGAAGTTTTTATAGAAGGATGCAACACCCCAGACATCGTTAGTGCTTGCACCAGTGTAGACGGCGATCTCTTCAATCGCTTCGCGAGGGATATATCCGAACTCGTCCTGGGTTGCAAGAAGCGACGACAGTACGGTAACAGTGGGCCGTTCTTGGCGCTTGATAGCCTGCCGTATACGGTCTCTAAGGTCCTCGTTAGCTACGGTCAAATCGCGGGCCCCAGGGATTGCAAAATTCTTCACAAAGCATAGCACACAGACCGTACGCCTACAACGCTCCAATTGGCACATACCCTCACGTGGCTAAGTAACCGCAAAACATCTGTCCCTAAGTACTGGTCACTCTCCGTTGGATAGTACGGAAACTTGCCTCAGCGCGGCGCATGCTGTTATACCTAATTAGGATTAGGTTAAGCGTCGCCGCTCAACCGCGCAGAGCTAACCCTACGGCAAGCCATTGGTTGACCTTATCCAACAGCTTCTATATAAAAACGGTGTCATTCCAAATACATCGATACTCTAATAGCCGATCGTCTGCTATTATTGGATAGCTACTCTCCACATCAACATTTGGAGGTGCTATTTGCCAATCGTAAGCCTCAGCGGACTCACCGGCGGTGGCGCTAGAAAACTAGGGCCAACGATTGCAGAACGTCTTGGGTCGGATTACGTTGATCGCCTCATCCTCACAAGGGCAGCTCGCAAGATTGGAGCAACTGTGGAGGCGCTACATGATCGGGAGGAGCGAATCTTAACCCATGGAGAGCGATTCCTTCGTGTCGTCCAAAACGTGCTTGAGCGTTCCGCTGTAACTTCCGCAAGCGGTGACCCTTATTTTGGATCATCTGCTGTATCCCTGTTAACAGAAGAATTTGAGGAGTTGCCACAGCCTAGGATTACACAAGGTCACGAACTTGACGACTCCCTCTACATAACGGCCTTAACAGACATCATCCACACCCTTGCAAAGACCGGCAATGTCGTAATCGTTGGCCGCGGAAGCCCTTACATCCTAAAAGATGTCCCTACCGCCTTGAGAGTTGGCACCATCGCAGAGTGGGACGACAGGGTTGAGCGTGTTATGGAGATTGATCAGCTCACCAAAAAAGATGCTGAGCGGACCATCAAAGCGCGTGACAATGCTAGAGGCGACTACTACAAGCGCTACTTCAATATTAACGACCCTGATTCACCCAGTCTCTATCATCTTGTAATCAACACAAGTGCTACAAGTAATGAGTATGCTATTGAATTAGTAGTACAGGCTAGCCTTGCACTGGCGGCGGGAAGGCTCAAGTAAGAACTACGCAGGTATTCGTAAGAATTTCAGCCGGCCTTATTGTGACTTGCTAAGTTTATCGCGAATATGGCCCACGATTATTTCTTATCGATCCCAGCCTCTAATCTTCCTCCTAGCGGACGGAAAGTTCAGGAGGATGCTCACTTACACATTCACCGCATAGAACGAGTTCCTCATCGGAGTTCGCCGAACCTCGGAATAATCGATGTACGTGCCTATATCACCGCTATTCGATGTCAAAGTAGTCGGGCCGCGGAGCACGAATTCAGCAACATCATCCGTGTTGTAGCAAACAAATGCCCAGTGGAGTCGCTCAATATCCCGCCGGGTATTGGTGATCAGGTCTGGGTAGATAACTGGCCCAGTGTCTACCTGTATCCTGCCGTGATCAAGCGCCACGTTCATTGTCCTTATTGGGTACTCGATAATGGCTCGAAGTTTTTCATCAGGACTCCATATCTCTGTGTGAGCTATGATGGGCAAGTAATCCATCGTTGCCTTAACGGTCTCAGCGTCATTTTCGAGCCTGTAGGTGGATCGATGGTGTCGTATCACAAACTCGTAGCGCTTATAGCCATCTGTTGTTAATTTTACCTCACGCCAGTCACCTCCAAACTCTTGATGAGGCTCAGCGGATATATGCCCTGAGAGAGTTTCCTTCTCAGAGAAAATGCCGCTGTATTCACGATTGGGCTGTTGCCAAAGTACGTCATCACGGTACATCCACTCTGTCCGACAGGGAGAGATAAGATTGTAGACGGTTGTCTCCTTAGTATCCTCGTTTGTAATCCAACACCGCGAATCGAGAAGTATCCGGACCGTGTTGTCCCAAGGCATATGGCCTGGGACTCTATCGTCTTCGGGGTTTTGGGAGCTAGTCCAAACGATGTACGAATTACCATAGTCGGTGATCATAATTTCATCTCCTAATGCCTACTCTGTTTTAAGCTCCGTGCAATACCACACAGTCCTACAGTCTGGACCTTTAACCACTCTCTATTCAAGTAACCCACAACAGAGGGATCCTTGCTAGAAAAGCAAAGATTTTAGCTTCCGTCAACTAGCGTCCTATCGCAATACGACGTTTTCATGCTAACGCAAGTGCCTTACTGCAAGATATCACTGCCCAATCCAACACCCTGTATCCCCTTGCAATTCCCCATGAAAGTTTGAGACAAGTTTAAGACTATATAAGCAGGCAGGGTGATCATGAACCTTTCCCAACGTATCTCCCTACTCGCGGGGAACGCTTTTTTATTGCTAATGGTAGCGTGTGGATCAAGCACCCCGCCGATAGTATTTACCTCGGATCGTGACGGAAACCTTGAGATTTATGCGGTCAGTCCTGATGGTGGAGAACAGAAAAACTTAACTAAGTCTCCTCAGCCAGAGCATTCCCCAAGACTCTCACCCAATGCACGACACGTGGCATTCTTGGCCGATGAGGGATCTGACCAATCTGTAGAGGTAATACGTATCAATGGTAAGGACCGAACCAAGGTCTCGGAGGATGGAGGTAACCATGAAGACGTGCAATGGTCTCCCAGAAATAACCGGCTTGCATATGTGAGGTCGACGCCCTCCTCTAGCCATGTATATGTTAGCCATTCAGACGGGACCGAAAAGATGCTCCTTACAAAGATTGAGGCCCAACACGTGGGGGGCTGGTCGCCTCGTGGGGACTCCGTTGTATTTGGAGTGAGATCTGGGCCCCATATTGGGCTTTATACGCGAAACCCAGACGGCGTAAACGAGTTCAGGTTAACAGACCAAAATGATTTAGATGCCGTTTGGTCACCCACGGGTGACAAGATCGCTTTCGTTTCCTTGCGCGATGGAGCCCCAGAGCTTTACGTGATGAACTCTGAAGGAGGGAAGGCAACCAGGGTAACTCAATCTGCTTCCCTTGTATCCGATATCGACTGGGCACCTGACGGTCGGAGGATTGCCTTCGCGAGTGATCGCGACGGCAACTCGGAGATTTACGTTATCACCGTAGGTGCTGACAATGAATTAGAGGAACTCAGCCGACTTACACATAACGATGTGATTGATGAATCTCCGGCTTGGTCGCCTAACGGGAAAAAGATTGCTTTTGTCTCGCACCTTGATGGTGACTCGGAGCTTTTCGTAATGGATGCTAACGGAGACAAACAACGACGCTTGACGAACAACAGTGACTCTGACTTCGCTCCATCCTGGTAATTCTTCTTGCCCTTAACGCCAGAATCCCCTCAAGTGACCATCCCACGTCGCAATCACAATACTCTCTTTATCTAACCCTGGTGCTGCGGCTATCGGAACAGGGAATTGAGTGGTAGAAACCCTCTGCCCGGTTTCGGTATCCAAGGTATAGAGCACGCCATCTACGCCTGCGATCAGTAGGGAGTTGCCATGTTGAACTGGCCTCGCTAGCAACGAGATTACTTCACGGCGAAAGGGATTCATGTTGAGCAGGTCGTCCCCAGATTGAAAGTCCCAATAGGTCCTATGAGACGCGAGATCCAAGCGTTGCACAGCCCCTTGGTTAGTCGTAAGGTACATCCTGCCATCACATATCACGATATTGGTAGGGTATTGAGCACCATGAATGGATCTCTGCCATACAGTTTCGCCGGTACCAGCCTGCACCGCCGCCAGATTCCCATAGGAACCTCCACAGATAATTAAATCATCCATGAGTACAGGGTTCGAGTAGTAGTGGGTCACTTCGAGAGGATTCAGCCAAACAATCTCACATTTTTCGCGATCGAGGGCTACCAACCCTATTCCGCTCAGATGCAGGATAAGTAATCCTCCGTACGTGATTGGGCCAGGGTAG
This sequence comes from SAR202 cluster bacterium, assembly GCA_022448725.1. GTDB lineage: Bacteria > Chloroflexota > Dehalococcoidia > Lucifugimonadales > VXLM01 > VXLM01. Next base: position 20,894 of record JAKUTR010000013.1, on the reverse strand, counting down.
CTGCCCCACCCATCACCGACAGGATCCCCGCTACCTTTTGGTACGGTGAGTACCTTGTACCAAACCTGCTCACCAGTCTCTACATCAAGCGCCTGATACCCAGCTTTTCCTCCAAAATAGACAATTCCATCAGCTATTGCCGGGCGAGAGTAAATCCAGCGGAATGGATACCCTGGAAGGTCTCTCTGCCACACCAATTCACCTGAACTGGTGTCAATAGCATAGGCTCTGCCCGTGATCGAGACTCCTACTACAACACCTTCGTGATCAACCGAGACACTATTTTTAATTGAACTATCGGTTGGAACCTTCCAGCGTTGGTCACCCGAATTGACGTCAATTGCATAGACTCCACCATAGCCACGCAGGTTGTCATCGGTGACACTGTATATGTAAGTATCGCCGACACGAACTGGCTCCGCTCGGTGGGTTGGGCCGGGTAACTGTGTTTCCCAACTCTGTTTCAGGGACTCTTGCTCACTCAATGAGATATTGATCGGCCTCACACTTGGTCTTTGTTTTGTCGTTTGCTGAACAAGGTCAAAATCAAAGCCATGGCTGGTAAATCTAACCAGTCTGTACCCGCGAGCGTTTGTATCATAACCACCGAAACATAGAGGTGTTGGCCCACCAACCGCCATACCCTTATATTGAAAGGCTTTACTAGAATGAGTGTGCCCGAACAAGATCAACTTAACGTTGTGGGTTACGATCATGTCAAGGAATTCTTCCGCCGGGGGCGTGTGCATGAAAACTACATTTTCAATACCCTCGGGCTGGCTGGACAGATCATTAATCAGCCAACTATCCTTCCGATCACGGTCCGTAGTCGTCAGGTATGAATCTTCCTTCGAAAACGCAATAAAGTGGCGTCCACCCCAGTTAAAACTGTAATAAAACGGCCCTATCACCCTTTGGTAGTTCTGGACACAACTGATACCTTCTATATACTCATATTTGTCGCGATCCCCGCCTTGAGTCCGCATCTCTTCCTCCCCATCATGCCCTCCATAAACAGGGTAGATGGGGGTCCTAACTGGAGCAGTAGAATCTCGCCAAAGTTCCAGTTCTGGCATAGTACCTGTATCTGTTAGATCACCTGTCGCAAGTATTAACCCGGGGTTAGAGTCCCTTTCGATTTGGTTCAGGTCCTGTGTTAATCGCGGGCCGGTTTCCGGCCCCAACCACGCCCCCTGTGGACGGTAATACGACTCAGCACGGACATGCGTATCAGTAATTTGTGCGAGAAGAAACTCCTCATTAGCCCTTTCAAGGTCTGTTACTAGCGTAAAATTTACGGGGGTTTTTACACTGCTGGGAATAGGGTGGTAGAAGGTGTGCGCAGGACGATACGTATCTGGCACAGACACAAATATGAAGGTATGAACTCCTGGCTCAGCTACTATTTCATACTCGCCTTTTGAGTTGGTGAATACCACCTCTTCGCCATTGGAAACAAGTACGGCAGGGATACCGCTCTCAGTCTCATCATAGACTGTGCCATGAACATGCATCCGTTAAGATCGTTCGAGCGCGGGTGCTCCAATCACCGATGCCTTGGTGTCTAGCCAGGTGACAATTTCGTGGTGAAGGGGTATCCCGTTAGCACGCCTATCAATCTCTGCTTCATGCTCAAGCATTCCTGGATAGAGCACTCGCTCCTCCCCGGGAGCCGGCTTCGTCTCTCGAAGGGTCCTAAGCATCTGATCCATGTTTTCCTTGAACACGTCTACCTCACTAAAAGCAGCGATGTCGTAGGCTGCAAAGTAATTCCGGTGTGGTGCACCTGGTTTATACCCCTCAACCATTGATGGTTGCATGCCCGATAATAGCGCCGTCAGTATCTCCACCATCGTTGCGAGGCCATAGCCCTTATGTGATCCTATTTCACGTGTACTCCCTACCGGGGGTACCATGAACTTGCCAAGTGGAGGAACTTCAGTTTCCTCCATAATGGGATCACCCTTTTCATCGGTTAACCAGCCTGCCGGTACAGGCAGTCCAAGTCGTTCGATCAAAAGAATCTTGTTGTAAGCGACGCTGGAGGTAGCAGCATCGAAGAGGAACGCTGGTTCCTTGTTAGCTGGAGCCGCGACTCCTATGGGGTTCGTACCGAACCTTGCTTCGGCACCAAAAGTTGGTGCCATTAACATGCCACCACATGTCATCGTCATGCCGATCATATCTTGCTCAGCTGCAATCATGGAGAAGTGTCCTACTGCACCAAGGTGGCCACTATTACTCATTGTTACCACTCCCATCCCTACATCCTTCGCCTTATCAACGGCCATCTGCATAGCCCGTCTGCCTAGCGCGATACCAAGACCCTTATCCGCATCAATAGTGGCAGTGCTGCGAGTCTCCCGAGACACACTCCAGTTTGGCCGCGGATTCAACGCACCCGTGCTGTAGTATTCTATGTAAAGAGGCACATGGTTGGAGACACCATGGGAATCTATCCCCCGTAGATCGGCTGTAACTAGAACGTCTGCCGCTTCATCCGCCTCCGCTACAGGCACTCCCGCAGAGTGAAGTATCTTAGCCGCTGTAGACCGAACGGATTGATGTTGCACTCGCACCTGTAATTCAGGTGGTACTTTGTAGCGCGTTGGCATCTGACCAAATCCTCCCTGTCGATTACCGGAACGGATTGTATACGTGCTTACCCAAATAGCAAAGAAGTTGGGGACAAGAAGACACTGATGAAATATCAATCACCCCAAACAAGCTACCTTTTATCCATTGAATCCTCATTACCCGACATCAGATCGATCAGTGCTCTCCTCACCCAAGACCCCGCACGCTCGAGTAACATCGATAGCTCGAATTGATACGGTGTAGTTGTTACTCATCGAGCTGGTATAGGGAGGAAGTCCTAGATTCTGCACGGCTGCTCCTATACCAACTGCACGTAGACGCTGAGCCCACATCTCTGCCTCTGGCTCGGGCATCGGATCGGTGAGCGTCACAAACTTTTCGTTGTCATCTGCGATACCCAGAACTGCTTTCAGCCAATCAATCATTCTTTCGCTACTCTGTGCGACGTCGGGTATGGCGCATACTCAACCAAGAGTTCGACACCTTCAACGATCATGCCTCCTTCAAACCCCTTGGGGCGTGAATTCAATGATAGTTCAACGACGTTCCATCCATGTATCGGTACAACACTCTTTAGTTCAAAAGTCAATTCCAAACCCCGGGGGGCCAGATGCGGGGTGTTATGAGCAAAGTCACGTGTACACGTTTCGCCTAAAACCGACTCTCCGTTAAGCATTACCTCAAACCCATCTAATCCAACCATATTTGTGGTGGATACGATCAGCTTCACAGACTTAACTCTGTTACCTGGTGTGGCGCGGACATCATCTGCTACGTAAATGCTGACGGCCCGAGGTTTGGAATCAGCGTGAGGAATCTCTATAGGAAGACCCGCACCATAAGACGCACTGTCTGGATCCTGTGATCGGCGTAGTACGAAGAACCTTTTGTCTTTCTCGCTGATCAAATCAGGGTCGCTAATATCCGTTAGCAGGGTGCGCTCATCACTACCATGCGGCCACCGCATGAACCAAGTGTATAAACCGTCCACACCCCTGTCCCAATAGCTCGCTGCCGTTGCCCTCATCATGTCTTGGGGCGCATGGTGGCGATTATCTTTTTGTAGGGAAACTTCTTGAACGGGCACATACGGCTGCAACATCCCATAGACTGAGGCCTGATTGAGGTGGGCAGCTTCGATAAGCCAATCAAACGGCATGTTTGGATCTAGAGAATTGTACTCATACTGCATTGGAACTACGAAGTCCAATATCCCATTCGCAAGCCATTCTCTCACATCAAGCCCCTGTCGCAGGTTGGTCTCTTCAAGGGGGTAGACTCGGGCCCCTATGGCACATTGGGGGCCCGAAAAACGTTTAACCATCTCAGATACGCTCTTAACCCACTCCGTGATCACGGAAGTGTACTGCTCCACATCCTCAGGACGGAGATAAGAGTGATGCGTACCATTTGCAATCGTAAAGTCGAGCTCTAGTCCATCACTGTTATAGTCCACTACGAGCTCACGGGACATGGCTGAGAAATGCTCTCTTACCCCGGTCTCTGCAAAGTATCTCCCTCCGTTTTCGATGGCAAACTTTGGATCCATACCCCCGTATTGGGCAAGTCTGAGATCCGCCCAGAACTCCATTCCTTTTTCATGTGCTCTGTCAATCAGAATCTGTAGAGGATCGTAACCATCATCCGACAAACTCCGGAACGCCTCCCAGGCATGCCAGGTAATGGAGCTGCTGAAAGGTTGTTTATCAGTACCGAACAAGAGGCCAACCTTCGTTGGGTAGAAAGCTCCATCACCTCGTTCGACGCAATAACTGAAGGTGTCAACGCCCGTTCCGGCAACATCATCTACAGGTCTTTGGGCATCTTTTAAACGTATCGGAGGATCATGGAGCCACAGGTGATAGTGACGGGCATCGTTGTGATAAATCGTTCGTTGCTTGCGCATGATGTGCTCCCTTGGTAATTCGAATATATATTACATCCACTAGGCAGAAGAGGGTGTTCCTTCACTATGATTGACATCAATCTTATCTGGCAATATAATGACCTTTCGCTGTTTCCCGCCTCGTTATGGGGCGGACGGCTTTTTTCAACCAACGATTTAACTCCCAAATTACGCATATGTTAAAGCGAGACGCAAAGGAGGTCGAATATGTCCTCCGGAAAGCCCGTGAGAATGACGTCAAGTTTGTCCGTCTTTGGTTCACCGACATACTTGGTAGTCTAAAGGGCGTCGCCGTCACAATAGAGGAGTTAGAATCCGCCTTGATAAGGGGGATGAGCTTTGATGGCTCCTCAATAGAAGGATTCGCTCGCTCCTCAGAAAGTGACATGTATGCCCTCCCGGATCCCACTACCTTCAGCCTGCTACCGTGGCGACCCAAGACCAACGCCGTCGCAAGGATGTTCTGCGACATAGTTACGCCTGAGGGAAAGCCGTTTGAAGGTGATCCTCGAGCCGTCCTCAGGCGCAATGTTGAGCGGGCTGCCACCTTGGGATACACCTACTACGTCGCCCCTGAGATCGAGTATTTCTACTTTAAGGACTCCGCAAGCACAACAGGTTTAGATGACGGTGGTTACTTTGATCAAGACCCAGGCGATCTTGCGACAAATCTACGTCGTGAAACCGTCCTGGCTTTGGAACAGCTTGAAATCCCTGTGGTCTTCAGTCACCACGAGGTATCAGCTTCACAACACGAGATAGATCTGCGCCATACGGACGCTCTAACCATGGCTGATACTGTTATGACTTGTCGCGTGGTAATCAAAGAGATCGCCGTAAGCCGTGGTTACTATGCTACGTTCATGCCCAAACCGATTTATGGCATTAATGGAAGTGGCATGCACACCCATCAGTCACTGTTCAGAGGTGACAACAATGCTTTCGACGATGCCAGCGACACGGCAAGGCTGTCTGATGAAGCTAAATGGTTCATCGCAGGGTTACTACACCATGCTAGGGAGATCACATTGGTGACCAACCAATGGGTTAACTCGTACAAGCGGTTAGTAAGAAGTAATGGGGTGGACCCACTGGGCTATGAAGCACCAATGTACGCCTCGTGGGCGATGACTAACCGAGCCGACCTCGTTCGTGTTCCTTCTCATACTGAAGGCCGGGAGGCCTCAAGACGCATTGAATACCGTGCTCCTGATCCTGCATGTAACCCCTATCTGGCATTTAGCGTCATGCTCGCAGCTGGCTTAGAAGGTATTGTTAATCAGTACCCGTTGCCTCCATCCGCAGAGGCAAACGTTCTCGATATGAATGACGCCCAGCGCACCGCAATGGGCATAGAATCGTTGCCATTAAGCCTAGGCGAGGCCATTGAGGAGAGCGAGAAAAGCACCCTCGTCAGAAACGCACTAGGCTCGCCCGTGTTTGATAGCTTCATCAGGAACAAGAAGATTGAATGGGACAGATACCGAACCCAAGTCTCAGATTATGAGATCAAAGAGTATCTGCCAAGGCTTTAGCAAACATGAACGACACAAAATTAAATAGAAATTTCCCGCGATTACGCAAACAAGGCCTTTACGACCCTTGGTTCGAACACGATGCCTGCGGAGTGGGGCTGGTCGCTAATATCAAGGGACTCAAGTCTCACGATATGATAGCTAAGGGCCTTGAAGTACTTATAAATCTTGGCCACCGGGGAGCAGCAGGTGCGGACCCAGACACGGGTGATGGCGCCGGCCTGTTAATTCAGATTCCTCATGAATTCTTCGCTAGAGAGACCGCAAAACTAGGGATAGACCTTCCAGCACCGGGCAACTATGCAGTAGCAACAGTTTTTCTTCCACAAGACATCGAAGAACGGAAGAAATGTGAGGATGTGATTGAAAGTACTGTCCGCAAGGAAGGCTATTCATTCCTCGGATGGAGAGACGTACCAACCTGCCCAGAAGCAATAGGCGAACTTGCTCAGGGTGTCATGCCAGCTATTCGCCAGTTCTTCGTTTCCCCTGATTCAAATAATTGCGACCCCGTTCCCTTTGAATTACGTCTGTACGTTATTCGCCGACAGATTGAGAATGTTGTTAGCTCCCTGACTCTGTCAGAGGATGAAGACTTTTATATCTGCAGCCTTTCCTCCAATACGATCGTCTACAAGGGATTGATTCTGGCGCATCAATTAGAGGGTTTTTACTGTGATCTTGCCGACCAAGATATGGTCTCAGCATTCGCCATGGTGCATTCTAGGTTCAGTACTAATACGCTTGGATCCTGGCGTTTGGCACACCCGTACCGATACGTCATTCATAACGGTGAAATTAATACGCTGCGCGGCAACATGAACTGGATGGCCGCCCGCGAAGCATCACTAGATTCACCCATCCTGGGCCCTGAGATCAAAAAACTTCTACCGGTTATTACTTCGCCTACACAAAGTGATACAGCAACCTTTGACAACGTGCTAGAGCTACTACTGGCTTCGGGCAGATCTTTACCTCACGCGATGATGATGATGATCCCTGAAGCTTGGACGGACGGTATCCCTATGGACGAAGAAAAGAAGGCCTTTTACGAGTATCACTCTGGGCTGATGGAGCCCTGGGATGGCCCTGCACTGATCATTGGCACCGATGGTACAAAGATATCTGCGATTCTAGACCGTAACGGACTTAGGCCGTGCCGTTTCCTTGTCACATCAGATGACGTGCTGGTCATGGCGTCTGAGACTGGAGTACTGGACATTCCCGACAAGGATGTGAAATACAAATCTCGTATACAGCCTGGCCGAATGTTTCTTCTCGACCTGAATGAACAGAGACTCATACCAGATGAGGAGATCAAGGCCCAGTTAGCTAATCAGCAACCCTACAAACAGTGGCTCAACGAGAATAAAGTGATATTGGAGGACCTGCCAGAACCTACAGACGTCCACGGCCCTGACTTCACGACCCTCTCGCAACGCCAGGCAGCATTTGGATACACTCTTGAAGACGTAAATATGGTTCTTACCCCAATGGGTGAGAATGGATCCGAGCCCATCGGCTCAATGGGGAATGACGCGCCACTTGCAGTTTTATCAGACCAGACACCTTTGTTGTTCTGGTACTTCAAACAGTTGTTCGCTCAGGTATCCAACCCCCCACTCGATGCTATTCGTGAGGAGTTGGTAACCTCCGTAGAAACCTTCATAGGATCAGAGGGGAATTTGTTTGACCAGACCCCCTTACAATCTGCACAGCTTAAGCTAAAAACCCCGATTCTCACGAACGCCGAGCTTGAAAAAATTCGATCTCTGAACTCAGGGAATCTCAAAGCCAAAACCTTGTCATCGGTCTTTAGGCCAACTGATGGTAGGGGCTCTCTGAAGAACGCTATCGAATCTCTCAGGAAAGAAGCTGGCGATGCAGTACAGCAAGGGCATACAATCCTGATCCTATCTGACCGTGCTGCGGATGCAGAGCATGCGCCTATTCCAAGCCTCCTTGCAGTATCTAGTGTCCACCACCACCTTATTCGCCAAGGGACACGTACTAAGGTTGGGCTTGTTGTTGAATCTGGTGAGCCTCGTGATGTAGGACAATTCGCGTTGCTGTTCGGGTATGGAGCGGGAGCCATAAACCCTTACCTTGCTTTCGAAACACTTGCACAAGTCAAGCTCGAAAGTACCCCTACAAGCAGTAGCCTTCACGACGACACACAAAAAAACTATATCAAGGCTGTAGTTAAGGGAGTAGTGAAAGTGATGTCCAAGATGGGTATCTCAACACTCCAAGGCTACCGTGGAGCACAGATATTCGAAGCGGTTGGCTTGAACCAAGAGTTTGTGGATGAATACTTCACCTGGACTCCCTCGCGGGTTGGGGGGATTGGAATCGGTGAGATTGAGCAAGAGAGTTGTCGCAGACACGCTGCTGCTTACTCTGAACGTGACATCGTAGGCGAGTTAGATCTAGCGCCAGGAGGACTCTATTACTGGCGTCACAATGGGGAGTACCACATGTGGAACCCCGATACGATCGCTAGCCTTCAATATGCTGCAAGAGCAAATGACACTTCCTCTTTCGAGGCGTTTACTTCTCAAGCAAACGATTACAATCGCCGGTTATGCACCATCCGTGGTTTACTTGAGTTTAAGTATTCTGATAAAGCCATTCCGATTGACGAAGTTGAGCCAGCTAAGGAGATCGTGAAGCGGTTTGCGACGGGCGCTGCCTCTTTAGGCTCAATTAGTCGAGAGGCCCACGAAACGATGGCGGTGGCGATGAATCGCATTGGGGCACGTAGCAACACGGGTGAGGGCGGAGAAGATTTCAGACGCTACAAACCTGACCCAAATGGCGAATCTCGGAACTCGGCAATGAAGCAAGTGGCCTCCGGGCGGTTTGGTGTTACAGCAACCTACTTGGCCAATGCGACCGATCTTCAGATCAAAATGGCGCAGGGATCAAAACCAGGCGAAGGGGGACAACTCCCGGGACATAAAGTTGATGAATATATCGGCTGGGTTCGCCACTCAACGCCTGGAGTTGAGTTGATTTCTCCTCCGCCGCACCATGATATCTATTCTATCGAAGATTTGGCGCAGCTTATACACGACCTTAAGAATTCAAATCCCGAGGCCAGAGTTCATGTGAAACTCGTGGCTGAAGCAGGGGTGGGAACCATTGCTGCCGGCGTGTCAAAAGGACATGGTGACGTGGTTTTGATAAGTGGCGACTCCGGCGGTACTGGCGCCTCGCCCGAGTCCTCTATTAAGTACGCAGGCTTGCCTTGGGAACTTGGCTTAGCTGAGACCCAGCAGGTACTGGTGATGAACAACCTTCGTTCCCGAATCGTCGTCCAGACTGACGGGCAGATAAAGACAGGTCGAGATGTGGCAATCGCATGCCTTCTTGGTGCTGAAGAGTTTGGTATGGCTACAGCCCCCCTAGTCGTTATGGGCTGCATTATGCTCCGAAAGTGCCACCTCAATACCTGCTCAGTTGGCATCGCAACCCAAGACCCGATACTTCGCCAGAAGTTCACGGGCCAACCCGAGCACGTTATCAACTATTTCTTCTTTATAGCGGAGCAGTTAAGAGAGATCATGGCTCGGATGGGTTTCCGGACAATCAACGAGATGGTCGGCCGGGTTGATCGTCTTGATACTACACAGGCGATTGATCATTGGAAGGCGCGCGGCCTGGATTTTTCTGCTCTACTCCACCGACCTGATGTGCCCGAGTCAATTGCTACCCACTTTGTCCCCGACCACAAGCAAGATCACGGTATTCAGCACGCTATTGATAATACGATTATTGAGAGGTGCGCGGATGCCTTACAAAAAGGCCAGCCAGTGAAATTTACACTTAACATTGGGAACCAGAACAGAACACTGGGTACGATGTTGAGTAACCAGGTGGCTAAACGCTACGGTGAGGATGGGTTACCTGAAGACACTATCGAATTGGATCTAAGGGGGTCCGCAGGACAGAGTTTTGCTGCATTCCTTTCCCCAGGTATTTCATTCAGGCTTCAAGGTGATGCCAATGACTATTTTTGTAAGGGCCTTTCTGGTGGTAAAGTAGCCATCGTGCCACCGGACGCTGCAACTTTTACGCCAGAAGAAAACACCATAGTTGGTAACGTAGGTTTATATGGCGCAACTGCCGGAAAAGTGTTTATCCGAGGAATTGCTGGCGAACGGTTCTGCGTGCGCAATAGTGGAGCAGAAGCTGTAGTCGAAGGTGTAGGTGACCATGGGTGCGAGTATATGACAGGTGGACGGGTAATTGTACTAGGGCCAACAGGCCGAAACTTCGCTGCTGGTATGAGTGGCGGAGAAGCATACGTTCTTGATGAAAAAGGTGACTTCTCAAGCTTATGCAACACCGAGATGGTAGCCCTCGAGAGTGTCAAATCACAGGAAGATCGCGACTCCCTACATCGCCTGCTCTCTGAGCATCTAAGTAATACCGGTAGTGCGAATGCTGAGCGCGTTCTTTCTAATTGGGATGCCATGCTGCCCAAGTTCGTAAAAATCATGCCTCACGACTACAAGAGAGCCCTGGCAGAAAATGCAAAACTCCCACTTAGCACGGATGTCAGCTTGGACGATTTCAGCAGATAAAATCGCAGTGAACTCCTACAACTATGGGTAAACCAACCGGATTCATAGATTTTGCACGTGTACCGCTACCGAAGCGTGCAGTACCGGAGCGTGTCCGTGATTGGCAAGAGTTCCTATTGGACTGGGACCCGCAGGAAGCTCGGCACCAAGCGGGTAGATGTATGAATTGTGCCGTTCCCATGTGCCACAGCTATACAGGCTGCCCTCTCGGCAACATCATCCCTGACTGGAACGACTTTGTGTACGAAGATCAATGGGACAAGGCACTTATTTCCTTACACTCAACCAATAATTTCCCTGAGTTCACGGGTCGTATTTGTCCTGCCCCTTGTGAGGCCGCATGCATTGTAGGACGCCCTCGCCACTATACAGACCATGTAGAGGCTGACGACCCCGTCACGATTGAATACATTGAGAAAAGTATCGCTGATCGAGGATGGCAAGAAGGATGGATAAAACCTGAGCCACCCTTAGTTCGCACCGGTAAGAGTGTCGCTGTCGTCGGCTCAGGACCAGCGGGTATGGCTGCAGCGCAGCAGCTAAACCGTACTGGACACTGGGTCACCGTGTATGAAAGGTCAGAATACATCGGGGGGTTACTGCGCTTGGGCATTCCCGACTTCAAGCTTGAAAAGGAAGTCGTACAGCGGCGCGTAGACCAGATGGAGGCTGAGGGCGTCAAGTTTGAGGCCAACACCGATGTCGGCAAGGATTTTGACGCAAATGACTTACTCGATCAATACGATGCTGTTTGTTTGACGGGTGGCTCAACGCAGGCTCGTGACTTACCTGTGCCCGGACGGGAACTGGATGGCGTTCACTTCGCAATGGAGTATTTGACGCAGCAGAATCGTGTTAATTCTGGTTATGAAGTGGACAGCGGCATCCGCATTAACGCGAAGGGTAAACGCGTTGTTATCCTTGGTGGGGGTGATACAGGGGCCGACTGCCTGGGAACCGCGCATAGGCAGGGCGCAGAGGAAGTTTATCAGTTCGAGATTATGCCAGAACCACCTGCTGATAGAGCTGGGAATAACCCATGGCCACAGTGGCCTCTGGTCCTTAGATCATCGTCCGCCCACGAAGAAGGTGGCGTCCGTGACTACAATATTGTGACTACTAATCTGACTGGATCAAATGGAACCGTCAAGAAACTTCACGGTTCCAGCGTCTCATGGAATAACGGCCAACCTGAGCCAGTCCCCGGAACCGAATTTGAAATGGACGCTGATCTTGTTCTGCTTGCAATGGGATTTTTGCATCCGGAGCACGGAGGAATGCTTGAGCAGTTGGATCTTGACCTCGATCAACGTGGTAACGTTCTTGTAGATGATGAGATGCGTACTAGTGTTGCCAGAGTATTCTCCGCCGGAGATATGTCTAGAGGGCAGTCACTTGTTGTCTGGGCGATAGCCGAAGGACGTGACGTTGCTCGTTGTATCGATCAGTATCTGATGGGTGTTACAAGCCTAAGGCCCGTTCTACGTCGGCCCGTCCGTCCTCAGCAAGCGGGGCATGTCTGGAAATAGTCATTGGTGACTAACAATCAGCCCAACATTCTCTTCATTCTGACTGACCAACAGCGGCAAGATTCACTCGCTGCTTATGGTAACGACTGGATCGAGACTCCTAATTTGAACGCTCTCGCCGAGCGTAGTTTTGTTTTCGAAAATGCCTACGTCTCTCAGCCAGTATGCACTCCGTCTCGCGCGTCAATCTTGACCGGGCAGTACCCTCAGACAACGGGTCTCATTCGCAATGGAATAACGCTTGGCCCCGATACTCACACGATAGCGGAAATGATTTCTGATACATACCTCTGTGGGTATTACGGCAAGTGGCATCTGGGAGACGATCTCGTACCCCAACATGGATTTGAGGAATGGAGAAGCATAGAAGACTGGCGAGAAACTATTCCATCCAATGAAGAAGACCGATTTCTAGAGTGTGACTACGACAGATGGCTTCGAAGAAACGGTTTTAACCCACCAACAGGGATATCATATGAGGGGTGGGCTGCAAATGCGAATCTGCCTGAAGAGTTGACCCAAGCGTCTTATTTGGGTAACGAAGCAAGTCGATTCATTCGTGATCGCCATAACTCCCAACACACCGATCCTCCATACATGTTGTTCACCTGCTTTTTTGAGCCTCACCCGCCCTATACAGGTCCGTTAAACGACCTTTATAACCCGAATACCCTTCCTGTCGGCCCTGCCTTTCTTAAGAGGCCCGAGAGTGGTGCTCTCGTTAATCGCTTACGGGCAGATTACTACCTATCTGGCAATTTAAACCCCCTTGGTGTCGAAGGTGGAGATTTTCACGACATAACAAACGAAGACGGGTGGAGAAAACTACGAGCGCAGTACTTTGCAAACGTAACGCTTGTCGATCGTAATGTGGGTCGTATTTTGCAAGCGCTTGAAGAATCTGGAGAGGCGGAAAATACCATCATTGTCTTCACGAGCGAGCACGGTGAGATGGCCGGCGATCACGGCATACTTGAGAAACGAACTCTTTATGAGGAAGCTACAAGGGTACCATTATTGATACACGTGCCATGGATCAGTCATAACCAGAAACGTATCGAGGGCAGCATAAGTCTTGTTGACCTAGTGCCCACGTTACTTGACCTTGTAGGAGATCCAATCCCTGGACACATCGAAGGGAAAAGTCTTGCTCCGGTGCTCAAGGGCGAGAAGAGACTTAACAACAACGATGTTTTCCTACAGTGGAATGGTTATGGGGATCGCAACCTCGGAACTGCAGCAATTAATCGTATGGTTGCGATGCCTTGGCGGAGCGTTGTCACAAGTGACCGCTGGAAACTGAACCTCTGTTCAACTGATCAAAGCGAACTTTATAACTTGTCTGCCGATCCTCATGAGATGACGAACCTTTACAATAACCCAGCCCACCGCGAGCGTATCCATGACATGGCTGCTCGAATTCGTGCCTGGATGGACCAGATGGGCGACTCTGCACCCTTGCCCTCCGTCTAGCACATCGTTCGGTTAAGCAAGATACGGCTAAAACCACTTGTCCTTATCAACGACGTTACGCATTGACTGGTTTTCAGCGAAACGAGTGCAGTTGTCAAGGAAGACTTCCGTACGACGATCATCAATATAGGGACCTGCTGCAGCGACGTGGGGCGTCATTATCACATTTGGTAGACTCCATAGCTGATGCGTTATTGGTAAGGGCTCTTCCTCGTAAACGTCCAGTGCTGCACCAGCAATCTCAGCTCTCACAACTGCATCCCTGAGGTCAGAGAGGCTAGTTGTGGCTCCGCGGCCTATGTTGATGAAATAAGCTGTCTTTTTCATGATCCTAAACTTCGCCCGGTTGAAGAGTCCCTGAGTATCTGGTGTTTCTGGAACAGTTACTATAAGGAAATCGGCTCGGCCTATCACGTCATCCAATGCATTCGGTCGATGTAGTTCATCTATCCAATGGGGGCGTTCCTGAAGTCGTGTGTCGACACCGATTACCTTCATTCCAAACTCTGAGCACAAACGCCCAGTCTCACTACCAATCCCTCCAACCCCGACGATGACCGCAGTCGCCTCTGGCAGATGGACTGTCGAAGCCCCCGAATGCCATCGTTTCTCGTTTTGCAGATCTCGATAGATATGTAGCCCGCGGGCAAAGCTAAGGACGTAGGACATGATATGTGCAGCGATGTGATCATTGAAGATTCCTCGCATGTTTGTAACAACCACGTCACTTTCCACAAGCGCATTGTGATAGTAGCCTGCCTTCGGTCCTGCTTGAGGAGACTGGATCCACCGAAGTCGTTGGGCATGGCTAAATAGCTCTGGAGTAATATCGCCATATGCAGCGTCTGCCTTGGCGATGGCCTTCTTTGCATGATCCATCGACCTACAATACTCAACCTCAACCTGAGGCAGAATTTGATGGATCCGTGCAGGCCAAGTTGAGACCACTGGTGTCTGCATCGCGGGATCCTCTGGCTCAGCGATAACAAGTTTGTATGACATGGGAGAACCTCACCGCGTGATAATACAGCACTTCCTACGATGCTTATGGTTTAGCTAGCCAGCCACTCCATCGTGACCATCTCGAAACATGGTCAGTGAACATCCAGTGTGAATCCGAGACCTTGAGGAGTCTCCTTAAAATCGAAGATCGAGTTCTCAAGATTTTCTACCAAGCCGGGATCTATTGCTAAAACGACCATTCCTTCGTACTCGTAGAAAACTTCTCCACCTTTTTCCATATCGATGACTATGCCGAAGTCTCCTGGGCCAGTCCATTCCGGCCTAACAGCCAACTTAAGATACCTCTCATTGGGTAGTACTCGTGTTTCCAAAGTACGCTTTAGCTCTGCCTTTGCCTCATCAGTGACCGTTAACATTCTCAGAACCTTTCCCCGCTGAATCGGGCTATCTCTACAAAGCCTCCCGTACTTTCCGACCAGTCAAACAGTGCAGCATCCACGATTTGTTCTGCATCTATCCCAATGACAAGTTGCTGTACCGGGTATGCTGGGCCATCCCCCCATGGGCTTGTCGCAATACCCCTGTCTGTCTCGGAGAGGTAGGACAACCCATTAGGATGCGAGTGATAGATTATGCGAGCGGGATTGTCACTATCAAAACTTTGGTTCAGTTCAATAAGATCCTGTCCCCCAATGACGAAAGCGGTCTCTGGCAAACGCTCAGGTGCCGTGGGGTGTTGCCCCTGCTCTTGCATATTTACGCACTCGCGGATATTAGATACCGAGTTCTCGTTGTCCGCACCAGCCATCCAACCGCAGCACTCTGCAGGGAATTCGTTGCGGGCTTGGCGGTACGCCTCTCTTAACAGATGACGGGGTACCTCTACAGGTGTTGGATTACTCATCAACCCGAGGCCCAAAACCCTCCTCGCCGACAGGGCGGATAGGTGCTGTCGGATCACCACTAGCGGGTGACCCGAGGTGATCGGCATCCCAGTACCACACGTGTCCGTTATCCGCTCCCACTACAAGTCCATACTTACCATCATCATTCCATTTCACTGGGGCTGGATGAGCCCCGTGCCGCCAGAACTGCTGTGGTTCACCATCCTTATTCCACAACAGGATGATGGGTTTTCTAAAGACTGGGTCCTCGTTGGTAGCGATATTTTTAGCCAGTAGCACATAGCTACTACGGTAGGGAGCCCCATGTTGCGGCCCCACGCCTATCAGAAGATCAAATACGCCACTGTGGTCCCAGTCAACCACCGTTATTTTGGTCCTCCCACGACCATCTCCCCCGGGGGGAGTGTATGTGCCATGCGTTTTTATGGTAGAACCGTCCTCATATCTAAGTTTCTCGCCGGGGAGCAGGCCTGCTAGGTCTTCACGTCCTGCCCGTCGATAGATTGAGAGATCAAGATCAGGATCTTGGGCGATGATTGCAGGAATTCCGTCACCATACCAGTCAGCTATGCCAGGCTGTTGCCGCCAGGGACCGATCAGCGGTTCACCATTGACATGGAGGCGTTGTGGAGGACCAAGTTCCGGTTGGTCTTTGGTTCCCCAATTTGGATAATAATCGAACAGACTGACCATGTCAGATACGATTAAATCTAGCAGGCCATCACCACTCCAGTCAGCGAGCACCGGATTACTGTAGCCACCCGTATCACCATCATATGGCCCCTGCGAGCCACCCCAAGATTGACCTGCATTTGGTTTCGGTCTCGCCAGACGGCGTATCTCCTCAGTACCTTGTCGCACTCTTTCTGGCGGGGCGAATTGCAAGGGCTTGGTTGAGAGTGTTTTATACCAATATATGTATCCTTCAACGCTGCCCACCACAAGATCAGCGTTGCCTGTGCTGCGCCAATCCCCTACGGTTGGTACGGAAAAGTGGCCACCGTTGACATGAGGGTTGACCTGCTTGATGTTCTTTGGATTATCGTAAATTGGACGCCCATCTGGATCCTGTCCATGATAACGGCACCATACAACTGAGTTACTTTTATCGAAGGCAAATAGGTCGTAACGATTCGACTCAATGACGTCCGATGTCAATATGCTCCCCTCAAAGTTGCGAGATCGGTTGAAAGGTTCGTTGTGCAGAGTAAACAGTTCCTTGATATCGCCCCAGACTGGATCATCACCAGGCTTATCAAGTGGCAAATGGTGGACGCTACCGTAATACGTCTGAATCAAAATCCCCGCGTGTGGTTGTGTAGGGTTAACAGAGCCAATAAAGAAAGAATGCCGTGGTAGTTTGATCGGTATCTGCCCAACGTAGGTAAACTCTATCTTTCCGTCTACGCTGGTGTTCCGGTAGAGGTGTAATTCTGGTTCTGTATTTTCCCGGTACCAACCGTCTCTTCCATAGTCGTCAGGTTGGCTACCTACCCAACGCCCATCTTTGTAATAGCGTTCTCGTTGATCTTCCGGGATTATGGTGTTCCCTGGTTCGATATACCATCGATCATCATCGGGATTTTCGATTGTGATGATGTCGACCTTGCCATCACCATCCCAATCAATTCCCGTAACCGCGCTACGTTGAAAGGCCTCAATCTTTTTATCGGTGCCAACCAGCGCGATATTGGTGTCGGCACCATCACGTGTTACAGGCGCCCCTCCATCACCCGGCCGTAATATTACCGGGGATTTTGTGGAATATCCTCGTGAGGCCAAAAGGACTTCTGTCTTACCATCGCCATCAAAGTCTTCAGCTAAGATGACTCCACCAGTGATACCGCCATCCACATCGTTGATATGTTGGTCTCGGGCCATCTCTCCCCAACGCATTCCACGGTCAACGATAGGAGTACCGTCAGGTAAGGAGTCGATGATCTTATAACTGAAAATATCGGATCCAGACAAGACTAATTCTCTTTCACCGTCACCATCCCAGTCCACAAAATTAATTGTGCCCTCGTAGCAATACAGATCACCAATATAGCCTTCTCCTCCGGCTAGTAGTGGCGAACCATCGCCGGTATTACCACCTTCGATCGGCCGCGGGAAGTTGTTCATAAGACCTCCAAGTCATCGTAGTAGGTGCTATTCGGACTACCTATCAGGGCGAATAGGAAGGAAATCAGAAACCGGCTTCTCTCCCAATTTTGGCAACCTGCCAACCATTGATTGGATGCGGTCACTTGCGCTGCCAACCCATGCTGGGTCCGGTGCGAACATTTTCGAGTTACCATAGTACTTGAGAGAGGCAAGATGCGTATCAGTTTGGGGGTTTGCGGCAAACTTGAGTGCGATGTAGCGCCGACCAGCCCACCCATTAAAGATCGCGTGCCATAGGCTTTGATTAAAAAATATAGCGTCGCCAGGGTTTGATTCGAGTAGTACGCTTGGCATCTTTTCGCCAAGCACATCGAAAGGTCTCACAGTGTCTTCGACCTGGTGGAAGCGTTCTGGTTCGATCTCACCATGCAGAGGCCAACGATGCGACCCTGGGATTACCCTTAGGCAACCACTCTCACTTCTTATCGGGTCGAGGTAGATATTAACCTTGAGCCGGGTATACGAGACTTCATCGGGGTTACCTGGCCTATCAGGATGCCATTGATGAGTACTGTTTACCGTGATGTGTCCTTCTGAGCCAGCCCAAAGAAAACGCTCACCGAGGATCTTTCTCGCCGACTCGTAGATGCGGTCTTCCGCGACGATCTGCGTAAGATACTCGCTTCTTTCAACAAACCTATCTTCCGATTGCCCTTTTTCAGGGTCAACTTCTTCCCCTTCTCGAAGTTCCTTCATGAAAGAATCAGATACGTTTGTAATCTTCTCTATCTCAGAAGAACTGAAGAATTCGGGGGCGAAGACATACCCGAATGAGTTAAAGAAGCTAACTTGGGAATCAGTGAGCATGATGACTCCTTTATCAGGTTTTTACGATGCCGCTTATAGTACTTCCAGAACATGGCTAAAACAACCGGCACCTAAAAGAGAAGATCAAGGAACAACCAGTATCTATACGAATAATATCCGTGAACAAAAAACAAGGCCCGCCTCCTAAGAGACGGGCCTTGCTACTAATTACTAGCTTGTAAGCCGATACTTACTGCGTGCAGCGATCGTACGGGCTACCACCTTGGATGAACGCCCAGCTCTTGCAGAACTTGGACTTGTTACCAGGGTTGTGGTAGTTGTCACGACCATCTTCGAAGAAGCGGGCCCAAGCGGTGAAACCGTTATGGTCACGCTCGTGAGTAATGGGCTTGTTCCGGAAGTTGTTGCGGTTTAGATATAGACCGCGGAACGCACCGGAGAAACCAATCCTGTTGAGCGACCAGAGCTGGTCGGCACCGTCAGCAAAGATATCCTGCCCAATTCTAATCCTCTTCGGGTCGATTGCGCTGTAGCTAATACCCTCTAGGTACTCGTCCGGACCCTTCTTCAGCAGGCCGGTCGGGTCGGCAGGGAATGTCCCAGCCGGAGCGAGAGGCAGCCATGCGGAGTCAGGACCTGTAGGAGCCATACCTTCCTTCTTCTTGGAGGAGTAGTACGTGCCTATCTGGGCGGCCGGGCCGTTCGTGCTCAAAGAGACGAGGCTCGTCCACTGGACCATCCACGGGTTGTACTGGTATGCAGCATCGTCCGTAGTAATCCTGGCTTCACACTCACTCTTGTTCCAGCAGTTGCTGGCCTGGGAGTGGTACTGGGCCTTGATTCCAACCTTCTTCATGGCGCTAATCCACGCCTCTGATGCGAGCATCAGCATCGGGTTGTTGGCACTCTGTACTAACTGGATATTGATCGCGCCCTTACCGTCTGGGCGGGTTCGATAGCCATCCGCGTCCTTGGCCGTAAGGCCTAGGCCGTCAAGAATCTTGTTGCCCTTGGCTACGTCGTACTCAATATGGAGCCTCTTGTACTTGTCACCAGGGTAGTAGGGGTTGTCAGGTCGCGGTACGCGGTTCTGGACAACACCGATCGAGCTGAGGGTGAGAGAGTTGTACTCGTCACCGTCTAAGCCGTGGGAAAGCCCTCGGCGGAAATCTGCGGTACGAATCAGCTCGGCTATGTACGGGTCTTCGTTATACGTCTGCTGCGTGCGGTTGGGGAGCTCGGAACCACCGGAGCTAGGCCAGTGATAGATCGAGTAGTCGCCCTTGTCCATGTTCTGTACATACAGCGGCAGTTCCTGCGCCTGGAACGGCGAGGTTCGGCCGTCGTTGTCACCAGACATCGCACGGAAGATTATTACGTCACGGTTCTCGACCTTGGGCATGATAGCTCCGTCGGTATACGGAAGCTGGTTACCCTCAGGATCGACGAACCAGTTGTAATGGTTCCTCTCCCATATGGCCTGGTTCTCACTGTTCTCAACTGCACAGTACGGGCCTGCACACGGGATGTTTTCCATGTTCTGGTAGTGGTTCCAGATATGACTCTGAAGCGCCTTCCAGTCAGCATGGTTGCCGTCACTGATGAACTTATCGACGGCTGCCTTGTCATTGTACTCGTAGTAGTACTTCTTGAACTTCGTGCCACCAGCGATACATACCCTGTTCGGGCCGCAAATACCGGATGGTGTCGCGCGCTGTTCCATGATCGTAAAGATCGGGGTCTCATAGGTTAGCGTCCAAGTAAGGTCGTCAACCCTGTTGTAGACCGGAGGACCCAAGGTCACCTGGTCAGACATCCAAAGCGGGAGACCGTTAGGCATCTGCTCTGGGTGGAAGTTATTGAACCATGCGAAGTCGACAGCTTCCATGTCTAGCGGGAGACCGTCAGACCACTTCAGGCCTTCTCGCATCGTGAACGTCCATACGCGACCATCGTCGCTGACGCCCCAGTCCTTACCAATCCACGGGAACCACTTGAGGCCACCGAGAGAGTCACGGCGGTTCCAACTGGCGGTGATCCACTCACCGATGTAGTTACCACCAGATACCATCTGGTACCAACCACCATACTCACCAATACCGTCAGGTCCGGCAATGACGGAAACGTCAGAAGCTACCGGTAGGCGCTCGCTTACCGGAGGAAGCTTGCCTTGCTTGACGAGAGAAGCGGAGTACGGAGACTCAAAGAACTGCGTTGGCATAGGGCCGTCGTAGTCCTGGAACACGTGGACCTTACCAGGAACCTGCTGCTCAGCAGGCGTCCATACGTGCGGGCTTCGGAGCGGGCAGTCAGTAATGACATCGCCCACCGAAACACAAGAAGACGGAACCGACGGCTTAGCAACTGGTGCCGGTGCAAACGAAACCGAGGAATCGCCGGATTCCAAAGACGCTTTGATGGCAAGTTCCTTATTGTTAGTCGCCAAAGTATAATCTGGATTT
>JAKUTR010000012.1 GCA_022448725.1 SAR202 cluster bacterium | reverse complement strand
GGTGATTACGAGGCTGCTGAGAGTACTTTCAACGCGATGACTCCACTACTCCGGGCACAAGGGAATGGACCGACACCGCTTTACCTGATAAAGGAAGTTTTGCGAATGCGGGGTATATTCACCACAAATAATGTTAGACAGCCTGTGGCTCAACCCAGTGAGAACGATTATCGGGATCTTCGTGCCACCGTTGAAAAATTGGGGATTGTTGACTGATCAATCACTTCACGACAACATCCCCACCGGCTTTTGCTAAACGCATGTAGCCCCGGTTGTTGAAGTGGACACCGTCTTGGTTCATCATGGCTTCAAGCCCAGCCTTTGTGATCACACCGTAAAGGTCGTTGATTTCTACGTTTAGGTCCGCAAGTAGGTAGATCACGGCTTGATTGTAGCTGAGTACGTCGGCTGAGTATCGTTGGAAGTTGCCTATGTCACGGTGAGTCGAGTTGTGTTTTTCCTCATCGACTGGTGTTGTGAGTGCCCAAATCAGTCGGGCATCGGTTCCTTCCAGAATGCGCGTCACAATACTTTTCACGTTAGTAATGTACTGATCAAGGTTCACCGTGTTCTGAGCCATTCCAATAGGGCGCCGTATGTCATGTAATCCCGTGTTCATGTGCACCACATCGGGGGACCGAGAAATGACCCACTCATCAAGGTGGTTCAGAACGTTAACGCTTGTGCCACCGTTTTGTTCAGGACCCCATACTGAGTGCGAGTCACTCAATGCGGACTCAACGTATGGCTGGTAACCCATCCGAATAGAATCGCCGATCAAGACGATTTTTCTCATGGTGTCTTAAATTTGTGAGCGGTCTGACTAGGCGTTAGCAGCATCCGTACTAGTTTCAGAACTGCGTGACCTACGAAATAGCCGTTTGAAGACCCCTTGCTCCCACATGACGAGGAACTGCGTCGCTATTCCTATTGAACTGTAAGTACCTGCGATGACCCCAATCAGGAGCACGTACAGGAATATTCGGATGGTCTCACCACCCACGACTATTAGAGCAATGATAGTGAAGATTAGAGTCAGGCTAGTATTCAACGAGCGTCCCAGACTTTCCATGATACTGATGTTCGCGTTTTTGGCCAGAGACCGATTGGGATACCCAATTATATTTTCTCGCAGCCGGTCAAACACCACGATAGTATCGTTCACGCTGTAGCCGATTACTGTGAGGATTGCCACCAGGAACATAGTGTTTACCTCTATGTCCAAAAGCCCTCCAAGTATGGCAAAAATGCCAATTACAACAAGGCTGTCATGAACAAGTGCGATAATAGCTGCAGCACCATATCTGAAAGGGCTAGGGACGTTGCGGAAAGCCCACCAGAGGTAGAGGAAGATGCCAACAGCGGCAGCGAGTACCGCATAGAACGAGTTGACAACTGTTTTTGCCGCTACCACGGCAGACACTAGGTCAAACGCGAGTAGGTCTACGCCGCCAGGTGAAAGCCTCTCTTGTACTGTATTGATAATCTGACTCTTTTGATCGTCGGTTAGCTGTTTCGTACGAACAATAAAGGTGTTGTCACCCATGCCTTGGATTATTGCCTCTGGGTGTTTGATATCAGTTATCAAGGCACGGAGATCGTCTTGGTTAACATTGTCAGAAGTCTGAAAGGTCGTTATAGATCCCCCAGTGAAATCAATGCCGGGCTTGAGCCCTGGGTTGATTACTAAGAAGATAATTCCTGGCAGTAGAACTATCGCCGAGATCAGGAAAAAGATGTTTCGTTTGGCTATCAGATCCAAAGGGAACTCCTTGTGTTTATGCTGTGTCGGCGTCAGTGTCGGCGTTTAGTTGAGGCAGGTTGCGACCCTCGGTCGGAACAAACCAGGCCAGCTTCTTGCCGATCGGTGTGATAGCCACTATTCGTAGTAAGGTTCTACTAACAACGATTGCTGAAAACATACTTAGCATAACGCCAATCGCAAGCGTAGCTGCAAAACCTTGCACAATCGTTGCGCCAAGAGTATCTGAGAACCAGAATAATATGGCACTAGTAATAAGTGTAGATACGTTGCTATCACGAATTGCTGGCCATGCGCGGTTGAAGCCAATGTTGACGGACGATAGAAGGGTCCGTCCTGCCCTCATTTCTTCTTTCATTCTTTCGAATATTAGTATGTTGCCATCTACTGCCATACCAATAGACAAAATAGCGGCTGCGACTCCTGCCAATGTTAGAGTCACAGGTAGTAACTTGAAGATCGTGAGTAGAAGACTAGCGTAGATCAATAAGGCGAGAGCTGCCATAAACCCAGGAACGCGGTAATAGAGCATCATGAAAAGTAGGACGAGCGCTAGTCCTATAAACCCAGCACGCACACTCTTCTCAAGCGAATCTTTACCTAGAATCGCGTCAATGTCTCGCTCTTGGATCAATGTGATCGGTACTGGGAGACGCCCGCCTTCCAGTAGTAAAGAGATATTGCGGACTCGGTCGATCGTAAAATCGTGTCCTTGAATGAAGGCTGTGCCTCCCGTAATCGGCTGAGTTACGCCTGGGGCAATTAACTCCTCCTCATCTAGGAAGATAGCGAGAACATCAGACGTACCCGCGATCTTTGTTGTGATCTCAGCGAATGTTTTTGTGCCTTCAGAGTTGAACTCAATATTTACGATAGGAATCCCTGAGCCTTGGTGCTGACCAGGGTAAGCTCTAGCCAGATTTTCCCCTGTTAATCCAATGTCTTCATCCACACGCCCCTTCAGAATGCCGATTTGGAGCGTTGCATCTTCGGAGAATTGCTCCCGTGCCTGTCCGATCGGGTCGGTTGTATCGGTAATCGAGCTTACAAGGCTCACTGTATATTTATTGGAGTCTAGGACTTCTTGGACGAGTGGATCACCGCCAAGAGGAATTGCTTGCCCGAGTTCCGGCACGAAAGCCATAGGCTGATAGGGGATCTGTAACTCTGGGAATTCCCCACCTGCAACAGACAGTAGTAGGGCATCAGGGAAGACTGCGCCGGAGCCTACTAATGGAACAAGACTGTCACGTAATTCACCAACTATGCCGTCGAATTTCACTTTCCCAGATTCGCTGAAACTAATCTCTAACTGTGGTATCTGAATTTGTTCCTCGACGCCTGGGGCTGTCGTAGTTTCTGAGGCTACGAGGTTGTCTGTTGTACTTTCTGTGGAGGTTGTAGCCCCTTCCGTATTTCCCGCGGTTTCCGGAGTCGGTAAGGGAGCGTCACCAGTTGCCTTCGTAGTCACCGAGAATCCAATAATTTCCCCTGGTTCAAACTCGATCTGCTTAGCTATGGCTGTCATTCGATGTTTAAACTCGAGCTGAGCAGTTTCACCAATCAGGTCTTTTATCGTATCTGGGTCGCTAACCCCAGGTATCTGCACAAGTAGTCTGTCACTCCCTAGAACCTGGAGAATCGGCTCACCAAGACCGGATGAATTGATTCGTCTTTCAATTACCTGACGCAGACCTTCCATCTGGTCCACAGTAGGTTCGACAGGTTGTTCAAGAAGGTCACGAAGGTCGGATTGATACACAAGGTGGCTACCACCCTGAAGGTCGAGACCTAGGGTTAGTCCAAGAATCGTGTCCTCCGCACCACGCTCAAAGCCGCCGATTTTGACGGTCTTTAGGGAGAGCGCCGCTGAGGCCAACACGACGAGTATCAGAATGATTACTAGCGTCCTGGCGTATCTACGCAACCTTTCCTCCGATCTTGAATTCTGAGTCTAGATTGTCGGCATTGCCGACTGCTTATGATCCACAAGTCCCCCATTATATCGTGCCGGACAACTGGCGCCGAGGATTCTATGGATTGGATCATATATGAATTGGATCAAAAGGTGGATTGAAGGTATGGGTTTTTACGACGATGTGTTGGTCGTGACGACTGCTTCTTCACCGAGTGAATCTGGGCCTGGCTCGTGCCTATAC
Organism: SAR202 cluster bacterium; assembly: GCA_022448725.1. Taxonomy (GTDB): domain Bacteria; phylum Chloroflexota; class Dehalococcoidia; order Lucifugimonadales; family VXLM01; genus VXLM01. Next base: position 69,699 of record JAKUTR010000012.1, on the reverse strand, counting down.
AGGTTCTCGTGGTCTGCTACATGATCAATGAACAGAATTCCATTTAGGTGGTCTATCTCATGTTCAAATGCTTGTGCAAGGAGTCCTTCTGCTCGAAGTCGAAAGATTTTCGATTTACGATCCATCCCTTTGACCTTCCCCCACATCGAACGATTGAGAATGCCATATAGGTTGGGGAAGCTAAGACATCCTTCATGGACCTCTCTTTTACCTTCTCGGTGAATAATCTCTGGGTTGATATAAATAGTTGGCTCAGGATCCTCAGGAATTTGGATGGCAATGACCCTTCGAAGTACGCCGATTTGGTTTGCAGCTAGGCCCACCCCTCCGGAGGCGACTAGAGTGTCAGAGAGGTCGTCGGCAAGTCTTTGGATCGACCTGTCGATCTTATTTACTTTCTTGGCCTTTCGCCTGAGAATTATGTGGGGGTACTCAAGAACCGGGACTTTTGCCAACTCGATACTCCGATACTAGGGTGACTGCGAATCCACGCCAAAGTTTTTTCTCTGCCACAGAAGATTATAGTCATCCTGTCACCGTTGTCGCAAAGATAGAAAAGGGTTTTCGGGTGTGAGAATAATCGATTCGAAATGGCTAGCTCCGAACCACAAGTGAGCGGTTTACGATGCTACCACCGTTTCGCCTCAGCTTAACCCCGCCTACCGAACGCCTTCTCGAGGTGGGCCGCGCTCATATGGATCATTGTCGGGCGGCCGTGAGGACATGTGTGAGGTTGATGACATTGTTCCAACTCACGAACTAATTCCGACATCTCCTTCTGGACAAGAACTTTGCCTGCTCTGATGGCACTATGGCAAGCGAGTGAGTACGCAGCACGTTGCTCCCAGGACTCGTAGCCTCCTCCGTCAGCCATCAAATCCAAGATATCCACTAAACCGGACGCTGGATCTTGGTTTGTCATAACCGCAGGCACGCCTCTGATCACATAAGAGGTTTCTCCGAACTCCTCCACAAGGAATCCAAGCCCTGATATTGTGTCTTTTTGGGAATGGAGTATCTCAGCCTGCAACGAATTTAGGTTTGTGGTTACTGGTTCCATTAGGCCTTGGATTTTGGGACTCTGACTCGTGACCTCAGCCGTAATTAATTCGAATAAAATTCGCTCGTGCGCTGCGTGCTGATCGATTAAGTACATCCCCTCTGGACCTTCGGCAATTAGGTAAGTCGCCTGAATTTGCCCCAAAACTCGAAGTGCTGGGAGCGCCCCCTTTGGTATTAATGAGCGACTACGCTCATTAAGAGGGAAGTGGTTTTCACTGTGACTGATCTCGGGTTTGGGGGAGTTACTGGCTTCCAGATCTGGTTGTACTTCAGGCCAAAATGCTTCCAGGTTTGCCTGTGGAATGGATGTCGGTTTTTGGTTTTGGACCGGACGGTTAAACTCGGGTACAGGTGTTTCACCTAATAGGGTTTGACGTACCGAGCGCTGTAGAATCGAAAAAATGCTTCCCTCGTCTTGGAACCTAACTTCAGTTTTTGAAGGATGGACATTGACATCTACTTGGTCGTAAGGAATCTGTAGATCCACTATTGCTAGGGGATACCTGCGTTCCATTAAGAACCCTTTATACGCCTCTTGAAGGGCGTAACTAAGCGCCCGGTTTTGTATCCATCGCCCGTTGACAAAAATGCTCATGTGTTCACGATTTGAGCGAGCGACGGATGCTACTCCGATAAGTCCTCTTGGCGACACCATAGGCTCGGTGTTATCCCATTCCAATTCGAGCATGGCTTCAGCAACTCGGGTTGAGTAGATTTCAGCAATAACCTCTCGGAGATTTCCCGAGCCTGATGTAAGTAAACTCTGGGTACCCTCCATCGTTAGAGTAAATGCTACTTCTGGGTGTGCCAATGCAAACTTTGAGATAAGTTTTTGAATACGCGACGCCTCTGATTTAGGTGACCTGAGGAACTTTCGTCTGGCGGGGAAGTTTCGAAACAGATGTTGGATTGTTACGGATGTACCAAAGCTTGAGCCCTGGCTTCCTATCTCAATAACTTTACCTTGGTCGATCTCGATTTTTGAACCAGACGTGCTGTCTGGTGTCCTCGTGATCAGTTCAAGTTGGGAAACCGCAGCTATGCTTGGAAGGGCTTCGCCTCGGAATCCAAAAGTTGCGATCGTTTCAAGGTCATCTGCTTGTGATAATTTACTGGTGGCGAAGCGCTCAAACGCCAGTGGCACATCTGTTTTCTCGATACCGTAACCATTGTCGGCTACAAGGATGCGGTCTAATCCGCCGCCTTGAATGTCTACTGCTATGGTAGAGGCTTGAGCATCTAAAGAATTTTCAACTAGCTCCTTGACAACTGAGGCAGGACGTTCCGTCACCTCTCCTGCCGCAATCTTGGAGGCGACTTCTTCTGTGAGTAACTGTATTGACATGACCAAACCTTACAATCCCCATTCTGTACCAGCAACCGCTCGGTGTCGTATCCTATTTGTGTATACAACGGGAGAAAATTATGACAACTAGCCGTCCTAATCTAGTTGACGTGCTTGGCGCTCGTAAACGAATTGATCCTTACATCGCCCGTACACCACTCCACCACTATACGAGGCTTGACAAAATTCTTGATGCTGAAGTGTACATCAAGCATGAAAACCACCAATCTCTAGGCTCATTTAAAATACGTGGTGCCTTGAATGTGGTTGACCAGATGTCAGACGAACAACGTGCGCGGGGTGTAGTTGTGGCATCCACGGGTAATTTCGGTCAAGGTATCGCATATGCAGCGCAGGTTTTTGGTGTGCAGGCAAACGTTGTGGTACCGACCAATGCTAACCCTGACAAATGCGAATCGATGAGAGAATTAGGAGCAAATGTCATATTCCATGGCGCTAACTTTGATGAGAGTCGACAACACTGTGAGGTCCTTTCCAAAGAGGAAGGATATATATATGTTCATTCTGCAAATGAGCCTCGGCTAATTTCGGGTGTGGGCACATATTCTCTTGAAATTTTTGAAGATTTACCCGATGTAGACGTGATTATTGTGCCGGTCGGTGGCGGAAGTGGTGTGTGTGGGGCCTGTATTGTTGCAGATGGATTGAATCCAGCAGTGGAGGTTATAGGTGTGCAGGCCACTTATGCACCCGGAGCCTACAATTCTTGGAAGACGGGTGAATTGACTCAGGCAAAGATGGGAACTATAGCGGAAGGCTTAGCAACAGAGATTGGGTTTAAGATTCCTCAGGAGATAATGCGAGATCTGTTAGACGATTTCGTTCTAGTCACAGATGAAGAGATGATCGAAGCTGTCAACATTCTTCTCGAAACGACTCACAATCTCGCGGAGCATGCTGGAGCTTCTCCTCTTGCAGCTGCTATCAAGATCAAGGACCGACTGCGAGGTAAAAAGGTGGCACTGGTTATGAGCGGAGGTAATATTTCTCGGGACCAGTTGAAATCAGTCTTAGATTCTCATTGACCTAGCGATGCCAATATCGTTATAGGTAACAGGTCACAATAATCAGGAGGTTGGATTGATGTTTCCTGCTGCGTCGATTAGCGTTCTGCTAGCGGCGCTACTAATAGTCACCGCTTGTACTGGCAGCACAGAGATTAGCGAGTCAGCTCGGCAACTGGCCCAGAGCCACTATGAGTCAGCGATTGAACTTGGTAATGAAGGCCGGTTTGATGCGGCGCTGATAGAGCTTGATCAGGCAGTTGTTCTCAATCCTAATTCCGCTTTGATCTACCAGGCTAGAGGTAGAGCACGTGCCGAGTTTGATCAGTATGAAGGAGCCATCGAAGATTACAATAAAGCGATGGTACTGGATTCGGAGAACGCGGGTTTGTACGTCGATCGTGCTATTTCCTACTCTCGTATTACAAAGTACAAAGATGCCATCGCCGACTATGAACAATCGGAACAAATCGATCAGGACGATTTCCGTCTCTACCTAAACTGGGGGACGACCCTCACTCGTTTGAACCGTAACTATCAAGCTGTGAAAAAGTTTGACATTGCAATTGAACTGGCGCCGGAGAACGCGGTAGCGTTGACGAATCGAGGGACCGCTTATGTCAGTCTTGGTCAACCGCGTCGCGCAATTCAAGATTATGGGGAAGCCATTCGTGCCGACCCTGAGTATGCGGAGGCATACTTTAACCGCGGTGCGGCGTATGCTGCTCTGGAGCTATTTGATGATGCATTTATTCACCTGGAGAAAGCAGTTCAACTCGACCCCACTAACGAAAAAATCTTTACAGATCGCGGGACGATCTATGGTGAGATTGGGATCTTATATAACTCGGTGAAGAACTATGAAGCTGCCATAGCGCGGGAACCCAATAATGCCAAGCTTTACCAGGAACGTGCAGCAGTATACAAACGGATGCCGAATCATGAGAAGGCGATCCGAGATCTTACGGTAGCTATTCAGATCAGCCCTGATAGCGTAGGGCTTTTCGTTGACCGGGCTGATTCCCTCGTTGCTATTCAAGACTTTGAGTCAGCAATGATTGACCTCAACCAGGCGCTTGCACTTAGCCCTAAAAGCTCCAGAGTGCTGACTGAGAGAGGTAGTGTGTGGCGTGAACTGGGGTACTTCGATCAGGCGATAGTTGATTTTGAAGATGCCATCAGGCTCGACTCAAATAATCACGAAGCACACAGCGGACGTGGTCAAATGTTTCTGATGATAGGTGATTTCAACCGCGCCATAGCTGACTACACCACAGCGATAAATATCGACTCGGGTGTGCTGGAATATTACAAAAATAGAGGAGTTGCTCGAGGGACTATTGGGGACCATCAGGATGCTTTGAGAGACCTAGATATGGCTGTGCAATTAGACGAGGCTGATCAAGACAATATATACGACGCGGACTTGTTTGCTACCCGTGCGATTACCCGAATGTATTTAGGGATGGAAGATGCAGCTCTCGCGGATGCGGAGGAAGCTGAGAAGTACGGAGCAGACCGAGCTCAACTTAACAGGAGCCTGATGGCTATCCAACAAGAGAATAAGAAGTAGTCACCAATTCAAGCATCAGGAGTAACTTGAATCGTAAAATTATCTTAATAGCTCTTGGATTTATAAGCCTTGGTATGCTGGGCTTGGGCGCTGGTGCTTACCTATATACCCAGTCACCAGAGGATACCGCTGAGAAATTCTATGCAACCGGTTTAGCGCTCCAGAGTAGAGGCAACCTAGAAGGTGCAATTGCTCAGTACGATAAGGCCATTGAGTTGGATGCAACGTATATCGAAGCATATAGCAATCGTGGTGTCGCTAATATGGATCTTGGTCGCTACGATGAGGCGGTAATTGATTTTGGATTTGCCCTAGGGTTAAATCCACTGCTCGGGTTTTTATACTACAACCGAGGGCTTGCGTATGAACGGGCCGGTCTCATCCCGCTGGCGGTTGTCGATTACCAACACGCTACCTCACTAGACCCTCTTGAACGAAAAGCGTTCTACGCTTTAGGCGAAGTACACCTGAGGCTGGGTGATTACCAACGCGCATTATGGCGCTATGAGGATGCAGTTAGGTTGGATTCGACCAAACCGGATGCTTACTTTGGGCGGGCAGAAGCGAAGGCAGCACTTGGTAGATTGGATGAAGCAATCAAGGATTATGATGAGGTTATATCGCTAGATAGTTCCATTGTTGAGGCATACTTTGGGCGTGGGCGTGTACATTCGGCTCGGGGCCGGTATTCTCAGGCAATTAGTGATTTCTCAGTGGTGATCCGACAGTTACCGGACATACCTGGTACTTATGCAGTCCGCGCTGTTGCATACGCCCATATGGGAGACGAAGTAAATGCGGATACAGATTTATCCAAGGCTGTTGCACTTGGGTACATTGATGTAGAGGCGCTTCGTAGGGACATTCAGATGGCAAAAGGGGACAGCGAGTAAACATTTTGCCGTGAGCTTAAGGTGGATTCTTTTTGGCGTAGATCCCCCGTTGTGATTGTATTGGTGTCTCTGTAATTAGGTGGCTATCCACTTACCCATTTATGAGTTGATGTCACGCTTATTAAATACGATCATACTGATAGAGATGAAGACTATTACCGTGCAAGCCATCACGACTGAATGCCCCAAACTTAGGCCATGTTCTAGTGGATTTGCACCACTGTAATAATAGAGTGGGGATCCGTACCTTATCCACCCTAGGCCGTCTACGAGTTGGCCCAAAGTGTTTAGTAAGTACGCCGCCGTGCCTACGGTTGCGGTTACTCCAATAGCTAGTCCTGTTTTTCCAGTAGAGCTTCCGATAAGCAGTGCAATTGTCCCCAGTAAACTTCCCAATAGTGCAAGCATGACGATAGGGGAGATGAACACGAATATATCAACATCTACGGAAATGATGGTGAAACCTGCAGCAAGGCCAATCCACCCGGATAGTCCAAGGAGGATATTCGCGACGAAAATAACACCGGATTTTTGGAGAACTATGCTGGACCGCGTTATAGGAAGTGCTAACAGGATTTCCAGTGTGCCTCTTCTCTCCTCCCCGGCAATACTAGCCGTACCTATCCACACTGAGAAAATCATAAATAGGAGCGGCCACATGAACGAAAACACTTCTGCGTTTAGAAAGCCCTCAGGAGATGTTAGGTCCCCGCCGCCAAACGCTACACTTAGGACCGAGTCCTCAGGGAAGATTTCGTTGAGTTCAGGGACTTCGCTGATGGTAGGGTAGAACAGCACTATGACTAGCCCGTATAAGAGTACGCCTGTCCCCCAAAAGATCAGTGGACGTGTTAGATCACGAAGAGACTTCAAAAATACGTTACTCAACATCGTCTGTGTTTTTCTCTCCGTACAGTGTGAGGAACCTCTCTTCGAGAGAAGGCTCCTGACTAATCAGATTCGCAACCTCTAGTTCTGCAATTGCCTTGATAAATTTGTCCGGACTGCCTGTTACGCTGCAGGTCAGTTTACGTCCCTCTGTCTTCAGGTTGGATACTCCGGGAATCAGGCTGAATCGTTCTGGGGTAAAGTCCGTATTAAATTCAATCTCAAGCCGATGGAAGGTTGACTGGTTTGTGAACTCTTGCATGTCTTCAACAACTGTGAGGCGACCCTCTCGAATGATACCGATCCTGTCACATATCCTTTCTACCTCGGGAAGAATATGGGAGGAGAAAAAGACTGTCCGTCCTTCGTGGGTGATCTCTTGAATCAGTGAATTGAACTCCTGTTGAATCAGAGGGTCAAGCCCAGTTGTGGGTTCGTCGAGGATAAGTAACTCAGGCTTACCCATGAATGCTTGAATCAGACCAACTTTTTGACGGTTTCCACGGGATAACTCAGAGAGTCTCCGGCTTAGATCGCAGTCGAAGCGTTCAGCAAGTTCATTAACGTATGGTGAGTCGAAGCTCCCCCGGAGACTACCGAAATAGGTCAGCATATCCTTACCAGTCATATTTTCGTAGAGCGTAAGGTCGCCGGGTAAATACCCAACGCGGCTTTTGATCTCGACACTGTCAGTGCGTGTATCAAGCCCAAAGATCGATGCGAGTCCGGTCGTTGGTCGTATATGGTCTAAGAGCACACGGATAGTTGTGGATTTGCCAGCGCCATTAGGGCCAAGGTATCCGTAGACTTCTCCTTTGAATACATCGAGATTGAGATCCATGACAGCGGGCAAGTCACCGTAGAGCTTCGCAAGGTTCTCAGTATGTATTACGCTTTCCATACCGGCTAAACTTTACCACCTTCATCGACTACTCATTCAGTCGTGCCGATACGGAATTGGTCCAAGGAACGAAAACCACGAGACATCATTTGTGATGAAAGTTCTCTCCCGATTTTGTTGGCTACCCACGGTCCGCGGTACACCATTCCTGTATACAACTGGACTGTCGTGGCACCTGCGGAGAGTGCGTCGGCCGCATCTTGGCCGGTGAAGATACCTCCACAGGCGTTGATGGCTAAACTGCCCCCAATCTCTGATCTAACGGCGCGGACCATATCCAACATATCATTGAAAACGGGTTTTCCGCTCATACCACCCATTCCGACGGCCATGCGCGGGTCTTTGGTGGGTAGGGAGTTAGCGATAGTCACAGCATCGATCCCCGCGCTGCTGCATCCTTTTACTAGTGCTAAGACTGATTCACGGTGTGACTCAGCATCTGAACTGTTCGAAGCGACGAATGGTGGTAGTTTGACTGCAAGGGGTCTTTCCCTCTGTTTGTTAACTGCGTCGAGTAGCTTGGTGAGATTATCGGATTGATGGAAAATCTTTAGGCCGGCAGTATTGGGGGAGCTAATATTAAGTTCGACTGCTGAGCATATCGGCTCAAGCCGGCGATGGCACCGGACTATTTGATCTTCTGTCGTCCCGGAAATACTCACAATGATTGGTACTGACTTCGTAAGATGTTGTACTTCCTCAAGTCTATGCGCTGCTTTGACAAGCCCGGTCCCAGGGAAGCCCAAGGCGTTCAAGATTGCTCGTTGCTCGGGTATCCGAAGTAGTCGTGGCTTAGTGTTACCTGCGCGCGGTTCCTCCGTTACAGTACCCACAGTTAAGTATCCGAAGCCAAGGTTTGCAAGGGACGGGATCATTTCACAGTTCTTGTCAAATCCAGCAGCGAGTCCGATCGGATTCTTGAGTTTGATCCCGCAATATTCCGACTCGAGTTGCTTATCACGGTGTGTGGCTAAAGTGCCAAGACCACGCCATAACCATTGGTGACTGAGAGCGTACTCGGCGATATTTTGTGAAGTTTCTGCAGGGAGTCGAAATAACAGAGGTCGAAAGATGTCCTCGTATTTGTCGAGGCCCAGGGTCAACATAACGCCTCTCGTTTCAGCCGGACTGACCTAATATACTTTGCACGCCTTCAAATTATAACAGTGTGAAGGCACTGCATTAGATTGACATCTGGCTCTTCTCAAGTCTACAATTTTTCCTCGTATACTTTTCGTTTAGGAACTACAATTTCATGCTACGAATTCGCCTCCGACGTACAGGAGCTAAAAAACAGCCTAGCTACAGGGTCGTTGTTGCCGACAAGCGTTCCGCTCGTGATGGCAGCTTTGTAGACCACCTTGGACACTACAATCCGATACCTGATCCTCCCGAAGTTGTTATCGACGAGGAGAAAATGCTTAAGTGGCTACGTGTCGGAGCACAGCCATCGGATACTGTTGCCCACCTCCTTAGGAAGCTCGGTACCATTGATCTAGACAGTCTCCCACCTCGAATAGCATCGCTCCTAACTGATCCAGCTCCCGAGGCGGTTGCTCAAGAGAAATGAAAGACCTGGTTGAGTACATAGCGAAATCGATAGTTTCTGAGCCTGACCAAGTTCAGGTGACTGAGGATGATCTTGACGAACGGGTGATCATTAACCTAGAAGTCGCGCCTGACGACAAGGGTAAGGTCATTGGTAGACAAGGCAGGGTGGCTCAGGCGATTCGGTCACTTCTTCGCGTATCAGCAGTTAAACGGGACACCCGAGCGATTCTAGAGATCGATTAACCCACTGCCTGACTCATCTGGTTCGGACCAACGTCTTTTACAAACCGAACAGGTGCTTGTGGGTATCGTCGTTGGCGCCTGGGGTGTTCATGGTGATGTCAAGGTCAAGTCCTACACTGATGTTGAGTCGCGGTTTGCTCCTGGGGACAGCGTTATACTGCAAGGTCGAATTGCTACCGTTGTTCATAAACGAGATTGGAAACAGGGCTTTATTCTTACTCTGGATATCGTCACCGATCGCACCACAGCTGAATCTCTGCGAGGTCAGGAGATAACCGTATCCACAAGTAGTTTGGCTGCCCTATCTAATGGGAGTTACTATCACTATCATCTAATCGGTTGCTCGGTTTGGACGGACAGCGGAGAACATATGGGGACGCTCCGAGAGATCATTGCAACTGGAGCGAACGATGTGTTCGTAGTAAGGGAAGGAACTGGGGCCGAGGTGCTCGTTCCTGCTATTCAGGAGACCATAGTGGACGTGGATATTGAAGCAAAGCGAATTACAGTTTCCTTTCCTCTGGACACCCTTTGACCAGTAGGAAAATCCCGTGCTAGAATTCACATAATCCTCTAAACACCTGTACGAAGGAGTCTAGCCATGTCAGGCCACTCCAAATGGTCAACAATAAAACATGGGAAAGCAGTCACTGACGCTCGTCGCGGCAAACTGTTCACCAAGCTCACCAAGGAAGTCATCATTGCTGCAAAGCAGGGTGGATCTGACTTGGAGATGAATTTTAAGCTTCGCATGGCAGTGCAACGTGCCCGGGATAGTAACATGCCTGCTGATACCATCGATCGAGCTATAAAGCGTGCTACTGGAGAGGGTGATGAAGGCGAGCAGATGGTCGAGAGCACCTATGAAGGTTATGCGCCAGGTGGGGTAGCAATTTTGATGGAGGTACTTACGGATAATCGTAACCGCACGGTTTCCGACATACGGTCTACATTGACAAAAGCCGGTGGTACGATGGCGAATGCTGGAGCTGTAGCGTGGCAGTTCGATCAAAAAGGTGTTGTGATCGCCGATCTAGGTGAAACGGACGCAGATGATCTAGCCCTTATAGCTATTGACGCAGGGGCCGACGATTTCGAGACTGATGGTGGGGCAGCGAGCTTTTACTCAGCTCCTGATGATCTTGAAGGTGTCCGGGCTGCACTCACTGAATCTGGCGTCTCGATAGCTTCGTCTGAGCTGGCAATGATTCCCCAGAGTCAAGTGATCCTCGAGGCTAAAGAGGCGTTGAGGACTTTAAAACTGTTGGACCAAATAGAGGAACTTGATGATGTCCAGAAGGTTTTTTCTAACGCAGACTTCCCAGAAGATGCGCTCCGTGAGTTTAGCGAAGATGTGTAGGGATTTTAGCTAAACTCACCGTGGATACCAAGACGGAGGAGTGTTACCAGATGCGGTACACCGGCCAAATTGAGCGATTGCTTGATTATTCTGGAGTATGCGGTTGCTACTTTCTCTCGGCGAGGTAGAGGCTACCGTCATGAGAATTATTGGTATAGATCCAGGTACATACCATATGGGCATCGGTGTCGTTGATGCTGATGGCGCCGATTGTACCTACGTCTACTCCGAAGTTGTGTCCCCAACTAAAAATAGTCCAATGTCTCAGCGGTTGAGATATTTGTACCATGCTGTATCAGACGTGGTGAGTCGCTGGAATCCAGATGAGCTTGCTGTGGAGGAACCTTTCGCTGCACGCAATGTGAAGTCCGCAATGGCCATAGGACATGCACAGGCTGTTGTAATGTTAGTTGCTGCGGAGAATGAGATGCCTGTACTAACTTACGCTCCGACACAAATTAAACAGGCGGTCACTGATTATGGAGGGAGTTCTAAGGAACAAGTACAGGAGATGGTCCGAATTTTCTTAGGCGAAGATGCTGAATATGAGACTTCAGATGAATCCGATGCTCTCGCTGTGGCAATCTGCCATGCTAGCTCAAATATTATTAGTCAATTAGTTATCAAGGAATAATTTGTGATCACTACTATTGAAGGTAGGCTTAGTGAAGCAGGAGTCGATTGGGTCGATGTAATTGTTGGAGGTGGAGTGGGATTAAGGGTCAGTGTACCTACTGCGTTAATTGAGCGCGTTGGAGTTGTCGGGGATATTGTTAAACTACATACTTCGCTTCAGGTAAAAGAGGATAGTCTTGACCTCTATGGTTTCCCAGCCCCCGAAGGACGCAAAACCTTTGAAGCGCTTCTTGGAGTTAACGGAGTTGGGCCTCGAGTAGCCCTCTCGATCTTGTCGAGGTTGACGCCAGAGCAGCTTGCTGTAGCTGTAGCTTCTCAGGATGCAAGTGTATTTAAGGGCGTATCTGGTGTAGGAGCACGTATAGCTGAGCGCATAATCCTTGAACTAAAAGGTAAGCTGACTGCGGAGATTACAACAAGCGCAACAACATCCACAGAAAGTGAAGTTATTGAGGCTTTAACAGCTCTCGGATACTCGACAACCGAAGTTTCTGTCGCTGTTAACGCTATACCGATAGAAGACGAACTGAGTTTTGAAGAGAAACTCCGTATAGCGTTGGAAGGCCTAGCTGAGTAGTGACAATGACACTTTACGATAATTGGGCTGACATCTACGATATTGTGTACTCATACGTCAGAGATGATATTCAGTTCTATGTAGAGCGAGCACAACAGTGCGACGGGCCAGTCCTGGAATTGGGTTGTGGGACCGGACGGGTTACCATTCCTGTTGCTGCAGCGGGTTGCGAGATTGTGGGTATCGACAACTCAGTTGCTATGCTTGATCTGGCAAAGCAGAAGGCTGCAAACGCTGGTGTACAACCGGTCTTGGAGTTGGGGGATATGCGCGATTTTGCTCTCGATCGCCAATTCCCATTAGTGATTATCCCTTTTCGTAGTTTCCTGGGGTTGATGGCCGTTGAAGATCAGATAGCGGCGCTTGACCGTATAAAGTGTCACCTTGCTCCTGGAGGGAAACTGATTTTCAGTGCGTTCGTACCAGAACTCCATCGTTTAGGTGATGATGAAGACTCTACATATCATCTCCGCGACTTGACTGATCCCCAGACTGGTTCCCGTAGCGTGCTATCCCAGCAAACAGCGGTGGATAGTTACAATCAAGTGATTGCGGTTAGATTGAGCCTTGAACAACTTGACTTCAAAGGAGAAGTTGTCCGGAAGTCATATCATGAATATGAGATGAGATACGCCTACCGGTATGAACTAGATCACCTTTTGGCTCGCTGTGGGTTTGAGGTTGTCGATCTTTATGGAAGCTTTGATTCTGAAGAATTTGGTCCGGAAAGCGACGAAATGATATGGGTTGCCAGGGCACTTTGATTGCTGACCATCTTCGGAGGCTCGACAGGGTGTTTGAGCCGTGCAGCCTGTGACAAGATTGTTTACCTTGCCGTAAAGCTTATGATATAATTCCGTCGGCGTTTGGCACCCATTAAATCGGATGTTTAGGGGAGTTAACGTAATAAGGAGACGTATGGTTCAAGAGGTAGAAAAGGTTAGCGAGGAGCCCCAGCAAGCACAAGAGGACTCTCAGCAGATTTCAATGAAGTCTTTGTTAGAAGCTGGCGTGCACTTCGGTCACCAGCGCCGACGCTGGAATCCGAAGATGCAAGAGTACATCTTTGCCCATCGGAATGGTATCCACATTATCGACCTGCAGCAGACGTTGCAGTACATCGAACAGGCAGCTGCTTTTGTTGAAGACCTGGCGGCTCAGGGGAAAACCATAATTTTCGTCGGGACAAAAAAGCAAGCTCAAGATACAGTCATAGCTGAAGCGCAGAGATGTGGCGTATTTTTCATCAATACCCGGTGGTTGGGAGGGACTTTAACCAACTTTTCTACGATTCAGAAGCGTATCGATCACCTCGTTGGTCTTGAGCAAAGAAGTGCTCGCGGCGAGATTGCGGCTCTTATCAAAAAGGAAGGTCTAAAGCTTGAGACGGAGATCGTGCGCATGAACCGCCATTTTGGCGGTATCAAGGAGATGACGCAAATTCCTGGTGCCTTATTTGTCATTGATGTAGGCAAGGAATCGATCGCCGTAGCCGAAGCAAAGCGAGTCGGGATTCCTGTCATCGCGCTTGTAGATACTGATTGCGACCCGACCGATATTGATTACCCTATTCCTGGTAACGATGATGCAATTCGATCTATCAAGCTTGTAACAACCCGTATTGCGGATGCATACATTGAAGGTACAAATCGGCGAATTGCTATGAATGCTGAGCTTGAGGTCAGCGAAGGTCAACTGGTGCAATCTGTGGCTAGTGCTGAGGAGCCAGATTCAGCTGAGGCGTCAGAGGAAGCGACTCCTGCTGAGGAGCCAGATTCAACTGAATAGTTAATAAGGACAGGATACATGTGGTGACAAATTTGGCCCCCCGCGGGGCCAAATTTGTGTAAGGGCCAATTTGAAGGAGGATAGATTGGTTACAACTAACGCAATTAAGGCGCTACGAGAGCAGACTGGTGCCGGTATCATGGATTGCAAGAAAGCCCTTGAGCAGGGTGATGGGGACGTCGAAAGAGCCCAAGAAATTCTTCGGGAACAAGGTATTGCCTCAGCAGCCAAAAAAGCTTCTCGCGATACGGAAGAGGGGATCGTCGAATCCTACATCCATGGAGGAGGGCGTGTTGGTGCTCTTGTAGAACTTAACTGCGAAACTGACTTTGTTGCGAGAACCGGCGATTTCAAGGAACTCGCCCATGAGATTGCGATGCAGGTTGCTGCCATGTCTCCAAAGTACGTTTCTGAAGATGATGTTCCAAAAGAAGAAGATGTGTCCGAAGACGAAATTTTGATCAGCCAGAACTTTATCCGAGACCCGGCACTAACAATAAACGATCTCATCAAGGAAGCTATTGGTAAGTTGGGAGAGAATATCCAAATTCGGAGAATTGCCAGATTCTCTTTAGGGGAGTAGCACTTGCCTGCCCGCCAGGCTAAATATCAACGCGTTCTACTTAAGCTGAGTGGTGAATCACTCAAAGGTGCTAGGGGTTACGGCATCGACCCTGATGCTGTGAATTATATCTCTTCAGAGATCAAAAGTATTTATGCCCTAGATGTGGAAATTGCTGTTGTTGTTGGTGGTGGGAACATCTGGCGTGGAGCTGAGGCAGAGCTTGAAGGGATGGATCGGGCGACTGCAGACAGTGCTGGGATGCTGGCCACCGTAATAAATGCGTTGGCTCTACAAGACGCCTTGGAGCGGAAGCAGGATATTCCGACTCGTACCCAAACAGCTATGACCGTTCAACAGGTTGCCGAGCCTTATATTCGTAGAAGAGCTCTGCGTCATTTAGAGAAGGGAAGGGTCGTTATATGTGCCGCGGGGACAGGGAATCCATTCATGACCACTGATACGGCAGCCGCGCTTCGTGGAGTAGAGATTGAGGCAGACGTTCTCCTAATGGCAAAAAATGAAGCTGACGGTGTGTATTCGGCTGATCCTAATATAAATTCAAATGCTACTAAATTTGACGTTCTTTCTTACGATCAAGTGCTACAGAAAAAGCTTAAGGTTATGGATGGTACCGCGCTCACGATGTGTCAAGAGAACAGTTTTCCGATAGTGGTATTTGACCTCTTCGTTCAAGGAAGTCTGGAGCGTATTGTTCTTGGACAACAGGTAGGAACGCTTGTGTGTGACACGACCGATATCTGCCGGTAGCACCCCCTCTTGTGTATTGACCTTGGGCTCCATCGGAGTTATCGTCACCTTTAATACCCTTTAACTTCCCCTACTGCGCCGTGGAGGTTTGCGATGCCAGAAGTAGACGATATCCTTTTGGAAACTGACGATAGGATGGAGAGGTCAGTCGAAGCCCTAGTGCGCGAGTTGAATACTATCCGAACGGGTCGTGCTAGCTCCGCTCTGGTGGAGAGTTTGGTAGTCGATTATTATGGTGCTCCGACTCCTCTGAACCAACTGTCCTCGATTTCCGTCCCCGAAGCTCGCCTTCTTATGATTCAACCATGGGATAAGAGTTCGATCGCAGATATTGAGAAGAGCATCATGTCGTCGGACCTTGGATTAATGCCCAATAATGACGGCAACGTGATTCGGATAAGTATTCCCCAGCTAACAGAAGAACGGCGACGTGATTTAGTCAAGCTAGTTCGAAAGAAAGTTGAAGAGGGGCATATTTCTATTCGTAACATTCGTCGAGATGGAATTGATACATTACGTGTGATGGAGAAGCAGAAAGAGATCTCCAAAGACGAGCTACGCTATGGTCAAGACGATCTTCAGAAGGTGACAGATGCTCGTACCTCTGAGATGGATACCTTGGGTAATGCTAAGGAAGCTGAGGTCTTGGAGGTTTGACCCGTTCCTAATCCCCAGGAACAATGCGTACAATCCCACATTCAACTCAATTGTGATGATCTCATTTGTAGGAAGTATTCTTCTAGCCCCTCAAAAATACTGCTGCTTAAGGCAAACAGTAATTTACTCTAGTGATCCTACAAAAGCCTGTATAGCTAAATGATGGCACGTGTCTGCACAGCTATCGTGACTGTGCCAATAGTAATATTATTGATTTGGCTTGGAGATCTTTTCCTCACACTAGGGATTACTGCTCTAGGCGTGGTGGGCGCCTTAGAAGTGTGTCGGCTGGCCCGAGCCCGAGGCCTGAAGCCTTTCTCAGTGTGTGCGGGTATTTGGGCTGGATGCTGCGTTGTATTCGTTCATGGCCAAGTTGCTTCGGTACAAGGGCAACAGATCATTCTGTTTTCTGTGGTGTTGGCAGCACTTCTCGGCGCTGTAACCCTTTTCCTAAGACGAGTGCCTGGTAGGCTGGAGGTCAACTCTTTCGCGGCGACAGCTGTTGCCGCCTTCTATCCAGCAGCACCCCTTTCCCTAGTACTATTGGTTCGAGACCTTGACCAAGGATTTGAATGGGTAATTCTCTTGGTTGCAGTCACTTTTATTGCAGATTCCACAGCACTTATCCTAGGGAAATCTTTCGGTCGTCACTTACTTGCCCATGCGATCAGTCCTGCAAAGACTTGGGAAGGCGCTGTAGGCAACCTTTTAGCAGCAATAACGACAACTGTTGCCGTTGTTGTATTCCTAAGTTTAGGGATGACCTTCCTGCAGGCCATTCTGTTAGGGACACTTCTCGGCGTTGCTGGTCAGATAGGTGATTTGGTCGAATCAGCTGCCAAACGTTGGGCGGGGGTCAAGGATTCAGGTAGTCTTCTTCCAGGCCATGGAGGTGTTCTTGACCGTCTTGATTCCATTGTTTTCAACATACCCCTCGTGTACTATTTTTCGATATGGGTCGCAACCTGAAAGGTTTAGCAATTCTGGGCTCGACAGGCTCTGTAGGGACCCAGACCTTGGATGTTGTTCGTCTATTCCCCAATATTTTTGACGTTGTTGGTTTAGCTGCTCACCGTAATCTGGCCCGGCTCGGTGCCCAGATAGCAGAATTTGAGCCAAAATATTTTGCTTGTGAAGGGATGCCGCAGCAACTTGAGCGCTTAGGACAGTTTGGTTCTCAGCCACTCTCTATGCTTGATATGGCCATTCATCCTGACGTGGACTTGCTGGTAACTGCAACTGTCGGAGATGTTGCGTTAGTGCCGACTATCGCGGCCATCGAGGCGGGGAAGGACGTTGCGATTGCCAATAAAGAGTCCGTCATAATAGCTGGTAAGGCTTTGACTGAACTTGCCAATCTCCACCAAGTTAACTTACTACCCATGGATAGTGAGCCTAACGCTATTTGGCAATGTATCCGTGGAGAGAGCGAAAATATATCTAAGCTGGTGATTACGGCCTCAGGGGGGTCATTTCGTGACTATGACCTCAACCAATTGCACGGAGTCAGTCCCGAAGAAGCATTGAATCACCCGACTTGGGAGATGGGTGCAAAGATCACTGTTGATTCAGCAACTTTGATGAACAAAGCATTTGAAGTGATTGAGGCTCACTGGCTTTTTGGAGTCGCGTGGGAGGATATCGAAGTTGTTATACACCCGCAAAGCTATGTTCACTCAATGGTTGAGTTCGTGGACGGTTCTGTTAAAGCGCAGATCAGTCCTCCAGATATGCATCTACCGATTCAATACTCCCTTCTTTATCCGGAACGCATCAGAAATCCGGAAATTTCACGGTTCGACCCTGTGAAAGTGGGAGAACTTACCTTCAGGGAGCTCGAAGCTGAAAGATACCCTTGTTTCGAATTAGCTTTAAGAGTTGCCAAGCGTGGGGGGACGTGGCCAGCAGCGTTATGTGGTGCGGATGAGGTAGCGGTTGAAATGTTTTTGGGCGGGGAGATTAAGTTTACTGATATTGCGGTGGTAATAGAGCAGGCTCTTCAGACTCATGATGCGATCGAAGATCCCACCCCAATCCAATCTTTGGAAGCGGCATCCTGGGCCAAAAGTGAAGTTCGGAAAATGTTAACTTAGCAAATGTTTGGACTGCCTGGCTGGTTGCTGATAATACCCATCCTGGGATTTCTTGTGTTCATCCATGAACTTGGCCATTTTGTTACGGCTAAGTGGTTTGGGATCAAGGTCACAGAGTTTGGGTTTGGGTTCCCTCCTAGAATCTTGGGAGTTCGATACAGGGGCACGCTTTACTCGTTGAATTGGGTTCCTTTGGGTGGATTCGTTCGTATGGTTGGTGAAGAAAATCCTAGACACCCGAGGAGTTTTGCTAGACAAGCAATTTGGAAGAGGGTGATTGTGCTAACCGCGGGTTCATTTATGAACCTGGTATTCCCTATTATTGTTTTTACAGTGCTGTTCATCTTGCCCCACGATACTATTGTTGGAACGGTTGTAATTTCCGGGGTATCTCCCGGTTCACCGGCTCAAGCTGCAGGTATTCGACCTAATGATTCTGTGCTTGAGATTGAAGGTAATAAAATTAATAACCACCTCGAATTAGTCCGGGAAGTTACCTTACGGCTTGGTAAAGCCACAGAGTTCACAGTACGTAGAGGAACAATCGTTGCCGGGATTCCCTTTTCACCAGAGCTTGCCCCCGTTGAAAAGATCACACTAGTGCCCCGACTCCACGTTCCGGAGCAGACGGTTGTCCATCAGGTCAAAGATCCAGTGAATGAAATTGCGCTAGAGGAGATTCTGCTCATTAATCCCGATGCGCAACCAGGAGATAAGGTCCGTCAGGGTGCTATGGGGGTAATGATTGGTACTGTGAACCCTAAGGTGGTTAGCAGTCGCTATCCGGTCTGGGATTCAGTACCGTTGGCGGTCGCTCGTGTTTGGGATGTTGTGGTCGTCACGCGGAGAGGATTTATTCAATGGGCCCGTGGAGGGCCTGATCCTGGAATCGCAGGGCCAGTGGGTATCGCTCAGGCTACAGGCGAAATTGCAGGAGAGATACCGCATATCGGATTCTCCCCACTCTTTGAATTCGTAGCATTATTGAGCGTTAGTTTGGGTGTAATTAACGTTCTACCTATCCCAGCTCTCGATGGTGGTCGTCTTCTGTTCGTTATCATAGAATGGCTCCGTCGAGGTAAACGTATTTCGCCTCGACGAGAAGGGTTTGTGCACCTGGTTGGGTTTGCGACTCTAATCGGTCTGATTGTGATAATGAGCTACCGGGACGTCCTACGAATCATTGCTGGAGACAGTTTCATACGGTAGTCATCACTGAGCTTGAATGGTGCATTAATGAAGGCAAACAAATGAAAAAAAAGAGAGTATCTAAACTGATTCAGATTGGAGAAGTGGCTGTGGGGGGAGACTCTCCAATAACAGTTCAGTCGATGACTAAAACTGATACTCGCGATGTTGTTGCAACTGTCGAGCAAATCAGAGGTCTTGAAGAGGCTGGCTGCGACATCATACGTTGCGCGGTTCCTGATATGGATGCTGCTAAGGCCCTTGCGGAGATCAAGAGCAAAATCAATATTCCTCTGATCGCAGATATTCATTTTCACTATCAGCTAGCTCTCGAGGCAATTGCCAGTGGAGTCGATTGTCTTCGTCTTAATCCTGGCAACATCCGCGACCGGTCCAAGGTTGAGAAGATTGTCAAAGAAGCAAAAATTCGGCAGATACCTATTCGTATTGGTGTCAATTTTGGGAGTTTGCCCCCAGTTGGAAAGATAGGCGTAACTCGAGCACAGCACCGCCATCTAGACGGCGTGAATAAGTTGCCTAAGCCGAGTGAAGCCAATTCAGGAGAATACACGGTAGTTGATCACATGGTTGACACTGGGCTATGGGAGATTGGGATACTCGAGGACCTGGACTTTGATCTTATAAAGATATCTATGAAAGCCTTTGATATTGATACCACCGTCGAATCCTACCGCCGTATGGCTGCGTTGGTTCCGTACCCCCTACATTTGGGTATTACGGAGGCAGGTACTGCTAAAGCCGGCAGTGTACGTAGTGCTATTGGGTTAGGAATGTTGCTATATGAGGGTATTGGAGACACTATCCGAGTTTCCCTTAGCGACGACTCGCGCGAAGAGGTATACACGGGTTTGGAGATTCTAAAGTCGTTGGAACTGAGGAAAGAAGGAGCAGTCCTAGTCGCCTGTCCGAGTTGTGGTCGTGCTGATGTTGATGTGCACAAATTGTCTAACACCGTAGACGAAATGCTGAAACAGATAAAGACTCCAATCAAAGTTGCTGTCATGGGCTGTGAAGTGAATGGTCCAGGTGAGGCAAAGGATGCTGATGTGGGTATCGCCGCGGGTAATGGCAGGGCAATCATTTTCCGTAAAGGTCAGAAGGCACGTATTGTCCAAGAAGAAGAGATGTTGGCTGCACTGATGGAAGAGATTAAACAGGCCGAACAAGACCTGGTGGCTTTATCGTGAATAGAGTTCGGGGAGATCTTTACACAACGAAAGTCTTTAAAGATGAAGCGGTGTCGGTGCGAAAGTTTGCGAACCTAAGGTGAAAACCTCGTAATACCCGGCCGATTAATTGATACTGCGTGTGATGATACCGAAACATATGGATGTATAATCAGACCCCCTTTTAACTAGAAGTCACAACTATGCGTGTATCAAAACTATTCGGGAAAACCCTGCGTGACGATCCAGCTGAAGCAGAAATAGCTAGCCATCGTCTTATGCTGCGTGCTGGACTTATTCATCAAGTTGCAGCTGGCGTTTATGCTTACTTGCCTTTGGCCTGGCGTTCCTTAAGGAAAATTGAGGCAATTATTCGTCATGAAATGGATGCTGAAGGTGCCCAGGAACTCCGAATGTCCGCTCTTCAGCCAGTTGAATTATGGGAAGAATCAGGTCGTGCAAGTGATATGCAGGACGTGCTTCTCAAAGTCCGTGATCGTCGAGAACGTGAGTTAGTTATTGCACCGACCCATGAGGAAGAGATCACTTCCATCGTTAGAAACAACGTTAACAGTTACCGGGATCTGCCCCAGATCCTATATCAAATCCAGACTAAATTCCGTGACGAGGAACGGCCTCGCGGAGGCCTTCTTCGGGTCAGGGAGTTTGATATGAAGGATGCCTACAGTTTTGATTCAGATGAAGCAGGACTTGATTTGAGTTACCAGGCGATGGTACGTGGGTATAACAAGATCTTTGCAGAGTGTGGCTTGGATTTTGTAAAAGTGGAGGCTGATAGCGGAGCGATAGGAGGCAAGGATTCTCAAGAATTCATGGCTCTTACAGATGTAGGTGAGGACACGATTCTGATGTGTGAAAGGGAAGGGTGTGGCTATGCTGCAAACGATGAGAAGGCTGCATTCATAAAATCTAGCCATCGGGAGGACAGTGAACTACCTCTTGAAGAAATCCACACGCCTGGTATCAAGACTATCGATGCTTTGGCCGATTTCGTCGGAGTTCCAACAAGTAAAACATTGAAGGTGGTTTTCTATTCAGCAGATGGAGATGTGATCATAGCTGTAGTGCGTGGAGACCTAGAGGTTAATGAGGTTAAGCTTAAGAATGCATTAGGAGCTGGAGAACTTGTCATTGCCACCCCAGAACAAGTCGAAATGGCAGGGCTTGTAGCTGGCTCAGCGTCACCAGTTGGACTTTCTACTATAACCATAGTAGCTGATGAGTCTGTAGGGATGGGATCTAACTTTGTGGTTGGTGCGAATAAACACGATTACCATCTGCTCAATGCCAACTTCCCCCGAGATTTTGAGGCCGATGTGAAAACTGACATAGCATTGGCGCATGAGGGCGATGCATGTATAAAGTGTGAGTCCCCCATGGTGAGCCGTCGGGGTATTGAGGTAGGGCACGTTTTTAAGCTGGGCACAAAATATGCGGAGGCTCTAGGGGCGTTGTTCCCGACAGAGCATGGTACCCAAGAACCTATCATCATGGGCTGTTACGGTATCGGTGTTGGTCGTTTGCTGGCTTCTAGTATTGAACAAAACCATGATGAAGATGGGATTGTATTCCCACCTAGTATTGCACCCTATGACGTGTGGATTACCGCACTTAGCGTTGACAAACAGGAAGTCCTAAACGAGGCAGTCGCACTTCATGACGAGTTGCAATCCAAAGGGTTAGACGTGTTGCTCGATGATCGTGATGAATCTGCTGGAGTTAAGTTCAATGATGCTGATCTACTGGGCCTACCGATACGAGTAGTTGTTAGCCCTCGCAATATGAAACAAGGGGTGGTTGAGGTAAAACTACGTGCGTCCAGCGAGGCAGCAATAATAGCGACGTCCTCACTAGTCGAGTATGTACAGGGAGTGTTAGCTGACTAAATTGTTATTTAGTTTGTCCGGATAAGAACTCTAGGACGGTTCTTTCATACAGGCGCTGTTCCATGTTCCATCCCTCTACATGACCGACGTTTGCTAATTCGAGGTAGGTGACAATATCCGGTCGCGTTGTAGCCAACTGTCTACTGGTCCAAGCTGGTACTGTGTCGTCAATGTCACCTTGGATAAGCAAAATTGGCACCGTTAGCTCGTCTGCGCGTTGAAGATAGTTAATCCGGTCTAAATCCAGACCAAAACGAACCTTTGCGACTAGTTTCGCCGTGCTGGTTAATGGACGTGGAAGAGAACCTCCAACTACGGGTAAGTATGTTTGCTCGGCCCCATGGTCGATAGCAGCCTCTAGACTTAGCGCTGGTGAGTCTAGGATGGCTCCAGTGATGCCGTTTTGTTCTTCCGAGTTAACAAGGTAACTCGTGACGATTGCCCCGCCCATGCTAAACCCATAGAGCACTATATTCTCTGCTCCGGCATCACGAGCAAATGCCACCGCCGCTTCTAGATCTTTCCATTCAGTGGCTCCATAGTCGTAGAAACCTGATTCGCTTTGAGCCAAGCCTTCATCATTACGGTACGTAATTGAAAGAGTGGGGTATCCAGCGTTACTAACTTCCTTGAGAATACGCAGAGCCTCAGCTCTGTTTGATCCCTTACCGTGGACAAAGATCACCCAGGGATCCTGGGTGCCTTGGGTAAACCAAGCAGGGAAGTCTTTCAGGCACAGAGCACAATTGCCAACGAAACTCTGAATCACGACGTCTTCGAATGTGACCACACGAGTTGTTTTGGGGTCTCCCCGGAAGGCAAAGCCGTCGACGGTCACGAGCGTACCTATTGAAGGTTCATCTTTGATCATGGTGAATTGGTGGATCGTGGGGGACTCTTTAGTTATGGTATTTGACAGTTTAATGCGACCATACCCGCCTTCCCACTCTAGTCCCCAAACCCCTGCCTTTTCCCATCGATCAGTGGGATCTTCCACAACAGGTTCAAGTGTTATCGTCTCATCGTCTACAGCGGCAACTCTTAAATCGTAAACAGTGGGATCTCGTTCTAGGGATAGCGCTTTATCTCTCAACATGTCGGCGTAGTACCACACGGCAGCTAAGAATATGACCACACATATACCCAAAACCCAAACTAGTGCTTTCAGTGCTCTTCGAATTAGTCTCATTTTTGCAATCATACCTACTGATAATCAGAACGCCAACTGGAAACCCTAGACCCCTATTACCTGTCCCTGTACTCTATATCTCGATACTGTACGAGGATGGTGACTATGTCGAAAATGACGGGCGGTCAGGCCCTTATGAAGTCGCTCTATCGCGAGGGCGTTCGCACGATATTTGGAATGCCTGGCGTACAACTGTACCACGCAATGGATGCTCTTATTGACGAACCCGGAATCAGATTCATCACTGTGCGGCATGAACAAGCGGCTGCCTATATGGCGTTTGGTTACTCAAAGGTAGGCGGAGAAGGGATGGGTACTGCCCTGGTTGTGCCCGGTCCTGGGCTTCTAAATGCGGCGGCTGGAGTTGGAACCGCCTATTCAGCCTCAACACCCATGTTACTCATTTCTGGTCAGGCATACACTCACGAGATTGGTAAGGACACTGGAGCCTTGCATGAAGTGAATGACCAAATGGATGTAGTTAGGCCCATTACAAAATGGCAAGGCAGAATGACTAACGTGGCGAGGATACCTGAAACAGTACATGAAGCATTCCGGTATCTTTCGACTGGTAGGCAGCGTCCAGTGGAGATTGAGATTGCTTGGGATACGCTTTCGGATGAACGTGATGTGGAGTTATTGGAACCAGAGGAATACTCCACAGTTGCTCCGAATGATGAGGATATAGCCGAAGTCGCCAGGAGGATATCTGAGTCGGATCGCCCCCTTATCTGGGCCGGATGGGGAGTAATGGTTGCGGATGCTACGGAACCTCTGAAAAAACTAGCTGAACACATACAGGCACCGGTGATGACCTCTGCTGAAGGCAAAGGGGCGATACCTTATGACCATGAGTTGTGTATTGGAACTCCAGGGTGGAAGTTTGGTCCCTCAGAGTTGGCTACCCTTGTTGATGAGGCTGACCTAGTAATTGGAGTGGGGACACGACTAGGTCGCACAAATTTGACCAGAGAGCACAACATCGTACAGATTGACATTGATCCTGAGGAGATTGGGCGCAATTTCCCTCAAGCTTACCCAGTGGTCGGTGATGCAAAACTGACTTTGAACCGGCTCTTTGACACCATCAAAGCTAGCCCTCGACGTCCCAGTCGATCGGACGAAGTTAGGGCCATTAAGGCAAAGCGACATCTTCGCGAAAATCAGACCCAACCTCAGGGTGACTTCGCTGCTGCCATACAGGGGGCTCTACCTGATGAGGCAATTGTTGTAGAGGGGGTGACTCAGATCGGCTATGCAGCTCGGGAGCTTTTCAAGGTCCAGAACCCAAGAAGCTATATCACTTCGTCATACTTTGGGAATCTTGGATATGCATACCCAACTGCTTTGGGTGCCAAGGTTGCTAAGCCTGATGTCCCAGTTGTAGCTATATCAGGAGACGGAGGTTTTTTGTTCAATTCTCAAGAGCTCGCCACTGCTGCAAGGTACGGTATAAATGCGGTTGTGATCGTTTTTAACGACAACACTTTTGGCAATGTGTACCGCGATCAGATTAATATATTCGATGGTAGGCATTACGGCTCTGAAATTACTAACCCAGATTTTATGAAATTAGCGGATGCCTACGGTGTACGTGGTGTGCAGGCTAGTGGTCCTGAAGATCTTGAACGTAAACTGAAGGAGTCAATCTCAATCGAGTCACCAACCCTTATCGAGGTGCCAGTTGGGATGATGCCGGATCCGTTTAATTAGAGTATCTCAAATGCTTCGGTTGAGGTTCAGTTCCTTTGGATGAGCTAGGGTCATGTGTGTGCTAAAAACGGTTTTGTAAGGCGTTCTCAACTCCCAGTTTTTGACAAGCTGTATCGAACCAACTCAGTACTTCAGCGTGGAGCGGTATCCCATTGGATTTGCGATCGGCTAGGGTTTCGGCTTCCTTCAAGCCTGCGTACAGGACGCGTTCATGCCCGGGAGATGGTTTTGTATTTTTCAGCATCACAAGCCACTCATCCATCATCTGCTTGTATTCTGTAACTTCCGTAAAAGCTTCAATATTGTACGCTGTGACGTAGTGATTGAAGGTAGGGCGACCAGGTTTGACTCCATAGCCACCTCCACTAAGTATACCGCTGAGGATGTCTACCATCGCCATCAAACCGTAGCCTTTGTGTGATCCGAGTTCGTGTGTACTACCTAGGGGCAGAATGTTAGCTTGTGGGATGCCATCATCTCCAAGTTCTGGAGGAGGGACAGGATGCATCAGAGGTGTGCCATCATCATCCGCAACCCAGCCTGGCATCAGATCTTGGTCCAGTCGTAAGGCCCATATTAGCCTATTAGCAGGTACTACGCTCATTGCGGCATCAAAGACGAAAGGCTTCTCTGTGCCTGCTGGAGCTGCGATTGCTATGGGATTCGTGCCTAACCGGGGCTCGGCTGCAAAGGTTGGATTTACGTTTACTGGGCACGATGACATTGTCATTCCGATCATGTCGTGTGGGAGGGCCATCATTGCATGGTAAGAGATCATTCCTAGGTGACGGCTATTATGGATTGTGACGGTTCCGACACCTACTTTTGATGCTTTATCGATCGCGATTTCCATAGCCCTTGGCGCCACCATGATTCCCAAACCGGCATCAGAGTCAATGTTCGCAGTGCCCGGTGTTTCGCGGACTACGCGCCACTCGGGTGTCGGATTTAGTTCCTGATCATGAAACCCTTGCACATAACCACGTAGCGAATTAGATACTCCATGACTGTCGATCCCTCGAAGGTCTGCGGTTACCAAGACGTCTGTCGCAGTATCAGCATCCTTTGGACTCACTCCACACGCGGTGAAAATGCTTCTAACGGTCTCACGAAGGGCTGTCTCTTCAACACGAGTTGAATTATGAGCGGTAACCTTGAATCTATCTATCATCTTGTATAGGCCTTCTGGATAAGTTGGTCATTTTGGTAATGAAATTGCTAGGAGAGCCAATGTTGGAATAGTAATTGTGCACGATTTGGAAGGCTGTCATAGATTGCGGCCGGTAAGATTGGGTTAATATTGCCCTTACCGTTTGTGTCAACCACGATCATCTGGTGATCAGGATGCCCTGCCTTCTGAGCGTTTAAGTTGAGCCACCAGGGAGCATAACGGATGCTGATTGCCACGCGGGGGATTGAGCTAGGGTTGTCAGGAACTGCGTGCCATAGTCTGCTGTCGTAAAAAAGTACATCTCCAGGTTTGCCCGTAGAGTTCATCTCATTGGGGTAAGGAGCCATTGCATCTACACCGTTGCTTCCAGATGGGTTGTTTGGGAAACGGTGACTTCCGGGAACGATTAAAGTACCACCTGTTTTTTCGGAGAACTCAGTTAGCATAAAGATTGACGAAAGATGCATGACAACATCTGGATACGGTGCGGGCACTTTGGCGGCGACGGTCTGGTTGAATGGCCAATCCGAATGCCAGTACCCTCGTTTCACACCCGGATTATTTACTAGGCCGCTTACCGTTGAGATCCGTACAAACGGGCCCAATATGGCTTCAGCCGCACCAAGAATACTCTCGTTGCTAAGGTAAGGATGTAATGCGGGCAACAGGCTAATTAGACCCGTAGCGGATCCGATCCCATGGCCGCTCACCTTGTGGCCTTTTGCTTCCATTTCCACCACGAATGCCCTGTGTTCTTGATCGGCCTTTTCAACCTCTTCAGCGACATCAGAACAGATCGAGTTTACTTCATTAGTCGGAATAACCTGTGGGATCACGCACCAACCGTCCACACGAACTTTTTTAACTATGGTGTCTATATCCATGAAGCCCTCTCAACATGATCTCAGTAGCATTGCTAGGAGCATTTTACCGTATGACGAACTCTAGCCACCTTTGCTACACTTCACCCAAACTTTCCGGAGGACAGTCACGTGACAACATCTGTTCGACCCTTTAGAAATCACATGTGCTCTATGTTTTCTCAGGAAAAAGGAGAAGATCCCGGCGGCTCGGCAGCGCGTTGGACCGTATGTTTGGTTCTCGAAATACCCAAACCCTGGGAGCATGAAGTGAGAGATTCTAAGGGATTTCCTAAAGGTGTAGGCGAGATTCTCGACCAGGTGCCCGATATCAGGCTTCAGGCGATTCATTCAGACGAAAAATACTCTCGTGATGACCATTCCCGGGTGATGCTGTTCTCCATGCCGGACAAGCAGATCGATGTTTATGAACGACAGGAATACCTGATTCCTAACTCCAACTTGACTGGACTGTTGGAAAGTCTTGTTTTGGATTCTGACACTCTTACTAGTTTTGATGGTTACAGAGTTTTTGGCGATAACGTTCGAGACATACTTGTATGTACGCACGGCTCGCGAGACATCTGCTGTGCCTCGCGATGTTACCCAATTTATGAAGCACTCCGGAGGGATTTTGCTACGAACTCAATCCGGGTTTGGCAAACTAGTCATACAGGAGGCCACCGGCTTTCCCCCAACGTTATTGAAATGCCCTCTGGTCGTTACTGGGGGAGAGTAACACCTGAATTCAGTGAACGTATCGTCTCTCGTGAGGGTGATAGTGCTGGTATCAGGTCACACTACCGCGGGTGGGCTGCTTTGGCTTCTCCCGAAGAACAAGTCGCTGAGCGTGAGGCTTTTGTAAGAGAGGGGTGGTCTTGGCTCGAATGTCCATCGAGTGTAACTACGGAATCTTCTGGGATGTTTACAGTTCAGTCCCCGATAGCTACGTATGGTGTCAATGTTGTGCAGGTTGATAGTGTGCCAACCAACGACTGTTTAACTGATGACGTAACAGGAGAGGAGCTCCAATATGGAGTTACCTCTGTTTCAAAATTACCGTGACTGGTTTGGAGTTTGAGCGACCTGCCCTGCCTCGTCTCATTTACTATCAGGACGCTCACCACTTTCATGCCAAGCGGCTTGATCCGCCAGTAAGTCTCTCTAAACTAAGATGGCCCATCGATGAACTGCTTGGAACGGGAGTTGACACCCTTGCCTTTGGTTTAGGGTACGGAGATGTCTATTTTCATGAAAGCAAGACAGGCCGTGTTGTTGGGGATCAGCAGGAAACTTGGGATAGTTTTATTGACTGGCGAATAATGCGCTTAGTTGAGTCGAGCCGGGAATTGGGCATTGACCAATTGAGATCAGTGATCGACCACGGGAAAGCGGACGGACTTCGAGTTTTCCCCAGTCTAAAACTCCAAAGTTGTGATAGACCAGGTTCAGATAGATGCGGGAAGCTAAAGTGGGAGTCTGCGAACGAAGTTTGCCTACTTGAGAAAGACGTACACCACCCAAGGTACGAGTGGTGTTATGACTATGCTCATCCTGCTGTGCGGCAGTCCAAGCTCGATCTACTTGCGGAGGTGATGGAGGACTATGCTGCGGATGGTATCGAACTTGATTTCATGTTCGTTCCAAAGTACTTCCGCAGTGGTGAAGAGGAATGCCACAGTGATTTAATGAATTCATTTGTGTCAGATGTTCGTCGTCTAGCAAACGAGATTGGTGCTCGTCAGGGTCGATATATAGCGGTCGGTGCGAGAGTCTTTCACCAGCGAGAGGCTAATCTCAAACTAGGTTTGGACGTCGAGACATGGTTGCGTGACGGAAGTGTAGATATTGTAATTGGACAGATGTCTGAGCAACTCTTGGATGCGACATCAGTTAACGTGAAATGGCTCGTTGACGCAGCCGGCTCTCATGCGGGCATATACGTCCGGCCTCCTCGGCGGATCTATCATGAGGAGGTAGGGATGCCTACCGGGGAAATGTTTCGTGCTTTCGGGCAGGCGGTTAGCCGACAGGGGGGTGACGGATTATATCTAGGCTACTTGAAATGGCCGTTTGATCGAGACGAGTATCAAATACTACGAGAAATGGCTCACCCTGAGGTCTATGAGAGAAAGAACAAGCGTTATGTCCTGCAGCCTCGGGAGTCTGGGTTGGTTTTTGAAGAACTATTGGATTACCAGGGTGATTATCCCAAAGTTGAAAGACGTAAAGAAGATGAGATTACTAACCCACCAGATAGGAATCTACCCGTTGAACTCTTGGAAAAGGAAACTGCGAGGGCGGTGTTTGTCATATCGGACGATTTAGAGTCTGCTAAT
The DNA here is from genome assembly GCA_022448725.1 of SAR202 cluster bacterium. Lineage (GTDB taxonomy): Bacteria > Chloroflexota > Dehalococcoidia > Lucifugimonadales > VXLM01 > VXLM01. The sequence continues at coordinate 40,220 of JAKUTR010000012.1, read as the reverse complement.
AGAGACGGTGAATTACGTGGAGCTGTTATCAGTATCCGGTTCGCAGAGCTATGTGTTGAGGATACTATCGAAATCCGGCTAAACGACGAGGTCCTCCCGCCTGAGGATGCAGAGATTACAGATCAGAGTGAGCTATGGATGCCTCTTAAGTCACGTGGTAGTCCGGTCGAAGCGTCACTTCAGATGCCGGCTTGCTGGTTCAGGTACAATCTCGGAACCGACATATTGCAGGAAGGCGAGAACGTCTTGGAAGTCGAAGTGATGGCCTTTGAAAAAACTGCTGGCTTCACCCGTTCCATTAATGGAGTGGAAATTCGTACGCAATATGCTGAATTTGAGAGACCCCAAGATTTTAATGTAAGAAGAGTTGCCCCGAGTAACTAAGTTGGAGGAATTTATGCGAACACGTAAACTCCGGACAGTTGTTTCAGTTGTTGCTGGCATAGCCACGATGGCGGTGCTAGCGTGTAGTTCACAAGAGGACCCCTTCGAAATTGACCAACTTCGTGAAATAAGACAGGCGACGCCTGCACCAACAGCAGTCCCTACTGTGGTTGGTGATGCTTCTGCAGTGGCCCCAACAGTGGTCCCAGTTTCGGAAGGTACCCCTGAACCTACCCCAACTGTACACACTGTAGGTGAAGCGACGGCAGCAGCTTTCAGAAAAGAGCAAGAGGCGAAGGAGTCAGGAGAGGCTGCTCCTACACCGTTAGCGCTCGATAGGCAGAGTGATCAACATATAAAGATGGCAAACTGGCCAGAAAAAAACATTAATTTGGCCAACTTCATCGTGGGCTACATCCTTTCGCACGGCTACGAGTACGATATTGAACTGGTGGAATTAGAGGGTGCTGCTTACCAAGATGGCTTGCAAAAGGGTGACTTTGATATCGTTCTGGTTGCGGACCAAGGCTGGGTTCAGCAATCATCGGTTACTGAAGTAATTGTTGATGCAGGTAGTCTTTATGAAACTAGACCAACTCTTCGAATCGGGGTTAACAGGAATATAGAAACGCGGGCTCCCGAAGTCATCGAACTTCTTGGCTTAATGAAACCCGGTGATGAGATCTTATCTGAGATTGAAGGATCGATGATACTGTCAGGATTTCTAGGACTTTTGCCAAACGTTGCGGCTCTGAAATACCTAAAGGAAAATGAAGAAATCTGGACCCTATGGGTATCGCCAGAGGCTGTACAACAAATCAAAGACGCGATCGCTGGTGGTAAGACCAAATTTGAGCGCCGTGCGCATCAGGTTATTGATTCTGCATAGGGGTTTACTCAGGTTCCCAGGTTAACTACTGCGTTTCCAACCGTTGTGCGCTGGCCCCGCTCGTTTTCAGTCCATACATCGCATTCAGCGAAATAGGAACTGTTGTCGGAGAACGTGTTGGTTACGATCCCTTTACAGGTTATTGGCTTGCCTACGATGTCCATCCCGCGATACTGAACACCTAACTTTCTAAGGGCTGTAGGATGGCCTGCCCAATTGGATAGCATCTCTGCTAAGAACGCTCCTTTGAGAGCACCGTGTACGATGACACCTTCTAGGCCGGCGGATTGAGCGAAAGCCTGATCATAGTGGATTTCATAGTAATCGCCGGATGCTCCGGCGTACTGAACGAGTTGACGATTCGTGGGAGTTTTTACCAGTGGGGTGATGGTAGTACCCTCGAATACGTGATCACGGCTGAGTAGTTTTATCATGACTTTGAGCTCACCCAATGTGTATTGCGATCATGTTCCCGCTTGCGGACCCCCGCTATAGTAGATGGTTGTACTGAGTTGCTGTGCGATTTGTACACTGTCAGATCTGTTATATCGATGTCTGCGGACTACGAAGATCATATGCCCAAGGGCTCCAGTTTTTTCGAAGATTTTTGTAACTTCTGTCGTTGAAGTAATTTCATCGCCAGTGTGGACAGGTTCGTAGAATTCCCAGTCTGATCCGCCATCCAGGATATTTGTATAAGGCATGGGGAACTCGAGTAAGGGGGGAACTTCGTCGAAATACCTCAGAAAGGTGGGCGGAGCGATGTGTTCAAGTTCGTATACGATATTCTTGTCTCCGACTGCCTCTACGAACTGGCTAATCGCGCTCGGATCCACCCTGTATGTACGAGTATTTGACTCTACGCCAATTGCAGTAAGCATCTCGTTGGTAATGATAGACATTGGACCTGATGCCCTATTTCAACTTTTCAAGCGGGGCGAACCCTAACATTAGGCGCTTTACACCGTGGCCGTCCCTGAAAGCGACGGTTACCTCCAGATCGCCGTGTGAAGGTTTGGTTCCGGTAACGACACCTTCGCCAAACGTTTTGTGCCGAACGTGATCGCCTGTATTCAGTTTTGGCTTGGACGGTTGGTTGGGTTGACTTGCTTCTGATTGACGTAGCCTCCGCGTCACCGGCTTTTGTATATTTTCGGATCGTGCAGTTGGTATGAGATCGGGATTACCAATCTCACGTTCTTGGCTGCCGCGGCCCCGCTTTCTTTCGTAGTTAGAAGATATGAGGTTTGCTTTACGCGTACGATCGCGCTTATTTGGTTCGGGCTTTGTTACCAGCCGTTGTGGGATGTCGGTGAGGAATCTTGAAGGTAAGTTTGGCTCAGACCGTCCCCTGAATCCCCGCCGAAACGCTCTCAGTAAATAAAGTTGTTCCTTTGCGCGTGTGATGCCAACGTAAAATAGCCTGCGCTCCTCTTCTAAATCTGTGGGATCTCCTGTTTCTATGGATCGACTGTGTGGTAGAAGACCGTCCTCCATGCCGACTATAAAGACCACTGGGTACTCTAGTCCTTTGGCTTGGTGTAATGTTATAAGCGTGATCGCGTCAGCTTCTTCGGTCATGTTATCGGTATCTGTCACAAGACTGACGCTTTCTAGAAAGGCATTTAGTGCTCCTTGACCACCCGAATCTTCAAAATTCTTTGCAGTGTTTCGTAGTTCCAGTAAATTCTCCCACCGCTCCTCTCCTCGATCAGGATCACCTAGCAAGTACTCTTTGTACCCGGTCTCTTCGGTAATCTTGTCTATCAAGGTAGTTAGATCCAAGTTCTCTCGGTTATTGATGAAACCTACAATCATTTTTTTGAAATTACTGAGCGCATTTAGCGATCTGGTCGGAAGTGGCAGAGGCAGATTGTCAGGGTGGCCATTGGTTACTGTGGCATGGTCAATGGCGTCGAATAGTGAAACCGTGTTGTCTCTAGCATAACGGGTGAGTTCGTGGATAGTCCGTTGTCCAATGCCCCGAGTAGGGGTGTTTACGATTCTCTGAAAACTCACATCATCGTTTGGATTTACAATGACTCGTAAATAGGCAAGTACGTCCTTTACTTCCTGGCGTTGATAGAAACGAAGACTACCGACTAGTTGATATGGGATTCCTTGGCGTACGCAAGCTTCTTCCAGTGCTCTGGATTGTGCGTTTAGTCGATACATAACGGCTATGTCACGGAGATCGTACTCTTTTTCTCGGGTGAGACGTTTAGCCTCTCTGATGGTGAACTGAGCCTCTTCTTGTTCGTTATATTGCTCAGTCAAAACGATTTGCGTACCGTGGCTGTTATCAGTCCACAGTTCCTTTTCTACACGTTGCTCGTTTGGTGCAATTACTCCTTGCGCGGCCTCCAAGATAGTTTCAGTCGAGCGGTAATTTTGCTCTAAAGCTATCAGCTTTGCATCGGGGAAGTCGGTCTTGAAATTCAGTATGTTGTGGACATCTGCATTGCGCCATGCGTATATGGACTGATCGGGATCTCCTACAACACATAGGTTCCTGTGTTTTCCAGACAGTTGTTTTGTAATCGCGTATTGAATCGTATTGGTATCCTGGAATTCATCGACCATAAGGTGGGTATACCTTCGGTGGTAGATCTCAACAACATGTGGGAACTTGTCGAACAGATCATGGGTTTTCAATAGGAGGTCGTCAAAGTCTAGAGCATTAGCTTGATTAAGGATCTCCTCGTAGCGCTCATATACCCGGTGGACGATCTCTTCAATATAAGTACTCTTGCCTAGTCCATACCCCTCGACACTAATGAGTTGGCTTTTTGCAGCTGATATAGCTGTATGCATCATAGATGGAGAGAATTGTTTTAGATCGACATTGGCTTCTTGCAGGGCTTTTTTAAGGGCGGAAATTTGGTCGATAGAATCATAAATAGTGAAATCATTCTTAATGTCCAAGGCTGTCCCATCCCGCCTCAGAACCATCGCGCAGAAGGCATGGAAGGTGCTGACGGTCACTTGCTCACAGCGGGCCTGAAGAAGGGCATTCATCCGGCTCTTCATTTCTCGGGCAGCCTTGTTTGTGAATGTGAGGGCTGCGATTCCAGAAGGTGATACATCACAGTGATCGACTAGGTAGGCTATTCTGTGCGTGATTACGCGTGTTTTTCCACTACCAGGTCCTGCAATGATCAGCACGGGACCACTAGTAGTTTCTACGGCCTCGCGTTGTGGGGGATTGAGTCCTGAAAGGATGCTGGAGGAGGGAGTCACCGATGCATTATACATTTCATGTGTTGCGAACCTAAATATCGAGGAAGATCATTACCCAGTAAGCGGAATTATTTATGCCACTCCTGTAACCAAGACCAATCTTAGAGATAGGTAACAGACTGTATCATGAGCTAAAAATACTGTTGTCTAATACCTGCTGTGATACAATCGTAGGCAGAAAAGAAAGAGAGAAAACACAAGTAGGATGGGACTCGACAAAAGCGTAAAAGAAGCAGTCGTCACGGAATATAAAACTCGCGACGGAGACACAGGCTCTACTGAGGTGCAGATCGCACTCCTAACCACCCGTATCATTGGTCTAACAAACCATCTTCGCGAACATAATCACGACGAGTCCACCCGCCGCGGCCTTCTTCAGATGGTTGGAAAGCGCCGCAGGTTGCTTCGGTACCTGAATGCTGAGGACGTAGAGCGCTACCGCGCTCTTGTCGCGCGCCTCGGCCTTAGAGGTTAACCTTCACCTTCACCCCCTTTTAAAAGCTGGGGGTTCTTCTGTTTGGCACCGTTCTCATAGGAGGATTTATATCGTTATGCATTCAGTTTCACGTTCTATTGGTACAGACACGATTAGTATTGAAACAGGTAAGCTAGCGCTTCAGGCTCATGGCGCAGTCGTCGTCCGACAGGGTGATTCAATGGTTCTGGTGACGGCAACGATGAGTAAGCCGCGAGAGGGCATTGATTTTTTCCCTCTAACCATTGATTTCGAAGAACGACATTATGCTCGAGGACGTATCCCTGGCAGCTTTTTCCGAAGAGAAGGTCGCCCAACAACGGATGCAATCCTTACGATGCGTTTGACCGATAGACCTATCCGCCCACTGTTCCCAAAGGATTTCAGGAACGAAGTACAGGTAATCACTACCTCGCTCTCCGCTGATATGGAGCACCCTTTAGATATGCTCTCCATTATTGGAGCATCCGCATCATTATCGATTTCACAGATTCCATTCAGTGGTCCAATTTCAGCCACCCGTGTTGGGTATGTTGATGGGTCGTTTGTAGTCAACCCGACCTACGATCAGATGGAAGCTAGCGCTTTGGAACTCATCGTAGCGGGTTCACGTGATGGCGTTTTGATGATGGAAGCAGGTGCCCAGGAAATTGACGAAGATCAAATGCTTGAGGCGATCAAGCTTGCCCAAGAAACAAACCTTGAAGGTATCGCCTTACAGGATGAACTCGTTGGTCTAGCTGGTAAGGAGAAGGATGATACTTACGTACGCCACGGACACCCCAAGGAACTTGAACCTGTTGTTGGTGGTCTGGTTGATGGCAAGATGGAGTCTGCGATGTCTCCGGAAGGCACAAAACAGGAGCGACAGGACCGGCTCGACTCTTTGCAAGATGATGTAGTTGCACAACTTGAAGAAGAATGGAGTAAAGACGACATTAAGGACGCTTTGGAGACCTATGTTGATGCAGAGTTTCGGCGAAGGATCATAGAGTTGGGTGAACGTCCTGATGGTCGCTCTCTCACAGAGATCCGTCCTATTTCAGCTGAAGCTCATGTGTTGCCTCGGCCCCACGGCTCAGGAATTTTCCAACGCGGTGAGACACAAATACTTGGAGTTGTCACCCTCGGGCCGATTGGTGACGCGCTCAAAATTGACTCTCTGAGTCCGGTTGAATCCAAGCGTTTTATGCTGCACTACAACTTCCCTCCATACAGTACGGGTGAGACCAAGCGTGTAGGGTCACCAGGTCGTAGAGAGATCGGACATGGGATGCTTGCCGAGCGGGCTATATCGGCTGTTTTGCCCGATGAAGACGAATTCCCATATACCATCAGGGTAGTTGCCGAGGCACTCGGCTCCAACGGGAGTACGTCGATGGGGAGCACGTGTGCAGGTATCCTTGCTCTTATGGATGCTGGTGTACCTATTAAGAAACCAGTTGCTGGAATATCGGTTGGTTTGGTCACCAATGACGATGGTGACTTTGTAACTCTTACTGATATCCAAGGTATGGAAGACCATTTCGGGGATATGGATTTCAAGGTTGCTGGTACACGAGACGGCATTACAGCAATACAGTTGGATATAAAGGTACAAAACATAGGCTATGAGGTGATAGAGCAGACTTTGTCCCAAGCAAAGGAGGCCCGGTTGCGGCTTCTCGATATCATGGCTGAGGCCATCTCAGAGCCACGTGATGAAGTCAGTGAGTTTGCTCCACGAATGATCAGCATCAAGGTGCCTGTTGACAAGATTGGAGCAGTTATAGGACCGGGTGGTAAGACTATCCGCGGTATCCAAGAAGAGACAGGCGCGAATGTTGATGTCCAAGACGACGGGACTGTGTTTGTTTCCTCCGTTGACGGTGATTCAGCCAAAAAGGCGGTAGAAACTATCGAGTTGCTAACAAAAGAGGCGAAGGTCGGTGAGATATACACGGGTAAAGTAGTGCGTATCATGCCATTCGGAGCCTTCGTTCAGATACTCCCAGGCAAGGATGGCATGGTTCATATCAGCGAGATTGCTAATTACCGTGTTGCAGAAGTAGAGGACGAGCTTGAACTTGGTCAAGAAGTGACAGTTCAGGTAATTGATGTTGACCCTAGTGGAAAGATTGCACTGTCTCGTAGGGCCCTCCTATCTGGAGATGACAGTTCCGATGGTGAAGGCAGTGATCCGAGGCCTCAACGGTCTGGAAATGACCGGCCCCCTAGAGGAGGCGATCGTCCACGAGGGCGTGGTTATAGCGGACCTCGTGGTGGTGGACGTGGTCCACGTGATCGCGGGCCTAGGCCACCGCGCCGCGACTAGTCCATCGTCGATGGGATGTAAATCCAATTTGTGACGCTTCTTCATCTATCAAGGGTGAAGGAGCGTTTACTCTGCTGGCGCGACCTCGCGCGATAAGTTACGATTTCTTCTTGTAACAAATGGAGGCAGATCATGGCTGATCAGATTAAGGTCGCTGTGCAAGGGGTTTTCGGTAGAATGGGCAGACAGGTTCTTGAAACGCTTTGCTCAGAGCCTGATATGGATCCTGTGGGTGCTGCCGATCTTGTTGCCCCCGATGACACAATGGATCTCCCTGACGGATCGCATCGTATACCCCTTTCGAAATCAATTGCCGACGTGATCGGTGGTGCTGATGTGATTGTAGACTTCACTAGTGGAGACGGTTCAGCCCATGTTATTGAGGCAGCTGCCGAGCAGAAAGTGAACTTGGTGATAGGATCAACCGGGATACCTGATCAGGTGATTGAACGAGCTCGGAAGCTGGCAGACGAGAACAATATCGGGATCCTCATTGCTCCGAATTTCGCGATTGGTGGGGTAGTTATGATTCACCTCGCTAAGGTCGCAGCACGCTTTTTCGATTACGCTGATCTGCTAGAGATGCACCATGAGAATAAGATTGATGCTCCGTCTGGAACGGCGTTAGCAATTGCCCGAGCTGCTGTTGAAGGTAGGGGAGACCAGTTTATTGAAAACGTTGCAGAGAAGGAACTTGTGCAAGGCGGAAGAGGAGCCAGCTTGGACGGCGTATCAATACATAGTGCTCGTATGCCTGGCAGGGTTGCACATCACGAACTCACGTTTGGCCACATTGGTCAAACTCTGACTATCCGACATGATTCTATAAATCGAGATAGCTTTATGCCTGGCGTTATGATGGCTGTTCGAGCCATTAGGAGTCGCCCAGGCCTTACTATAGGACTTGACAAGATTATGGGCCTTTAACAGCGTAGATTCATCGTTTCCAATGCGTACTATCACCCTGAATGGATAGGCGAACATACCTGAAAGGTAGATGACGGTAGTTTTTGAGGGTGTTCTTGACTAATCTAAACTACACCTCTTTACTAATCGGATGCGCATTCTTTGAGTGCAGATGTGACAATGGGAACGGGGACATCGATCTGTAGAATCCTAATGGATAACGGGCTATTATTGATCTGGTGAGAGGTATCCATGGACGGTTGTAGTATCGCGATCGTTGGAGCGACAGGCGCGGTTGGCTCTGTCTTTCTCCACTTGTTGGAGGAACGGAATTTCCCCGCTCGAAGTATTCGGCTATGTGCCTCCGAACGGTCATGGGGCAAGAAGATGAAGGTTTCTGATAGAGATCTCATTGTTGAGCCAGCAACCCCGCAGTTGTTTCAGGAAACTGACATTGTTTTTGTGTCAGCTGGGAGCGACACCAGTCGAGATATCACTCCGATAGCGGTCGACCAGGGAGCGGTCGTAATCGATAATAGTTCTGCGTTTCGGGCGAAGCCTGATGTCCCTCTGGTGGTTCCTGAAATAAATGGTGAAGATCTTACTCAGCATGCCGGAGTTATCGCTGTGCCGAACTGTTCCACTGCTCCGCTTGTAATGGTTCTTAACCCACTTAATCACATGACATCGATTCAAAGAGTGATCGCTTCAACTTACCAGTCAGTTTCCGGAACCGGAGCGGCGGCTATGGAGGAGCTTCGAAGCCAAGTTCAAGTCGGATCTGCAGATAGCTTACCCACGCCCACAGTGTATCCACATCAGATCGCTTTCAATGTGATTCCCCACGTAGAATCTTTTCAGGAGAACGGGTACACCAGTGAAGAGATGAAGATGGTAAATGAGACTCGTAAGATTCTCCATCTTCCCGATTTGCAGGTTTCAGCTACATGTGTCCGTGTCCCAGTAATGGTAGGTCACAGTGAGGCTGTAAATATTGAGTTTAATGAGCCAGTTGATTTGCAGAAGGTTCGTGAGGTTCTCTCAGCTGCACCTGGGATCAAGGTAGTAGACGACCCTCTAAGGAATAGTTATCCTATGCCTCTCGACGCGGAAGGCATCGATGATGTCTTGGTCGGGCGGATTCGTCAAGATACGTCGAATCCCAATGGCGTCGTGTTGTGGATTGCATCTGATAACTTAAGGAAAGGCGCTGCTCTCAACGCAATCCAAATTGCTGAACAGTTATTGAGTAGAAATCTCTTGGGCAAGTTGACAGGGAGGGTTTAATCGGATGCCAGCTGAAATAGGACGCCTACTTACAGCTATGATCACGCCCATGACAGAGGATGGGGAGATCAATTATCAACAGGCCGGTAACTTAGCCAAGGCGCTCATAGCGTCTGGTAATGATGGGCTAGTTATCGGAGGGACAACTGGAGAGTCTCCTTCGATGTCTGATGAGGAGAAACTAAAACTGTTCGGTGAGGTCAAGGACGCAGTTGGTACCGATGTCGCCATCATAGCTGGTACAACTGATAATAACCATCTCGCATCGAAAGAGCTAACCCAAGAAGCTGAAAAACTAGGGGTTGATGGGTTCCTTTTTACGGTCCCGGCGTACAACAAGCCTCAGCAAGAAGGTCTTTATTTACACTTCAAGGCTCTTGCCGAGGTTACCTCGCTGCCTTGTATGTTGTACAACGTACCATCGCGCACCTCTTTGAATATGGAAGATGGAACGACCCTAAAATTGGCGGAAATAGACAACATCGTTGGTGTAAAAGAAGCATCGAGTGACCCCGTACAAATCGCTAGAATTATCGATGGCGCTCCTGATGGTTTCAGGGTCTGGTCTGGCAACGATGATGAGACTTTTTCGGTTATGTGTGTCGGCGGATATGGGATTGTCAGTGTCGCTGGGAATATTATAGGTGATCAAATTAAGGGCATGATGGGGATGATTCTTGAAGGTGAAGTAGAACGTGCTGCCGCTGAGCACAGGAGGCTGCTACCAATCTTCAAGGCTCTTTTCTGGGTTACGAATCCCGTGCCGATTAAATACGCTGTTAACAGGTCCGGTTTTTTTGCTGGTCCTACTCGTCTCCCGATGGCTCCTCCTGATGAGGACTTCAAAGCCAAGTTTGACAAAGTAATGGATACCTACGAAGTTGGACTGCCTGTAGAGTAACTGTCTGAAACTCGGTTAGTTATATCCAGTGGTTCAGGAGACGTGAATCGTTTCGTCCCGGTGCGGTCCGGTAGATATAATCTTTACGGGAGCCCCCACTAGCTCACTGATGCGGTCCACGTACCTACGTGCGTTTTTTGGAAGGTCGTCTATTTTCGTGACACCCGCAGTTGGGGTGTCCCAGCCTGGAAGTTCTTCGTAGATCGGTATGCAACGCTCTAGAGTAGATGCGTTACCAGGAAAGTCCCAGACAACAGTGTCATCAAGTTCATATGAACTGCAAACCTTGATTGAGTCAAATATGTCGAGCACGTCTAGGCGAGTCAAAATCATGTCAGTGTATCCGTTGATACGGGCACTGTATCTCCCAACAACAGAGTCGAACCAGCCAACTCGGCGTGGCCTCCCAGTCGTGGTGCCAAACTCCTGAGCTCGGTTACGGATCTCGTCACCTGTATTGTCGTGTAACTCGGTTACAAATGGCCCGCCGCCCACACGCGTGCTGTAAGCTTTGAAGACACCTAGAACCTCATCGATTTGACCGGGCAAGAGCCCCAGGCCAGTCATAGCGCCCCCAATAGTTGGATGAGACGAGGTGACGAAAGGGTATGTCCCATGGTCTAAGTCCAGTAGTGCGCCTTGGGCCCCCTCAATAATGATCTTTTTCCCGGAATTGACTGAGTCGAACATGATATGTTCAACAGGTCCAATGTATTCGGATAGCTTGTCGGACCACAGTTTGCACTTTTCAAAGATCTCCAGTAAATCCAACGCTTCACCACCATAGACCTTTGTTATGATCGCGTTGTGGTGGTTGACGACAACTTCCAGCCTGGGGAAAAGAGCCTCGATATCTAGGAGTTCGGTCGCCCGGATGCCAATTCGAGAGGCCTTGTCAGCATATGCCGGACCGATTCCACGTCCTGTTGTCCCAATTGCTTCTCGTCCTTTTGCTTTCTCAGAAAGTTCGTCAAGAACTACGTGGTAGGGCATAACGAGGTGAGATCTCTCACTTACGACGAGACGTTTTTCTATACCGATATCGCGTTGCTTCAGCCCTGCGATTTCGGTTAATAGAACGTCAGGGTCAACGACTACCCCGTTACCAATTACATTTAGCGAGTGAGGCCAAACAACTCCGGAAGGGAGAAGATGAAATTTGAACTCTCCCTTCTCTGTAATTACAGTGTGTCCAGCGTTGTTACCCCCAGAGAATCGGGCAACGATATCAGCGTCTCTAGCAAGGACGTCTACTATCTTGCCTTTGCCTTCGTCTCCCCATTGGGCACCTAGTACCGCACTGACTGCCATATTACTGGCTACCTTCTTTCTCTATTTAAAGGGCATATCTTTTGACACAAAAAAAGGGATGGAGAACTCCATCCCTCCACGTATATTAGCACATCAGTACCAAGGTTTTCAACTGGTGGTCTCAGATATAGGATTACAGTCTAATGCATCAGTTCTTGCAGCCATTACAAAATCGTTACGATGCAATCCTTGAATCTTGTGTGTCCACCAAGCTATGTTGACCCTTCCCCATTCGGTGATTATTCTTGGGTGGTGACCTGCCTGTTCTGCTATTTCTGCCACAGCGTTACTGAAGGCCATAGCATCCTGAAAGCATCGAAACCTAATTGTTCTTTCGAGACGCTTTATCTGATCCATCTCTGTCAATGTCCATAGTGGGATCTGCGGAAGTAGCTCGTCGATCTCTTGATCCGTAACCCGTGGGGAATCCCGCCTGCATGCCAGACATTTCTCTTGTGCTAGAGCCATTGTTACCTCGAACTCGCTATCTCGGAATCCTATCAAACGTCCCACGCTGATGGATAGGACTGCCGTCTGGTGATTGAATCGATCTGGGTAGGCTAACTATAATCCTGTACAGTAGTTATTCAACTTTTGGCCACTATTACCACTAATGGAGGACACATGCCTGAACTCCGTAAGGCTGTAATTCCTGTAGCCGGATTCGGCACTCGTTTTCTCCCGGTGACGCGGGCTGTGCCCAAAATGCTTTTACCTGTACTAGACACTCCCGGTCTACAATTCGCTGTTGACGAAGCTTTGGAATCTGGCATCGACCATCTTGTATTCGTGATTTCAGAAGGGCAAGAGGCAATCAATACTTACTTTGATCGGTTAACGGAGCTTGAGGATACCCTACAGCAACAAGGCAAGCTCGATTTACTTAACCGAATGATAGAAATTGCTGAAACCAGCCGGATAAGCTATGTATATCAGCATGAACGTAGAGGTATCGGTCACGCAATTCTTCAGGCCCGTCCACTTGTTGGCGAAGAACCGTTTGCCGTCCTTTTTCCTGATGACCTGATCTGGCATGAGTCGCCGACGATTAGTTCTATGATCGACATCTATACAGAGACGAATGGGATTGTTGTCGCTGTAGAAGAGGTTGCTAATAGCCTGGTTTCAAGTAAAGGGATCGTTAGCGTGAGCGCTTCAGATGGACGGCGCTATGTTATTGATGAGATGGTGGAGAAACCCCCTCTTGAAGATGCTCCGTCTAACCTTGCTATAGTAGGACGCTATATTTTACCTGCGGGTATCTTCGATCAGATTGAACAGACTAAACTGGGTGTCGGTGGAGAGATCCAGATCACAGATGCTATATCTGCATTACTCTCCAAACATCAAGCCTATGCCTACAGATTCCCAGGCACTCATTTTGACATTGGAGAGCCTTTAGGGATGCTGCAAGCATCGATTTTTGCAGCTCTTAATCGGGGTGACATGGCAGATGAGATGAGAGCCTGGATGTATAACCTTGTTCGCGACGAGTAGAATAGCCACTTAATCCCACTAGTAACAGGTCACCAATTATGCGAGTTATTCTCCTTGGATGTGAGTATTCAGGTACTACAACATTAGGGTTCCGTATACAGGAATGGGTCCATGAAGTGATAGGGGGGCACGTCAACCTTGTCCACGACCACTTTAAAATTCCTTATACCTTTGGTCATGACCCTGAGTATTCGACTACACCTGTAGAGGCTACACCTGATGAGCTCGAAGCTTACATGAAGCTTAGTCCTCGCCAGATGGAGGCCCTTCAAAGACACAACATTGCCTATCATGTTGCAGCGATTCCAGGAATGGATGACAAGGTTGTTATTGGCCTTCATTGGGAGGATACGATCTATGGTGATATTTACTTTAATTACTCCCGTAAACGGGGATACGTTCAGGCGATGGACCGTAAGCTTCTGGATGCTGTGCCGGACATAGTCTTGTGCCATGTCAAGGCATCTCCTGAGGTGATACGTCAAAGAATGATAGAAAATCCACACCCGTATGGAGTTCTAGAAGAGAGCGATATTGAGATGGTTCAGGCCCGTTTTGAGGAAGAGATCAGTTACTCTCTTCTTCGTCACAAGATTACGCTGGACACGAGTGTAGGAACCATTGAGGAAACTATGGCAGAGTTTGTTCAGCAGATCGAACCACATCTGACTGATACGGATCGCATGCGTATTGTTTTGCAGGGCGCCAAGTAAACCTAGGGCCACCAATGGTTGGATCCCTTTTCATAGCTAGCAGTAGGATTAGGGTATCTGCCTCTATACAACATCACGGTTAGGCTTTACCCTTACGCGAATGCTAGCCTGGAGGTATTAAATGCGACTAATTATGGTTGGATGCGAATACTCTGGTACTTCGACCCTTGGATATTTAATCAGTCGGTGGGCGAAGGAAAATCTTGGCGACGAATTTGGTTTCCACGATCATTGGCAGATTCCTCATGTCTCGCATCCCGGTGAGCCGCCAGCAGGTAAAACAAGGGAGGGAATGGTAGACGAATTCCTTGATGGCAAGGGAATTGATCCATCTCTAACAGGTCATACTGATGAGGAGAATGAGGCCTTCTTGGCTCTTAGTTTCAAACAGCAAGAGGCGTTCCAGCGCTACCATATGGAGTATCACGTCGCTGAAACTTTCTACGCGGATGCTCACCACAATAACATTGGGTTCCATATCAATGAGGCTGTGTACGCACCGCGATATTATGGCTACGGTGGTCCCGGAGAGTATGCTGATCGAGATTGGATGGCAAGGCGGGTTGAAGCAGACATTATGCATAAGGCACCAGACTCGGTGCTGATATTGGTTACCGCATCGCCAGAGGCTATCAAACAACGTTTAAAATCTAACCCGCATCCCTTTGGTCTTGTGCAAGAAGGAGATGTTGAGGGAGTGCTGGCAGAGTTCCAGCATCAGTATGATGTGTCTTGGCTGCGTCATAAATTCGTGATAGATACCACGAATGCTACGCCCGAAGAAAGTCTTGCCGAATTCGCTGAAAAGATCGAAGAGCATCTTATCGATACTGATCGCGAGAAGATAATGTTCCAGCGGCAGAAGAAAATAGCTGCGGCAACAGAGCGATAGTACGCGTAGTGTACTTACTGTTTGTTGGATGTGAATATGCCGGCACAACTACTCTACTTAATGGAGTCGTTGAATGGACGCGTAAGACGTTAGGTAATCCTCAACCAGGCATCCATGATCATTTCAAATGGCCACATTTAAATCACCCTGATATCCAGAAGAAGACCCAGGAGGAGATGTTCGCAAATTGGTCGGTAGGACTTGGTCCCGATCCTACGATGACAGGGCTAGATCCTGAAGGACAACAGGAAATGTTGTCGATGGACGTTAAGGTGAAAGAGATGTTTCAGAGGTACCACATTGAGTATCACCTGAGGGAAGGCTTCTTCGAATCGGCAGATCATTTCATGGTGGGCCTACATTTCGATGAGGCGGTCTACGCACCTCTCTACCTTGACTACGGGCACGAGGGGATCTATGGAGACCGACAACATCTTGCACGTATTTGGGAGTCTCATTTGCAGCAACTTTCTCCCGCGATTGTTCTGGTGCATGTTACGGCTTCAGCCGAGGTAATCAGACAACGTATGAAAGATGATCCACATCCAAATGCGCTTGTGAAGGATGGTGATGTCGAGACCGTTCTTACAAGGTTTCAACAGGAAGTTGAGGCATCATCGATCTCTCGTCGGATCACGATCGATACGACCCAAAAAACGCCACTAGCATGTGTGGCAGAGTTTGACGCAAAGATTCGCTCACTGTTCACCCAGACTGAGAAACTACGTGAAAAAACCCACAAGATCCTAGAAACGGCTTAGCCCTTGGCCTGTTCGAACCATGCATTCGGTCAGGATACTTCTCTGATTTCCAACGTCAGATGACTGCCTGGGAATCCAAGCATAATTAAGGTTCCCATTTCAGGAGACATTTAGGAATCATGATAGTAGATGTGCACACTCATATACCTACCCACATGGACACAATTCCTAGTGATGACATTAAGGAAGATACCCAGATGAGGCCGGGTGAGAGAGTACGCCTTTCTACGAATGTAGATGATTATCTTGCTGGTATGGAAACAGTTGATACCGCTTTCGTTTTTGGTATCCGTAGACGTCCCACGGATGAAGATTCCCCTGTCTTCCCCTGGAAAGGCGACGTTAATGATACCGCCGCTAAAGTAGTCTCCCGCGCTCCCGATAAGATTATAGGCTTTATGTCCGTCCATCCGGATGAAGCAGATGTGCTCCAAGAAATTGAGCGTTGTGTTGATCAACTGGGTCTAAGAGGTATAAAACTAGGACCTAACTACCAAGATTTTGATCCGAAGAGCGAGAACGCATTCAAAGTTTACGATCGAGCCCAAGCGCTAGGTCTACCAATTGTTTTTCATCAGGGAACTTCTCCATACCCTCAATCCCCACTTCGCTACGCTCATCCATTGGTTATGGACGAAATTGCTATGGCGTTCCCCGAGTTGAGAGTCGTGATGGCTCATATCGCGCATCCTTGGCACGTTGATTGTATAGCAGTTATCCGTAAGCACCCACATGTTTACGCTGACGTATCAGGAGCCTTGATACGTCCTTTACAAGCATATAATGCTTTCCGTCTAGCTTACGAGTGGGGCGTCCTGCATAAATTCCTTTTCGCCAGTGATTTCCCAGTTACCACGCCAGCAGAGACAATTGAATTCCTTCAGAACTTCAATGAGTTTGCGCGGCAGTATCATATGCCTGAAGTTCCTACCGATGAGCTTGAAGCCATCATTCATCGAGACTCTCTTAGCCTTCTCGGGCTGAAGTGATATTTCCTGAATATTCAAAAATCACTGTGTATTTATATGGTGAGCCCGCTACGGAAAATGAAGCCTTACCAGTGAGTCGATGTTTCCCTAGATACGTATATAGAGGTGTTGGTCGGTTAGTTTAGAGATAGCTGCAGAGACCTTGGTGAATTTACCAGTCCTAAGGAGAGGGCAAGTTCTAGGTTAAGAAATTGGAAGACCCTGTTTCTGAATGTTACGCCTACCGCTGATATAGGAGAAACGAGCATTATATCTCAAGCAAACAATAACAAAGACGACAAAATATGGGCTTCTCTAATTCATCTGAGCTGTAATATGTGGCTTGATTGGGATCCCCCTGAAGGACAGTATCCGGAAATCCCTGTGCATAGCCATTTTAAGCCTTTTCTTAGATTTGACGAGACTCTTTGGAACGCTATCATCAAAAAGATGGCAGAAGTCGGAATGAATATGTTGGTATTAGATTTAGGTGATGGCGTTCGCTATAAAAGCCATCCAGAAATCGCAGTCGAAAATGCGTGGTCAGTTGAACAACTTAAAGGTGAATTGAATAAGTTGAGAGAATTAGGATTGGAACCGATTCCCAAGATGAACTTTTCAACTTGGCATGACGCATGGCTCGGTAAATACCAAAAAATGGTTTCTTCGGAAACATATTACGCGGTTTGCAGTGATCTGATAGCAGAGGTAAGTGATATTTTCGAAAAACCCAGGTTTTTTCACTTGGGAATGGATGAAGAATATTCTGCAGAAATAGAAGCTGGGGAAAAATATTACAAGCACCAATTTACACGGGAGCCAAATATGTATTGGCACGATCTGTATTTCTTTATCGGTCAGGTTGAGAAAGCCGGATCCCGGCCATGGGTGTTTTTTGATGAACGTAACCCTGGTGGCGCTGAAGCAATATACAGGAAATTCCCGAAATCAATGCTTCTTACTGCCTGGGTCTACGGAGATAAAAATAGGTTTTTGAGGAACGAATATAAAACAAAAGGATTCCATGAAATGTCTGCGTTAGGATTCGATCAAATTCCTTGCGGTAGCAACATAACGTCACCAAACAATTTCAACACTCTAGTTGATTATTGTGTTGAACATTTGAACCCAGATTATCTTTTGGGGTTCATGATGGCTCCGTGGCAACCAACCCTAGAGTCTTGCCGTGATAATCATTTCGATGCTATTGAACAAGTTGGTGAAGCAATCCGTAAATTTCCAACTTGATGGGTGCCGTATAAAACGTAACTATGAGGATCAATTTCCATTGGTTAGGCTTTCATCTAGAAGCTCGAGTAAGTCTTTTGCTTTCGCATTACCCGATGTTTGAACCGAGCCAATCCCTTCTTCGAACATTTGAAGACAGAAAGGGCATGAGACGCCGACCGTGTCAGCTCCTGTTTCCAAAAACTGCTCTGTTCGCATATGGTTGACTCGACGGCCCCGGCTCTCTTCGATCCACATGTGCCCGCCACCTGCTCCGCAGCAAAAACCTTGGCCTCGGCACTTTTCCATTTCTACTAATTTGACGCCTGGTATGGACTCTGCAATCTGGCGCGGGGCATCGTAGATATCGTTGTGTCGGCCCAAGTAACAGGAATCGTGATAGGCGACAGTGGCTTGAATGGTAGCAGCAGGTTTGATACGGCCACTCTTGATCAACTCATTTACGATCTCACTGTAGTGGAGGACCTCATATTCGCCTCCAAGGTGGGGATATTCGTTTTTAATAGTGTTGAAGCAATGCGGGCATGTTGTCACTATTTTCTTCACGTTGTAGCGTCTAAAGGTCTCAATATTCTGCTGTGCCATTGTTTGGTAAAGATACTCGTTACCCATGCGGCGTGCAGGGTCGCCTGAGCACCCCTCCTCGTCCCCTAAAATCGCGAATTCAACACCTGCTCGTTTTAGTACTGAAGCCATCGCGCGGGGTACGCTCTGACTTCGCTTTTCAAGTGCACCAGTGCAGCCCACCCAGAAGAGCATCTCTGCGTTTGGATTTTCGGCTAGTGTTGGTATGTCCAGCCCTTCAGCCCAATCGGTGCGATTGTAGGTTGTACCACGCCAAGGATGTCCACGTTGTTCCATACTCAGCAGTACATTAGCTGCAGTCTCTGGCATCGACGCTTTCTCCATTACAAGGTTGCGGCGCATATCGACAATCATATTGATATGCTCAACACCTACAGGACATTCGTACTCACAAGCGCCACACGTCAAACAATCCCAAAGTGATTCTTCGCTAATGTATGAACCGACGAGGGGTTTGTCGTCTACTAGATCTTTTCCTTGTGCAATGGCGGGTCCCACGCTAAGTAGATTATCTTTTAGGTTCTCCGCAATATGCATGGGGGACAGAAATTTTTCAGAAATATTAGCTGGGCAAGCGTCAGTACAGCGGCCACAGACCGCGCAAGCGTAGCCATCAAGAAGCTCTTTCCACGTAAAGTCCTGGACATTTGCAGCACCGAAGACATCCGCAGTCTCTAAATCTGTCGGGGTTGGAAGCGTACCCATTGGTTCTAACTTTCGGAAAATAAAGCTGAGAGGAGCACCGACAAGGTGCATATGTTTGGACACCGGAATGTAGATAGCAAAGCCAAGAATTACTATCAGGTGAGTCCACCATGAGACCTGGTAAAGGGCGTCAGCGATAGAACCCTTAATTCCTATGGTAGTTAGGAATTTGCCAATGGCTGATCCAATAGGTACCGCATGATTATTACATTGCCCCATCTCTGATGGGCAAGAGAGGGATGCTTCTAGAAATGCCTCGCTTAGTAGTGACAAACTCATCAAGGCAGCTATCAATAGTAGGATAATCGCGGATTCGTTTTTTTGTGTCAGGTCAAAACTCAGGCGATGAGGGGTAAAGACCCACCGCCGTAGTCCTGCCCATAGCAACACGATCAGCAGCACTCCGGAGAGGAGGTCAAGATAGATGGTAAAAACTCTCAATCCGGTTTCTCCTAGCAAAGCAGCGGAGAAGCTAGGTGAAATTGAATCCGCAAATATAAAAAGCACATAGCTTATGGCAAACGATATAAATCCCCAGAAGATTACAAAGTGGCCGATCCCAGCTCGGTCATGAATGGATACACTTTGCATTACTTTACGTTGTCCCAAAGTCAACGGGATAGCCCCAATAAGTCGTCTGAGTGGTTGATCGAAGCGGTTCTCTCGTTGTCCTAGCATCACTAGTGTGTAGACTCGGCGATACAGGATGTACAGTGCGAGCCCGAACATTAAGGTGGCGAGTACGTAGACACCAACCCAGGTGGGGATTAGGCCAAAGATATTATCTGGAGGAACCATTACCGGAAGTTTAGCACGCGTAAAGTCATGAGAGCGCTTGAATCCCTGTGATATCACGACCGATGATCAGAGTATGAATATCGTGGGTCCCCTCGTATGTGTCCACCGTTTCGAGGTTTAGCATGTGTCTGATTACGCTGTGGTCCAGAGTAATGCCGCTCCCTCCCAAAAGTTCTCGACCCAGTCTTGCTCCTCGTAATGCTCCTCGCACATTTTCACGCTTTGCAAGAGAAACTTGGCTGTAGGTAATCTGATCAGTGTCCTTTAGTTGGCCGAGACGCAGTGCCCGTAGGAGCCCACTTGTATGATCCGATAGCATAGTAGAAAGCTTTTCCTGTACCAACTGGCGGGAGGCGATCGGCTGTCCGAAGGTTGTTCGTGATTTAGCGAATGCTAAAGCTTCCGAATATACAGATTCGAGAGCTCCCATCGCACCCCATGCAATTCCATAACGCGCATGGGTAAGGCACGAAAGGGGAGCAGACAGGGTTGATGCAGCGGGAAGCATGTGATCCGCGGGTATGCGCACATCTTCTAGGATCAGTTCGCTGGCGCCTGCAATCCTCAGGCTCATAGTTCGCGGTACGGTCGTCGCTACGAAGCCTTGTGTATCTGTAGGGACTATGAAGCCACGGACAGCATCATTCTGGTCCTTCGCCCAGATGATTGCGAAGTCGGCGATTGAACCTAGGCTTATCCACATCTTCGTACCGTTGAGTACATATTGATCGCCGTCTTTTTGTGCGCGTGTTTGCATTGCGTTGGGATCGGAGCCGCCAGAGTGTTCGGTTAGGCCGAAACATCCGATAACTTGGCCGGCTGCAATTTGGGGTAAGAATTTTCGCTTTTGTTCTTCGGAACCGTAGGTCATGATCGGTTCCATACATAGTGAACTCTGGACACTGACAAAACTGCGGAGTCCTGAATCAACCCTCTCAAGCTCATACATTATGAGGCCATATGCAATGTTGCTTACACTCGCTCCACCGTAATTCTTAGGGAGATTTGCGCCGATAATGCCAAGTTTAGATAGCCCTGGGAGCAAATGCATTGGGAATTCCCCCCGCTCCCACCAAGAGCTGACCTCTGGTACAGCGTCAGTATCTAAGAATCGTCGGACGGACTCTTGGATCTGACGTTCTTCAGGAGTTAACAGAGCAGAGATATTGTAGTAGTCAAGCATGGGTCAAAGGAACGTAGCACCCATCGACCTGTCGGTCAACGCGGGAGCCTGGAAACAGTTAGGAAATCCTCTAATTCGGCTGCGGCTAATTTATGTCCATCTGGTGTCAGGTGCCAAATGTCTGTGTATCCGAATAGATTATTAAAATACAGGTCATTGCTGGCACTATTGCGGAAGGCTGGGAGTAGATCCAAGCAGTTGATAGAGCGTTCTTGACAGTAATCGGTTAGTTGTTGTTGAGGAATGAATGGATAACTAGGATCGAGTTGATATGAAACAGGTACGATTAAAATGAGGATGTCGCTCCCTGAACTCTTCACAGCCTTGACCAACTCATCAAAAATGTTTTCCAGCCATTGCCACTCGGGTGACGTGCGGTTGGTCAGTACCTCTATGCTTATAGTATCTTCCCCAGTGATGTATGTGGGCCACCTGTTACCATCCACGGTTGTGTAGCTACCAGACTGGTCAGTGATGTTAGTAACATTGATCGTTTTCGTGACCTCTTGGCCTAATCGGGTTTGCTCAAGTAATGAATCAGATTTTCGCGATTCGAGAATAGGGATGATATGGGTCTCGTGGTAGCCTTGATTCGGAATCGCTGCAGATGGAATCTCGGAGATGGACTCAGTCGTGTAGTTCCAGTGCAACGATGGATCAGCCACATCATTCAAATTAAATGTAACGATCACAAGGTCTGGCTCAAACTGATTTAGTTCCTCACGATAGAAATGGAGCTGGTTGTAGGTGGTGTATCCGTTCACTGATGCGTTGATAACTTCGGTCCCTTTGCCTAACAATTTCTCCAGTTGTTTAGGGAAAGTGTCTTTTGCATGCACATTTACTCCCCATGCTACTGAGTCACCAATTACCAGGATCCTTGTAATCCCTTGAGGCTTTGGTATTGCAATTTCCCTGTCACGAAGACCTTGCGAACTAATCTCAGGATCTTTGGGGTTAGCAACATAAAGCTGAGGACAGGGACTACAAAGCACGTGTGATGGCACTCCATCGTTGTTTGGAGGCTGTTGTATGATCCTGAGCCCTGCTTCAATTAACGCAAGGGTTAACAGTATCGCTCCAACAGCGACGGAAAGGTTGATCAGAAGCGTCCGTGAGTGTTGCATCTACGGTGATGGCTGCCCGGCCAGGATTCGAACCTGGGTTAAAGGATTCAAAGTCCTTTGTGCTACCACTACACCACCGGGCATTGGGTATTACATCTACAATTCAAAGTCTGCTGCGGGGATCTCCTCTTCCTCGACGTTGTTATCAGATTGAAATTTACGTAACAGTTGATAAAGATTCAATCCCCACCCTGCGCCGAAGACAAGCGGAGTAAAGATACGATCATCCTTTTCGTTCCAGAAACGTTCCTGAATACGGTCAGTTGTAGGAAACCGAAAGTCGTAAGGGATGTTGAGGATTCGTCCTGCCGGTCTGCCCGATCTTACAGCATAGACCGCAGCGGCTACCGTCAATATGGTAAAGATACCCCTGATGTTTAGAAGTTTCATAAATGCCTATTTACAAAGGAGTTACGGTTATCTGATGGATACCTCATACATCTAATATAGCTTATCAGTGACCTATAGTGAGAGGATATCCAGAGTATCCAACCGGGTTTTACTTAAGGGCACTAACTATTCATTCCTACAGTTCGTTTCAAATTGTAGGACGGCGGAACATTTGGTCACTCGTCAGACCGTACCGTCGGCTAGTTTTGGTATGTAGGGAGTGAGCGTGTTCTCCTCCGTTCATTCCCTGCAAAAGAATTCTTGGTCTCATCTTTCACATCACTATCATCGGTATGATTTTCAATCGCACTGTGTAGAGCGGGGCCGGTCGATTTGGGCGTTCACTCAGGCAGGGTTCAGACATCGAGTCCGAGAAGCTCAGCCGCGTTTAGGCCTAGCACTCTCTTTTTGGCTTTGTCGTCAAGATCCGCAGTTGTTATTCGCCCGATTTGAATCCGCGCATCCATTAACGGCATGTCCGATCCATAAAGAACACGATCTGCACCTGCTCCATCGACCAGGAATTCAATTGTATGTGCGTCGCCGTGTGAGGTACACGTCTCCAGCCAGATGTTTCGTGACGACTGTGCAGCCTCTACTGCCATATGCTGGCCTGCCATCGCGTTCCCAGCGTGTCCTAGTACCCAGCGGATGTGTGGATAGCGCGCAGCGAGCTTAATAAATCGTGTGGGGGCTGTCAGATTGTCTTCTGGCCCGGTGTAACTGCTATGGCTCTTGACCACGATTTTTCGATCATCACACCATTCAAAGATAGGGTCGTAAGCGGTATCGTCGATCGGTTTGCCGAGGTAGTCAGGGTATAGTTTAAGCATAACAAACTGCGGTAGAGAGAAGCAGTATTCAAGTTGCTCCATCGCCTCATTGAGATACTGAGGTGTTACGAACGCTACACCCATGAACCTATCCGGGTGAGTGTTGACTAGGTTGAGGACTCTGGCATTGCATTCTTGTGCAGTCTGTTCGAAGAGGCAACTGATCGGTGCTTTATCGACTCCGGCTGCATCCATGATTCGTATGTAATCGGTGGCGTTATCATCCATCCAGTAATGGGATTGACGTCCCGCGTGGCTGTGCATGTCGACTACTAATGTGTTCATACTATTTCTCCTGTAAAGAATACTTTCCAGTAAATGGAACTTAGTCAATGGTGAAGGCGTTTGCTTGTGGTTTCAGTTTTGTAGTGATCGCGATCGTGCTTCTTCAACGGTTTGAGGATTTCCAGATTGGTCCCCGCCGAGCCAGCGATAAGTGTGCGGGTATAAAGTGAGAGACCGGTCTGCCAGGGGTAGTTTGACGGGGACGCTACCCCACAAGGCGGAATACTTCGCAGCGATGGCTATTTCTAGAGATTGCCTTAGGTCGTGTCCTGAGATCGCCATTTCGGAGCCATGGTCAACAGCCGAAATAAGTGAACGGATACTACTCCCGAGATAATTAAATCTAGGCCATGGGAAATCTGAGAACCTAGGATCTACTTGGGTACGTTTACCGTCCCCGTCAAAACCTTGGAACATTTCGACTTTGGGGCCCTTACAGCGGATGAGGGTGTTTTCAGTCCATATGTCCAGACCTCCAAACCCTATACTGTGAGCTGAAACGGGGCACTCTAAGCCATTGCTCATTCGGAATAGGGCGTGGACGAAAAGGCCCTCGTCACTATCACTCTCTAGAACATCTTGTGGCCCGGCCCAAGAGATGACTTCAGTCACCTCAGCTGACGTGAGCAGTCTTAGAACTGCCAACTCTTGACAGCCACCGCCGGATATTTCACTTGATCCCCAGGCGTGGAGAGTAGCACCAAGAATTTTGCCGTACCAACCTTGTCTTAACCTGTTGGCGGTTTCTTGAATCTCGTGTGAAGCTCGTTGAAGGTTGCCACCGTGAAAGATAACACCTCGCGCTTCGCAGATATTTACCATCTCATCAGCATCATGCAGAGTGGCTGCGATTGGTTTATCCGAGGAAACTCCTTTAACGCCAGCTTCGGCGGCGGCAATCACTGCTTCCTTAATATATTTACCAGGTAGGATCACAGCAGCTAGATCAGGGACTATATCTTTGAATAACTCGTTGGCGTCTTTATACAAAGCTGTCACGCCGAACCTCTCGCCGACGACTTTTCGTCTTGCATCGTTATACTCAGCGATCGCTACGATCTCGGTGTCCTCGAACATGTCATAAGCGCCTGCGTAATGTTGTCCCATACGGCCGCAGCCAATAATTGCGACTCTTTTTTTCTCTGGCATTAGTTCTCCAATGTTTGTACGGGATTCAATGAATGGTTATGCAGTTTACGATGTTGGTAAGGCTACTGCGAATTCCATAGCAAAGGGTTAGTGACTACATGGTGTGGAAGGATCCCTATTCTAAAGATTTGTCTGGTTTGAATCAGTTTGGAGGATCAGCGTTTTACAAGCGAGAGTCGTAAAGGTTCTCCACGGTGGGGCAGATATGCATGGCGTACATTACCCTTAACTGGGAATAAGTATCTACACACTAGCGCGCATTTTCTTAGGCCGACCGCGCTTGGGTTTGATCCAGAAATATACGGTATCCTCATCTCGTTTTATTTCGAGATCTTTACCCGAGACCTGTGCTGCGGTACGTAGTCTTCTTCTTATAGCGCCTGTGGACTCATCCTCGGTGGCGATAATTTTGCCCGCTGTTCCCGGTGTAAGTTGGTTCAGGTACTCCAGATACTGCAGAACAATTCGCGCACGGGGTCCTGATGTCCGCAGTTTTGCTTCTGTCAGATCAACTGTTTGAAAATGCGCCACGTTATTTCCCCCCAATGTAGAACTTTATGGCCACTTTAAGTGGATAAAATCTTACTATATTAAAAGTAAAGAATATTCCCAAGTGTGTAGTAAGTAAATGTACTGCTGTAGGTGGGGTAAGTTGAATCTAAACGTGGTGATTACGGTGAGCATGCTGTGAGGATTGAGTCGCATACTCTGTAGCAAGTATGCCTACAACTACGGAGTCGAACCGAGCTCCTTCGTGGGGCCGGCTTTGCCTTAGAGTTCCTTCATGCTTGAATCCTAAGTGTTCAAACATGGCACGGGCATGGGTATTGTATTCAGGGATGTCAGCCCATACGCGATAGAGTGCCCACTCATCAAAGCATAGTTGTAGGCCAGCTTTTACAGCTGCGGTTCCGTACCCCTCATGCCACTTATCCTTGCGCCCAATAAGAATAGATATTTGACCATCGGCCAGGGCCTCTTCGATAGCCACGTGTAATTCTCCGATATGTTCGCCTTCGCGAGTGTACACAGACATGATGCGATGTTCGGGATCCTCAAAAACTGAGTTCCATTGCGCGTCTACCATATCGGCCACACGCTCGGGGTGATAACCCAGGTGAGCAGGATCACCATAGGAATATCGACCAAACCAGCTCTCTACAATCTCATCGTTCTCAAGCCAATCTTGCAGTCGATGTACGTCCTCTCGAGTGACGTGTTGGAGAGATACAGTTACCGGCATTTTGCACTCCTTAGTTGGTACTGTATTTACAGATGGGCACTCAGAATTGTCAAATGTGCCAATATTTTATTTGCTGAATTGTTCCCAATAATGGATGGTCTAGGGCATGCGTTACTAGTTAGTAAGGTGATCTTCCATTGCTGTTTGACGTTCTGGATGCTACACCTTAATCTCTTTTTATGTTACCCCGCGATATCGATCCAGTCACCTTTGAAGTAGTTCGCAACGCTTTGGATACTGTTGTTGACGAGATGGCCCTAACAATCTTGCGTACCGCGTACTCCGGTATCGTAAAAGATGCCATGGACTTTTCGACAGGTTTCTGTACACGTGAGGGAGAGTCTATAGCGATGGGAGTAACCATCGTTTTTCACGTGGGCTCATTCCCTCAAGCGGTCCGTTCAATACTAACCAAATTCACTGGGCGTATATATCCTGGCGACATTTACATAATGAATGATCCATACACTTCTGGTGGTATTCACCTCCCCGATGTATACGTAATTAAGCCAGTATTTGCAGAAGAGGAGTTACAGGGGTTTTCATGCACAGTTGCACACCAAACCGATATAGGAGGTATTGTCCCTGGAAGTAACTCTACGAATTCCCGGGAAATATACCAGGAAGGCTTACGGATCCCAACTACGAAATTGTACGATCGTGGGCAACCCAACGAGACGATGTTCGATCTATTGGCTACGAATGTGCGCGTACCGGATCATGTTTTGGGAGATATCCGTTCCCAAATCGCAGCAGCTAATATGGGTGATAGGCAATACCTCAAATTGGTTGACCGATATGGCACTTCGATGGTTCAACAATACACCAATGCACTCTTACATTACTCGGAGCAACTGGTGAGAAATGAGATTGCTGGCCTGCCTGATGGTACCTATGATTTCACCCACTATATTGATGGTGACAATATCGACACGGGAGATGTGAAAATTCAAGTGCGGATGACGGTAGAAGGCGAGTCTATGCACGTCGACTTCAATGGGACATCCCCTCAAGTCAAAGCTGGTATCAACTCACCAATGAATTTTACAGAGTCCTCTGTTTGGGGTGGTGTTAGACAAGTGATGGACGTGAATATCCCCAATTCGTCTGGTTCTCATCATCCTATTACAGTGACGGCTCCGGAAGCCTCCGTGGTAAACCCTGTTAATCCAGCTCCTTGTGGGGCAAGGGGGATCGTGGGCTACCGTATTATGGAGGCGGTTTTTGGTTGTCTGGCTCAAATTGTTCCTGACCGTGTTCCTGCAGATGGAGAGGGCGGGAACACCATTATCAGTATTGGTGGGTACGATTTGGATCACCGGCCGTTCACCTATGTCGATCTTTTTGCTGGTAGCAGGGGAGGCCGGCCTAATGGAGACGGGCCTCAAGGTGCATCACACCCGGGGGGGAATAGCTCTAACACGCCAGTTGAGATTGCAGAGGTGGAGTCACCTGTGCGTATCGAGGAATATGGGATTCTTCCAGATACTGGAGGGCCTGGGAAGTACCGTGCATCTCAATCGATTGTTCGCAGGGTCAGGCTTTTAGAGAATGAAGCCATACTACAGTTAAGGTCGGATAAGC
Organism: SAR202 cluster bacterium; assembly: GCA_022448725.1. GTDB lineage: Bacteria > Chloroflexota > Dehalococcoidia > Lucifugimonadales > VXLM01 > VXLM01. The sequence goes on along the minus strand of JAKUTR010000012.1, from coordinate 12,552 downwards.
GTCGCAATCGTGCCTACGGTCTTAACGGAGGGAAATCTGGAGATCCGTCGTGGAACATCGTGAATCCAGGACGAGACGATGAATACGTAGTTAGCCCGATGGGTGTTACAACAATGAAACAAGGTGATGTGATTCATCATGTCTTGGCTAGTGGAGGTGGTTGGGGCGATCCGCTTGATCGTGACCCTTTACTCGTACTTGAGGATGTTATGGAAGAGCGACTGACGATAGAATATGTTCGCAAGGAATATGGCGTAGTTATTAACGAGGAATCAATGGCAGTTGATGAGGTTGCTACCAGTACATTGAGAGCAGACAGGCGAGCGGTGTCTAATTGATGTTAATGACCTACTAGTTCGTTATAGGCAATCATCTAGCAGTTTTGCCTCTTTATTTAATCGATGTACCACTCCTCATTGGTGACCCTTTCGTACGTTTGTGCCCACTGTTCGGAGCCATCGTCAAACCAGCGATTATACGTGAAGTTACGGATAGTGCCTTCTTCTTGCCCCATAATTTTCACCAGATTAGGTTGGCGGAGGGAATATATGCTATGACCTCCACCTAACCGTACGACCCCAATGTAAGGAGCTATCTCATCGGGTACGTTATCCTTGTATTTGTAAAGTAATTCCTCGTCGACTTCGAATCCTAGCCCTGGTTCTTCTGACACCCTAGAGAACCCCTCCGCTACGGAGAAACGCTTATGCGTGATATCGTCAACTGCGTCTAGTTGATCATCGAGATGGATCGAGTGCCCCGTGGCGGTGGGCATTGTGCAAGCGATGTGCATAGCCATAGACTTGGCTAGGGTCCCGCCGCAGAATTGTAAAATGACCTGAAGATTTAGTTTGCCCATCGTGGTGGTCGTATTAATTAGGTTCCCAATGGGTGGATACATCATGTAGGCATCTGCCATGCCCATTAGGGCTTCATGCCCACCACCGAGCTTAGTGGTCCCGCCGTGTACGATGGGCAGTTGCGTTCGGCGTCTCAGTTCACGCCAACTCTCAATATCTGCTGTGTCGAATGGGTCTTCTATCCAACCTATGATTGGGTGATTTCGCTCAAGTTGAGCAACTATAGGGAGTACCGAGCCAAGTGTTCTGCCACGGCGCCCGGTGAAGTCAAGATGTACTTTAAAACCCGGTGGTGCGACCTCTTCAATCGCTTTTGTCCACTCGAAAACGTCCTCTAACGGGTTCGTATGTATCTTGAAGATAGTGTATCCGTCGTTGGTCGCACGGATGATGTCGTCAGTTAATTCTTCCTTTGTAGGGCCTCCCCAACACCATGCAGCAGAAGAGACTCCATCTCGGCGTTTTTGTCCAATGAGCTTGTACGCCGGAATCTCTAGGTATTTCCCCATAATGTCATACATTGCCATCACGACTGCAGGGTTTAGGTCAGACCCAATGTAATTGAAAGGGTTGGTATCGATTAGTGGTTCAAATGTTTCGCTCGGAGGGGGGTCTGATCCGTCAAAGTCACCGAATCCTGTTATGCCAATGTCAGTAGTGACTTTGGCGGCCACCCGATGCTCATGGCCATTTCGCGCTGGATTATCCCGGTATCGCTTTGCTAGTGGAGGGTAGATGGGGAACACTTCCACGTTAGTAATTTTCACAATCTGCCTCCAGGCCACAGGGTTACGACATCAAACCGATATGGTGGATGTCCGCTGAACCATATCGTGTGCACAACCCGGTGGTCAAAGTTCTATGCTAGAGAAATCTTACCCGTATCCCTATAGCTTGTAGATACTACACCTGCATATTGATTCAGACCCCAAACCACTGTAGTACGTTATCCCGACCGAGCCAAAATGGCGCGCGATATGGTAGTTAGATTACTTTGGATCAGGGATGGCAACATGAAGTTTGCCGGTCAACTTCATCTAGGTAACAGAATAGTTCTAGACTAGCTGGATGACGCGATCAACTCGACTAGGTCTCGACTGAATTCACCTTTTGTGAGCACGGTGTCACACCCTGCCTCTTGGGCAGTTTCCTGACTAGTCGTATCAGAATGGGGACCATAAGCGACAAGCCTAGGCTTTCTCTTTTTGTCCGCAAGAATTTGCCCAACGATATTCAGCCATAGATCAGGGTCTTCCTCGAGATCAATCAATACAAGAGCGGTGTCGTTTTGATCGTATTCTTTATTGAATCGATCTAATGACTCAGTCTGTCGGACTATATGCCCGTGTGGCGTTGCCGCATTTTGTATACGAGGGAGGAAAAATAAGTTGCGGGTGACGATGATAATTTTCATTGGCTATACCGATATTATAGATCCTACACTAGTGAGTTCGCTTGACTAGTCGCGCTTCAATATTGGTCCAAAATCCATGGGTGTGACATGGTTTTAATGTGTCTCCCGACGCTATAATCACTGCTTACGGACATAGCGTCGGGGAGGGCACTTGTTCACGCATCTGCATACACACACTGAGTACTCGATGCTTGATGGTCTGAGTCAATTAGAGCCACTCGTAGCACGGTGTAAAGAGCTAGGGATGGAATCACTCGCGATCACCGATCATGGTGGTCTTTATGGGGCTATCGACTTTTATCAGATAGCTAAATCAGCAGGTGTGCGGCCCATCATTGGTTGCGAAATGTATGTGGCCTTGAACGGCCGTTCGGATCGGACGCCGGAGGACAAAGGGCGATACCACTTGACAGTTCTCGCCAAAGACAAGATCGGTTACTCAAATCTGGTGAAGCTTGTTACTAAGTCACATCTTGAAGGTTACTACTACAAACCACGGGTCGATAGAGAATTGTTGGAGTATCACAGTGAAGGATTAGTCGTGTTGTCCGGTTGTCCTAGTGGTGAGATTCCATCTCTTGTAGGAGCCGGCCGGATGGAAGAGGCAAAGAAAGCAGCAAACTGGTACCGCGAGCGCTTTCCGGACTATCACCTTGAATTGATGGAGCATGATGGAGTCCCTGATTTACCTGCGATTCGAAGCGGGCTGATGCAGTTGCATCGGGAGACAGGCATCCCTTTGGTAGCGACAAACGATAGTCACTACACTACGCCAGATGAACACCACCTCCATGACATCCTACTCTGTATCCAAACCAACACGAATATAAATGATGAGAAACGGATGCGTTTTGATGGGAACACCTTTTATCTAAGGAGTCCCCAGGAGATGGCAGATCTTTTTAGTGATGTGCCAGAAGCTATTACCAATACCCAAAAGATTGCCGAGAAATGTAATTTGGAGATGGATTTTGGGTCGCTACACCTACCGAAATTTGAGGTGCCGAATGGTCTAGATGCTGACCAGTACCTGGAGAGTATATGTAAAGAAGGGCTAGGGCGATTAATTACTGATCCTGGAGATCAGGAGTGGTCACGTCTTATCCAAGAACTTGACGTGATTCGACAGACTCAATACGCCACCTACTTTCTGGTAGTTTGGGATATTGCCCAGTTTGTGAGACGTCAACGTATTGAATTAGCGGTGCGAGGTAGTGCTGCCGCGAGTTTAGTTCTTTATTGTCTCGGTGTAACCGATGTGAACCCTTTGAATTACAATCTCGTATTTGAGCGTTTTTTGAACGTAGAACGTAAGGAAATGCCTGATATCGACATGGATTTTCAGGATGATCGGCGCGAGGAAGTTCTGAACTACGTAGTCGAGAAATATGGAAGTGATCACGTAGCTCAAATAATAACCTTTGGAACCTTAGGGGCCAAAGCTTCACTCCGTGATACCGGGCGAGCTTTGGCGATGGCTTACTCTGATGTGGATACCGTTGCACGTTTGGTGCCCAACCGTCTAAAGATCAGCCTTGATGAAGCTTTAGAAACTACTCCTGAACTGCAGGAGATTTATGGAGCTGATGAAGGGGTTAGGACGCTGGTTGACACAGCACGTGGACTTGAGGGGATCACACGGCATTCAAGCACTCATGCTGCGGGTGTCGTCATGTCTGGTGATCCGCTTGATGACTTTATACCTCTACAGCTTTCTAGTAAAGGTGACGTCGAAGACTCAGGTTTGCCTACTACACAGTACGCGATGAATTCTGTGGAAGCACTGGGTCTACTTAAGATGGATTTTCTCGGTCTGATCAACCTAACGATTCTCGCGAACGTTCGGGACCTCGTCAAAGATACACGGGGTATCACAGTAGATCATCGTAGTTTAAGTTTTGACGATAAGAAGACTTACGACCTATTGTCGAATGGTGAGACGATGGGAGTTTTCCAGCTTGAAGGTGATGGCATGACACGCCACATCAAGCAACTCAAGCCATCGTCGCTAGAAGATATCGCGTCGATGATTGCTCTTTTCCGCCCGGGGCCGATGGAACATATCGGGGTATTTATTGAGGCAAAGCATGGCAGGCGGGAGGTGAGGAGCCTTCACCCGGACATTGATGGGATTCTCCAAGAAACATATGGACTTGTAGTCAATCAAGAACAAGTGATGCTTATTGCTCAATCCTTTGCTGGTTACACCTTGGGGGAAGCAGATACTCTCCGAAAGGCCATGGGTAAAAAAATCCCAGAACTAATGGCGCAAGAAAGGGAAACCTTTTTTGACGGAGCGATCGCGAACGGACACTCCAAAGAACTTGTGGAGGAAGTATATGCTCTCATCGAACCCTTTGCGGGTTATGGCTTTAATAAAGCGCATGCGGTTAGCTACGCGCTGATCTCATACTGGACGGCCTACTTCAAGGCCAATTTTCCTGAAGAGTACCTGGTCTGTCTATTAAATGCGTATGGCCAAAATGCTGACCGGGCGCGCGCCGCTGTTGCAGAGTGTCGCAGGTTGAAGATCCCCGTGCTACCTCCAGATCTGCTGAAGAGTCAACCCGGGTATGCCATTGAGCAGTTAGATGATAACAGAGTGGCGCTTAGAGTTGGTTTGGCGTCAATCAAGAATGTGGGCACAGGCGTGGTTGAGGAGTTCATCAAGTCAAAAACGGAGTTAGACGACGAACCTGCTACGGTCGAAGAACTTGCAAGAGGAGCTGACCTTAGTGGGCTCAATCGTAAAACTCTAGAGAGTCTTATTATGGCTGGTGCCTTGGATCAGTATGGAGACCGAGGAGCACTAGTGGACGCAATTGAAAGAATTCAGTCGGTTGCCCACAGTGAAACTGCTCTGAAAAATTCTGACCAAGCTTCAATGTTTGAGGTTTTGGGAGAAAGTTCTGATGCTCCTCTGACCAAGATTGAGCTAGGTGCTCGCTCAACATCTGACGCACAGAAAAGGGAATGGGAGATTGAGTTACTTGGGTTCAGTCTAACGGGGCAAGATAGGCTTGCCATACTTGCGAACACGGGTGATGCTGCAATTCTCTCTGCTAGAGATATTGGAATAGAGTTAGAAGGCCAGAGGATTGTCGTCAACGCAGAAGTCGGATCTGTCCAGCAAAGGTCGTCTAGAGAAGGCAAGATATACGGTATTGTGACTCTCGTTTTTATGGACACTTCCACAATTGAATTATTTGTCTGGGACAACATCTTGCGAAAAACCCAGAATTTGTGGAATGAAGGGACACTTGTGACTGTGGCAGCGAGTGTTCGTGTTCGTGAGGATAGAGTAGGGCTTGCCTGTCTTACGGCGGAAGAATATAAGCTCCCTGATGAAATTGTAGACGGCGCTGATGATCTGGGACAGGAAGAACCTGTGGCACAAGCACCGAACCTCGTTATGCCCCTCAAGCTAGAGTCGCCTTCGAATGGAAATGGACATCAGGTGTCCCAGGGGGTGGGCACAGATTTGCCTGCGCAGCGTAAGCCCACCTCAGGTAATGGAGCCGTAAATGGATCCGATTCACACAAATCACTTTCCCGTCAATTGACTCTACGCATACAAGAGACAGGTAACTTGGATCACGATACCCAGGTGCTTGACGATATCAAACAGACTCTGCTGAACCATCAGGGTGGGGACCAAGTGACGTTAGAGATCGCAGTTCAGGGAGATGTGTTCGTAATGGAATGGCCGTTCGTGCGGATAGATATATCAGACGAATTGCAGTCAGATCTAAGGCAGATCTTAGGACAATTTGGAGAAGTTAGGACTTCAGAGTCGAACGGAACTTAACCAGCCTCTACCTTTGGCTGTTCGCTTGTTGTAGCAGCTTCGATTGCCAGTAAGCGCCGTTTTAACCGCAGTCGATTTTGCCCGCTACCATAGCCTCCCAGCGACCCATCGCTTCGGATAACTCTGTGACAGGGAATAACAATTGGTAGGCGATTACGAGCCATGGCTTGTCCGGCAGCCCGAGAGGCATTTGGGTAGCTGGCTTCTGAAGCAAGCCACTTATATGAACGAGTCTCTCCATTAGGGATAACCGTGCAAGCTTCCCACACAGCACGGAGAAAGGGGCTTGAAGAGCCGAAATCGAGGTGTTCATTTGAGAAATCGACCTGATTGCCAGCTAGGAAACTTATTATTTTTGATCGTATATCTCTGAACCTCTTTGGCGATTCTACAGCTATCCTTAGGTCTGGTTGTAGTTGCTCAGCGCAGAGATCTGGGCTGAGCTCGGGTAGAGTGGTCCTTCTCAAGCCTTTGGAGGAAGCAAGAACGCCCACCCACCCTTCGGACGTCTCAAAAATGTCATAGTACAGATTTGACATCCTGGTTCAGTCAATTCATAGGAAGAGCGCGTTTGAAGGTCCTACTGATCAGGCCACTCCGTAGAGCTTTCCAGTGTCGTTCGAGTTCTATCAAAATGTTTGGCGAAGGAACAGTGTTGCTGTAGCGTCCGACCGTGAAATTCCAAGCGATTGCTTCTGCGCTAGCAGCGCTTGCAGGTAGGACTGCACTGATTTGACGACTGTACTCCATAGGAGTCTGGTTTGGCTGATGAGTAATACCTGCGAGTCGGGCAAGTCTTCTCATTTTGATATACACCTTCTCCGGCCTCTCTTTGCCATGAAGGCGTAGGTTCCAAATACCCCATACGACAATCCACAGGCCTGCTATCGACAAAAGGCCAATGGCTAGATAAATGAAGACTGTTATCGAGCTAGCTATTGGTTCTTCTGGCGTCATTGATGCTTCGGCGATCTCTTCGTCGGTGTAGCATTCAGGATTTATGAAAGCTTCCAATGGATCGTCAAGTTGTACTTCTTCACAGACATCAAGTTCGCTTGCCACGAGGCTATCGCCAGCGTCCAGATCACCTAGTTGGTTTTCAGATTCTTCAATCGATGCATCGGCTAGATCGCCCTCATCACGTTCTATCGCCGGCCATGCAATCGTTGGTTCGAAATTGATCCATCCGTGTCCAGGGAAGAATGCTTGGACCCACCCATGGCTATCAGAATCTTTGATTGTACGTTGGCCAGGGGTGCCAATTGAATTGCCAGGGCCGTAGCCGACAGCCATCCGAGATGGGATCCCAACTGTACGTAACATTACAACCATTGAGGATGCGAAGTAGTCAGAGTAGCCGGTCTTAGTTTCGAATAAAAACCAGTCCACGCCGTCTCTGTCAGGTGGTGGGCGATCTATATCTTGGGAGTAGGTGAAATTATCCTCACTACGTAGGTATTGCTCTATTGCAAGCGCCTTGTCGAGCGGGTTTTTTGCTGATTCAGTAATCTGATTCGCCAACTTGCGGACACGGCTTGGTAGTGAACTCGGTAGTTGTAAGTAGTAGTCCGTAAGAACATGAGGGTAGTCAGCACCGGCTCCTCTTAGTTGGTTGTTCGTTGATTCGGAAACGAATGAGTAGATGCTGTATGACTGGTCTTTAGGAAGCGGGTCTTTGAATTTCCAATTCACCACTACGGGGTATTCTGGGTCCTGGCGGCGCAGAGTTACTGTCTGTTGGTTTCGCCAATCGTTCCCGTCGCCCCCACGAGTAATGTCCATAACTAACAAATCCTTTGGAAGCAGATCATGAACAATTGATTTGACAAATTGGTGCTGAGGAGGGTCCAGTGCTTGTCTGATTTTTTGGGCAACTTGTTGTACGTCTTGAGGTAAGCCGCTATCGTCGGATGCGTCCTTTACGTCAATTTGCCAGAACTTTGGATGCAACGTTTCCACGACCGCATCACGACTGACCCAATCGACGTTACCTCCCGTGAAAGCATCTTGGGATTGGAAGGTGAGTTGTATCCTATGAAATGCGAGGGTGCGATTATCTGAGTTTTGAGGTGGAGGCGGTAATCCCTCAGGATTGACCTGCAGGGTGTTAGCCGCACTTGTTTTCCACCCCTGAGATGTGTACTCATCGTATGATCGAGACAACCAGTAAGTTGGTTTCTCGGAGTTAGCCCACATAACAACGTCACCGGCGAAGGAAATTTTTCCCTCGAAAGGCAATGTTTTTCCAAAGAAGCGGCCATCAAGGTTTTTCTTGGATGCTATACCGGAGAACAGTCTGGCAAACTCATCCTCAAAACTAAGCAATGGTTGCCGACCCATATTCCATATATCAACCGCGGTGCTTACAACGTAGACTCGCATGGGGACAAGTGCCGCGATAATAATGACGAGTAAACTCAGCACAATGATCATTGGGAGACCAATGAAGCGATTCCGAAGTTGTGTAATGACACCTATCCCAGCCTGTGCCCACATCTTCTGTTTCTGCACCATACTAACCCGGGCTACTAGAAGAATGGCGATCAGCATGAAGATGAAGAATCTCGAGTTGAACTCTTCAGGCAGGAAACTGAGGGTCGTCAGCATGGCGATGCCACCTAGTGTGAGACCAACCCATGGTGTGGATAGTTTAAACAGGAACCAGCTACTCAGGTACCCAAGTAGCCATGCAAAGCTCAACAGAATCAAGGTTGAAGGTAAAAGGTCGGTACTAATGTCGTCACTCCATGCTGCTTCAATCCAATTCCCCGTACGACTCCATACCTCACCCATCCCAATTACAAACGAGCGTTCCAGCAAAGTGGCAGTGTTAAACGATACGATTACGAACCCAATTAATAGACCAGCGACATAAGCAACTGGCCAAGGTACGATCCGGGTTTTTGCGAATGCAAGTCCAGCTACGGTGGATACAAACATCACTCCCATCAGGCCAGGTGTCTCTACCCAACGTGCTTCTCTTACAACCCACGCGGAAACGCTGACGGTGCCGAACATTAGCAAAAATACGTCCCAACCTTCTCGTGGGGAGACTTTAAGAATCGCTGCCTCCATGGCTTGGTACCAGTTGGGGGTTTTAGAGTCTATATTGCTCGACAACGTATTTCCCAACTGAGTAGTCATTGGATAGAGCCGACACCACTTTTATACTTTGTAGTGCTGGACCTGTTAGGTACCGTGGGGGTGTGACGAAGTTCAGACGCGATGTCATCGCCCATGCTGATATGAAATGATGTGATCCCGTGACTTGCCATTTCGTCATCAACTAATTCTGATCCTGTTAGGCCTCCAAATGATTGTTGGTCAGCACGGATAACGGTCACGTTGACACCTTTCCGCATCAACTCACTCAGGCCCAAGACCCATTCAGTACGTGGGGAGGGCGTCAACACGATTAGTGACGTGTTGTGTGCCCATAAAGGTTCATAATCCGAGAGGACAACTTCAAGTGGTGTTATACCATCTGCCTTTGCTAATGCGAGGTACTGCATGATTCTATCTAGTTGCCCTGCCCCGGTTTCTGAGCTTAGAAAATATCGGTCGTTGCCACTTGCGACAAGGCCAACAGGCAAGTCGAATCCAAGGTACCGCTTGGCAAGGGACGCAGCGATGGTAGCAAGGTATTCGTCAGTACTATCTCCAACTTCCCCGGCCTGGACATTTTTCTGTAAGTCGACAGCTAACCAAATCTCGGTTGCTTTCCCGAGATCCAATTCCTTCGACATTAGCTTGCCAACTCGGGCTGTACTATTCCAGTGGATCCGGCTAATACTGTCCCCTGCATGGTATTCACGTACAGATGAGGCGTGAGGGGTAACATTATGTGCCTTCCGTCTAGCCGAACTGTCCCCATACAGGTGTGCGGAGGGCAGGTCAAAGTTTGGCAAATCAATAACTCGCGGGTAAACAATTAGGTTTTCAGATTCACCGATAGTTGTTTTACGATGCATCAGGTTGAATAGATCTGTACTACCGATATTTAATGGTCCAAGATGGTAAAGACCTCGTGCTCTTGGCCTGACCTTGAGTTGCCAAGTTACAGAATTTCTTCCAAGGACACTTACAGCTACCCCGCCAGAGTGGTCAGGTAAATTTGTTAGATCAGAGACCTCAAGCCCGTACCTTGGGAGGATTCCTTTGTTGGTAAGGGTGATTGTTTCTCTCACCTCATCTCCAACACGGATTTGCTGGGGACGGCCAACTACCGTGACGTTGATTTTACGGAGCATAAATTGAACCCACACGTAGCTGATGACTGTAACTATGGTGAGAATGTAGGCCAGCCTGTAAAAGAGGCTAAAGCCAGTAGCCATACCTGTAAACACTGTCGTTGCCAACAGTATCAAGATCAATAAAAGCCTTGGAGAGGGTTGGATCCAAAGCTGTGACAACCTTCTGGTCATGTCCTGAACCACCCGGATGTCTGAGCACCTGGGACGGCTACTTGTTCAATAAGTTCCTCAACTATGTCCGGGCTCTGCACTCCACGCATACGGCCAGCGGGTGAAACGATGATTCGGTGACTTAGCATTGGAGCTGCAAGCTCTTTAACGTCGTCAGGAAGGACGAAGTCACGTCCACGTATTAGGGCGAGAGCTTGAGTCCCCCGAAAAAGTGCCAGAGAACCACGTGGGGACGCCCCCAAAGCTGCTTCCGCGTGGGTACGTGATTTGTCGACCAATCCAACGATATATTCTCGAATCAGATCGTCTACATACACCGTCTTAACCGCTTCTTGGATTGAGAGTACGTCGTCCGATGACAGTACTTGTCCCAAGCTCTCGATGGGATGAACCGTCTCTTGGTTATTTATTATCGAGAGTTCTTGTTCGACAGAGGGGTAGCCTAGATTGATTGTGATAAGGAAACGATCCAACTGTGCTTCGGGTAAGGGGAAGGTACCTTCATATTCAATGGGATTTTGTGTTGCCATTACAGTGAATGGACGAGGGAGTTCATGGGTTACTCCCTCAACGGTTACTTGGCGTTCGTCCATTGCTTCCAAAAGTGCAGATTGGGTTTTGGGAGTAGCTCTGTTGATCTCATCCGCGAGGACGATCTGAGAGATGATCGGGCCTTCCTTATATTCGAACGCCTCTGCCTTCTGGTTATATATGGAGACCCCTGTAATGTCGCTGGGTAGTAGATCTGGAGTAAATTGGATTCGGCGGAAGCTACAGCCTATGGACTTTGCAACGCTTCTTGCAAGCATTGTCTTACCTACGCCGGGGACATCTTCTATCAGAGCATGTCCCTCACAAAGTAGCGACACGGTGGCCATCTCGATTGCAGAGGGTTTGCCGACAATAACCTTCTTTATGTTCTCGACAAGGGCCTGTGTTTTTCCTTTGGCATAGTCAAAATCTGGCACGATGCCCTCCTTACGATATGTTGTGGACACAGCTTGTTAATTTACAGGTTGGGAGTGTAACTCAGCATATCTATCTATAACAAACCTCTATACGGATAAGTACGCTTGCGATCAGACTGAAGGCTACGTGGGTGCTAGACTATTCGACAAAATTTAGCTACGAGAGGGTATCTATGTACGATTGTACTGTGGTTGGAGGAGGAGCGGCGGGTCTTTTGGTCGCAATGACCTTGTCGGAGACAGGCCGACGAGCCACTTTTGAGGTTCTCCACACTATTGCGCCTATTACCGGGTCAACTCCGAGTACTCCCATTGATTGGTGGCAGTACGTTCCACGTATGGCACATCCTTCAAAACAATAAATGTTTGTTTACCTTGTATTAACTCCGTGTGGTGAGATGGAAACCTGTAACGCCTCACTACTGACGTTACCAAATAGCTCAAAGGCTTCTTGCCAGTCATCTAGATTATAGGTATGAGTGACTAATGCTTTCAGGTTAACCATCCCGTTTGAAGCGAGTTCAAGAGCGAGTTGAAAGTCTGGTGTGCTCCAGCCACGATTTGGGACTAGGGTTATAGATTTAGGGATTAAGTCACGAGGTTTAAATGGGATTTCAACCAGAGGGTTATAGTGGCCTTCCACTAATATACGGCCCAGCGGTGCTGTGGGGCAGATGTCGTCGTATCGACTACAGGTGGTGGTGGGGGATAGAGGATTCGAACCTCTGACCTTCGGTGTGTAAGCCAGACGCTCTAACCAACTGAGCTAACCCCCCCGGGTAGGAAGACAGCGAAAAGTGGCGCGCTTGGCGGGACTCGAACCCACGACCTCATCCTCCGCAGGGATGCGCTCTATCCATCTGAGCTACAAGCGCGCGCTGGTGCCGAAGGAGGGACTCGATCCCACTCGCCCTGTTAAGGCACTACATCCTGAATCTAGCGCGTCTACCAATTCCGCCACTTTCGCATCACGCGGCTCAGGATAGGGAGATCGTGTCGCGTGTCAACCGTAACGTGAGGCCATTGGCAGGCTACGTCATCGCGCGCATCTCGTCGCTCGCGTGGTCCCTGTGAGCGT
>JAKUTR010000011.1 GCA_022448725.1 SAR202 cluster bacterium | reverse complement strand
CAGATAAAAAAGGGGGATTAAATGGTGACTAAGGTTAACTGGCGGGATCTTGTCCCGAACGTAGCTCACGAAACAGCCATCGTGTGGCCAATACTGGGCCCAGAGGGAACAGAGAGTACGTCCTACGGGGCTGCTCCATTACTTGGCTTCAACGCACTTACCCGGCATATGATTCAGCCAGGCAAGGCAGGAGACTACCACGTCCACTTTGATCGTGAGCAGGTCTACTACTTCACTGAAGGGTCGGGGAAGATGAATATCGACGAGGTCATATACGACGTTAAGAAGGGTGATGCTGTCTGTGTCCCGCCAACCAGCTATCACCACATGATAAACGACACAGATGAGTGGCTCGTACATCTAATCATAAACGGCAAACATGTCTCCCTAGATCAGCAACAGAAAAACAAAGAAATTATTGCTGCAAGCAACTCCCACGGCTCCAAGCAGCCTATCGCGCACCGAAATTGGCTTGACGGGTCACCCCATATCTCGCACGGAGCCGCGTTGCTGTGGTCAGTCTTCGCTGGTAAAGGAGCTGAAGGAAGAAGCTACAACGAAGCTCCGGTTGAGGGCATCAAAAAGATAACTCTGCACCGCCTACAACCCACCGTACAGACAGGGACTCACTCCCACGCGAATATGGAACAAGTCTACTTCTTTACCGAAGGATCCGGTAAGATGATCGTCGGCGACGAGACAGTGGATGTTAGTGAAGGGGATGCCGTTTACGGCCCTGCTAATGTCCAACATGGCCTTATCAATGACAGTGATGGATGGCTTGAGCACCTGATCATCAGCGCCGACGTCGACTAACATTCAGTCAGAACTAATGGCTTTGCCGGCATACTTCAAACATGAAACTCACTAGCGAAGAGGTAAGACATATCGCCCTTCTGGCCCGAGTAGGCATGACAGACCAGGAGATTCAGGTGATGCGCGACCAACTCTCAAACACCTTGGATCACTTTCAGTCTCTACAGGAAGTAGAGACTGAAGGTGTAGAGCCCACGGGTCACGCCGCAGATGTGACCTCAATTATGCGTGAAGACCGCCTTGAGACCAGTGGGGACCGTGCCGATTTCTTAGCTGGTGTCCCCAGGCGCGAAGGTGATTTGGTCCGCGTCCGACCAGTGCTTGACTAGAATGAGCGTAGACGTCACGAAGCTTACTGCACACGATGCCTCTCGCCTGCTAGCCAGTGGCGATACGTCTGCTCTCGAACTGACACAGGCGACGATTGAGCGTATCTCAACTGTAGAGCATCTTACAGGGGCATTCGTCACAATTACCGACGACTTGGCACTTGAGCAAGCTGGCCAGGCAGATGCCCGGCTCGGGCTGGGCCCCTCGCCAACTTTAACTGGGATACCAATGCAACTTAAGGACAACATGGTCACGAAGGATATCCTGACTACTTGCTCTTCAAAGATGCTTAAGGATTTCGTCCCTCCTTACAATTCTACTGTGGCGGCGAAGTTATTTGACCAAAATGCCGTGTTGGTTGGTAAGGGCAACCTCGATGAATTTGCGATGGGGTCCTCAACAGAGAACTCTGCCTTCCATCCTAGCCACAATCCCTGGGACATCTCCCGGGTTCCAGGGGGAAGCAGCGGGGGGCCTGCTGCCGCAGTTGCCTCCGGAGAAGCGGTCTACGCCCTGGGTTCAGACACTGGTGGAAGCATCCGGCAACCTGCAGCACTCTGTGGTGTCGTAGGCCTAAAACCAACCTATGGCCTAGTAAGCAGATATGGCCTCATCGCCTTCGCCAGCTCCCTCGACCAGATAGGCCCCCTCACAAAGGACGTAACCGACTGTGCCCTTGTCCTTTCCGCTATAGCAGGCCATGACCCTAAAGACTCAACCTCTATAGATACCGAGGTCCCTGACTACACTGATGTGCTAACTGGAGATATCAAAGGCTTACGCGTCGGCGTTCCTAAGGAGTATTTCGTCGAAGGGATCGACCCGGGTGTAAGGGAAGTCGTTAATAAAGCCATTGATGTGCTCTCAGGTCTTGGGGCTACGGTTGACGAAACCTCGCTTCCGCATACGCCTCACGCTATGGCTGTTTACTATATCGTCGCCCCGTCAGAAGCTTCTGCTAACCTCGCTCGGTACGACGGCGTAAAGTACGGCTACTCGACGGAAGCCCAAGGCACTATGTGGGAAGCCCTAGAACATACTCGGCAAGAGGGGTTCGGGCCAGAGGTAAAGCGTCGCATCATGTTAGGTACCTATGCTCTCTCTGCAGGCTATTACGACGCTTACTACAAGAAAGCCCAGCAGGTCCGTACCTTGATCCGCCAGGAGTTCAATGACGTGTTCAAGAAATTTGATGTCCTGGTTTCACCCACATCCCCGTCCGTTGCTTTCAAGATGGGAGAGAAGACGCACGACCCATACATGATGTACCTCAACGATATTTTCACACAGCCTGCAAATATAGCTGGCATTCCTGCGATATCGGTGCCGGCGGGCCTTTCAGAGGGCCTCCCTGTCGGCCTGCAGCTAATGGCTAACCACCTCAAGGAAGAAACCTTACTTCAAACGGCGTATGCCTACGAACAGGCTACCGACTGGCACACTCTTCATCCGGACCTCTAGCTCGCACGTTATTGGAACCTATGAGGCTTCAAACCGGGCTCTCCCTCCATAAATACCCTCGGCTAGTTTCGCGCATACGGTTAGCCGACCTCGCCCTTGGCCTCTTGCCAAAGGCTCTCCTTTTCATTAAGTGGTAGGCCCACAAAATCAAGGCTCCGTTGCCCTGCAACCTTCTCCATATATGCGAAGCGCCGCCTGTACTTGTCGCCTGTTTTCCGCAAGGCCCCTTCGGGGTCGATATTCATCCACCTGGCAACATTTGTTATGGAGAATAATAGGTCCCCCAGTTCGTCTTCACGTTCATTTTCTGTGCTTGCCATACGTAGCTCTTGTAACTCTTCCTTTACTTTTTCGAGGGCACCCTCGATCTCTTCCCAATCAAATCCTACGCGGGCTGAACGGTCTCCTAGTTTCTCAGCATACGAAAGCGCGGGCATTGAGCTAGGGATTCCTTCAAGTAAAGACTTACCTGCCGACTGTTTCTCTTGACGTTTTATTTCGTCCCATCTCGACTGCACTTGGCGTGAGTCAGATGCCTCTGTTTCTCCAAAAACATGTGGGTGGCGACGTATCAGCTTGTCTCGCAAGGCGCTCAATACTTCCGAAGAAGTGAACTCCCCTTGCTCTGAACCAATCCGCATCTGGAAAATCAGGTGATAGAGAAGATCCCCTAGTTCCTCCACAATACCCCTGATGTCGCTTTGATCAACTGCATCTATCAATTCATACATCTCCTCAAGGAGCATAGGCTTCAATGACTCGTGGGTCTGCTCAGCATCCCAAGGGCAGCCATCCTCACTCCTGAGGTAGGCGCAGAGTGCAAGGATTCCATCAAACGTTGGCGGAAATGTGGGGTGCATTAGGAAACCTCTCCAAATGAGTACAACTTGGCGTTCTTTAACCGAAATCGTATTTGGACAATCCTGCCAACAAAGGGTTTGAGGTCAAGCGGTACAACATGTCTAACCGCGTCAACTCCCTGCAGTCGCGTGATCAGCGGTGGGCCACCTCCCTCTAAGGACACTTCCATGACGACTGTTCCATCAGGCGCCTCTACATTTACAAAGATTTCGTTTCTTTGAAGCATGAACGGGCGAGTTAGTACGCTCCCTTCCTCCTGTCCTGCGTTCAGTGAGACCCAGCCATCAAGTCTTAGCTTTGCAAGGCCAACTCCCTGCCATTGATCGAACTCTCTACGCCGATCATACGTGACTTCTGCGCTATGGCTAAAATTCGACCCTCCATAGTAAATCCACAGTTCATCTCCCTGCCTGATGGGGCTATGGAACGTTGTGGTCATGCCCTGGTCCCAAGAACCGACTTCGCCAAGAGGTATGAACGGTTCGCGGTTCCCAATTCGTTCCCATTTAATTAGGTCGCGGCTAACTACCAGTTGGACTTCCATTACTCCATCCTGTCCACCATGGTTCTCCGCTGGACTTTTCGTTGTCCAACGAGCACCGAAGTACGGGGCAGGCGCAGTGATCAGCAAGGTTTGGAGAAACCCAAGGTAGAGCCCTTCGTAAGGCACGACCGACATAACGTAATAGTCCATCCTCGGGTACCCGGGCACAGGAGGTATCGCTACCCGCTCTAACAAGTCTGTTTTCTCTGCCAATAAAGCGGCTTCACGCCACTCGTCCGCAACCTCCTTGCCAAGCCAAAGGTCCATCCATCCCTCGACGTCAACATACTGGTGCTGGTGTGTAACTGGTGCACGGCGAGCAACTATTTGACGGTCAATTTCGTCCTCTTGAAATATTCTTAGGGCAGGCGACCATGTTGTGAGGTCTTGGCTGGAGGACAGAGTTAGGACGCGTCGGGGCGCGTCGTAACCCTCCCCACAGGTGGGACAGGTCCGTTCGCCCAGGTAGGCATCCGGCTTAGTTACCCAAACGAATCGCTTACCATAGGGATCGTACGACATGATCCCACTATCCCCTCCACCCTTGCCAACAGGATTTTCCGGGTGCGGCTCCCAATGCAACCCATCGTCCGAAAAAAGAACCGCGTATCCGCTACCGTCACGCCAGGGAGTACCAAACGACTGTGGGTCACCGGGTACGGGGTGTCGCCCGAGCCTGCTATGAAATCCCAGATTGTCTACCGTTCCCATCACGTAGCGCCCGGGCAGATCAGCACCTGTAGGGGCCTTCATAACCGACGGTTGCGTTCCCCACGTCATTATATTGTTAGCCTTGGACCCGTCGTAGTCCATCATGCCAAGGTTGGGCTTCCGCCATGTGACCCCATCGTCGGACTCAGCATAAAGGACTCTAGTCTGCGCTGTAGCATGCCAAATGCGAAAAATGCCCATGGCTTCGTCGTACATCGCTGTACCGCCATCCCATGTGTAATGGGACTTATGTTCCCATGGATTCTCCGGAACCATTACCGGGTTAGCGGGGTGCTTATCTACCACATGCATCTCCCGCTCAAGATTCTCTATAGCTTCGACGATGTGGTCATCGACAAATAGCTGTCTGTAGCCATGAATACTTAGTCCCTGGCTCATAATGCTTTAGTGGGGAATCTAGGATAGGAGTTCAGCATAGATTACGGCTGTCTCTATCAAATTTCTTGTGGGGAATTAGACTCAAAAGAACGCCTCTTGGCAGATGTATAAACCTTATCCAAAATCTCACTCCCTGATAAGGGCCCCCCTTCCTTTGACTCCAACATTGCCTCGCATCTTAGCACCCTTAATAAATCCTTACTCCTCTGAATAGACTTCGCCTTGTGGACGTTCCAGGAATCCAGCATAATGGCCGCCACCATCGGCAGCTAATAGGAGACATTAATGAACCAAGAAACCCTCCGGGATCGTCTATACGGTTGCTACGTGACGATCCCCACAATGTTCCATGACACCCCTGATCTGGACGTCAACTTGGACGCGACAAGGCAACATGTTAATTTTTTGATTGACGGCGGTATTCGGACCGGTACGGGGGTGTTGCTAGCATGCGGTGCTGCAGGCGATTTCTCCACTCTTTCATTCGAAGAACGCATACTGATCGCCGAGGCAGTTGTCGACGAGGCTGCTGGCCGGGTACCGGTTATACTCGGGGCACAGACGACTAGTACACGTGAACTCGTTGCCCTGGCGAAAGAGGCCGCCCGAGTGGGGGCAGAGTACATCCAGGTCTCTCCTCCGTTCTACTTCCCTCATACCGAAGGCGACTTCTACGAGTACATCCTGGCTGCATCGGAAGCTGCGGACATCGGCCTCATTATTTACAACACGTTCTGGACCAGTCCGAGCGTCTCAATGGGGATGGTTGAGCGCCTTGTTGAGCTACCCAACGTTGCGGGTCTTAAATGGTCTGTTCCCGGCGGGGTCTTCGCTGGTATGGAGCAGATAGTGGCGCAGTTTGGGGACCGGGTGAGTGTCATTGACAATAATGGTTCGTTCGTCGTCACTCACATACTCGGTGCTCGTGGTATCGAGGTCCATACTGCTAACTACTGGCCACAATGGGCTGTGTCTTTTTTACACCTGCTCGAAGCGAAACAGTACGACGAGGCTCAAAGAGAAATGATGCGAGTGCTCTTGCCTTTCTACAAGCTTTGGGACGAGATGCGCCAATTTACCGCTGGAGACGGGTACGCCGACAAGCTCTTAATGGAACTCGTCGGGCTACCATCCAGCCGGTGCAGACCGCCGACCCGCGACGTCCGTCAGCAGTTCCGCCAGCAAGCACTTGAAATGCTTACTGAGGTCGGTGTCCCCTCAGCCCAAGAGGTATCTGTTTCCGTTTAACTGATGCGGCTTGGACTGGACATAAGAAGTGGCGCTACCGACGAAGAGCTAATAATTGCTCGTCAGTTTGGCGCGGTGGATGCTGTGGGCGGCCCTGATTGCATTCCCTCTGATAAGGGTTACTTTGACTTTCACGAGCTTGTAGTCTTCAAACAACGAGTGGAAGACTTCGGGTTGCGCTTGGCCGCTCTTGAAAATGTGCCCTGGGACTGGAACGACAAAATAAAACTTGGCCTTCCTGGGCGAGATGAACAGATAGAGAACTACCAACGTTCAATAAAGAATGCTGGATCGGTAGGCATTCCTATCCTGGGATACAACTTCCGGCCTCCTGTGAGTGGCAACTACGGCGTTCGGACATCAAAAAGCGCTCTTGGGCGTGGTGGCGCCCAACAAACCTCTTTTGATTATGACCTCATCAGAAATGAGCCGGCTGGTGAGTGGGGAGAGATTACGGCCAGTGAAATGTGGAACAACCTAGAGTATTTCCTGAAGGCGGTAATCCCCATAGCCGAAGAGTCTGGCGTCACTATGGCACTCCATCCTGATGACCCTCCTGCAAGCCAAATCGGGGGCGTCACTCGTATTCTCAACAGTCACGACGGCCTAAAGCATCTTATCGATTTGGTACCGAGTGACTCAAACGCCCTCGATTTCTGTCAGGGCTCCGTGTCGGTTATGGAGGGCGACGTACATGATGCGATCAGGTATTTTGGAAGCCGGGGCAAAATCGCGTACGTTCACTTCAGGAACGTCACTGCTCGATTCCCAAAGTTTGCTGAGACATTTATTGACGAGGGGTACGTAGATATGGCCGCTGCTATGGCCGTCTACAAAGAGGCGGGATTTGACGGCCCAGTCATTGAGGACCATGTGCCAGTTGTGGCGGGGGATGATCCCAAGAAACTTCGGTCGCGTGCCTTTGCAATGGGTTATACGAAAGCGCTGATTGATTCAGTCTACGGACGGCGGTAGGAAATTCTATGCCCGACTACGATGCCTTCTTCAACGGAAATTGGATTCCCTATAGTGAAGTGTCAATCTCGCCTTCGGACAGAGGGTTCTCCGTCGGAGACCTCGTCTTTGAAGTCGAGCGGACCTTCAACGGTGTCCCATTTATGCTTACCGACCACATAGACCGCCTGTATCGATCGCTCAAGTACGTCCGCATGGATGCTTTGATGACTGCGAGCGAGATGATGGGCCTGGTCATTGAGGGTATCAGTCGGGCGAGTTACAACCTGGAAAACGTTGGCGAGTTTAGTATGAGGCAAGTAGTTACTCGTGGGGCCGTCGACCTTTTCGATGACCCTGCACCTACGGTCCTTCTAAACACGGGAGAGCAGAGCTTTTGGTACGCAGATCTTTATGACATAGGGATGGCGGGCGGGATCTCAAAGACTCGGGCCTACTCTCCCCAATCTTTGGATCCTAAAGTCAAGCACTACAGCAGAATGAACTTCGTCCTCGCCCATCAAGAGGTCCATGATATGGAGCCCGGTGCGTGGCCAATCCTGCTCGACGATCGCGGGAACATTGCAGAAGGCAACGGACAGAACGTATTCATCGTAACCGACGGTGTCATAAGAACACCTACTGACTATGCAGGCCTGCAGGGAGTTTCAAGGGCTGTAACCATCACTGTGGCTAACCAACTGGGGATACCGTTAGTTGAGGAGGATCTTCAGCCCTACGACTTGTACACTGCCGACGAAGCCTTTTGGACAACCACGAGTATGTGTGTAATGCCCATGACCCGTGTGGACCGCCGCCAAATAGCCGATGGCACACCAGGACCAATGTCGCAACGCTTACTTACTGGCTGGAGTGAAATGGTTGGGGTTGATATTGTGGGCCAGGCAAAGACGAGGCATTCTCGCTCCGTTACTTAGGTAACTATCCTTCCATTGTAAATTGTCGTTTCGGCCTTCCCGCGCATTGTGGCTCCCGCTAGAGGGGTGTTTTTACCCTTAGAAGCGAACTGTGACGTTTCGACTACCCACTCAGCTTCTGTATCGATAATTGTGACGTCTGCAGGAGTTCCGGGGCTAAGGCTACCAATATCGTCTCGACCCAGAAGCCGCGCCGGGGCTACGGTCAGCTTCTCGATCACGCCCTCTAAATCAATGTTCTTCAAGTGAACTAGTGACATCAACGACCCCAAAGCGGTCTCTAGATTCGATATTCCATTGGCCGCATCAGCAAAGGTCGTTTGCTTGTCGACCGTTCCATGAGGGGCATGGTCTGTGGCTATAAGGTCAATCACTCCTTCTTTTAAAGCACTTACCATCGCTTCGACATCTGCTCGGGCACGTAGAGGTGGCGATACTTTAGCATTAGGGTCATAGGCGTCGTCCTTCAGTTGCCCGTACGGGTCTCCATCATGGCCATGTCCCATGATTGCCTCATCGGTGATTGTTAGGTGGTGGGGAGTAACCTCACAAGTCACGTTTATCCCACTCTCTTTAGCGCGCCGCACCATGTCAATTGTTCCTTTGGTACTAGCATGGGCGATGTGAACATGCCCTCCCGTTAGCTCAGCGAGTTCGATGTCGCGCGCGACCATGATCGCTTCCGCTGAATTAGGAATACCCTTCAATCCCAGTCGGGTGGCCACCCATCCTTCGTTCATATGGCCTCCTGCGGAGATTGACTTTACCTCACAGTGGTTAATAACTGGCAGCCCAATGGAAGAGGCATAGAGTAGGGCTTGGCGCATTATGTTGGCATCCCTGACGGGGTGCCCATCGTCGCTAAACCCTACAACTTGGGCATCGGCAAGTTCCCCTAGCTCCGCAAGCTCTGTCCCCTTACTCTCTTTCGTCACTGCACCGATCGGAAGCACACGTACCACGCCTTGGTCCGCAGCTTTTGCAAGTACGAAATCAACGATCGCGCGCGAGTCTGCGACAGGGTCTGTGTTCGGCATCGCACAAACGGTGGTAAATCCACCGCGGGCTGCGGCTAAGGTTCCCGTAGCTATTGTCTCTTTATACTCAAACCCGGGCTCCCGTAAATGGCAGTGGAGATCAATAAACCCAGGGCACACGACCTTACCTTTCGCATCGATTATTTCTGCCCCGTTTTTATTGACGCCGGCGTCAACGCCTATAATACTGCCATCTTCAATAAGGACATCGGCCGTCTTATTCAAGCCGTTCTTCGGGTCGATAACCTGTCCGCCCTTGATGATGAGTGTCCTCACGTTTTCTCCCTAAATCTATTAAATCAAGCTATAAAGCAGTGCCATCCTGACAGCCACCCCGTTGGTGACCTGTTCCTCAATGACGGATGCTGCTCCGTGGGCCACGTCGGCGTCGATCTCAATTCCTTCGTTCATCGGCCCCGGGTGCATTACTAGTGCTCCCGAGTTCGCTAGTTTCATCCGCTGTGTGCTGATCCCGTACATCCGGGCATACTCGCGCAGACTGGGCAAATGCCCAGATTTCTGACGTTCAAGCTGTAGCCTAAGGGCCATCACCACATCTGCCCCTTCAAGCGCCTCCTCTACCCTAGTAGTAACTTGGAGATTTGAGAAGGCGTGTTCCTCGGGAAATCCGGCAAGGAAGTCCGGCGGCACCAAGGTGGGTGGCGCACAAACTGTGACCTGGGCCCCCATCTTAGTTAATCCCCACAGGTTTGAGCGGACCACCCTGCTGTAGAGAATATCTCCGACTATGGCCACCTTCTTTCCCTCTATCTTTCCCAAGTGGTTCTTGATTGTGAATAGGTCCAACAAGGCTTGCGTCGGGTGGGCATGTGCCCCATCACCAGCGTTTATCACAGGGGCATCGAGATGACGAGCCAGAAAATACGGAGCCCCCGAATCCGAGTGCCGGATGACTATCATGTCCGCCCGCATCGCTTGAAGCGTCAATGCAGTGTCATATAGGGACTCCCCTTTCTCAACACTGCTGCCTCCAGCTGAAACGTTAATCACGTCAGCACTCATTATTTTCCCGGCTTCCTCAAACGAGGCTCGTGTACGGGTGCTGGCTTCATAGAAGAGGGTGAAAATGGTCTTGCCTCGAAGGGTGGGGATCTTCCGAATCTCTCTACCGAGTACCTCTCTCATCACATCCGTGTTCTTCAAAACTTCCTCAATCTCATCACGGGAAAAATCGTCGAGGTCAAGGACATGTCTTCGCAGGGTGAGGGAAGATTCATTCGGGCGAGTTCCCGGGATGCCTGTTCGGCTAGTAGTTGTCATCTATTACCCTTGTCTGCGAGCACAACTTGGTCAATCCCGTCGCTTTCTTCTAGGCGTACATTAACCTGCTCTTCAAGAGAGCTAGGTATGTTTTTGCCAACGTAGTTAGCTGTGATGGGTAGCTCACGATGTCCACGGTCGATAAGGACTGCCAGCCGAATTTGCCTGGGGCGCCCAAAGTCATTAAGCGCATCCATCGCAGCTCGTACCGTCCTGCCAGTGAAGAGTACATCGTCGACCAAGATTACCGTTTGGTGCTCCAGGGGCACAGGGATGATCGTTTGATGCATGAGCGGCCTACCCCGCCGGCTCAGGTCATCCCTATATAGACCAATGTCTAGTTGCCCTATTGACGGGGCCCGGCCTCCTATTTCTTCAATAAAGCCCGCTATGCGTTCGGCCAGTGGGACGCCGCGGGTATGAATACCAACCAAGTTGACCCCAGTGTTACCTGGATTACTTTCGAGAATCTCATGAGCTATGCGGATAAGTGCTCGCCGGAGTTGTGCTTGGTCCAGCACCTGCCGTTCTTCATTCGTCGTTTTGAGTGCCTCTGACAACAAAAAAACCTCTCGCCGGAGCTGGCAAGAGGTCTTCGCACAGGGCGAGCCCCACTAGGAGTTCACCCCTTCGTCCTTACCAGTCTCACGGGACTGACTTAAAGGCCTGCTAAATTTTCGTGTCCTCCGCTCATTTTACGCCATCGCCCCACTCTGTTCAACTACTTCTGCACTAGCAGTCATTACATAGAGATACATTGCCGCCTCCTGCAGTCCCCCTTATTTTCTCGACGCCCTTTGCCAGCAAGGTTATAGTGAAGGCCCCAAGACTCAAGGGCAGTGGCAAGATTATCCTACTGGAGGGCTTATGCGTTACTACCGACTAATGGCCGCGGACGGAGGCACTATCTTGGCCGTAGAGGCGCAAGACGGCCTGCTAGTTAGCCTGACTTCGATTGACGACCGCTTGACAGATATTAGCCAGTTAATCTTTGCCTCCTCAATAACTAGTATAGACATGGATACAGTGGCTCAGCAGATCGTTGACTCAGGGAACCCTGATACTTTTGGCCTAGTAGACCTTACCAATGATTCCCGGGAGGGCACCGGTGACCTCTGGCTCGACTTACCATTCGACCCTCCAGAAGTCTGGGCAGCGGGCGTCACTTATAAATCTAGTGAGATGGAGCGACGGCGCGAGAGCGACACGCCTGATGTATATTCAAAGGTTTACTCTGCGGACCGGCCTGAATTGTTTTTTAAGGCTACAGCAGAGCGGTGTGTTGGCCCATTTGAGTCCGTGGGAATACGCGAGGACTCAAAATGGAATGTCCCTGAACCAGAACTGGCCTTCGTTTTGTACCAAGAAGAGATCGTTGGGTACACGGCTGGCAACGACATGAGCAGTCGCTCTATAGAGGGCGAGAACCCACTGTACTTACCGCAAGCTAAGATCTATTCTCGGTCTTGCGCTCTGGGGCCATGCTTTGTTAGTGCTGGCAATATTGACCCGCAGAATGTCTCCGTTGAAAGCAAAATCTCCCGTGATCAAGAAGTTGTCTTTTCCGGACAGACATCGACGTCGCAGATGGCCCGCGGATGCGAAGAGATTGCAGGTTGGCTTACTCGACATAACGAAGTCCCTGACATGACAACAGTGTTGACGGGCACATCAATCGTCCCTCCTCCAGAATTCAGCCTCCAAGAAGGGGATATCGTCAGTATCACTATTGAGGGCGTCGGCACCCTAGAAAACCCTGCGGTGTTCGTCTAGGAGCATCCGCGTTGCGTTAATTCGCTTTCCGGGAGGGGCTGCTTCCTGGCATCGTGGGCTACCCCGCAACAACCTTCTTCATTGTTACCCCAATATCTGCTGGACTTGGGATAATTACTGCACCAGCAGCCTCTAGGGCCCGGATCTTCTCATGGGCTGTGGCAGCCTTCCCCGTTATGATGGCCCCTGCGTGGCCCATTCTCCTACCCGGGGGTGCACTTCTTCCGACGATAAGTGAAGCGATCGGCTTGGTGAAGTCGCTGGAAATGTACTCAGCTGCCTCTTGCTCCCGGGTGCCACCTATCTCCCCTATCATGACAACTGCGTCCGTCTCCGGGTCATCGTTAAACATTCGGAGGACATCTACAAAGGACGTACCGCTTACAGGGTCACCTCCGATTCCAACACAGGTTGATTGGCCGATGCCAAGCTCAGTCAGTTGGCCCACCGCCTCATAGGTGAGCGTTCCGCTGCGGGAGACGACTCCTATACGGCCAGGGGAGTGGATATGGCCGGGCATTATCCCCATCTTGCAGTTAGCCCCAGGAGTGATCACTCCTGGGCAATTAGGGCCGATTACCACCGTTTCCTTGTCTCTGAGGTACCTAACAACCTTCACTGAGTCATTAACTGGTATGCCTTCTGTAATCGCCGCGACCAAATGGATTCCTGCATCAATCGACTCAAGTATCGCGTCGGCTGCGAACGCCGGGGGAACAAATATCAGCGATGCATTTGCTCCTGTTTCGGCTACTGCCTGATCCACAGTGTCATACACGGGAACATTTTGATCGAATTCCTGCCCTCCTCGGCCAGGGGTCACTCCCGCCACGAGGTTAGTCCCATATTCGCGGCATCTCTTTGCGTGGTAACTCCCTTCTCGTCCAGTTATCCCTTGGACCAAAAGGCGTGTTCGTTCATCTACAAGTATGCTCACTCCTTCACTCCTAGACCATCCCCTGCAAGGACTCAGCAGCCTGCTTTAGGTCTCCGACAAGGGTTACTTCAAGATTGGAGGCCTCAAGGATTTGGCGCCCCTCTTCTGCATTGGTTCCCAGCATCCTAACAACCATGGGTCGCACAGAGGCCGGGGCCGCTTCAGCTGCCATGATGACTCCGCGAGCAACCACGTCGCACCTTAGTATTCCCCCAAAGATGTTCACCAGCACTCTTCTTACGCTAGGGTCAGAGAGTATGATGCTTAGGGCTTTCGCTACCTTCTCCTCATCTGCCCCGCCCCCAACGTCAAGAAAGTTTGCGGGGCTAGTGCCCGCAAACGTGGTCACGTCCATTGTTGCCATCGCAAGGCCCGCCCCATTAACCATGCACCCAACGTCTCCATCTAGTTTTACGTAACTGATCCCGTTTTCGGCTGCTGCTGCCTCCAGCGAGTCTTCCTGCTCCGGGTCATGAAGTTCTAGAATTTCCGGGTGCCTAAACAGTGCATCATCGTCAACGTTGATCTTCGCATCGGCCGCGAGCACGGCTCCTTCCGCTGTTACTACAAGCGGGTTTATTTCTGCTAATGAGCAGTCATTTTCCAGAAAAACCCCATAAAGGCTGGACATCATAGAGGTGACTTCCCTCACCTGGCCTGGCTCAATGCCCAAGAAGTAGGCGATCCTACGTCCCTGATATGGCTGTAACCCGAGCACCGGGTCAATCGCGACTTTGAGTATCTTTTCAGGCGTCGCTTGTGCAACCTCTTCAATTTCGACGCCTCCTGACTCGGAGGCCATTACTACGACCCCTCCAGCTGCACCATCAATGACCATTCCTACATACAGTTCCCGCGACACCTTTAGTTCTTCTTCCACAAGGACCGCACTTACCGGAACGCCTTCTGGGCCTGTTTGGAACGTCGTTAGCCTCGTTCCCAACATGGCCTCCGCGGCCCGTTTGGCCTCATCGGAGTTCGAAGCACTCTTTATCCCTCCCGCTTTGCCACGGCCCCCAGCATGGACCTGGGCCTTAACGACCACCTTACCCATACCTTCCGCGATCTGCTTGGCTTCCTCGGGGGTTCGAGCAACCCCTCCGGCGGGCACTGCCACTCCGGCTTGTGAAAGAATTTCCTTTGCTTGGTACTCGTGGACCTTCAATTGGGATTCTCCAGAATTATTGCACTCCGCACGACGAGATGGCGGAGGGAGTGGGATTCGAACCCACGTTACCTTTCAGTAAACCTGTTTTCAAGACAGGCGCCTTAAGCCGCTCGGCCATCCCTCCACAGCGCCCCAGGGGTTTATCATCCAGGGTGTATTGTACCTTATGGCCGCAGGGTTTCTTCCATAGTCCCTTACCCCTGGTCCCCTAATTGCCCGAGACTCTTTCCGTATATTTTGAGATGGCGTAGGCATTAAGTTCTGTCTACCCTGACCAGGGGCTACCCGAGCATCTTCATCAGATTACTCATGCCTCTTTTCGAATTCATTAAGCGCATCATTTTCCGAGTCTGCTTAAATTGGTTCAGTAATTGATTAACTTCTTGGGGTGATCGGCCGCTCCCTTGGGCGATCCTGCTACGCCGGCTCCCATTAATAATCTCTGGGCGTTGTCTCTCTTGAGGGGTCATGGAGTAGATGATCGCCTCGACGCCAGTGATATGGTCTTCGCTAACATCCTGGTCACCAACTTTGGATTTGAGAGAACTCATACCAGGAACCATCTCCATGATTTGTCCGATGCCTCCCATTTTCTTAACTTGTTGCAACTGGATAAGGAAATCGTTCAGGTCAAAGGTCGCCTTCTTGATTTTCTCCTCGAGGTTGGTTATTTGGCTTTGGTCGTAAGCATCTCGCGTCTTTTCAATCAGGGTAAGCATGTCTCCCATCCCCAATATCCGTGATGCAAGGCGGTCAGGGTGGAAGGACTCAAGTGCATCAAGGTTCTCGCCAGTACCAATGAATTTAATGGGCACCCCTGTCACAGAAACTATAGAGAGCGCTGCCCCTCCTCTTGCATCCCCATCCAGTTTCGACAGGACCAATCCAGTGACCCCAATACGTTCGTGAAATTCGGCGGCGGCATTCACTGCATCCTGCCCGGCCATAGCATCGACCACCAAGAGGGTCTCCGTTGGATCAATGGCCTTTTTCACCTCTTCTAACTCTTGCATAAGCTCTGTATCTATCTGGAAGCGTCCTGCTGTATCAAATATCGCCCAAGAGGCTTTTAGTTCCTTTGCCCGCTTGAGGCCATTCCTTGCCACATTTGCCGTTTCCGTGCCGCTTCCCTCTTCATAAACCTCCACCTCTATCTGCTGCCCCAGGGCTTGCAATTGCTCAATCGCAGCTGGTCGATGAAGGTCCGCTGCTATTAACATCGGAAAGTCGCCTTCCTTTTTTAGGTACGCAGCTAACTTGGCTGCTGTCGTGGTCTTCCCAGAACCGTTAAGTCCAGCTACGAGCACTGTGGATGGCGATTTCGGTCCGGTCTCTAAATGCTTCGCTTCGCCGCCAAGAATCTGTACCAGTGCTTCGTTGGTAATCTTGACCACCTGTTGCCCAGGCGTGAGGCTTTTCATAACCTCGTCGGTAAGCGCCTGTTCTTTGATCTTGGCAACGAACTCACGAGCGACTCGGAAATTAACGTCCGCTTCTAGAAGGGCCTTCCTGATCTCCCGAAGGGCCTCATCCACATCTTTTTCCGTCAGCCTCCCCTTATTCCCTAAGGGGCTGAAGACTCCAGCCAGTCGCTCGGACAAGGCTTCAAACATGAAAATCTCCTCTATCGGTACTTCCGTCTATGGTACAGGAGGCGCCTGCCTGGTTCCCGGTTCTTAATCCCATGCTCGCGCATCGAGTTGGTCAAGCAAAGCTACTGTCATCGCTACTGCTGAGCCAAGTAATTCTGGCCGCACGAACTCTAGCGTATCTTCTGGTGAGTGAATTCTAGAAAAGTCATCGGCTAAAAAAAACACAACGGGAATGCCTGCCTCGGAGAATGGCGCATGGTCACTACTGGTGCCCGGAGCCATTGAATTCTTCTTCTCCACCTCTATACCACTGGTCGAAGCATACTGGCCCAGCACATCTAACAACTCCGGGTCGCCATAAATCCCTGGGTTTTTTCCACTGCCAAGGGCATCGAAGTTCAGCATGGCGATTGTATTCGTCCTCTTATTATCGTCAAGCTCTTTGACGTAGTACCGGCTACCGAAAAGGCCAATTTCTTCCGCGCCAAACATAACTATCTCGACCGTGAAAGCATATTCCTTATTTGCAATGACCGATGCAACCTCAAGAAGAGTTGCTATTCCCGACCCATTATCGTTTGCCCCAGGCACATTGGGCACAGTGTCGTAATGCGCTCCGAGGACCACTATTCGCTCTCCTTTGTCTCCCCCGGGCTTCACAGCAACCAGGTTCTCCGAACCAGCCGAGTACTTTACGTTTAGCGCTACTTCAACATTCTCAGCGTATTCCAAGTTCCTTAGGGCAATTCCTTCCTCCATGGAAACAGACACTGCAGGGATCGCCGACTCGTACCTGAGTGTGCCCCTGAACGGGCCCGGTTCGTTGTTGTAGACGACCGCAGCCACGGCACCTGCTTGGGCCACGTTGTCCACCTTCTCTTGAAACGTAATGCCTCCTCTTTTTATCAATGCAATCTTGCCTTTTAATTCTTGCCCGGCAACGTCTTCTTTTAGACCCGCGCTTACATCGGCGACAGAGCCTGTGGCGCTCCCCTCGGCTGTTAGCAATATTGGGAAAACCTCTATCTCACCAATAGTGGTCCCTTTGGTTCGTAAAAAGAGGCCTCCTGTTGCTACGGCTCTCACCTTAAACGGCTCAATCCTTGTTTCGTACCCTAGTGCCTCCAGTTCCGCCTGGATGTACTCTGCTGCTACCTGTTCTTGCTCGGATGCACTAGCCCGAGGGCTAGCTTGCTCGGTTAGTGCGACTAGCCGTTCCATGGCCGCCCTCCCCCCCCTTGCAACCTCTGGATCAGGCGTCCCCACTGTTTCGGGTGCTCCCGGTGTCGTGGTACTAGCTGCTCCCTCTACTACAATTGGTGGCGTCTTAATCGGGTCTGCGGCTGGGTGGCCGCCAGGAGGCTCCGTGGCACACGCTACGGATAGCGCCACCATTCCGGCTAACAGATTGATCAGGGTGAAGCTGCCGTGCACGGTCGTTAATCCTCCGGTTACTCGGGTCCTATTTGTCGGACCACGCTTCTGCAGAAACCCGGCATTAAGATCTATCGCATATCATCTCTTCGTTAAGGGCGCAGGGGCACTAACCGGGGCCCGCGACGTTCTCTATTCGCCAAGCATATAGAAGTGGTTGAGCGGCCCATGTCCGTGGCCGATGGAGTGAGCATGGCGAATAGCATCTGTGACGTATTTTTTTGCGGCCCCGACAGAGTCACGTACTGTCTTTCCTTTGGCAAGTCCAGCCGCGGTAGCAGAAGCAAAGGTGCACCCGGTACCATGAGTGTTCATCGTAGAGATTCGTTGGGAAGAAAACGCCTTCACATCGTGGCCATCGTATAATATGTCGGTTGCCGGACCCTTAAGATGGCCGCCCTTCACGACAGCGCTGCTAGCCCCCATCTTTACGATCTCCTTTGCTACCTCTTTCATATCATCCATATCGTTGATCTTGTGGCCTACAAGAACTTCTGCTTCCGGAATGTTGGGGGTAACAACGGTTGCCAGGGGCAGGAGTTGTGTTCGCAGGGCATCAACGGCCTCTTCCTCTAGGAGCCGATCGCCTCCCTTGGCGACCATAACCGGATCGACGACAAGCATGTCTATTTCGTGTTCTTTTAGCTTCGCCACAACCATTTCTATGATTGCGCTGCTTGAAAGCATCCCTGTCTTGACCACATCAGTGCCTATGTCACTAATGACAGCATCAATTTGTGAACCTATTGCCGCTGTCGGTAGTTCCACTACCCCCCGCACCTCTCGGGTGTTTTGGGCGGTAACCGCCGTTATCACAGATGTGCCATACACACCCATTGCTGCAAACGACTTCAGGTCCGCTTGTATCCCTGCCCCTCCCCCCGAGTCGGATCCGGCAATTGTCATCGCTCGTGCAACGGCTTTCATTTTCCTGTTCTCCATGACTTGACTGTTTTTACTAGTTTACTTGTTGGCAACGGTGTTTAATCAAGAGGCTTTCCATTCATGGGCTCACGCTTCACACTAGGAATCGTAATTCCTGAAGGAGGCCATGCTATGGGTTCGGGTAAAAAATACAGGGTTGCCATAATTGGTACCGGGAACCACGGAACGCGGTTTGCTCGCACATTCCAGCTTCACCCACAGTGCGAGGTGGTCGCTGGCGTCAACCCAAGCCAAGAGAGCCTTGACATCTTCTGTCGGCGGTTTGGTGTACCTGGCTATAGCAATCACCTTGAAATGCTTTCAGAAGAGGATGTGGACATTGCCGCACCCATCCTTCCCGTCAAACCGAACCCACAGGTCGTCATTGATTGCATCGAGGCTGGGGTCAAGGGCGTGATGTCGGAAAAGCCCATAGCTGCTAGCCTTCGTGAGGCTGACCTGATGGTGGAAGCTGCGCGTTCTCATGGTGTGCCTTGGGGTGCGGGAGATATGTACCGCAACTCTCCCAATCTGTGGCGCGTTAAAGCCATGATTGATTCGGGCGAACTCGGCGATGTACAAACTATCAACCTGTATGGAACCGGCGGCAACCAGATGGCGGGCCAGGGATGTCGCGGCTTAACGGAAATGGCTCTGTTCGCCGGGGACGGGCCTGTGAATCGTGTCATTGGCTGGGTAGACGGCGATGCAGCCGACCGTGACCGCGGGGCCATCAACGAGTGGGACAACCATGACCAGGGCATGGGGGGCATTGTTTTCTACGAGAACGGAATTACCGGCTTCATCCACCACGATAAGTCTGCCAAGCATGGGCTTGAGGTCATCCTGGAGCGCGGCGTCTTTCAAAGCAACCAGTCTGATTACAACCGGCTCTGGGTTGAAAAGAACGGCCACCTGGAGGAGGTTATGGGCTTTTTCGATCCTCCAGACCCTAACCAGAGCGCCTCTGGCTATGACAAGGACGGGTGGTCGCTAATGCGCCGCCGGATGATTGAGACGGTTGACTCTATCGTCGAAGCTGTCGATGAGGGTATTGAGCCGCGCTGCAGTGGTCGCGACAACGCAGCCGCGCTAGAGATCACCATCGGGCTTCGAGAGTCCCATCGCCGCAATTTCGACGCCGTGAGCCTCCCTGTTGAGAACCGCAGTCTCGCGATATACCCGATGCGTGGCCGGTGGATTGGGCGACGCCTTCACGCTGAATACGGATCCGATAAGTGGTGGAAAACATACAATGGCTTAACCAATTGGTAGCAAGCTTCATCTGGTTTTCTGTTGGCCGCACAGCGCAATGACTCTGATATAGTTGCGACACTCTTGTACTTGGGGGCTGCGTGTGACGCTACGAGTCGGAACCGGCGACTATCAGTACGAGCGAGTAGACAACTGGCCAATGATCTCAGGCGACTGGGTTTGCTCAGACGTTGTCGTGGACTCCAAGGGAAATGCTTACGTCGCTGCTCGTACCTGGCCCCAGGCGCGGGGCGGCGCCATCCTCGTTTTTGACAAGAATGGCCGCTTCCTGTCGTCGTGGGGCGAGGAGTTTCTGGCCATCCCACACGGCTTGTGGATAGATGCCGAAGACCGAATCTACCATGCCGACGCCACGGACCATACAGTGCGAGTATTTTCGGTATCCGGAGAACAGCTAGTGCTATACGGGACACCTGATGTCGCTGGCCTTCCTGGCGAGCCTTATAATAGGCCGTGCCGCGCAAAAGTGTCCCCCGCTGG
Organism: SAR202 cluster bacterium; assembly: GCA_022448725.1. Lineage (GTDB taxonomy): Bacteria > Chloroflexota > Dehalococcoidia > Lucifugimonadales > VXLM01 > VXLM01. Next base: position 54,716 of record JAKUTR010000011.1, on the reverse strand, counting down.
AGACATGTACGTTGCAGATGGGTACGGGCAAAATCGAGTCCACCGCATTTCCCTCGACGGCGAGGTCGTCACCTCTTGGGGCCGCGGCGATCCTGTTTATTCCAACGGCGTGGGGTTGGTGGACGATGGCCCTGGGGGGTTCAATCTTCCACACGATGTTTCGGTGGATGAGGATGACCTCGTCTACGTTAGTGACCGCGAGAACCACCGGATCCAAATCTTCGACAACATGGGCACCTATATCACCGAGTGGGGCAACATGGGCTTGCCTTGTGACACCTTTATCGATGGCTCTGGCATCATGCACGTCGCGGGCGGCTCGCCCGCTGGAATCCGATTGATGTCTCTCAAGGGAAAAGAGGTCGGTCGCTGGACCAATGACGAATACCCTGGCCTATTTGCCGGAGGCCCACATGGCCTTTGGGTAGACGATGAAGGCAGTGTCTATATCGGCGAGATTGGGAAAACACTCGTGAGCAAGTTCGCGCGAGTCTGATGCCACTCTCCGCAACCCACCTCATTTATATTGCTCTGGCCTTCATAAGTGGTGGCGGTGTCGCCATCCAAGTCTCCATGCTTGGCGCGATGGGCAGCCTTCGGAGCCCTTCTGCGGCTGTTTGGGTATCCCTATTAGCGACCGCCGCTGGACTTTCGGCGGTCTTAGCCATCCGCAACGCAGGCAGTGGCACGGGCTTACCCGTTCCCTTCGACCGGGCTTGGGTGATGGCCGCAGTCGCAGCATTGTCAACCCTCGCGCTGGCCTTATCTGTAAGGGGGGTCCCTCCCTACCTTATCTTGACCGGACTAATGTCTCTTCCTTTTCTGATAGGGTCCGGCTTTCTTATCCCTCGAATCGGGGTAGGGCTTTACCTTGCTTCGGCTATCGCGGGCCAGCTAATGGGGGCCCTGCTCCTTGACCAGATCGGGGCGTTCGGAGGGCACGTTTACCGCATTGACTTGCTACGCGGGCTCGGTGTCCTCGCGTTATTATCCGGTGTAATCCTGATCAGGGGAGTTCGTTAACCTGTCTTTGAATGGTCAGGGTTTGTTGATCCGGGGATCCTGAATGTGAAAGGGCCCCGCTGGAGCATGCTCCAGCGGGGCCCGTCTTTCAGAAGGTGTCACAATGAACACCTAACCGCGACACCTCCTACTGCTACTATCCAACGATGCACCTCCTTTCTCAGAGGCCCCTCCGCAAAAACTTTCATCCTCCCCCATAGCCTCTTCGTATCTGATTATACTTGCCTTAGTTCGCCTGTCAAAGCGTATGGGGGCCGGTTTCTTTCTTGCTTTACTTATAGCGGTCTCGACTGGTTTTTACTCCGCCCACTAAAAAGGACTCCCTTCAGCCCCCACAGTTGAGTCAAGACTTCATGCGTATTATCATCTCTTGCATGCTTACCGAACTAGAAGTCACTCTCTTTCAAGTCTTCGGTTTTGTGAAGATAAAGGGGCTGCTCTCCGCAGAGGACCTCTCCGCGATCAATACTGACTTCGATGTTGGCCTTGCAGACGCGGAGCTTAGTATGGAACGTGCGAGTTTCCGCAAGCAGCTCAACTGGTGGAATCTCCGGCCAGACACGCCTTTCCTTGCAGGGCTCATGGAAGACCCTCGCTTCGTAAGCCGAGCAAAACAGCTTCTCGGCGAGGACATTGTGGGGTTATTCTCTGCGTCAAATTCCTTCGATGGCGACCGGACTGACTGGCACCCTGATTCAGACCAGCCCAACTGGCGTGGATTGAAATTTGGCATATATCCACAGGCCCTTGATGAAACTAATGGCGCGCTGCGACTTATACCTGGCTCTCATCGAGAACCGCTGCACTCCGACATGAAACACGTCCCTCTCAAAGACTCCTTCCTAACAGCAGAGGGGATGACCGTAGACGAGCAAGACGGGCTTTGGGTCAACGAAGTTCCTTCTCACATTGCTGCGGTCGAGCCTGGTGACGTGCTGATATTCGACAACTATACTTGGCATGGAAGTTACGGCGGCGGGGAGAACCGGCGATTGATCACCATGGGCTACTGCGCAGCCCCGACCACTCCAGCAGAGGGCGAGGCGCTCCGCCGGCAAGTTGAGAACGAGGCACGGGCGCGGGCAGTGTTCCCCTTACTCCGCAGGCACCCGGCTTGGATCGAGAATAAAGAAGGTGGGCAAGAGCGGCAACGCTGGATAACGACTCTTAAGGACTATGGGTTTTTTGCCGCCCAGGACTGATTTACAGGCTCCTGGGGCGCTTTCTTCTCTATTTATTAGTCAAGATATTTGGGCGTTCCGACACCGTAAACACCAGCCCTTAAACGGGAGGTTCGTCCCTTGGGCGAAATAGCTGGTTTAAAAACCATCCGTGTCGGTATTGTGGGGGCTGGCAGCACTACGGCTAAGCACTACCTACCTCGTTGGCAAAAAATGGACGGTGTCGAGGTTGTCGCAGTCGCCAACCGCTCCAAAGATTCGGCCCGGCGCGTGGCCGGCCGGTTTGACATCGCCCAAGTCCACGACCACTGGCCAAGCCTCGTTGCCTCAGATGAGGTAGACGCGGTTTACGTGGGCACGTGGCCTTATCTCCACCGAGACGTCTCGATCGCTGCCCTCAACAACGGCAAGCATGTCCTTACGCAAGCGCGAATGGCCATGTCGTCAGCTGAAGCCAGGGACATGTTAGCTTCTGCACGTCTTCACCCAAACCTCGTGGCGCAAGTTGTCCCAACCCGACACATAAGCCACGTTCTTCGGGTGTTACCAGAACTCTTGGGCAGTGGTTACACTGGTGATGTTTTGTCCGTAGATATCATTGGGAGTGGAAACGCAAATAGCACTAGTTCCTGGAGAAACAAGCAGGACTTAAGTGGTTTTAACATGATGAGCGTTGGCCAGATGGCAGAGGCTATAACGTGGCTGCTAGGGCCTTTTTCCTCAGTTTCGGCCATAACCCGCCTTTACAATCCTCGGCGTCGCGACGCCGAGGATTGTACCTATGTTGCAGATATCCCTGATCTGGTCGAGGTCATCGCAGAGTTATCATGTGGGACTATTGTCCATCTACGGGACAGCTCTGTTACCCACCTGGGGCAAGAGCGGCTTCGGATCTTTGGTACCCATGGAACATTAGAACTTAACAGCCGTCAGGGCCTGTTGGGCGCCAGGCGGGGCGACCCCGAGTTACTTCCCCTCCCTATTCCCCAAGAGGATCGGCACGAGATTAACGACGATCTAGAATTCTTTGATTCTATTCGTCTTGGAACTCCAGTTGAGCACACTTCTTTTGAAGACGGGGTCCGCTACATGGAGTTTACAGAGGCTGTCGTCCGGAGCTCCCAAATAAGAGAATCTGTGAGTTTGCCTCTCGTGCCCTAGCCCTTCCATATCCGCTGGGCTTCGTCCGCTATTTCCATTGCCCTCTCCCTGTCCCCACCCGTGATAGCAGGAACCTCTGCCGCAGCTGCGTTGTCTTCAAGTTCCTCTGCCCGCAGGGACCCGGCGATCACGGACGTTACCCCCTCAGTATCTAGAATGAACTTGATCGCGGCTTGTGCCATCGTTCTGTCTCCTTCCGACGTGAGAAATCTCAATTCTCCAAACTTCTTGAATGCAGCTTCTGTACGTTGGCGGTCGCTAAAGGAGGTTGCCCGTTTATCCGCCTCGTCAAACTTTGGAGGGTTATCAAACCATTGCCCCGCCAGGACCCCGGATGCAAGCGGAGACGCTATCATCGTTCCAATATCGTTTTCTCCACACCAGCGAATCACCTGTTCTGCATTACGCTCAACGATGCTATATCCGATCACCATCGCTGCGACTTCCCCTGCCTCCTGTATTCGCTCTATCTCCTCTCTTTTACTGGCTGCGGAGTAAGAAAGACCGGACCAGCGTATCTTGCCCTCTTCCTTAAGTTTGCCCAGTTCCTCCATCACTGTGGGCACGGCTCCAGCATGTGGCAATTTATGGAGAAGGTAAATATCTATATAGTCAGATTGGAGACGGCGCAGGCTGCCCTCGCATGCATCTCGAACTCGCTTTTTTGTGTGTGCGATGTCGGGCTCATCCGTATAGAACCCCCTGACCTTTGTGGAGATCACGAACTTCTCTCTCCTGCCCTTGGTGGCTATTCCGATTATTGATTCACTGTGGCCATCTCCATATATTTCCGCCGTGTCTATCAGGTTCACGCCTATGTCCTCTGCTTTCCGGATCATCCTTATAGACTCATCATCATCTGACCCTGCCCACCCTTCATCCACTACCGGCTTCCGGGGGTCCCCAACTGGCCCGCCTACCAAGCCTCCCAGGGGCCAGCCCCCAATCCCTACTGCCGAAACATAAAGCCCTGTCTTCCCAAGTGTTCGGTATTCCATATCCTCCCTCGTTTCCTGTTTCCCTGCTAACTGTTCTCCTCATTAGTTCCTTCGGTGATCGGTCTGGGCCGGGGATTTATTTCGTTATTGGCCCCGAGCGTTCTGCTCCGGCCTTTACAGCTACCTACGTCGTATCCTGCACGGGGCGCAGCCTGCGTTCTGGTAGTATGATCGCATGGCTCTATATATAACAGAGGGCGAAGTCTCCCAGCTTTTGACAATGGATATCGCCCTTGAGGCAGTGGAAGACGGGTTCATGCACCTCTCTAGTGGCTCCGCATTCAACTTCCCTCGGCACCGGCTTCCCAACGGCCAAGGTTCCTACAACTTCATGTCCGCCAGCGCTCCCGGCTTAGGCGTTATGGGAACAAAGTCCTACTCTGTAGGCGGGGGGCCGTCCCGCTTCTACGTCCACCTCTACAGTTCCTGCTCTGGTCAGTTGCTGGCTGTAATAGAAGCCTCCGGGATGGGACAGACTCGCACCGGGGCTGCTTCAGGTGTTGCGACAAAGTATATGGCCCGAGAGGACGCCGACTCTCTCGGTGTGATCGGCACCGGCTACCAGGCCGGTGCGCAATTGGAGGCGATCTGCAAGGTGCGCAACATAAAATCTGTCCTCGTTTATAGCCGCTCTCGCGATAATCGGTCCCGTTTCGCAGAATCTATGTCGCTCCGCCTCGGGGCTCAGGTTACCGCAGTAGATTCGGCCCAAGCCTGCGTATCCGAAGCCTCAATCGTTGTAACTATAACTTCTGCAAAAAGCCCCGTGCTAGAGGGAGGGTGGATCAGCGCAGGTACGCACATCAATGCAGCAGGCAACAACCACTGGATGAAGCAGGAGGTCGATTACTCACTCGTGGAAAGGGCTTCCCTTATCGTTGCTGACGACGTCGAAGGGGCAAAGGTTGAGTGCGGAGACCTCGTCTACCCTATCGACCGAGGGATCACTACGTGGGACCACATCCGCAACCTTTCTGACGTCGTCGCTGGCGTGGTTGAGGGGCGGCCGCATTCCGACGACATAACCCTGTTTGAGTCTCAAGGGCTGGCCATTGAGGATCTTGCTGTTGGGATTCGTGTCTACAATATGGCGAAGGAGCAGGGCCTTGGCAAAGAAGTTTCTGCGTCCTATTAACTTACTAAGGTATGGAGCTGGATGCTTGCGGAGTAGCGTGAGCAACCCTAAGCTCTGCTTTTTCCCACACAATGGGGGCGCCCAGTCTTACAGGTCGGGCGTCTAGGGAGATCGTGATGTCGTTCTTGCCTTGTCTTACCGTACTCTTTGCTAGCAAAACCTCAAGGCCTATCCCGTAGTAGCCATCGAGGTCCCTTCTCACTGCATCCTCTAAGCTAATTGTCGTTCCATTCACAGAGACGGTCATATCGTCATCTCCCGTTGACCACATAAGCCTTAGGTATAGGTGTACCGTCGCGTCCTTTAATTCGTCCGCTATGTACATGCTGACCGTGTGGCTTTCTCCTGCTCCCAGAAAAGCCTTGAGGCTAGACTTATATCCGTACCGGTCCGCCTCTTTGCTTTGCCGCCGGGCCAAATATCGCTTCTCTTTCGGCTGGAGTAGCTCCGGGTCGTGAACCTCTCCCAACACTTCTCTTACGGCAGGCCCATGTGGCCATTCGAGAAATAGCATGTATATAGCGGCGGCACCTCGCTCCCAATACGAGGCTGCGGCGGCATAAAAGTTCTCTCTTTCGGCGTGCAGGTCAATAGCACCTGGTTCCATCCGCCCATCCGCGGCGTCTTGGCCGCGAACCGCTCGCTGGAGAGTAGGATAAACTTCGCAGTCTGTCCCGTCGGTTAATTCGACTAGCCACTCAAACGGGAAGTCGGGGTCAATCTGCCTGTCCTCGTAGAGAGTAGGTACCACGAAGTCCACTAGCCCCTCCTTTATCCAAGCAGGGACATCAAGGCCAATTCCTCGGTTTCCGGATTCTGTAGGCGGTATCTTCACTCCGAGTTCGATTCGTCTTTGCTTCCTTCGGCTCGCGTCATCCACTTCTTGTCGAACTCTTCGCAAGAAGTCCGTCATGATGCCCGACTTCTTTTCTTCCTCTCCGTCCTCAAAATAGGATGGGCAGAAGGAAAACTCCAATTCAATCCCCTCAATCTCATACCTGTTGACGTACTCTTCTATATAAGCGAACCTCTCATCTCGTACTTCTTCGTACTCCCAATTAAAGGCATGGGCCCCACTACCCGTGAGGCACATTTCTGGGTGGTCGATGCGGAACTTCCAATTGAAGGGGTTTTCTGTATCTGCGGGGTCCATTGGGTGGGCCATTCGCAGGCTAGCAAAAAACGCCATTCCTTTTTCGTGGGCACGGTCAATTAGCACATTTAGCGGGTCTATCCCTCTCCCAATTAGGCTCATGACATTCTCGTGCGCCCGCCACGCCCAGGCACTACCAAATTTCTCGGTCCTACTTCCCCAAATTTCTCCAACCTCTGTGTCGTGCATCACCGCAGGGCCGGCACCCGACCCATAAACAAAGGTATCAACCTCTGTCCCTGCGACTTCGTCGACGGGCATGCGGGCCTCTTCAAGGGTCATTGGCGGGTCGTACGAATACATATAGGTATGTCGCGAGTCGTTGTAGTAGAGCAGCTTTCTTCTTCCCATAGCAGCCAGTTTATGGCATCCCCGGACACGCAGCAATCCCGAAAGGGCGAAGGTTCGTATTGCTCGGACTGTAGGGCTGTTGTTTTGTTCATTGGGTCCGCTCATTCCTTATGCTGAGGCGGCAGGGGTCATTTGCCTGATAGAATCTACCTGGCGCTTTGCCATTACTGAGGTCCAATTGCTAGATCGCTTCAAAGTTCCTGTTACCGAACAGATCCGGATATCTCACGACTCAATCTGGGAAACGGTTTTCTCTATCTTCCGGAAGATGGGAGAGCCTGACGAAAACGCCGCGGCGGCGGCTGACACCTTGGTAACAGCCGATTTATGGGGAACAGAGTCCCACGGCGTCTCAAATATGGTTCGCTACTACATCGATTATTACGCGCGGGGAGAGATTAAGGCTGACCCGCAATGGCGCACCATCCGCGAAACTCCCGCTACTGCAGTTATTGACGCTGACAGCGGCCTTGCGATTATCCTCGGGAAGGTTGCCATGGGGCTAGCTATCGAAAAGGCTCGCTCGGTTGGAGTTGGAACTGTTTCTCTGATCAACGCGGGCCACTCCGGGGCCCTCGGCGTACATGCAGCTCAAGCAGCCAATGAAGGCCTCGTGGGAATGGTTATGACATGTGGGGGAATGCGGACGCTTCCAACGTTCGGATCAGAAGGACGGCTAAGTACCAACCCTATCGCATTTGCCGCGCCTGCGCTCGGCGAGCCCCCTTTTATATTCGACGCAGCTATGAGTTCTGTGGCGCACAACAAGATACGGATCGCACAACGCCTTGGAGCTACCATCCTTCCTGGCTGGCTCGCCGAGGATGATGGGACTCCACTCATGCACGAGCATGATGCCCCTGATAGCGACCACCCCCTCTTGTTGCCTTTCGGCGGGTCCCGCTCCATTGGCTCACACAAAGGGTACGGCCTTGGCCTAATGGTCACGATCATGACAACGTTGATGCCAGGCATGAGGCCTTCGATGTTGACCGGTGAGAAAGGAGGCGAGCATGTCTTTACCGCATACGATATTGATGCTTTCACAGACCGCAGCCTTTTCATGTCTAACATGGGAGAAATGCTTCGTTCACTGAGAGAAACCCCTCCCTCTCCCGGGGCCGATAGGGTTGTCTATGCCGGGTTAGTCGAGCACGAAACCGAAGTTGACCGCCGTGCGAACGGGGTTCCTTTACACAAAGATGTTATCAGTTGGTTTGACGATATTTGCCACGAACTCAGCGTCCCCCCGCTTAAAAGAACCTAATTCTCTCCCCACAATATGTGTTGAAAGAATATGATTCCCCACGACGCCCAACAAAAGCAAACACTTTCTCCACACATTAAGCCGGTGCCTACAGATTCAAGGCTTGGTTATCCCCAACCTTATTGCTTTTACTCTTAATATCTTAAATATGATTGATCAAATAGATATAACAATAAGAAGTGGATCTGGAGGGAACGGTGCCATAAGTGGGAGGAGGGAGAAATTTGAGCCCCACGGAGGCCCCGACGGTGGGGATGGGGGAGATGGGGGAAGTGTTTCTTTTCGAGCAGATCCGAACATCCAAACCCTAGTTCCGTTTAGGAAGAGGCGGGTGTTCCGTGCAGGGAACGGGCGCCCTGGAGGAGGAAAGGGTATGGATGGGGCGAAGGGGGAGGATGTTGAAATTTCTGTTCCTGTCGGGACAGAAATTGAAAACCAAAAAGGGGACCTTGGAATTGTAGACCTGGACATTGCAGGAAAGACAACGGTCGCAGTTATGGGAGGAAAAGGAGGTCGTGGCAACCGCAGATTTGCGACATCGGTCAACAGGTTCCCCCTCTTGGCCGAAGAAGGAGACAAGGGCGAGACCACACAAATCAAACTAACCCTAAAACTTATTGCAGATGTTGGAATCATAGGTGTGCCGAACGCCGGGAAATCAAGCCTGCTTGCCGCGGCAACTGCCGCAACACCCAAAGTCGCAAGCTACCCATTCACTACGCTAGAGCCAGCGTTAGGAGTTGTGGACCTGGGAACCGACGGATTTGTTATGGCGGATATCCCCGGATTGATTGAAGGAGCCCACGCAGGGGTAGGGATAGGAGATGAGTTCCTAAGACACATTGAGCGAACCAGAGTCTTGGTACATGTCATTGATGGGAGCAGTATCGACCCAGTAAAGGACTATGAAACGGTACGAGAAGAACTGGCAGCGTATGGAAATGGGCTCGTTGAGAAAACCGAGATAGTGGTGATAAACAAAGTTGACATCCCCGGAGTAGAGGAGATGGCAGAACTCCTGAAGGAAGAGCTTCCCGGGGCGGCTGTTGGAGAACACGTGATTTCCGCGGCAGGGAGAATAGGGATTGACGTGATGGTGTCAGCAATAGCCAATACCTTGGCGGCGGAACGTACGGAAGAGGCTGACCTGATGCGGAGCACCCCTTTGCAAACCAGGGAAGCGAGCGAGCGCCGACCTCTGAGCGCTGGCGGAGAAACACCCGTTCTTCGGCCCCAACCCCCAGATAAGCCAGCTGCTGCAATTAGGAAACACCCGGATGGCAGGTACGAAGTCAATCTCAGGGCAGCGGAGAGATTCGCTGGGATGCTGGATGTTAACAATTGGGCGGCAGTACTGCAGTTCCACGACCAACTACGGAAACTTGGTGTTGCAGACGCCCTGGAGAAGGCTGGCGTTAAACCGGGAGACACGGTTATCGTCGGAAAACATGAATTGGACTGGGGCGAGTGACATGCGTGTAGGAATTCTTGGGGGCACCTTCGATCCGATACACGCAGGCCACCTCTTGATAGCTGAATCTGCGCGCCAACACCTAAGCCTTGACAGAGTAATATTTATGCCTGCTGGTCAGCCATGGATGAAAGCAGATTTACCGATATCAGGTGCTCACCACAGGATAGAGATGGCCCGGCTCGCGACAGAAGACAATCTGAGGTTCATCGTCTCAGACGCAGAAGTCTTGCGCGAAGGCCCCACGTACACGATAGAAACCCTGGCGGAGCTAAGAGACAAACTATCACCGGACACAGAGGTGTTCTTGATTATGGGTAGTGACACCATAAATGAGCTCCCTCGCTGGAAAGAAGCCGAACAGATAAAGAAGTTTGCAAAAGTGGTTACGGTTGATCGGCCAGGGGCTAACGTAGTTGAAATGGAAGCAGAGCGAGTAGCGGGTGGCCTTACAAGGGTGGAGAGCCCGGCCATTAATATTAGCAGCAGCGACATCAGAGAAATGGTTGCTAGGGGCGAATCTATCCTCTACATTGTCCCCCGGCCCGTGAGAGACTATATCGATAGACACGGACTCTACCAGGGAGAAAATGAAAGATAGCGACGCAGTTGCTGTACTAGAGATTGCAACGAAGATAGGCGCTCTCTCCTTTGGAGAGTTCACTCTCACATCTGGCAAGAAGAGCCCGTATTACTTTGACGGGCGACTGTTATCCCTGAACCCTGCTGGAGCATACCATGTTGCAAAAGCATTTCTGGCGGAAATAATCACGAGCAAGGCAGATGCAGCAGCAGGTCCTGCAGTCGCAGCCGTACCAATCGTTTCCGCGCTCGCCCTCCTAAGCCACCAAGCCGGCCAGCCTGTCCCCGCGCTTATAGTAAGGGATGTCGCCAAGCAGCACGGAACAGGCAAAAAGATCGAAGGGAATGTTGTGCCAGGAATGTCGGTCGTGGTAGTTGACGACACATGTACAACTGGAGGAAGTCTGATAAGGACGATAAAGGCCGTTGAAGAGGCAGGGTGCAATGTAACCAAGGTAATGTGCATCCTTGACCGAAATGAGGGTGGAAGCGAAGAGATAGCCCGGCGGGGATATGACTTTTTTACTCTGCTTGAAGCGGGCCCCACAGGCGAGATAGTGGTGAAAGGCTAATAGTGAGGGTAATTTTTGTCAGGCACGCCGAAAGCGTGGCGAACGCGGAGCGGCGAATACAAGGCCACGCGGACTACGAGCTCTCTGATGAAGGAAGAGCGCAAGCCGAACTCCTTCACGAAAGGTTCGCCGACGAAGAATTTATGCCCACACAAGTGTACTCTAGTCCTCTTGCTCGTTGCGTACAGACAGCAAGAATAGCTACCCGGGAGGAACCAGAGACATGGAACGATCTCATAGAGCACGACATGGGAAAGCTATCAAGAATGAGTATAGAAACCGCTAAGGATAGGTACCCAGGCTTGGTATGGAGCAGGCCATCTGAGCCCAAGATAGGAATCGAGCAGCCTTCTGCTCGCCGCCAGCGGGGCGCGAAAGTTTTGCAGAGAATACTCACCGAACACGGAAATGGAGATACGGTTCTCGCGGTGAGCCACGGCGGAATATTACAAAGCATCATCGCTGAAGTGTTGGGAACGGAGCGAACGTGGGGGGTGCAGGTGCGAAATACAGCGATCTTTGACTTCACTCTTGATCTCAACAGGTGGCCGCTTAAAGGGCCTGAAGCCGATGCTGATTGTTTGGACACTGCTCTCTGGCAAATAACCAGGTTCAATGACGCGGCCCACCTCGCATAGGGATAGATAAGACATCGAGCCCCAGGCGGCAAAAACCCCTACTCAATAGAGGAACTGGAGCAGTCGTCAGGCTGCATAAAATACGAGGATGACGACCAGTAGGCACGTTTAATTTACCCGCCCGCGCGTGCTAAATTGGAATTATACAGAGAGGCGCCTCAGGTAGTTGATTCTTGGCGACCGGAACAGTGGAAGGCAACACAAACAGAGAATTTGAAAACAAGATGGCAGGTATCCTTCAGGATGCCGGCGTAGTGACGCCCAGTCAGCTTGAGCGGGCCCAGCAGCACAGCCTCCAAGACGAGGTAGGCATTTTAGAAGCCCTCGTAGACGAAGGAGCAGTATCACGAGAAACGATCATCACATTATTAAGCTTCCAGTTGAAAATCCCTGTGGTGGATCTAAAAACCGCGGAAGTGGACCCGGAAGCAGTCATGCTCTTACCCGAAAACTTTGCGCGTGATAAAAAGGTAATGCCTGTCGGATTTGAGCCTGATGGGTCCCTGAAAGTCGTGACTCAGGCGCCCAACGACTTTCAGGTTCTGTCACAAATAGCGACCATTACTGGCCGCCAAGCAAGGTACGCGATCGCTCTCACGAGCGGGCTCAGCGAGTTGATTGAGCGTACCTACGCGGACCTGCCGGCCTCGGAAGGACTTTCTCAACCAGAGATTGTGCCCGATATGGCCAGGATAGAAGCTGCCGGTATTCTTGGACAGGACGTGACCCAGCTAACGGCTGTTCAGGCTGTGGAGATGGTTTGCCTACAAGCGATAAAAAGAAAATCCTCAGACGTACATTTCGTGCCGAGTGCCGAAGCCTGCGACATCATGTTCAGGCTCGACGGTGTTTTGCAGAAGGTCGCGACTATCCCCGTCCACCTTCACGAGTCCATGATCGCACGGATAAAGGTTCTTGCAGACATGGACATAGCGGAAACGAGGAGGCCACAGGACGGAAGTTTTAACCTTGAACTCGGAGAGAGGGATGTTGACTTCCGTGTTTCGTCTGTGGCGATAGCTTGGGGAGAAATGATGGTTGTTCGCATTCTTGACCGATCCGATGGAATAATGCGACTTGAAGATCTGGGATTGGACAGAGACGAGCTGAGTAAGTGGCGCCAGCTTTTGAGCCTGCCTTTTGGAATGGTGCTCGTCTCCGGCCCCACGGGATCAGGGAAGACGACAACGCTATATTCCTCAGTTACCGAGCTCGTGCGGGACCGAGGGAACATCATGACGATCGAGGACCCGATCGAGTATAGGGTAGAGTCACTGCACCAGATAGAGGTGAACCGACAAGCGGGGGTTGATTTCCCGGCCGGCCTCCGGGCGATAATGCGACTTGACCCCGACGTGATACTCGTGGGAGAAATACGAGATGTGGAGACAGCTAAGACCGCCGTCGACGCGGCCCTCACCGGCCAACTGGTACTTGCCTCTATACACAGCAACGACGCGGCGTCCGCGTTCACCCGCCTAATTGATATCGGAATAGAGCCATACTTGGCGGCAACCGCCGTGGTAGGAGTGGCCGGCCAACGTCTGGTCCGCAAGGTTTGCCCGCACTGTGTTGTAGCGACTGACCTCGACACAGCTGAAAAATCAGCCTACGAAGCAAAGGGAGGCCAAGGAGTCGATGGATTTGTGTCCGGGACCGGGTGTAACTTCTGTGGATTTACAGGCTTCTTGGGACGAACAGGCGTATTTGAAGTATTAGCCGTTACAGAAGATACGCGCGCGCTTGTGGCATCGGGGGCGAGCGGGCAAGTCATCCGAAGGCAGGCCATCAATGAAGGAATGAATTCCCTTCACGCTGTCGGCATGATAAAGGCAGAGGGGGGGATAACGACCGTTAACGAGGTACTCAGCAGGGTGTTTTTCTTTGAATAACAAGGCTATCAGATACGAAGCATACACACACGAGGGAGAGAAGGTGAAGGGGGTTTTATCTACTGACTCCGAAGAGGCGGCATACGACCTTTTGGAAAAAGAAAAACTTATCCCATACAAGCTTCGCCTGATAGGACCGCGGCGAAGCCCAGCAGAGATTTTACTAAGCCTCCTCAAGCCCACGACCCAGGACTTAATTGAGTTCACCCGGCAGCTTGCTTCGTTGCTTTCCTCGGGAATTAACCTCAGGCGCGGCCTGGTTGCCCAGAGGGACCAGAGTCCGAGCCTCGGACTACGATATGCTTTGGGAAAGGTAGTGGAGGACATAGAAGGGGGAACGCGGCTATCTGATGCCCTCCGTGCGCGGGGTCGCACCTTTCCGGATTTCTACGTGAGCGCCATCCGTATAGGAGAGGCGTCAGGTGATATCCCCTCGATGTTAAGGCAATTGGCAGAGGTCCTACAGCGGAGAAAAGTTATTAGTGACAAAGTGAAAAGATCGATGGTTTATCCGGCGATAACACTGTCCGTGGCAACTGCAGCTGCAGTTATACTCGTTGGATATAGTCTGCCGACCCTGACCGATATGCTCCGGAGTGTCGGGGGCGAAATGCCCATGACCACGCGCATACTTGTAAGTGTATCTGATGCCCTCCGGGTACACTGGATTACAGTGGTGTTCGCTGTGCTAGCAACCGTGCTGATTATAGCGGCCAGTTTTCGCTCTCGACCAGCGAGCGTCTTACGAGACAAGGCCCTACTCCGTGTACCCGTAGTCGGAAGAATCGTTCTTGCGAACAACATGTTCATTCTCACTTCGACAATAGCTACACTTCTACGGGCGGGAGTTTCCCCGGTGGAAGCCCTCCGGTTAGCACAAGATAGTCTGCCTAATGCCGTCTTTCGGGGCCAGATTTCCGTTGTCTTAGACCGTGTAACCGCCGGAACCCGTCTTGGGCTAGCCTTTACCGAGCGATCTGGACTGCCTCCGCTGATCTCGCAGGCAGTTGTGACAGGTGAGATGCAGGGAGGGTTAGAAGAAACCATGTCAGGCCTCGCTGAGTATTATGAGGATGTTGCTAATAACGCAGCGACCGGAATAGCGGACCTAATCCAACCACTAGTTATCATTATTGTTGCAGCGATTGTTGGCTTTGTCGCCGCGGCGGTCGTATCCGGCATTTACTCAACACTGGGGGCTGTCGGAGGATGAAGTCGCGCCCAAGGAACACCAAGCCAGAACGTGAGGCCCCAAGCCGGACAAGGTGTCAGAGAGTCCCGCGCATCAACTTGATTTCTGAGCGACGGAGATATAGACCATCTGCATTGTCCCTGTTTTTGGCCCTTGTGATAGTTATTGAGATCCTAGCGCTACAAATAATTAACAGTGATCTCCAGCAAAACCGTTATGAAGCACAACAATTATCAAATCACATAGACCGCGTGCAGCAGAAAAAAAAGTTTGAAATAGAGGCGACGGCAGCTGAGGCCGCGAATGCAGAAGATGTGAAGACCAAGATAGCCAGCATAGATGAAGAAAACCAAAGGGTTCAGGATGCCTACATGCGACTTGTAGCGCCCCGCCCTGACTGGGCAGCAATGGTTCAGGCCCTAATGATGGCAGATAGCCCTAGCTTTCAATTCGACAAAGTTATAACTCAGCCAAGCGGCACAGTCGTTGTCAGCGCCACGGCTGATGGCCCAAACGGGATTATGGGGTTTAGAAAGTACATGGAAGGAGTAAGCCACATTTTTGAACTTGGGGACATGAGTTCCGAAGACTACAGAGGCGTACTTCAGGTTAACGCCATCATAGAGTTGAAATGATGCTTCGCCAATTACGACAACGCGTCAATTTCGAGACAGCATTACTAGTCCTAGTTTTGCTGGGGTTTGCCGTTGTTACATACATGTATATGCAGATCACGGAAACAAAAAGTGAATTTGAAAAAGAGAGACAGAACTACGCGAACGACGTTATGGGGCTCAGAAAACAACAAGAAGAGACACTATTAAGAGCTCAGGATGTGCAAAGTTGGCTTAAAGAGCTGGAATTGCGCAAAAAAGAGGCGCGCGAATACCAAGCCGCGGCTTCTGTAAGTCGGCTTACTTCTGTCACCGAGGCTGAGGGGCTTGCTACAAAAATTGCAGAATTCGCAGGGGCGAACGCACTTGAGTTGGATGATTTTGAGACAACTAAAGGGCCCCGCATGGTTCAGGGGATTGAGTTTCCCTCAATAGAATACAGGTTTAGGGCCAAAGGCCAACCGGTAGCCCTAATTGGTCTCCTTGGCACGGTTAACGACACCCCAACAGCAAGGATTGAGTCTCTTAACCTAAACCGCGATTCTGACGACACAAGCGTGTGGAGCATGAACGTGGCCCTTCTGGTGCCTTACGGCGACGAGGGAGGCTAGTGCTCGAGGCAGCCATCAGCCTGCTCGTTTTCTTGGTTGGTGTGTCCATAGGTAGCTTTGTGAACACAGCGGCGGACCGCTTGCCGAGAAGGCAGTCACTAATTTACCCAAGGTCCTACTGCCTCTCGTGTAACAGGGATATACCCAGACGACACCTACTTCCAGTTATCAGCTATCTCTATCTCCGGGGCAGGTGTGGGGGCTGTGGAGCCAAGATTCCGACCCGGATAATCGTGATTGAGATACTGACTGGGCTGCTGGTGGCCTATGCTCACCATATAGGGCCGGAAATTTCAGTATTCTTGGCATTGACCGTCAGCATAACAATACTATTAGTGTTCGCCATTATCGATCTTGAGAACAGGCTTATTTTGAACCGGGCAATCCTGGTGGGAACAGGAGTATTTCTACTAATGGCGCCGTTCTGGACGGTGATAGGAAGCGAAAGAACGTTCTTGGGAGAGAACACCTTTTTCGCGTCTCTTTCCAATTCACTTTTAGCGGCGGCCTTGGCGTTCTTGTTCTTCTTTTTGATAAGGCTCAGCTTTCCACGGGGGATAGGCGGCGGCGATGAGAAAATGGCGCTGCTGCTTGGACTTATGCTGGGATTGTCAGATGCACTGACGGCACTTTTTTGCGCCATTTTTGCGGGCGGCATTGTTGCCTCAGTGCTGCTTCTTTCCGGGAGGCGAGGGCGGAAAGACGCGATTCCCTACGGTCCATTTCTTGCGCTGGGAGGGATCGTAAGCCTTCTTACCGACTTAGACGTTCTTGCTTCCTCCACAACCTTGGTTTCCGGCCTGACAGGTTTTTAAAACGAAGCTACGCTGATAGCTACCATAGGGCGAATCAAGGGCCGGGCCCCGCGCATTGGTTAAGAAGACACTAGAGATGGAGGGGCGCTACTGCTAGTATGTAGCCGGAACAGAGCTACGCACACGCCCCTTGGCAAAAGCGGTGCAGTGCCAGTTGACTACCCAGAAGGAGATGACCTTATGAAGATGTATATCGGAGGAGAATGGGTCGATAGAGACGAGAAGGTAAGCGTTCTAAACCCTTATGACGGTTCGGTGATCGATACGGTTCCTAGCGCTAGCCTGAATGATCTAGAAACAGCCCTCGCAACAGCAGTACGAGGAGCTGAAGCGATGAAACAACTCAGTGGCTACCAGCGGTTTGAGATTTTGAGAAAAGCGGCGGATATAATGAGGTCTCGTATTCAAGACTTAGGAACGACGGTCTCAACCGAGGAAGGGAAAATCCTCTCAGAAGGGCTCGCAGAGGCGGACCGGGCGATACAGACAATAGAACTGTCCGGCGAGGAAGCCAAACGGCTGTATGGCGAGACTGTGCCCCTTGATGGGGCGTCAAACTGGGCGGGGCAATACGGCTTTACGATGAGAGTGCCCGTGGGCGTAGTTGCCGCGATTGCACCGTTCAATTTCCCACTAAACCTTGTAGCACATAAAGTGGGCCCAGCTTTAGCAGCAGGAAACGCCGTTATCATCAAGCCCGCAACTGATACTCCGCTATCGGCGCTTAAGCTGACGGAAGTACTCATAGAGGCCGGCGCCCCACCAGAGGCAGTGCAATGCATCACGGGATCAGGGAGCAGGCTTGGAGACCCCCTCGTGGCGGATCCTCGTGTGCGAAAAGTCACCTTCACAGGAAGCCGCGATGTGGGAGAGAGAATCTGTAAGACAGCGGGGCTGAAGAAGGTGACGATGGAGCTTGGCTCAAACGCGCCCTTGATTGTTATGCCCGATGCGAACATGGATAAAGTCATTGCTGGCACAGTGAGCAGCGGTTTTTCAAATGCTGGCCAAGTTTGCATATCTGCCCAGCGAGTCATGGCAAGTAAGGATATATACGGAGACTTTGTGGACGCTTTAACCGAGACCGTTAAGGGGCTCACGACAGGCAATCAATTGGACTCGTCGGTCAAGATGGGCCCGATGGTGCGAGCAGAAGACGCAGTACGTGTAAATGACTGGATCAAAGAAGCTGTGGGCTCAGGTGCGAGGGCAACCACCGGGGGAGAGTACGAAGGGGCCCTTCATGAGCCAACCGTTGTTGCAGATGTAACGCCCGACATGAGGATATCCCGAGACGAAATCTTTGGGCCAGCTGTTGCAGTTTCTTCCTTTGACGACATTGAAGACGCCATCGAGGCAGCGAACGACAGCATCTATGGCCTAAGTGCCTCCATCTTTACCCAAGATGTTGACAACGCGATGAAGTTCGCCAAGTATGTTGAATCCGGAAACATAATGATAAATAGCGGACCACAGTGGAGAGCGGACTTGATGCCATACGGAGGCCTCAAGGATAGTGGGATGGGCAAGGAAGGTCCCAAGTATGCCGTTGAGGAGATGACCGAACTTAAGATGGTTATATTCCATTAACCGACATCTTTTCCGGAGCAAAAGATATTTGGGCAAAGGAATTTTAGAGGGAGCAAATCCCAGGCCCGAGGCCCCCTCCCCGCACACATACGCAAACAGTAAGGCCCGCGCCGCCGGAAAAGCTCCCTGTGGCAGGAAGGTTAAGTTAAGCCTACGGCATGTCCCTCCCAGCCCCAGTCGCCGCTGACACCAATACCGAGATGGGACAAGCCCGTTGGGGGGAGGTCGATGCTAGTGGGGGCAGGGGATATCTCGCCGGGCAGAACACGGCCGCCGCTTAAAATTAAGAAAACCGTCCGGTGTTCGGGGATGTTGTCGCCATGCCGTGCCTTCTGGGATCCGGGCTCGAAGTGCGAGGACCCTCCGTGATCAGTAGTTGCAATGAACAGCCAATCCTCTTTGTCATATGTTGGCCGGGACTGGACGGCACGAAGGACACGAGAAATTAGTGTGTCGACGACACTTATGGCGGTGAGATAAGGAATGATCGTCGGCCCATAGCCATTTCGATGGCCAGCCTTATCGACCTCGTCGAAGTGAAGGAAAATGACGTCGGGGCAGGCAGATTGCAGAAGAAAGACGGATTCTGCAGCGACCTCTACATCAGATGGGTACTTATTTGAAATGTCTGCGGACCGGACCATTTTGTCGTGGATTGTTGCCCAGTGCACAAAGGATGCAGTGAACGCCCCAGGCGACACAGACTTGAGCCGTGAGAAGAAGTGGGGAAACTCGTTGAAGTGCTCTCCCTCCAGGGAGTTGTTGGTTACACCGTGCTTATCTGGCCAGACACCAGTGAGTACGCTTGCCCAAGAAGGCCCACTTTTCGTTTCACGACAGGTTTGGGCCGTAAAGCTGTACGCGCCGCTGGCCGCAAGGCTGTCAAGCGCAGGCGTATCAGCGGCCTGAAGGGCGTCAGGCCGACAGCCGTCGATTCCGAAGATCAACACCTTTTTAGCCAAAATAATGTTAGAACCATTAAGGGCGAGCAGCGATTGCTGCCACCCAGGTTTTGCAAGTTAGGCCGGCTGACTCTTTGAACGAATAGTTGACTCGAAAGCAGACATTTGGGACAGCATCTTGCGAGGCCAGGAGCGCTTCCAAGGGTCCGTCACGTTAACTGTTATTTTTCCAAAATCGCCAATCTCTTCGGTTATAACGTCGCCATGCTGGATAGGGCCTAGCTGAACGTGGTTAGTACCAGTGGCGATCACGTCACCGGCCTTCATCGTTGTTATCCACGTAACGAATTCAACAACCTCCTCAACTGGCCGCCCCATGTCACTAGTGTTGTGGTCTTGGCGAATCTCCCCGTTCACCCATAACTTTATGGCTAGGTTCTGCGGGTCGGGGACTTCGTCGGCGGTAACAATTACGGGGCCCAGTGGGCAGAATGTGTCCCACGACTTGCCCCAGAAAAAGCTGCTTCCTCCGTTAGGATTGACACCCCTTGCGGAGACGTCCATGAAGTTAAGATAACCAAAGATACTGTCTCGGCCTTTTTCGGCAGGAACGTCAGTGGAAGTCTTGCCAATCACCAGGCCAAGTTCTGCCTCGTGATGAAAGTGAGGGACTGGAGCATCTGGCAGCGTGACCGTATCGCCATCGCCGATCACCGAGCTTGGCGATTTTAGGAAGGCTTCACGGTCTGTTGGATATTTAAGTGTGCCGCCTTCGAGGTAGTTACCGGCCATGCAGGCGATCCTAGTAGGCTCGGGTAAGGGAGAGCGGAGGCGAACCGACGAGAGTGCAACCCCTTCATTGTTGGAAGCAGCGCCTTCGAGACTTGGGCGGTAGTCATCGAACCGATCGATGAGGCCGCGCATCCATGTCTGTGCGTCAATGTGAGGTATGTCCGAGATTACCTGTGAGATGTCGACAACATTGTCTCCGCGTAGAACCCCCGGGGTGAAATCATTGAATAGAACGAGCCTCATACGGCGATACTCCTCTTGTGAATATTCTGTGGCGGCCGAATTGTAGCATACAGGCAAGTGGGTACAATGTGAGGGATGCACGCTCCCTACTGGCTAACGATCACCCTTAATTTGTTGCTGCTGGCCGGCTTCATAACTACGGCGTACTACACGCTGCGAGTAGGGATTACTCCGATGCCTAGCTCACGTAAGGCCGTGAGTGCGATGATAGGGATCATTCCGAGTAACTTTAAGGGCACGATCGTGGATCTTGGTGCGGGATGGGGCACTCTCGGATACCCAGTGGCGAAAGCATTCCCCGAAGCAACCGTTGTAGGGTATGAGCTCTCGCCTATCCCATGGGCATATTCGCGCATCAAACAATTTGTCGCCCGGCGGCGTAATTTGACCTTCAAGAGAAAAGATATCTCCGAAGTGGATTTAAGCACTGTGGACATAGTGCTGGTGTACCTTCAGCCACGAGCTATGCGAAGACTGTCCCCCAAATTGAGAGACGAGCTTAAGCCTGGCGCCTTGGTACTATCGAACAGCTTCCCCTTACCGGGGTGGGAACAGTCGGCCGTTTACGAACTTAGTACCCATAGACTTTCTACATCACGACGGGTGTATGCGTACGAGGCATGAGTCGTCACTTGCCGGCCACGTGCCTTTTCTCTGGCATATAACCGTCCCAGCGTATGTGCGCCTCGTCTATTGGCTGACCAGACCCATTAGGGTCTTGTCCCAACCAGCGGGCGCGACTCGGGATCAATTGCAAGGAACGATCCGGGAGAGGCAGCCTTAACGGGACGCTGCCCCAGAGGGCCGAGTACTTCGATGCGATAGCGACTTCCAATGCCTGCCGCAGGTCGTGTCCAGAAACTGCCAACTGCCCGCGCCCACTACGAACCACCTCTAGGAAAGAACGAATAGACGCACCCAGATAGTGATACTCCCCCCATTCGTAGCTAGAAAATGCAGGTGATAACTGAATACGAGATCCGTGCTTATCGAACCCCCTGAAGACACTGATGGGCGGATCCCAGCCCCAACGAACCAATGAGTCCTCTGACCAAACATCCACGCCCCTAACAGCCGATTCACTAAAAACGCTGCATTCTATACCGGAGGACAATCGGAAGCGGCCATCGATGGCTAAGCCAGAATCACTATCACCCTTCAGTGCTTCCTCGGGGTGCCCCCAAGCCGTAACCTCTGTGACCTCAGCATTCGTGAAAAGACGAAGGACGGAAATCGCCTGGCAGCCACCACCAGATATCTCACCGGCGAAGCCATTCACCGAAGCCCCAATGATTTCACCGAAGTCACCGTTGCTGACCCAAGAGGCGGCCTCCTGGATCTCATACATAGCACGCTGGAGATTTCCTCCGGCGAAAACGATCCCGTTAGCAGCACATGCATCAACCATCTCGTCCGCCTCCGACAGATTTGCGCCTAAGGGCTTGTCTGATGAAATGCCACGGACGCCTGCTTGCACTGCTGACATTACAGCGCTGTAGATGTATTTGCCCGGCAACACAGTGGCAACGACATCCGGGATGATATTCTCAAACATCTCTGGGGCGTCCTTAAACCCAGGGACGCCAAAGCGCCTGGCAACGACCGCGCGACGGGCGTCGTTGAACTCAGCCAATGCGACAAGCTCCACGTTAGGTAAAGCCGAGTATGTTTCGGCGTAGTGCTGGCCTAGCTTGCCGCATCCGATAATCGCTGCAGTTAGTTTCTCAGGCATCTAGAGGGCCCTCCTCTTGTATTAGACTAAGTGTGGCGGGCAGTAGGTCTGTAGCCGCCCGGACACACTCTTCGATGTGGGGATATCCAGATAAGATGAATTCATCGATACCTAGGCGCCAGTAGTCTCTCAGTTCAGCGGCGACCTGGTCAGGTGTGCCAACAAGGGCGGTGCCACAATTTACGCGAACGGTTGAGATCCCGTTCCAGAGGTTAGGGGCAAGGAGGTGATCTTTAACCACTTGAGCTTGGGCCTTTTGGCCGACCATTTTGGAACTTGACGTAACGGCCTGCCTCTGGCGATGCACCTCGGGATCCGCCCTGGCGATAAGCTCCTCTGCGGCATCCCATGCCGCAGCTTCGGTGTCGCGAACGACCAAATGAGTGCGAAGGCCGTATCTGGCAGGCCGCCCTGCCTCAGAAAACTTGGCGTTAGCCCGTTCAATAAATGATGAGATGTTCTCTTTGGTGTGAATCCACGCCAAATAAACATCTGCCTGGCGGCCAGCCAGCTCAAGGGCATCATTGGAGGCGCCACCGAGGTAGAATCGGGGGCCGCCGTTGAAGACTCCTGGGGAGACAACAGCGTCTTCAAGGCTCACGTATTGGCCGTTAAATGTTGCGGGCAGAGGACTTTCCCAAAGGAGACGAAGTGACTCTATGAACTCCTCTGCTCGGGCGTAACGAGTATGGTGGTCGATCTTTTCGCCCATCCGTTCAAAGTCGCCCTGTATACCCCCGGGGACGATGTTGATGTCAAGTCGCCCTCCGCTGATTTGGTCGAGTGTTGCCGCCATCTGGGCGAACAGCCCCGCCGAAATGAATCCAGGCCGGACGGCGACAAGAAAACGGATGCGGCTTGTGACTGCTGCCAAAGCAGCAACGGTCGTCCAGGTCTCTGATAGTGGGGCGGATTCCTCAAAGAGGCCGTTCACAAAGCGAGTAGGAATTAGCAAGGAGTGGAATCCATTCCCTTCAGCAGCATCAACAACCTTGCGAAGATAATCAAACGTAGGGGGGCGCTCGGCGCGCCGTGTCCCGATGTGCTGCCCGTCGCCGTCGATAGGGATAAACCAATCGAATAGCGGGCTTGGGCGTTTGCTAGTACCCATAGTGTTACCCGTAACGCTCCCGCAGTAGTCGGGCTCCTAATCCAAGAGAGCGCAGCTTGAGGTAGGCTTCGTCAAAGTCCATAGGGTTTACGCTAGATGGCGAGAACCCGCAGTCAGGATTGAGGCTCAGGCGCTCCTTAGGCACGTATTCCATCGCGGCCTCAACCCTTGAAGCCACGATTTCAGGAGTCTCCACGTTGGGATCTGTATGGTCAATGACGCCAAGCCCAAGAGTCTTATCTGCCGGGAAGTCGCGAAGCACTTTAATTCCGCCAGCATCCGGTGTCGCAAACTCCATGGCGAATCGAGCTACGTTCATCTCACTGAGCACGCCAATGATCAAATCATAAGGACCTTTAGTGCCGTGCGCCCGTGCAAAATGGGCATGGCATAAATGAACGCTAATAGGAACACCGGCAATGCCTTGGACGGCACCATTAACCCCGCGGACAGACAAGGCCATCTCGTGGTCAATGTCAGTAATGCCACTGCTTTCGCGGTATTTCGGGTCGACCAGTAGGGCAAGCCATGGATCATCCAATTGAATCGCATCTACTCCCGCTGCGGCTAGGCGATGCAACTCGCCGTTTATGATCGGAATACAGGCCTCCATGAACTCTTCCCTTGTAGCGTAGGCACCGGTTGAGTGGTCAGGGTGCCACATGCGACGGGCCACAGTGTAAGGCGAGGGCACGGCCACAATCACCTTTGAGTTTGTGTGGGACCTAAGAAATGTCGCCTCATCTAATGCGATGGGCCGGCGCAGTCTTATTTTTGAGGTCACGGCAGGGTACCAAAGATGTGTAAAGGCGGAAGTTCCACCTGACGAGACTAGGTCAGGAGTAAACCCATCAACTGCATCTGTAAACACCTTCACATAGCTTTCGCGCCGCCACTCGCCATCTGAAATGAAATCGATGCCTGTACGTTCTTGCATGCGGATGGCCGAAGGGACGACCTCGTCCAGAACCTTTTCCGCATCGCCCGGAGTGATGCTGCCAGCTTTTCGGTCCTCGATCAGATCCCGAACCCACTGTGGGCGGGGCAGGCTACCCACAACGTATGTAGGGAAGAGGTCAGGGGTGGTGGCCATGTTCTCCCTTCAATGCAACAGTTGATTGACACATATTGTAGACGAAACAATGTTTAAAATAACGACCCAGGAAGCACTAGGCATATCGGCTTACTGCAACAACAGAGTTGTACGATGGCGGAGAGGGGATGAGATGAAGCAAGTACAGACGCGCGAAACACTGAAATCTGGCTTACGGGAGTTGGGCCTGGAAGAAGGGGATACTGTATGGGTGCACTCCTCTTTTAAGAGTCTGGGGAGCGTGGAAGGTGGGGCCGGTACGGTCGTAGCGGCTTTCGAAGATATAGTCGGCGCCAGCGGTCTTATCGCCATGCCCAGTTTTAACCTTGTGAACTGGGAAGACAGAACGAAAACGTGGGATGTGGGCGCGACACGTTCCACCGCAGGCTGGATCACCGAGTTTTTTCGCAAGATGCCGGGCACCCACCGCTCAGACCACTACTCACATTCGGTGGCCGCGAGGGGCGAGCAGGCGGAGCAACTGGTCAGTGGGCACCTTCTTCGGGAGGGACTCCGCTCACGGTGGGACCGCGGGCGCTGGGGATACGCCTTCGGCACGAACTCGCCGATGTGGCGGCTTTACCAAAGGGAAGCCAAGGTGATAATGCTGGGAGTTGACTACGAATCTTCAACGTACACACACATTGCAGAGTGTCTGTATCGTGCAAGGCATCTAGACAGCAATGGTAAGCAGGGAGATCACCCATTTACAAACCTAACGAGAGTTGGGGAATTCTGGGAAGAAGTCGGGGCCATCAATTATGCCAAGGTCGGAGATGCTACAACCCGCCTGTTCTCTGCTGCCCGATACGTCGATACGATGCTAGACCAATTCGAGAGCGACATCGACGCCGTTGATGTTCGGTATCTCCCGCCGCCGGAGGGTCTGCTCGGCGCGTAGAGACTGCGGAAGGACCGCCTGAGGCTAGTGCTAGATACGTGTTATCCTGCGTGGCACTTTCAGGTGAGGTAACGCTAGGTGATAACTCCTCAACAACAAGCTCATTTTGATATGTTCGGGTTCCTCTTCCAGAAGAAGCTGCTTTCTAAGGATGAGGTAGCACAATTGACAGATGAGGCTGAGCGAATTTGGGATGGAGAGCGCGCTCAGCCTGGCTACAAGGTTGATGAGAGTGGAAGCCATCGATCCAAATTCTTTATCGAGTCGAACCCCTCACTGCACTGGCTCGCTGAGGATGACCGAATTTATGGTACGGCAGCCCAAATCATAGGAAGCGAATTGCTTTTCACAGGATCAGAGGGCGTCGTGAGCGGTTACGGTCAGGCCCGATGGCATCCCGACAGGAGGACTCTCTGGCCGGGCATCCTTGGCTATGGGTGTGTAAAAGCGATGATCTATCTGGACGAAACGACTGCTGACAGAGGCGCACTAAGAGTCATCCCGGGGTCTCATCGGAACCCCATGCACGAGGGCCTATACCAAATGCTGCGCTGGGCCCCCGAAGGCGACGATATGCATTCAATGGAAGAGACCGAGAATCCGGCGGAGATGCCCTACGGGCTGCCTGGCGACCAGATGCCTGCGTTTATAGCAGAATCCGAGCCGGGGGATGTGCTCTTCTTCAACCAATGGCTTTTCCATGCCGCTTACAATGCTTGGCCAGGGCGCAGGTACGTAGCAGCAAAGTTTGCCCAGCCACCCAAGAACGAGACTCACTTGAAATTCCACCATATGTACAACGGGGTAATCTTCGATCAGCATAAAGCCTTTGCCGAACACAAATCTGAACGGATAAGGAAGATGGCCCGACAAGTGGCGTAAGAATGGACTACGCTAATAGTGCCATCAAGCTAGGCATGACCGCTCTCATGTCACGGGAATTGATATTTGGGAGATGGTGCCCATACGCTAAACTACGCGTGGGTGTATATTCGGAGAGCTTCAGGCAGGAGAAGTCGTGACAGACTTACCGATGAGCATAGCGGAGTTGCAGGCGTTTTCGGAAACCAAAATGCATAAGGTGCAGCGAAAGTTCGTGGCCCGTGGGGTCGCTGCTAATTGGACGCGTGACCGGAACCGACAAAAGCTTGACGAGATCGGAGTTGTTCCCCGTGCCCTAATTGATGTCAGCGTGCGCGATCTGGCCACTACAGTCCTTGGCGACGAGATCAACTTTCCGATCATGTGCGCACCGGCAGGAGGCCAGACGGGTTCCCATCCGGACGGAGAGATTGCTGTGGCACATGCGGCGGGTGCAGTAGGCACACTGATGGCGCTCCCCGTCGGATCTGCGTATACGATTGAGGAAGTTGGCGCTGCGGCGACAGGGCCAATCTGGTTTCAGCATATTCACTACAGCGATGAATTGACAGAAGACTTCCTCCCCCGCCTAAAGCCAGCGGGGTTCACCGCGTTAATTTTAACGGTTGATGCGGTTGGCCCGTTCCCGATGACCGATGATCTAGGCGAAACCATGTCACCGGGGCTACGGTCGTTTGGTTCGTTCCTCCACAGGCCGGACCTGCTGGACGAACACGGCGTAACACCCTGGGTGGGGCCCAACCTGACATGGGACCGCCTCGACTGGCTACGAGAGCTAGCGGGCGGGCTGCCACTCGTACTAAAGGGGATTCGGAACGGCGAAGATGCAACTCGCGCTAGGGATCATAAAGTTGAAGGAATAGTGGTCTCAAACCATGGGGGAAGACAATTCGACGGGGGAATATCATCAATTGAACTGATGCCACGGATTGTGGAAGCCGTAGGAAGTGACGTTGAGATATATTTTGATTCAGGGATTCGGAGTGGCCTCGACGTCTATCGAGCGATGGCGCTGGGGGCAAAAGCAGTATTCGTAGGAAGGCCAGTACACTGGGGGCTAGCCTACGGTGGAGCGGAAGGAGTGCGTCGTATGCTGAACATACTCGGCTCGGAGTTTGACAAAGTTATGGCCTACACGGGTTGTACCAGCGTTGACCAAATTGTCCGGACGAACGTAATCCTGCCGGGAAATTAAGGGGACGCACATGACGACGGAAATGTCCTATGACCCAATACCTATCGAACTAGTCCATGAAGCAGCCGAACGGATCAGAGATACAGTTGTACGGACGCCCCTAGTCAAACTGAATGGCACAGACGAGATTGCGGAGATACACCTCAAGCTAGAAAACCTGCAGCCGATAGGGTCCTTTAAACTGCGGGGAGCGGCCAACAAAATAGCGCAGATACCCCCTACCGAGTTGAAAAACGGGGTATGGACCTGCAGTGCTGGGAATATGGCGCAAGGAGTTGCGTGGAACGCGCGCCGTATGGGAATCCCATGTAGAGTCGTCGTCCCCGATGTGGCCCCCGAGGCAAAACTGAATGCTATAACGCGGCTTGGCGCCCAGTATCACAAAGTGCCCTTCGCCGAGTTCGTTGAGACCTTCGCGACACGCTCCCACCCTAAGATGCGGGGAATGATGGTGCACCCGTTCAGCGACACACAGGTCATGGCAGGCAATGCAACAATAGGCGTCGAGATTTTGGATGATCTGCCGGACGTCGAAGCGATCGTTATTGCATACGCAGGAGGCGGACTCGCCTGTGGTATCGCGTCCGCGGTCCGAGCCCTTAAACCAGGAGTGAAGCTTTATGCCGCGGAGGTGTCAACCGGGGCACCTTTTGCAGCCGCCCTCGCCGCAGGAAAGCCAACAGTTATTGAATACACACCGACCTTCGTTGACGGAATCGGGGCACCGCGGGTGCTTCCAGAGATGTTCTCCCTCGCCAGGGGCCTTCTTGACGGAGCGATCGTTTCAACTCCGGAAGACATCGCTGCGGCGGTACGGATCATAGCTGAACAAAACCATGTGATCTCTGAGGGGGCTGGAGCTGCTTCCGTGGCAGCTGCCCTGACAGGCAAGGCAGGAAACGGGAAAATAGCGTGCGTTATATCAGGCGGGAACATTGATCCACAGAAGATGATAAAGATACTGCGAGGAGAGGTGCCCTAAGGCACAATTGAAGCCGTTGACAGCCCTAATCGGCGTAGATACACTCCGCACGAGTTAGGAACCCTAAGGAGGAGCCATGCTTGTACTTATCACTGGTTCAGCCGGCCAGATTGGTCAGCACCTAATTTCGAATCTGAAAGGCAAATATAAATTCAGGGGACTGGACGTTAAGCCCACCCCGCAAATTGATGACTACGTGGTAGCCTCTGTCACCGACAGGGAAGCGGTGAATCATGCCGCTCGTGGTGCGGACGCGATTATCCATTTGAGTAACGTTGGCGGTGAGTGGGAGCAGGCCCTACAGTCGATGATAGGAACCAAGAACGTCTTTGAAGCTGCCCAGGAGAATGAGGTAAACAAAGTAGTGTTCGCTAGTAGAGGGGGCATACACCCGCGGGCTTTTTACCCTCGTAGTATGACCCGAACAGCAGACCTGCTGACGCACCCCGACACCTACTATACGACCACCAAGGTTTTCGGCGAGGGGCTAGGCGACATGTTCTCGTCTCGA
The DNA here is from genome assembly GCA_022448725.1 of SAR202 cluster bacterium. Lineage (GTDB taxonomy): Bacteria > Chloroflexota > Dehalococcoidia > Lucifugimonadales > VXLM01 > VXLM01. The sequence goes on along the minus strand of JAKUTR010000011.1, from coordinate 26,126 downwards.
TACGGCATCGGAGTAGTATCAGTAAGGATCGGTAATTTCAACAAGAATAGGGACCAGCCTGACGACCCACACCACCTCAGTCACGAGGACTGCGTGCGAGTCTTTGAGGCCGCGATGACAGCTGATGTTAATGGGCGACATGAACGCGTTTTTGGTGTGTCCGACAGCAATTGGCCACTTTACGACATTGAACATGGACGCAACGTGATTGGCTACAACCCGAAAGATAAGTCAGTTGTCCCCGAGGACAAGATCGAGCGGGCCTAGGAAGCTTTCGTCTACGGAGAAGCGGCGCCCCAACCTGCTATTCTAGACACATGTGGCGCACGGTAGGCCAAGAAAAGCTGGTTAACACCCTTGCACGGGGGCTGGCGGAAGGCCGCCAGCTGAGCAGCTACTTGTTGGTGGGCCCACCCCATGTAGGCAAGATGACACTGGCGATGGATATCGCACGCTTTATTACCTGCACCGGTGATGAAAAGCCGTGCGGAGAATGTCTGCTATGCGACCGCATCGGCCGCGGCTTAAACACAGATGTAACGGTAATCAACAAGGACTACGGTGCCCCGGAGGGGGCGGGAGAGAAAACCACGATCCCCGTTACGGCTATGAGAGATGTGGTACTAAGTGCCAGCCTCAAGCCATCCGAAGGAAACAGCCGTATTTTTATCATTGAGGCGGCAGAATCGCTGAACGTCCCCACTGCTAACGTATTACTAAAAACACTTGAGGAACCACCGGAGCAGACCGTGTGGATCTTGTTGGCTACCACATCAGATCGCTTACTCCCAACCATAGTGTCTAGGTGCCAAAAGCTCGAATTACGCCCAGCGACCCGAGAAACAGTAATGAACCTTTTGATCAATGAACATGGTGCGGAGAAACAACGTGCTGAGGAGATAGCGCATCTTTCTGGAGGGAGGATTGGCTGGGCGATTCAGGCCATATCAGACCCCTCTGTACTTGAAGAGATTAACGGTAAGCTAGATTCCATCGAAGAGGTTTTAAAGGCACCTGTTGACGCACGGTTTGATTACGCACTCAAGCTGTCGCGAGATTTAAGGCAGGACCGAGAAAGTGCTCAGCAGGAATTAGAATTGTGGATTGAGTTTTGGAGGGACATGATGCTCGTGCGGCAAGGCTTGAATCAGCACATCAAACATCTAGGGCGCCATAGTGTGATGAAGGCATACGCTGACAAACTTTCACTACAACAGATTTCTAGAGTGATGGCTTCGATCAAGCAGACAAAGGGTTATCTAGGGCAAAACGCCAACGCCCAGCTGGCAATCGAAAACATGATGCTTTCTCTCCCGCAGCCATGAATACCAACGAACAGATAAGCATGGTTGGATTGCGATTCATCCCTCTCGGGCGGGTGGTTTTCTTTTTATCCTCGGAATTTGAACTTGAGGCAGGAATCGTAGTTGAAGTTGAGGCTGAAGGGAGAATGCGGAGGGGTACAGTTGTCATCGCTCCGAGTCAAGTAGAAGTAAACCAGGTCACAGGGGAACTCGACACCGTAACCACGACAATTCCAAGTGATGGTTAGGCTTGATAATTCTTGGGGTGGGGAGAAGTCTAATAACTGCAAGCACAGGCATCTGCATCCCCCTAAGAATAGAACGAACTACGCAAATCAAATTAGCGATAGTACAATGCTTCAGGGACGCGAAATCTATGGAGGCGCCAGTAGGTGCAACGCCAGATAACACACTTCCCCCAAGGAGCCCAGCGGTTCTGGGGTGAACGAAGTAGAAGTACCCGTCTTATCATCCTAGGTGCTATAGGCTGCGGGATCGCGGCCGTAGCAGCCTCGCTAGGCCTCTCATCCATAACCATGGTTGGATATCCTGGGATTTTTCTTGTCGGCTTGCTTAGCAGCAGTAGTGTCTTCCTTCCGCTACCTGGCCTCGCAGGTACGTGTGCCGTGGCGATTCTTCTAAACCCCTTCACCGTAGGAGTTGTCGTCGGGATTGGCGAATCCATTGGCGAACTTACTGGTTATGGTATTGGTTACAGTACACAGGATGTGATGAAAGGTAGGCGGCTGTATAAAAAGGCCGAGCAATGGATGGAAAGACGGGGCGTAGTCACGGTGTTTACTTTCGCAGTGATACCGAACCCTTTCATTGATATTATTGGACTAGCAGCCGGTGCTATTAAGTATCCGATAAGAAAATTTCTGCTCACCCTCATGGCAGCCCGAGTCTTACGAGGAGTCGCTATTGCCTACGGGTGTCATTGGGGATTTGAACTGCTACCTGTCCTTTCCTTTTGATGTCCTCTACCCCGGGCCCCAGGGGTGTCACGGATGCGCATAGAAACTACCTATTGTTCACAACCGTGGAGGGCAGTTGATATAATTGCCATAGACCCTATTTGAGGAGTCGTTCGTGAAGATCACCCAGCGCGAAATAGTGGAGAGGCAGACCGCACTCCACATAGAGCTAGAAGAAGAAGACCTTGAGCCCTACGTTGAGCGTGGCTACAGACAAGTCGTTAGCCGTATTAGAATCCCTGGCTTTCGTAAAGGGAAAGCGCCACGGACAATCGTTGAAAATGCAGTGGGTCGAGAGGGAATGCTTAGTGAAGTTCTTGAGTTCATGGTTACCGATGTCCTCGATAAAGCGATCGACTCTCAAAACATTGAGGCTGCAGGCATCCCCGAAGTAGAGAATGTCGAACTTGACCCGGTTCAAATTGAGGCGAAGGTAGCACTGAGTCCAATCCTTGACCTTGGAGACTACAGAGGTATCCAAGTTGAAGAAGAGCCGGTTGAGGTTAATGACGAAGATGTTCAGAAACAACTCGAAGACCTCCAAAAATTCAATGGGTCTTGGGAACCAGCTGACCGAGCAGTCAAGTTTGATGATTTGATAACGATGAATGTTCGCGGATCGCAAGAGGGAAACGAGTTGGTAAATGAGACAGATTCGCAATATATCGTTGATCCGGAGGCGACCAACCCGTTTCCCGGATTCTCATCCAGTTTAGAAGGATTGGAGATTGAGCAACCAAGCGAATTTGATGTGACCCTCGATAATGAATACAGCGACTCGGAGTTGGCAGGGAAAACCATCCATTTTGAAGTGGTGGTTAAGGAAGTTAAGGAACGGGTGCTACCTGATCTTGATGATGAGTTTGCCAAGACCGTAGCTGATGAATACCAAACCCTTGATGATCTTAAGGAGAAGGTGAGGGAAAATATTGCCTTAGAGGCTAGCCGGGCACGCGACCAAGAGTATCGAGAGAGAGTGTTAGACGAGCTGGTACTAACGGCAGATATTGAACTTGCGCCTATTCTTGTTGAGCGGGAAATGGGCCATCTCAAAGAGCACCGGGACGAACTAGTGCAACGGATGCAGATCACACTGGAAGATTACTATAGGTATACAGGCCGCTCAGAGGACGAGATTGATGAAGAAATGCACGAGCAAGCCGTAAACAGCTTAAGTCGCTCGTACGCAATCGCTGCTCTGGCTGAGAGTGAAGGGATCGAAGTTGAGGAAGGTGAGTTGCAGGAACGTCTTAAGGAACTGGCCCGCGAAGGTGAAAATGGACGTAAACTAACAAGCAAAGAGTTGCGGTCGGAGCGAGTAAAAAATTCTATCCGAGAGTCGCTGGTCGTCCAAAAGGCAGTTGACTGGTTGGTAGAGGCCGCTAAGACCAAGCCCAATGACTCTACTGAAGAAACAACTGATGAAGAAATTGACCCTGGAAAAGAAGGAGACAAGAATGACGGTTAACCCGCAGAATGTGCTACCGATGGTAGTTGAGACTGGACCAAGGGGAGAACGAGCATATGATATCTACTCGCTCCTACTCCGGAAGCGAATCGTTTTTCTTGGAACACCTATAAACGACCAGGTCGCGAATGCCATTGTTGCCCAGTTGCTCTATCTTGAGAGCGAGGACCCTGAGAGAGATATTCTTATGTACATCAACTCACCGGGGGGACATGTATACGCAGGACTCGCTATCTATGACGCGATGCAACTTGTCCGTCCGGATGTCCAGACTTACTGCGTAGGTCTTGCAGCAAGCATGGGGACGGTTCTACTAACAGCAGGGACAAAAGGCAAGAGGTTTGCCTTGCCGAACGCAACCATCCACATGCATCAGGCTTTAGGAGGGGCTCAGGGCCAAGCTTCGGATATCGAGATCGCGGCAAGAGAGATTCTGCGGAGCCAAGATACGATCCGGCAAATCATAGCTGATTCGACCGGTCAGCCCTACGATAAGATCGCACGTGACTCCGATCGAGATTTTTATATGAGCGCCGAAGAGGCCAAGGACTACGGACTCGTTGACGATATTGTGTCAAGCAGTAAAGCAAACGATGCAGAAGCGGCCAGCTCCTAAGGACTGATAAGGTCTCACACGTTGGCGGACATGGCCTCGGGTCAAAATCATTAGCAGTGAAGTTCCCGTAGCAGGAACCGTAATTTGAAGAGCGGGCTACGTCCTAGAGAGGATGACGATGAGCACCACGAACCAAACTAACTATAAATGCTCCTTTTGTGGGAAGGCGCAAGGTCAGGTAAACAGGGTGTTTGCAGGCCCCGATAGGGTCTTTATATGCGATGAATGCGTGGCGCTGTGTGCGCAGATAATGACGGAAGATACCCCGCCACCTGACCGAGAGCCCATAGGTGCAATGCCGCAAGGGATTACCCCGAAGTTGATTTATCAAAGGCTTGAGGAATACGTTGTCGGTCAACAGCAGAGCAAGAAAGTTCTGAGTGTAGCGGTCTACAACCACTACAAGAGAATCCGGTCTAATCTTAGTCCCAGTCCGGAAGTGGAACTACAAAAGGCTAACGTGCTGATGATAGGCCCGGCGGGTTCGGGTAAAACGCTCCTAGCGCAAACCCTTGCAAAGATTCTGGATGTCCCATTCACAATAGCGGATGCTACCTCTCTCACGGAGGCAGGCTACGTCGGCGAGGATGTAGAGAATATTCTGCTACGGCTTATCCAGGCCGCGGATGGTGATGTAGCACGAGCAGAGCAAGGGATCATCTACATCGATGAGATCGATAAAATTGCGAGGAAGAGCTCCAATCCATCAATCACACGAGATGTATCGGGTGAAGGTGTGCAACAAGCCCTTCTGAAAATCATTGAAGGCAGCGTCGCTAATGTGCCTCCGCAGGGTGGACGTAAACACCCCCACCAAGAGTTTGTACAAATCAAGACGGACGATATTCTATTCATGTGCGGCGGCGCCTTCGAGGGATTAGCTGACATTATCGAGTACCGCCTATCGCGCGATCGTACGACGCTTGGATTTGGGGCATTGCCGAAATCCAAGGACGGAAAGACGTCACAAGGAGAGCACCTGTTTGAGCATGTCCTTGGTGACGACCTGCTTGAGTACGGATTTATACCCGAACTGGTTGGGCGACTGCCTGTGTCTGTTGGCCTTCGTGGTCTTGACAAGGATGCTCTTATAAAAGTTCTGCTTGAGCCCAAGAATTCGTTTGTGAAGCAGTATCAAGCACTGTTTGCTATGGACAATGTAGCGCTTGAATTTACAGACGAAGCACTTGATGCTGCTGCTGAGGAAGCAGCCAGGCGTGGCACTGGGGCAAGGGGCCTGCGGGCCATCATGGAAGAGACACTACTAGATGCAATGTACCAACTTCCGGCCCCGAATGTTGCTCGTTGTATTGTGGATGGGGACGCGATCGCAACAGGTAAAGCAACGCTTGAATATAAGAGCGATGAGGCGGAGCCGCTCCAATCACAAGAGCGTAAATCAGCGTAGAGAGTGTTCTCTGCGAACACGAACTAGCAAAGCCGCCGCCTCCTGCCGGGTTTCGCCGCGACTATATCTCACAGCAGAGCCAAACTCATTCCGCGCATTAAGGTAGTCACCTTGTTGGATGTAGATTTTGCCCATTAGGAGATGCGCCGCTCCAATTCTCAGGTTGAGTGCAACCACTGGAGATAACTCTTCATACGCAGCATGTACGGAGCCTTGCTGATATAGGCGCTCTGCTCGCGCCATTTTTGTAAGCGGATTCTCCATCCATCTAACGTTTGCCAGCGAGATGCCTGCGGCGAGTATTAGTGCGATTAATGGAACAACCCACCATCGTATAATCAGTGAGGCCGGAGTGTTTTTGAGTATCGAGTAACCGAATACAGACCGAGACAAGTGGTAGCTTGGTGAAAAGGCCAAGCCTAAAGAGAACCCGGCTATCAGGCCGCCCATGTGTGCCCAATTGTCAATTCCAGGAGTCGACAACCCAATCGCAATGTTGATGGCTACCAGTAACCCAATCCCTGCCAGATTGTTTCGTGCAGCTTGGCCAAAGGTTTTGCGCTGCATGAAAAAATAGGCAGCAAGTGCACCGATTACGCCAAATATGGCGCCACTGGCTCCGACGCCAATGGACACTGGATTGAAGATGTAACTAGAAACGCCGCCTGCTAACCCTGCCAGAATGTAGATGATGAAGAAACGGAAGTGCCCGAACGACTGCTCAACCATGCTTCCGAATATGAGTAGGCCGAACCCGTTAAACGCGATGTGCATAACGCCGGAGTGCATGAACATTGCTGTAAAGAGTCTCCAGTATTCACCGGCGGCGATGAGTGGGCCAAATTGCGCCCCAAACCTCAACAGAACCTGTGGGTTCTCGCTACCGCCCATCAGCGTAGCAAGCGCGAACATGGCACCGTTAGCAATTAGCAGGGTGTATGTCAGGAGGGGGCGGTTAGTTGGCCGGGTGGAAACCATGTGACGTTTAAGGGTTGGCTCTTTGGTTTAGTTTTCGGAGATAGCTCCTAAAGGGGGCGAGACGCTCGCGTCATCGTTGGCCAAAATATCCAGCAACTGCCACTAAGGTACACTAGCCGAAGAACCATCATCAATGATGCAGACGTAAATACTTAATATGCTTACTGGTTTACCATCACCTTCTTTCCTGTCGCCTGACATGGAAGTTGAAACAGTTGCGAACATCGACGCAGGCGCCTTGTATCAGCGCGGTATCCGAGGCGTGGGATTTGATGCCGACCAGACATTGTGCGGATTCTATGGCAAAGAGATTGATGCAGATTTGGCGGAGAACGTTGAGCGTATTCGAGAGACCTTTGACGGCAACGTATGCATAATTTCAAACTGTACGGCTCAGCGACACGCGGAACTGGTAGAAAACTTCCCCCTGCACGTCGTCCCTGTCCACAGTAAGAAGCCTAGCAGCGACCCGTTCAGAGCGGCAGAGAAACACTTCCAGTTGCTACCTAGCAAATGGGCTTTTGTGGGAGATCGCCTTCTGACAGACATCGTGGGTGCAAATAGAGCAGGATGGCTCTCGGTATTGGTAAATCCACTAGTCCCCGACTCCGACCCATGGTACATGAGGCCGGCACGACGATACGAGCATATCCTAAGGAAGGTTTACAGAGTTTAACGACAGGAGTCCCCTGCCACAGAACTGATTTCAGTAGGTCGGAATACGCTACAAACTGCGTGGTGATGAAAGGATATAATCCGCAATTTTTTCAATGGTTTCCCATTCTTGTCTTGTCGGACTGAATTGCTTATCCACTGTCAATGTCCACCCTTGAAATATTTCAGTTTGACTCTTAATCTCAAGGTTGCCAATACGCGTTGCTAGTGTCTTAGTAGATGTGTCATCAGATATTGTTTTAGCTAATCCGGTGCCACCATCTTTGCCTGCCCAGGCCACGTCAATTACTTTGCCGAACAGGGGAAACGACTTCTTCCTTTTTGTTTTGATTTTGATCTGTTTGCGAATTGAGACAGCACTATCATCCGGAATGCCCATCACAATCCACCATCTAGGCGGGGAATCCTTGCTGGGGTCCTTCTTCAGGATATTTATCCATCTGATTGGCCCTTCGGTAATGTCTATTACGCCTAAGGATCTTTGATACCATGAATTCTCCACTTTCTCTTCGGCGCGCTCGCGGTCAGCCATTTCTGCTTTCACGCCTATTAAGTTCAGGGCGTTGGCTAAGTCGTCTCGTGTTTTATCTCGGAATCGTTCTTTCATTTGGTACCTACACATCCCTGTCGGTCGTGTCTGAGGTTTCCTCTCCGGAGTACGATGTCTGGATTTCAGTTATCTTCAGTTTGGCTTTGGCGAGACGGTCCGTGCATACACGGGTTAGCTCCATGCCAACTTCATACAGTTTGATCGACTCTTCTAAGGAAAGGTTGCCTTCCTCTAGTGCGTGCACAGTTTCTTCAAGCTTCAATAGGGCGTCTTCAAAGCTAAGTTCTTCTATGTTCTTGGTTTTACTCAACTAGATTCCTCCTCTGCATCGCTCGGCGCATGGAGCAAGGGCAATTGGCCCCCGTGAGGGGGATCCGATTCAGGGGGACGCTGTTTAGATACTGACCCCCCACTGCCAGATGCTTTTACGACAAAGTGCCCCTCGGAAACAGTGACTTCTAGGGACTCGTCCCTACCGACCTGGCGAGGGTCGGTGATCACTGTCCTTTCACGTTGCTTTTGTACTATGGCGTATCCTCGTCTTAGTGTTCCTGCAGGGCTCAGTGCTTGCACGCGCAGGCCGAGCCCGTCAGTGCGCTCCTTTTGAAGATGTAGATACCTGCCTAGATGCCGGTGGGTTGTTTGCAAAAGGTCATCCACCTGCAAGGTGAGCGCCTCCACATCTGGCCAACGACGACTAAGACGGTGCACTAGGTAGCCCATGTTCTCTCGTAGTCTGTCGGCCTTCGTGGTGAGTGCAGTTAGGAGATACCGGTTGCTTGCCCTAATTGAGGCCAAAAGGTCTTCTTGATCGGGTACAACCATCTCTGCCGCAGCTGAAGGGGTCGGTGCGCGGAGGTCAGCGACCATGTCTGATACGGTGGTATCAGTCTCGTGTCCGATGGCACTTACAACAGGGATCCTGCTAGCGAAGATAGCCCTTGCAACGATCTCTTCGTTGAAGGGCCATAGGTCTTCTAGAGATCCGCCTCCTCTCGCTATAATGACCGTGTCAATTTCGGGGTCGCCGGCTAGTCTTTCTAGTGCTGCCACAACTGAGGGGGCAGCGCTTTCTCCCTGTACCAATGCTGGGGCAAGAACGAGTTCGACAAGGGGGTACCGCCGACCAATGACATTCTGTATGTCGTGCCAGACTGAACCTGATGGAGATGTCACCACACCAACTTTACGAGGGAATACTGCTACTGGACGCTTGCGAGATTTTTCAAAGAACCCTTCCTTCTCGAGCCTGAGTTGCAATTCCTCCAGTTTAAGCTGTAACTCACCAACACCCTGCGGCTGGATTAAGTCAGCGACGAGCTGAAGGTCACCTCGCGCCTCGTAGAAAGAGACCCGAGCATGCGCGATCACCGTAGAACCAACCTCAAGCTGTTCCGAGCCTACCGAATCACCGCGGAACATCACCATGCGCAAGGTAGAGCGCCCTTCACTTAGTGAAAAATAGGTGTGCCCTGAAGGAGGGCGACTTAAGTTAGCAACCTCACCCTCAACCCAGATGTCCGTGAGCACCGGGTCGTTGTACAGAACGTCTTTGATGTAAGTGGCTACCTGTGAGACTTGGTATACAGCCATTGTTCGGGATCCTAGGGCTCAGGGACGAATCTTGTAATCCTGTTCAAGATCAGACGGCTAACAGATCCGGCTACTAAACTCTTGATACGTAATCTCCTGTTCGAGTGTCTACCTTGATAGTCTCCCCAATGTTGACGAATAGAGGGACTTGCACAACAAGGCCGGTTTGGGTAGTTGCAGGCTTGCTGCCACCAGTCGCGGTGTCACCCTTGAAGCCCGGATCTGTTTCTGTAACTGCCAAGTTCACATTTAAGGGGATATCGATTGCGATAGGGTGCTCCTCATACATGATTATTTCAACAGCTAGTTGTTCAACCAAGTATGGCAACTGGTCGATGAGTTGGTCTTTCGAGAGAGGGAACTGCTCAAAGGTCGTTTGGTCCATAAAGTAATAGAGATGACCGTCCTCGTATATATATTCAGCATGCCGTCGATCCACCGACGCTAAGGTGAATTTGACGTCGTAGCCATTGAAAGTTCGATCTACCACACGCCCGGTTCTAAGTGCACGAAACCGGATACGCATCACAGGAGCCCTTTGCTGCATCTTTGTTCGTTCGTAGTCAACTACGACGTGGGGTTCGCCATCGAGGTCGATTGGCATCCCCTTTTTCAACTCTCCGTATCCTAGCGTCATGACTAGCTCCTACGAACTCTTTAAAATTCCCGCGAGGTAGTCAAGTGCGTACAGATAGCCGTTTAATCCCAGGCCGGCAATTTGGCCTGCGGCTATGTCTACTAGAACGGAGCGATGACGAAACTCTTCTCGGGCATGTATGTTCGAAATGTGAACTTCCACGAATGGTAACTTCGAGTCTTGGAGGGCATCCCGCAGCGAAACACCATAGTGAGTCAATGCCCCCGGGTTGATAGCAACACCGTCAGCACCCGGGGCAGACTCTTGTATGAAGTCCACGATGGATCCCTCGTGGTTGGACTGGAAGAAAGCAACTTCTACCCCTAACTCCTCGGCGAGCACGGCTACTCGCTTTTCAATATCTGCGAGTGTGCCGGCTCCGTACAGAGCGGGGTCACGTTTCCCGAGATTATTTAGATTTGGCCCGTTGATGATTAGAATCTTCACTGTAGAGTCCTCTATTCAAAGGATACCTGACGACATCTATTGTATGGGTTGCTGCGCACCTTGATCAACGGGCAGGCAACGTTGACACTCAACCTATGGTCAATACAATGGAATGTATGAAGGTTATTTTAATGGGGGCAGGTCGCGGTCAGCGACTCATGCCCATGACACAGACACAGCCCAAATGTTTTACCGAAGTATGCGGGCGGCGTATTCTCGACTGGACGCTTGACGCGTTTCGTTCGGAAGGCCTAGGAAAGTTTATCTTCATCGGCGGTTACCTGATGAACGTCGTACAGGGAGCTTACCCCGAGTTCACATATGTTGAGAACTCGGATTGGGCAAAAACCAACATGCTTTTGTCGCTGATGACCGCCCGAGACCACATGGCGAATGGATTCTACGCAACATACACGGACACGCTATACCTTAGTGACGCCGTAGAAGCTCTGAGTAGCTCTCCTCACGATATCACTCTCGTAATGGACACCCAATGGCGAAAGAGGTACGTCTTCCGGAGTCAGCATCCTGAAGATGATGGAGAGAAAATGATCTGTGTCGACGACAAGGTCGTCCGCGTGTCGCGAGACATCCCATCCGAGGCAGCCAGCGGCGAATACACTGGCCTTATTCGTATGACGGCGCGGGGTGCAGCTCAGTTCATGGAGTTCTATGACGATCTGCGCCAACAATTCGATCTGGACCAGATGCTAGATGAAGATAGGCCATTCAGGATGGCTTATTTGATTCATCAGCTACAGCGAATGATAGAAGCTGGTATTCCTGTGCACTGTGTCCCTGTGCCTGGTAATTACCACGAGATCGATACAATCCAAGATTATCATCTAGCGACAGCAGACTGGATGAGGTTTGAATGACGGAGTACCTGTACCCGACAACGGTGGTCGGATCTATGCCCCGGCCGCAATATGTTAAGGACATCATTGAGGAACAGGCTAGGGGGGGAGACTCTTTCGATAGGTTCCAGCGGATGATGGACTCGGCCATACCCTACGTTGTCCAGATGCAGGAGATGGCAGGAATTGATGTGATCTCGGATGGTGAGTGGAGGCGCAAGTCCTACATTGGGGTGATAGCAGATATTTGTAGTGGGTTTGAGGTTTCAATTAAAGAACTGTTGGGCCAGCGCCAGACATGGCACGTAGCTGTTTCTGATCTTGCGGTCGTAAATCCTGGACTCCTTGCTAGCGAGGCGAGATTCCTCAAAAAACATACTAGCAACAAGGTGAAGGTTGCGATTCCCTCGCCCTACCTGCTCGGGGAACGGATGTGGGATGAACAGGTGTCTCAAGATGCATACCCCACTCGCCGAGATTTCACCGATGCGTTGGTGCCTATACTACGTCAGGAGCTAGTTGCTCTTCGTGACGAAGGAGTAGCGATCGCGCAATTCGACGATCCTTCTCTATGTCTTTTCGTGGACTCCCAAGTCCGGTCTAAGTACGAAAATCCTGAAGACGAGGTACGGTACTGTGTTGATCTTCTCAACCGGGTGACGGACGGAGTGGAGGGGATAAGGACAGCTGTCCACTTATGCCGTAGAAACAAAGGTCGTGGCGGATGGGTAGGAGAAGGCGGGTATGGGCCGATACTCCCCGCATTAAACGAACTAGATGTCGACATGCTCATGCTTGAATTTGCAATTCCGGCCGCGGGCGACTTTGCGATCCTCAAACAACTAGACGAGAGGTTCGACATTGGTCTTGGTTGTGTCGACTGCCGCAGTGAGCAGGTGGATAGCCCTGAAGTGATTGCCGGGCGTGTTAGGCAGGCGGAGCGGTACGTTGACCCTCAGCGAATAACACTTCATCCTGACTGCGGATTTGCTCCAGGTAGTGCTGCAGACATTCCCCTTGATGAAGCTTACCTCAAGCTACGTAACGAGGCCTATGCAGCCGAATTACTAAGAGCATAGAACTGTTGAGGGCGGTGCATGGGTAGGCGACGTGCTTTTAGCGGTATTGGCAGGAACTCTCAATGACTTGCAGTTACCTGATGTGATCTTCAACCGCAGATATTAGACTAGGCCAGGGGCCTTTCCATCCCTCGCGACCAAACCCAGGATCCTGCGACATGTTGCCAGCTTGAGCTAGACGGTCGTGTACAACATATCTCAATGACTTCATGATCTCCTGTGACAATTCTTTGTCGAGACGGCTTACTACGCTGGCGTTTGAAGGGTCGGCCACGAGGTTTACCTGCTCGGTCGGGTCAGCCTGAAGGTCAAAAAGGGTCGCATCACCGTTCTCATAGCGGCAAAGCTTCCAGCGCCCGTCGTAGTTCATCCACCCGATGGTCAACATGCCAAAAATATTCTCTCGTGGCGGTTCGTCTGTTAGGCCAACGTAAGGGAGAGGTCTCGAGTCCATGTGAGCAGGAGTTGAAACTCCAGTTGCACTCAGAATAGTCGTAGTTACATCGCGCAACTCAACCAAGCCATCAACGGTATGGCCTGAAGGAATACCGGGCCCTTGAACGATCATAGGTATGCGCATACACGTCTCGTAGAAAGAAGTCTTACCGATAAGGTCATGGTCCCCAAGGTAGTCAGCATGGTCAGATGAAAGAATAATCAGGGTATTGTCCAACAGGCCCTGATCATGGAGGGCCTGCACAATCTGCCCAACCTCGTAGTCGATAGCCTTTACGAGAGCCGCGTAGTGTGCCCGAATTTTACGTTTCGCAGTTTCAGGAAAATCGGTGTAATCAATACCATTCCATTCTCCTCGGTTTAGGTTGATGCTGTATTCGAGAACCCCTGGAGCATTTCCTGCCACTGAAGGAATCGACGCTGGCATACACTCTGGGTCAAAGGTTTCTGGAAAGTCAGGGGCTGGGTCGTAAGGGCAATGAGGGCCGGGGAAGCCCACCATCATGGCGAATGGGCCCTCGGAGCCATGACGCTCAATGAAGTTTACGGCTTCTCTGCCGACGAAACGGTCCACGGTGTCTTCCCAACTAAGTCGATTTATGATCGCGCCCTTGTTCAGCACGTATCCATCATGCTCGCTGCCATGGAATTTGCGTAAGCCCCGGTTGTGTAGGTAGTGATAATAATCGTCTCGTATATGGAGCCACCTCTTGTCCTCCGCGATAACCCTGTACTGGAATCCGTGACGAGAGTCCCAGGGGTAGAAATGCATCTTGCCGATAGCTGCAGTGTAGTAACCCTCATCAGCGAGCAACTGTGGCCATGTCCGGATGCCTACATCGTTGTAATCACCTCGGATCGAATGATCATTATCGGTTACGCCATTTCTGACGGCGTTCATGCCCGTCAGAAGTGCTGTTCGAGCAGGAACACAAATTGGAGAGGCCGAATAAGCGTTGCGATAGAGAGTTCCGTTTTGGGCAAGGGAGTCGATATTTGGAGTCTCGATAAAATCCGCTCCGTAACAACTCAAAAAATCGGCTCTCATTTGGTCTGGGAAAAGGAAAACGATGTTGGGCTGTGTAGAGGTGTTGGACAATGGTGCACTCATTTGTAGTGGCGAAGGACAGAATCATAGCCTCGGGTGCATTGCAAGCGCAAGAAGCTCTTGGGGCCTCAGGCCTAACGAGTCCATGGGCCTTACTAGAATTTGCATTTAACGAGACCCAAAACAGATGTGTAATAGAAGGAATGCGCGGATAACATGACGGTATGACTAACGACGGGTGGCAGGATCTCAAGGCGCGGTTTGAGAATCACCTCTCGGCCGAAAAGAATTTGGCCGCATTGACGATTCGTAACTACAGTACTGACCTGAGGCCGCTGACTGAATTTATGGAAGAGCGGTCGATTGATCACCACCGAGAACTTGACAGAAACATGCTCCGTGCGTACCTAGCATGGCTTGTAGATGCAGGGTATGCCAAATCAAGTATCGTACGTAAGTTGAGTGTCCTGCGGACGTTCATAGGCTGGCTGCTACGTGAAGGTGTCATAGAAAAGGACCCACTACCAACACGAGGAACGATGAAACGGGAATCACGGCTGCCGCGCTTCCTTTCTGAATTAGAGGTAGAGCAACTACTAGAAGCACCCGATACATCTTCAGAACTGGGTATCCGGGACCGCGCGATATTGGAAATTCTTTACGCTGCAGGTATCCGCGTCAGCGAGGCCCATAACCTCAACGTGTCAGATGTAAATCTCCAGACGCGAGAGATGCGGGTACGGGGTAAAGGGTCGAAGGAGAGAGCAGTTCTTGTAGGTGAGACGGGCCGCCAATGGCTTACTCGTTATCTGCTTGACGTGAGACCCAGGCTTAGTCGCTCGGTGAATGGTGTGCCCCTTTTCCTTAATAGAAAGGGAGGCAGGCTCACCCAGCGCAGCATTCAACGGTTGGTTCGTAAGTATGCATCAAAGGCTGGACTGCGAGCCGATGTCCACCCTCATACACTACGACACTCTTTTGCTACGCACTTACTCGATGGTGGTGCGGAGCTGCGGGTGGTCCAAGAGTTATTAGGCCACGCAAGCCCGGCGGTCACCCAAATTTACACGCATGTTACTCGTAACAAGGCCAGGGAGGTTTACCTATCCTCCCACCCGCGCGCTAGCCGGGGAAGTTAGATTGTCTTATCTAACTGGAGCTTGCCTCGACAATTGTAACTACTGAGCGACAGATAAAGATCACCATACTTAATCCATGGAGGGGCTAGATGCCTGACGATGTTATTCGGACTAAACGGTTGGATCTAGTGGATGACGAAGGACACACTCGCGCCAGCCTGTCTACGGTGGATGGCGAAACAAGTTTGACATTCCTCAATCGAGAGGGAATCCCCTCTCTTGGGATAGGGGTAAACGACGGCGTTGGGACCTCTGGGGTAAGTATGTTTGATGAGAGAGGGACCGTTAGGGTCTCTGTGGACCTTGACGCGGATGGTTCTCCTGCTGTTGTGCTATATGACACCGCAGGGGAGCCCAGGGTGGCTCTTGGGACGGGGGACGACGGAGCTTCAGCAATCGATTTCACCGGACCTTATGGGGAAGCCCGTATTACCCTAGAAGTCGACGAGGCCGGACAGCCGGGGTTGGTGATAATGGATGGAAGAGGAAGTGACCGAGTGGCCATAACGGTGGATAAAGATGGCGAGCCTCACATAGATTTTCTTGACCCAGACGGAAAAGTGACCAAGTGGCCGGCATAGGAATTGTAAAAGAAACGTCTAAAAAAGGACCTGATTCTACTGGATTTAGAAGGCGACTCCTAGTGATGATGGGGCTTAAGTAGTTATATATTCGGACTCCACTATTTACGGTAACCTTGCCGGAAGCAATAGGACAAGCAGTAGAATTAAGCCAGGTTGGCTTCCTCAGCGACTTCGCCATAATTATGGCAGTTGCCGGAATTGCAGTAGTAGTCTTTCGTAAACTAAACCAGCCCCCCATACTTGGCTACCTAATCGCCGGGTTATTGGTGGGGCCATTTACGTTTGCGCACTCGCCCGTTACAAATACCGAGAGTGTTCGTCTCCTTGCCGACCTCGGGTTGGTACTTTTGCTATTTGGTCTTGGCTTAGAGTTTGGCTGGCGACGTATTCGGCAGGTAGGCCTCGTCGTGCTGTTAGTTGGTTCGATGGAGATGATCATCATGCTGACCATCGGCTATCAGCTTGGGCGTATCTTAGGCTGGGAGCCGATGGATTCGATCTTCTTGGGAGCTGCAATCTCAATTAGTAGCTCAGCGATCCTAGTTAAGGTTCTGAGAGACTCGGGCAGGTTAAGTTCGTCAGCAGGTCGCTTAATAGTAGGGATCTTGGTAGTAGAGGATTTTGCAGCCGTGCTGCTTCTAACTTTGCTTTCCGGTGTTGCTTCCACAGGAGCCGCATCACTTGCTGATATTGGCCCACTTGTAACTAAACTTGCGATATTCGCACTGGCTTCCCTCACGCTAGGTGCTATCTTCGTCCCACGGATAATCAGTTTTGTGGCCCAGTTTAAGTCCGAGGAGACCTTGCTGCTGTCTGCACTTGCTCTCTGTTTCACACTTGCCTTGACGGGAGAGATTCTAGGAATTTCAGCTGCAGCAGGTGCATTTCTTATTGGGACGGTCATTGGTGATACAGATGAAGCACACGAGGTCGAGAAAATCCTTGCTCCAGTCCGAGATGTCTTTGGTGCACTCTTCTTTGTGTCCATTGGCATGCTGATCGACATTTTCGTAATTAAGGAGCATCTGGTATCTGCTCTCGTGATCACAGTAGTCTTTATGGTTGGTAAGACTGCTGCAAATACCATTGGTACATTTGTGGCGGGTCAGCCCGGGAGAGTGCCAGTTCAGGTTGGGACGAGTATGCCACAGATGGGAGAGTTCTCGCTGGCGATGATGAAAGTCGGCGTTGAGCATAACGCTATCGCTGCTGCCTCTTATCAAGTCCTAGCCGGAGCCACTGCTCTTAACACAGCTCTCTACCCATACGTTGTGAGGTCACATCGCCGGGTCGGCGACTTAATCTCACGGATAGTTCCCCCTCTGCTACAGACCTATATCGCGAGCATGTCATTTGAGTTGCAATCTTTTAAAGGAGGGTTCACCTTCGACAGCGAGTTTTCTTCGCGCGTGCGACGCTCTGGAATCAATATTCTGATCAACGTGATCATAGTGATTGTACTGATTGGGACTGGAACGTTTGCAATCAGGTTCACTCCAGCGATAGCGAATTTTGCAGGCGTTCAGGCGGATATCGTAGGTAGCGGAATCGGACTGGCGACACTTGCTCTGTGTTTTCCTTCTGGCCTCGCAATTTGGCGAAGTCTTCGACTTGCTGCTGAGGATATAAGCGCTGTGCTCGTGAGCCGGGAGAAAAACTCTTCAAAGATATGGGCACAGCCGACCCTCAGAAACATAATCCGCGATTCGGTGATGATCCTTCTATTGGCCATCGGTGGACTTTGGTCGATCCCGTTTGTAGCAGAGCTACTTTCGCTTGGTGCCCTAGCTGTTCCAGTGCCGGTTATCATCCTGCTCGCATTCGTGTTAGTTACTATACGAGCGTTGACACGGATACACGGCTACCTGGTCCAAACGTTTAGCCAGACTCTACTTGGCGAACCTGTAATGAACTCCCCGTGGTCGGCCCCGAACCCTCGAACGGATTCGCCGACTGAAACTTCTATAGCGATGGAGAGTGTACGTCCGATTGTTGAATCAGGCCGTACTGACGTGTCAGCGAGTGCAGCTGAGATTGTAGCCCTCACCTATGCGAGAAACGACATAGCTCGTTACCGACGTCGGCTAGGCACGAACGAAATTGCATGGGAGATTGAGAACATCGTCACTTCGTCGGACTATTACAAAGTCGTTCTGGAGTTTCATGCGATTGACACTGGTGATGCTGACACAGGCCAGGTCGAAATATACGTTGATAAACGTGGCGAGGTGCAGCTTCAGCAGATGAGAAGGTGGCCGACCAAGCGAGGCCTGAGTATTACCCGTCTGGCTGCACTGAGCTCGTTTGTAGTGGCCGTGGCAGTCCCTGCTGGTCTGGGCTTATACTACTTTACCCAACATACGCTCTAGCATATTCACTATAAGCAAATAATGCGAAAATTCGTGACCTTTGGCGAAACAATGGTGACCTATAACCCACGGTACATCGGTCCGTACGATGAGTCGCGCAGCGATATGAGGGAGTATGAGGTCTATTGTGCAGGCACCGAGTCAAATGTCGTTCTTGATATTGAGCGTCTTGGCATAAATGGCGTACAGACCGTTTGGATTAGCCGTGTTGGTGACGACAAAGAAGGCGAGATGGTTTTGGAATCGCTACGTGGCAGGACCATGGTAGCCGCCCCGAAATTAGAAAACACCCACACGGGAATCTGCTACATGTCCAACTTTGGAAGAGGCCAGATTTCAAAGACTTACCGTCGGAAAGGCAGTGCCGCGAGTCATCTGACCTTTGAGGAAATAGAGCCCCATCTCACAGATGCGGACGTTCTTCATATAACAGGGATCACGCCTGCTCTTAGTTGCACCACACGAAAAACAACCTTTGATGCGCTTAACTATGCCGAGAAAAAGCATATCCCCGTTAGCTTTGATGGTAACTATAGGGAAGCGATCTGGACCCCAGGAGAAGCGAGTGCTATTTTTGATAGGATCATCCCATACTCGACGGTTTTTAAGGTTGGCCATGATGAAGCGGAGACCGTCTGGAAGTTCGGCTGGACAGCGATAGAGTACGCTCACTACTTCCAAGAGATTAACCAGGCCCTGGTGATCGTGACGATGGGATCGGAAGGGGCGCTAGCATTTGACGGAGAGAATACTGTCCATCAGCCAGGGTATGAAATCGAAGTACTTGATCCTGTAGGGGCTGGAGATGCTTTTATCGCAGGATTCCTTGGACTGGTGCTACAGGAGCATAGGTTGACGGATTTTCTTCTGATTGACCGAAGTGAACGTGCCAGTTTGGTGGCTGCGTCTATGCGCGTAGCTAATGCGTGCGGAGCGATTGTGTGTATGACGCGTGGTGACGTTGAGCCAATGCCGACAATGACGGAAGCAGTCACATTTTTAAGGGAGCAAGAGGCATGTTAGCAGCGGGCATTATGATCCATGAGGGTTGCATGTGGTTAAGAAATACTGTCCGTGCTTAGGAATCTCCGATGGTGGGCGGGCATCACTGCTGCGGCTGTAGCTATAGTTGGATGTGGGGATCAAACAGTCCGACCTTCGATGATGCCACTTGATGATTTGCCTGATCCAGTGGTCTTGACTCCTACTCCTAAGCCTCAGGCGACCCCCACTCCGACTGCTATGCCCACCAGCACTCCGGTTCCGCCCTCTGCCCCACCAGAGGCACGCTTTGAGCCCGTAATATGCCAGTTGCCCGAGTTGCCCGGCGTCGTGGTTCAGTGCGGTCATCTCGTTGTGCCAGAGTCCAGGCGAAGCCCGAGCAATACCACTCTTAAGCTTTACACGGTTGTTATCCGAAGCATAGCTTCAGACCCCGCTCCCGACCCAATCCTTTATCTGTCTGGAGGACCTGGTAGCCATGCGGTTGAGGTTGTGCCATTTCTAATGGGGGAAGTACTGCTCCCTCTTCTTCAGGAGCGAGATGTGATCGTCTTTGATCAGCGAGGGACAGGGCTTTCAGAGCCATCGCTTGCCTGTCCAGAGGATAACCAGGTTGTCCTTAACAACCTCGCGACTGATATCAGGGGGGAGGATCTCACCTCCCTGCACCTAGAGGCACTGACCGAATGTAAAGAACGGTTGGTTATGGAAGGTGTGAACCTGGATGCTTATAACGGAGCTGAGAATGCAGCCGACATAGCAGATCTACGAGAACAATTAGGGATTCAAGAATGGAACCTCCTAGGGGTTTCTTATGGAACAAAGCTTGCTCTCACAACGATGCGAGATCACCCTGCAGGCATCCGCAGCGCCATACTTGACTCAGCATACCCGCTGGAAGTGGCTATATACTCAGAGGCTGTCAACAATGTAGACCGAGCCCTTGAAGAATTGTTTGCCAGTTGTGCTGAGGATGCGCGCTGTGACACTGCTTTCCCTGATCTTGAACAGAAGCTTTTTGATGTCCTTGAACTTTTAGACAAGGAGCCTGTGCCCACAACGGTGTTCTCCCAACTCAAAAGTACAGAACACAAGGTACTTGTGAATGGTGAACGGTTCCTTGAGACGGTGATCGAGGCTCTCTATATCACTGAGATCATTCCTCTGGTACCTGAAATGATCTACCAAGCTGGTGAGGGCAACCTAAGACATTTCGACTTTATCGCAGGTGTAGTCATTGGACAGATGGACTTCCTCAGTCGAGGTATGTTTATGTCGGTGCAGTGCGCAGATGAGATTCCATTTACGACGGCCGAAGAGGCTGTGGGCGCTGTGAACAAAATTCCTCGACTCCGGCCATATATAGACGTTACCGCACCTTTCGACTTCTGCGCTGCATGGAACGTTCCGCCATCGGATCCTAGTGAAAACCAACCTGTATCGTCTGGTATCCCTACACTAATTCTTGCTGGGCAATATGATCCAGTCACACCACCAAGTTGGGGGCGCAAGGTACAGCGCTCCCTTTCAAATAGTCATCTCATAGAATTCCCAGGTAACGGGCACGGAGTGGTATTTGCAGGAGGCGCCTGCAACGTATCAGTAGCTATAGCTTTTCTGGCCAAGCCCAACGCGGTGCCTGATGATAGCTGCGTTAATCAACTGGCAGGTCCCCGGTTCGTGATACCGGTAACAGAAGATCTTAGCCTTATCCCTTTCAAGGACGCGATACCCTTTCAGGACCAAACGATTAGTATCTCCGGGGTAGTGCCTGAGGAATGGGTGCGGCTTGGGCCGGGAGTGTATAGCAAGACCAAGCTGGGGTTAGAGGCAATCGTGCAGCAGTTATTCCCTACTACATTGGCCGGCGAAGTAACTGCAGATTTCGCTGCCCAACTCGGATTAGATCAATTGCCTGAACCGGCGCATACCCTTAAAGTCGCAGGCTTGGGGTGGGATATCTACCAGATGATAGTTCAGGGACAACCAGTTGACGCCGCGATTTCCCACGACGACAGGGGGGTCATGTATCTAGTGATCCTCACCGTAAATCCTGAGAATTACGACCTTTACTACAAAGACGTCTTCCTTCCGGTGCTCGGTTCGGTCAAGGCGATCCGTCCGGAGTAGTTAATGCTGCCTACGGGGGTACCGCAGCTGCACCGCCGGTGGCTTGTGTTTGCTGTACTATTTTTTGGGAATGGCCTTAACGTCGGATCCAGTGTCTACTCGTTTGGTCTGTTTATTGACCCCCTGGAAACAGAGTTTGGGTGGCAACGGACTGCAATATCCGCCTCGCTCTCATTTGCAGCAGTTGGGAGTCTCGCTTCTCCCCTAGTTGGAAGACTGGTTGATCGCTACGGATCGCGCCCTGTGATGACTTGTTCGCTGCTGTTACTCGGGCTCAGCTTTGTACTTCGTCCATTAATGCTAGAACTATGGCATTGGTACGCGCTCAGTTTTTTGCAGTTTTTAGCTATGTCAGGAGTCAGCGCGATACCAGCGGGGAGGTTGATACCAGTATGGTTTGGATCAACCCAAGGCCGAATCATGGGATTAGCAGTTGCAGGGATCAACGTAGGGGGAATTACTATCCCGCTTTTGGTGAGATGGATAGTGGCAGCCGATTCTTGGCGCACAGCATACGCGCTTGTAGGGCTGGCAGGAATCATATTGGCAGTGGCTGCGGTGATCTTCGTGCGAGAAGGCCCCTCACGTTCCGGCACAGAGGACCTTGATGAAGATCAAGCCGCGTCGTCGGGCCTTACTGTGGGCGAAGCACTCCATACAAAGAGCTTCTATGCGATCATGGGAACAATGCTCCTGGGCTCCTTCGCACACTTGGGGGTGTTGCCCGCCCTAATACCGCACTTTGGTAATCTCGGTGCCTCCCCCACATTAGCGGCAATCACCGTGACGGTTATGGCAGCAATGGGACTCTTGTCGAAGCCCGCGTTCGGGTACATGGCTGAAAGGATCACAGCCAAACGGGCTATGATGATCACTCTCGTCCTCCAGTGCACTGGAGCTATATTGCTTGTAGTGTCTCCGGTTGTGGCATGGATTGGATTACCGGTATTTGGGATCGGTATGGGAGCTCATGGTGCGCTCTTCCCTTTGCTTGTCCGCGAAAGTTTTGGGCTTAGACACATTGGAAGCATACTTGGGATATTGACATTGGCTACGGTCGTGCCTTTTAGCCTTGGACCAGTGATAGCTGGATTTTCTTTCGATGTAGTAGGCAGTTATACGCCCGCATTTACGTTCTTCGCCGTCCTTTTCTTGATCTCCGCGGCAGGCCTGAAACAGATGAGAGTCGTTACTGCGTAGGCAAAAATCGGATGGTGGGCGGTGGACAGATTAGAGGTTCGCCTGTGGCTCGATGTAGTCCAGAATCTTGTTATAGATCTGGACTCGCCATCGTTGAGAGTCCGCGATAATAATACGGCTATTAGCCTCATCGAATTCTACTGAAACGGGGAAAGCCAGACGCCACTCCGGCTCAAGACTAGCCACACGCCTCCGGGCCTTGATCACGTCAATATTGGAGTTGATAGCCTGCTGGTTCCATTTTGAAGGTATTTGGGCGTCCCCAATAAGGCTAGCGATGAACTCGCCTTCTTGTTCGTAGATTTGTACCCTGTTATTGGCCCAGTCACAGATGTAAATGTCGCCCTCTGGGTCTATAGCTACATCGGATGGCCTATTGAGCTCTTGGTCACCTGTCCCGTAACTACCGAATGAGGTCACATACAGGCCATCAGGGTCCAATTTTTGGACCCTGTGGTTTTTGTGATCTGCTACGTAGATAAAGCTGTTCTTATCGACCGCAATCCCCCACGGTGAGTCAAACTGCCCTACCTGACGACCATGCTCTCCAAACTGGCTGAGGTATTCGCCATCTTTAGTAAGCTTTTGGACGCGGTGGTTAAGGCTGTCAACCACATAGACATTTTCATCGGCATCGATGGCAATCCCAGCAGGGCGGTTGAACTGACCGTTACTGACGCCTTCAGAGCCCCATACTGTCAACAACTCTCCGGTGCTAGTGAACACAGATATACGATTCATCCACTCATCCGTCACGTACACGTTCTCCTCGCGATCAAGAGCAATTCCCGCAGGCCATATAAGGCTCCCCGGCTCGCTGCCGTAGCCCCCAAACTCAAGGTCGCGCTCTTCATCACCTGCTGTCGTGCCGATGAAGTACTTGTTGACCTTTGCATGGACAGCAGTTTTGTCCCATGACACATCTGCGATCTGTTCATGCTGGCGCGCGAGGATGTAGACAGAGTTGGTATTACCCACAGCAACCCCGACGGTTAGGCCAGTGTCTCGGACCCCGACATTGCTGAAGTAGTCGTAAGTTCGATTTCCAACTGTTTGGGTAAGCATAAATTTGCCCCTCCCAGGGACCCGGGTACTAGAATGGAGCGATTAAGTACACCTGGGCAAATTAATCCCTATCGTTCGGTGCGTGATCGTTGGCTGAACACGAGGGACTAAATTGACGGGCATGTTGCCAACGATGAAATGCGCCTCAACCATATTTTTCGCCAGGCTTTACGTGTTCCGTCATCTGTTCTCGGTACCATTCTTCCCCGTAGACCTCTTTCTTGTAGTGCCATCTCCATACTTCCGGATACATCATGATCCCGCGGTCCTGAATAGGGAGTCGGACCGCTTTCCCGTCTTGGCGGGCGGATTCACGGATTGCGATCGCTATTTCGAGGGAGTGGCGAAGGTCATCGCCTGTGGTTACTTCAAGTGGGTCGCCAGTGTCGATGGCCTCAGCTACAGCGGTTATAGTGGCCATCATTACCTGGCTCGGCTTCCGCCAACCTTCTTCGTCTCGCTCGCGGGGGCTGGGAGTGGCAGGGAGGAACGTACCCTCAACCTCGAGGAGTTCGGGGTTGTCCTTTGGGTTATCAGTCCTAAACATCCGTAACCCAACGCCAGTGTTGTGGATGTTACGGATAACGCCATGAGTGCCCACTACCTCGAGCCCAAGATAATCTGGGCCAGTATAACTGCTGAAGCATTCAACACCATTGGTGAACCGGATATGTCCCCCTAACCCCCCGTACCAACGTTCGCCCTGGCCGTAATCCTCTTCATATTCTCCATGCGGGTCGTTCGATACGAAACCTGTCACGAAGTCTACGCCGGCTTTGTTGGCGAATTTTCTGGCAAGGTTCAGCCCATGAGTGCCGACTTGTTTATTATCCTCATAAAGGTTGATACGAATGACCTGTCCGATGCCACCTTCGGCCGCGATTTTGTACGCTTTAACGTAGTCCGGGTGGCTTGAGACAACCAAACCTGCAGCGAAGGGGATACCACGTGATGCGCACGCTTCTACCATCAAGTCTGCGTCTGCAAGACTCCCGGCCAATGGTTTCTCGCTAAAGACTCCCTTAACGCCAGATTCGGCCGAGGCTATAACTGCTCCAGGATTTGCCTTCA
This sequence comes from SAR202 cluster bacterium, assembly GCA_022448725.1. Lineage (GTDB taxonomy): Bacteria > Chloroflexota > Dehalococcoidia > Lucifugimonadales > VXLM01 > VXLM01. The sequence continues at coordinate 1,473 of JAKUTR010000011.1, read as the reverse complement.
CGGGCAGGTTTGGTGCAGAGATATCGATATCCTCGTTTGCTAGCATTTCCGTGTAGGTTTCGTAGCCAGGCACCCCGAACCGTTCCATAAACAGTTCTCTATTCTCGGAGTCAGTATCGGCTACCGCGACAACCTCAGTTCTTGGGTGCAGCTGATAACCACGCGCATGATGAGTCCCTTGTCTACCTCCGCCGATTAATCCCACGCGGTATACAGGTTTGTCAGTCATAGAGGCCTCCTAAATTTGCGAGCTTGATAGTCTAACAAGCCTATTACTTTAGCGATCTCTGGTCCAACTCGACAGGGTGACCACTAGCTATCCCCATGGAACTTCCATCAGCTCATCAGCCCAAATAGTAGTGCCGGAGTATCGGCTTCCAACCTCCCGGATAGCTTTAGTGTGTTGCTCGGGCTGGTCGAGATTATGATTTTGGTGTACCAGCAGCATCTTCTTTACACTCGCATCTGCCGCTGTTTGGCCTGCGCCAATTGTACTCGTCTCATACTTGCCTGGCGCCGACTCGGGGTCAGCCATATCATCGTGGAGACGAATACATTCCATCACGAGCAGGTCTACCCCACTGGCGAGTTCTGTAAGGGCTTGACATGGCCTTGTGTCCCCCGAGAAGACAATTGAACCCTCGTCACTGTCGATACGATACGCGAGGGAGTCTAAGTAGGGCTGCACGTGCTCTACTCGTGCTGAGGAAATTTCCCAGTGCTTACCGGTCGCGACTGTACCAGGCGTAACATCTCGAGCGTGGATCTTCGGAGGTTTTCGAGGAGGTGTGCCCCCACGGGACTCGTAGGCGTACAGACTTAGGGGGTGATTGGTCCGTGCAACGATGTCGTGCCAATAAGCTCCGGTATCCTTACCCATGATTCTTTCAGTGAGTTGTTCTGTTAGCTCGGGACCATAGACTTTCAGCTCGTTTTCTTTCCCGATGGACATGTCAAACCGAGTTAGCAGGAAACACGGATAATCAGCGTCATGGTCTGAGTGGTGGTGGGTAAAAAAGAGGTGATCAACCTCGGTTGCCTTGAATCCCGCTTGATACATTTTGTATGTGGTTGCCGGCCCACAATCGAACATCAACCACTCGCCTCCGATCTGCACGAGAAACGAGGAGCCCCAACGGCGCGTGTCTGGGAACGGCGTACCGGAGCCAAGGACGATTACACGAGGCATTAGGAATTCTCCCTATTCCGCAGTTTGGCCCTATCGTAGCACGGAGGTCCATTGGCTCCTTGACCCGTTGCTTTAGAGGCCCATAGAATGGAGGTAGTGAAACTGTGAGGGAAACCGATGCCTCTTTACGAATTCATTTGTAATACATGCCGGAACAGCTTTGAGAAACTTAGGCAATTCAGTCAAATAGACGAGCCGGCGCCCTGCCCTGACTGTGGCTCTGACGCAGAGAGACAGTTGTCCGTTTTTATGTCGTTTTCGACTGACTCCTCAGGACAAACCAG
>JAKUTR010000010.1 GCA_022448725.1 SAR202 cluster bacterium | reverse complement strand
TGCTGGAAACCCTGGGAATGCGCGAAACTATCCACATGGAACACGTGAGGTCTTGATGCACGTATACAATACTGCACTTAGCATGGGTGTACAGCCACAGGCAGCTCTCGGAGGAGTTGACCAAGTGCAGGCAATGTTAGATATGGGCATCAAGCACTTTTGTGTCGGGAACGACTACTTTATGATTTATCAGTGGCTGAACGAAAACGCAGGGGATATAAGGAAGCTGTTGGCTTCTTAAGGCTTCTTACCCTGGCCGTATGCATGGCGAGCGAATATCTCTCTCACCTCTTGTGCCGAAGTTGCTCTCTCGAGTTCACTCATCCGCGCTTCTTCTTCCTTAGCCATTGCGGAAACATTAGTAAGAACGGCATCCAGTTTTTCGGCTGGGAACTTGCAGGCTCCAGTTTCATCCATGTGGATAATTTCACCTGGAGCGATGTCCATTCCACCGACGCTAACCGGCACGTTGATAGCTTGAATACCTTGGGCTCCATGTCCGGCGGTGGTACCGCTCAGCATATATTGGAACTTCATTGGACGTATTTCGTCTAAGTCTCTCGAAGGTCCATTCGAGATGGCCCCGACACACCCCACAGCTTTCATTGCTAGAGTCATGTTGCCACCTGCAAGTCCACTCTTGGCAAGAATGTCGGGTGGGTATTTCTGTTCGAATACCAGAATCGTTGGTTGGGGGGAGGCTTCAATTGAGTCTAGGACATCCATGAAAGTTAAATTGTTGTAAGAGGGATCAGGCAGTCCAAAAGTACAGGTAACTGCATAACCGACAGTTGGTCCAAGCTCAGGATACATGCACTTGATCGTCTCATCTGTATACCAGTTTTCTGTCCAGGGATTGTAGAGGCCAAGGCATAGTGGATGCTGTGGATATGTTGCCACCACGTTTGTAATAGATGGTGTGTCGAACTGTTTTAGTGCTTCGAGGGTTTCTATGGTGGCTTTGTCAGTCATATGGGTTCTCCTAATCGAAGTTCTAGGTAAGCTTACAGAGTTCGTATCGGGAAGCCAATGTCCTGCAAGGCTTGGGTGGCGATGGCAATATTGTCTTCACGTACCAGTGCGTAGTCTTTGGAGTATGTAGACACAATCAGGATATTGAGATCTTTTGTTGCGACTGTAGAGGTGACCTTGGCTAAGAATCCAGTCGCTATGAAAGGCATCGAGACTTGGATCTCTAAGAGTTTCCACCACTGTGTGGCCTCGATGTGTGGAGTGTCTGGGATATCAATTTCCTTGCTTATAACCGTGACCTCATCTGGATCTTGGGTAATCATAAAATGATGACCGGGCGGAACTGTCTGGCATTTCAGGTAGGCGTACCTTCCGGGGTGTACGGTTATATCGCTAGATTCGATCACCTGCTGAAGATTCGGGTTGGTCATCTGCTGCTCCTGTGTCTAATTTGTAATGCTGTCTTCCGCCTTACTCAAATGAGCCAAGGAGTACACACAACCCCGGGTGGGTCTAGGCAGCGTTTACATGCCTTTAGCGAGCCAACCACCGTCGACGTAAATCTCTTGGCCTGTGATGTATGAAGAAGCATCCGATGCTAATAGGACAGCTACTCCAGCTAAATCAGCGGGTACGCCCCAACGGCCCAGCATGGTTTTCTCTGTCACCTTGGTTCGGCGCTCAGGATTTTCCCAGCTTTGGGAAGTCATGTCTGTACGCATGTATCCGGGGCCAATACTATTGACGCGGATACCCTTGGGAGCAAGTTCATCAGCAAGTGCTTTAGTTAGTTGCCGCAAACCACCCTTCGCGGCGGCGTAAGCAGGATTTCCAGAAACTCCACGCTCGGCGCTGATACTTGTGATGTTGATAATTGATCCTCCGCCGCAGGATTCCATTAGTGGGGAGAGGGTCCTAGTGAGGGCGAATGGAGCGTATAGATCCACCTTGAGGGTAAGGTCCCATGCTTCATCCGTGTATTCAGTAAGAGGCGCACTTTGGGTTATGCCGGCGTTGTTTACCAGGATATCTAGCCGTCCATGAGACTTCTGGATATAGTCAGTTAGAGCATTTATTCCTTTGGGATCTGCTATATCGCATTGAAAAGAGTGAGCGTCCAGTTCCTGGGTATTAAATTCGGTAACTGCCACTTTGGTACGTTCTACGTTGGTTCCTATGATTACGACAGTAGCGCCAGCTCTCAACAGCGCTTCGGAAATGCCTTTCCCGAGGCCTCGGTTTCCACCAGTCACTATCGCAATTTTCCCTGAGAGCGAGAAAAGGTTGTCTAGGTAAGGCATCTGATTTCTCCTAAGCATTAAGTTGGTAAGCGAGATCGATAAAATCCGTTGCAACAACGTCAAAGCCACTGACATGGTGATCTGATTGTTTGTGTGGACCAAATTCCATTGGACGATATACAAATGCTGTGCGGAAACCTACTGCTTGGGCTCCCCTGAGATCCTGTTCATGGGCTGCCACCATCATTATTTGTGATGGGCTCATGCCCAATAATTCAGCAGCTTTCTCGTATACCTGGGGTGCAGGTTTGTAAGTACCAGCAAATTCTGAGGATAGGATGCAATCCCATGGTAACCTGGCGTTTTTCGCCATATGGGTCAAGAGAGAGAGGTTGCCGTTCGAGAGTGCAGCGATAACAAATTTCTCTTTTAGTCGGTGTAGACCCTGAACGGCTTCGGGCCAGGGCTGAAGCCGATGCCAAACACGGTTGAAATCACAGATTTCTTGTTCATTTAGATCCGTTACTCCAAACCGCGACAATAGTTTTCTGAGAGTGACGAGATGTAGTTCATCAATAGTCATCCACTCGCGATTTCCGCGTTGTATTTCTTGTGTTCCTTCCAAGTAGCCTGACCGCCACTCTGATGCGAAATCAGGCCAGTCAATCCCAAGGGATTTGTTATCTCTTTGTAGTTGCTTCCCTTCATAGATAATGGTAGACCGCCAGTCAGTAACAGTGCCGAAAACATCGAAAGTAAGGGCGTCAATCTTCATTGTAGCCGTGTCCCATATGCCAGCCACTCATCAGGGCGAGGTAAGCTAACTGTTGCTTCTGTATCACCGTTGTTAGGGCGTTGATATAGCAACGGTGCATACTTTTTCCCGTGAAATATATTCCTTGGCCCGTTGTAACGAATCGTCCGTTGGTGCCGAGTGTTTGAGAACGAGGTCATGATTGCGATTACGGTATATGAACCCGCTGTACCACTCAACTTTGGTCATTGATTTCTGGACGTTTGGTGTGTACTCTTCGCTAAGTTTGCGATGAGGCTACAGCAGCATGAACAAGGCGCTAGAAGGGATTAAGATCCTCGATATATCGCGCATACTTGCGGGACCGTATTGTACGCAAGTATTGTCCGATCTTGGGGCTTCGGTGACGAAGGTTGAATCACTCACTGGAGACGATACCCGAAAGCTAGGGCCTCCGTTTATCGGAAGTGAGTCTGCCTACTTTCTTTCAACTAACCGAGGGAAAAAGAGTGTTTGTGTGAACCTCAAGGATGAACGTGGACAAAAGATAGTACAGCATCTTGCAGCAGAGGCTGATGTTGTCGTAGAAAATTTCAAAACAGGTGATCTTGCTAGATACGGACTTGACTATGGAAGTATTGTGGCGACTAATCCGGGAGTCGTTTATGCGTCGATTACCGGCTATGGGCAAACTGGCGCCCGAGCAAAGGAACCAGCGGTTGATACTACGCTGCAAGGGATGACCGGTTTAATGAGCATCACAGGAGAGCGTGATGGGCCTCCTGTAAAAGCGGGGTTGGCTGTGATCGATATGCTCACAGGCCAACTGGCTGTCATAGGCATCTTGTCGGCTTTAAGGGAAAGAGATGTGAGTGGGAAAGGTCAACATATCGACCTTTCGCTTTTTGACGTAGGGCTTATGAGCATGACCAATGTAGCTCAAAATTACCTGGCGACGGGCGAAACTCCACTTAAGTTTGGTAGTGAACATCCACAGATCGTCCCTTTCCAGGCATTTCAAGCTAAAGATGCAGGCTGGTTTATGCTAGCAGCTGTTAATGATGACCAATTTCGAAGACTTGGAGAAGTGTGTAACAGCCCTAGGCTACAGAGTGATCCAAGATATGTGACGAATGCCGACCGTATGGCGAACAAACCTGAGTTGATTGAGCTTTTGAAGTCTATCTTTGTAAGTCAGGAGCGCAGTTACTGGCTCCATAAGATAACCGAAGCGGGAATATCAATCGCGCCAATTAACACTGTTGAGGAGGCGCTCGGTGACCCCCAGGCTGTCTTTAGGGGAGTTGAATGGCATCTTGAGCATCCAACAATCGGAGATCTACCGGTGATGGCCAACGCACTTCAGCACATGAGCCGGACTCCTGCGCAACCCCAAGGTCCGCCTCCCCTGTTGGGAGAACATACACGAGAGGTACTTCAGGAATTCATGAGCAGCGAAGAGATTGAGACTTTAGTGTTGGATGGCGTGGTCGCCCTAGGTTCCTAGTCGGCGAAGGGGTACTTTTAAGAGCGTGATGTCTATTAAATTGCTGCCGTAGTGCTCCTGGCGTAACTCACAGACGTACTGGCTTGGCAACTAATGTTCCTTCCTCTCTTAATACTCGGATTGCGAATGGTGCGCTATCAATCTCCAGTGCCGCACGTCTGTCTTCCGGGTGGAAGTGGGGTTGTGCTGGGTCCTCATATTTCGCTGAGTGGTTGCCCGATATGATCAGTGAACTTACAGCTTGAGAATCTGGTTGTCGTCCCTCCAGCAAGTTCCGGATGTAAAGGGCACATTGCTCATCCTCGTCGGTTCTATCTTTGCCGGCATCTCCCATTGCTACGATGGTAACGAGTTCCGGACTATCACGTAGGATTGCATCTGCCGTCGCGCGCGCGATGACGAGTGAAGCCACGTATACAAGGTCAGCATTTCGAGCTGCGTTAACACCAACAGTGCCTGCCATTGTTGAATGAGCAAGTGTCTTACCGTTTAAGTCAGTCTGTGAAATTTCGTAAGGAGAGTTATTGAAATCAAACCCGTCTGGCCGACGGCCATGTAATTCGCCGACGCAGAGGTCCACGATGCCGTCTTCACGTAGTGAAATAGCTTCTTGCGGTGTAGATACGAGAATAATTTTCTTGGCACCACGCTGAAACGCAACCGCCTCTACGGTGAATGCCCGGAAGACGTCGATTATCACGGCGATACCACTCGCCCGTTCTGCCCCTTCGATTAAGCTGTCGAGAATGATGCGCATGAATGGTCTAACCAGATATCGCTTTCCCTGTCACTGGCGCATTGGGTAGTGGAATGAGAAATTGAGCCACGTGAACAGTGTTATGTGCTTTCCAAGGCTACTCAGAACTGCTGTGCCATGCTCTTATGTGGTCTTCACAGCAGTCCACTACTGGGAGCTTGAATTTTACATCCTCCTCGGCACCCTCAATGGTTACGATATCGTCTGGCGCGATTGTTTCGATCACTGCGGATACAAGTTCGTCGGGTGTGGAGGCGCCAGAAGTTATCCCGATATTGGACACATTAGCCAGCCAGGAAGGATCAATTTCGTCAGGGTGGTTAATGAGGTATGCGGGTGTGTCTTGCGCCTCGGCCACATCTCGTAGACGGTTGCAGTTAGAGGAGTTTGGAGCACCGATAACCAGAATGAGTTCTGCGATTTTGCATAGCTCTTTAACTGTTTCTTGCCGGTTGGTTGTAGCGTAGCAGAGGTCATTACGAACTATAGCGTCACCAAATGTTGCAGTTATATCTCCGATGGCTTGTTGGGTGTCATCAACTGACAGGGTAGTTTGTGTGAGCACTGCTACAGGTGTTTCCGGGGCCCATTCGGGGAGATCCAATTCTGCCCTGTCATCAACCAGGAACATGTTGCGTTGCCCCATAGTGCCCTTCACTTCTTGGTGCCCCTTGTGCCCAACCAAGATGAGTTTACGTCCATCGCTGTCGTATTTTTTTGCTTCGTTATGGACTTTAGTCACTAAAGGACACGTCGCGTCTACTACATGCAGGCCTTTACGCTTGGCATTTTGATAGTCTTCTGGCGGGGAGCCGTGGGCAGAAAACACGACTGTTGAACCGTTAGGGATTTCCTCTACCTTTTCAACGGTGATCGCGCCCTTTTTTTCAAGCGACCCCACAACGTATGGGTTGTGAACGATCTGGTGTTTCATGTACACCGGTGGACCTAACCGTCTGAGTGCTATCTCGACCACGTCAATTGCCATCACCACACCAGCACAAAAACCTCGAGGCACACCTAGGTATACGTTCATACGTCAAGATTGTATCACGGAGGCCTTGTTCACAGAGATCATGAATTGCCGGGAGGCAGTTCACGATCACCTCAATGGTATACTAGCGTTAGTGAAATGGTTGAGAGGGAAACATGAAAATTGCTGAGCGAATGAGCCGGCTTGGTACTGAAACTGCCTTCGAAGTACTCGCCAAAGCAAAGGCGCTTGAAGCAGAGGGTCGAGACATAATACATCTGCAGATAGGTGAGCCTGACTTTGATACTCCATCAAACATTGTAGATGCAGGAGCTCAAGCCCTGAAAGATGGTTATACACACTACGGACCATCTGCCGGTACCCCTGATTTACGAGCTGTTATAGCTAACGAGGTATCCCAGACACGAAATATCGATGTGGGCCCAGATAACGTTGTGGTTACCTCCGGAGCGAAGCCCATCATGTTCTACTCCATGCTAGCTCTCGTTGATGAAGGAGATGAGGTGCTTTACCCTAATCCGGGATTCCCAATCTATGAGTCAATGATCAATTTTGTGGGTGGTGTTCCGGTGCCCATCAAACTCCTCTCCGAGCGTGATTTTGATATCGATGTTAGTGAAGTGGCAGATTCAATTACCTCGAAGACAAAGCTCATGATTGTTAATTCACCAAACAATCCCTGTGGCAGTGTTGTTGAAGAGAAAACTCTAAGAGATTTGGCAAAATTAGCGATAGAGAATAATTTGTGGGTATTAACTGATGAGGTCTATATCCGATTAATGTTCGAAGGGGACTTTAAGAGTATTGCAAGTCACGATGGCATGTTGGAACGAAGTATCATTCTAGATGGATTTTCAAAAACCTACGCGATGACGGGGTGGCGTGTAGGCTACGGCGTAATGCCAGAGCCACTAGTAGAACACTTTGTAAAGCTGAACACCAACAGCGTTTCCCACACGGCATCAGCGATTCAAGTAGCAGCGAGAGAAGCGTTGGAAGGCCCTCAGGAAGAAACGTACCGTTTCCGTGATGAATTCAAAGCACGCAGAGACGTTTTCGTCAACGGCTTAAATGCGATCCCAGGTATCAGATGTCCTATGCCCAAGGGTGCTTTCTACGCCTTCCCGAATATCCAAGGAACCGGTATGACGAGTAGACAGTTCGCTGATGAACTGCTTCAAGAATATGGGGTGGCCGCTCTTGCAGGGCAATCCTTTGGAGCATACGGAGAGGGCTGTATCCGATTTTCTTTCGCGAATTCTACTGAAAATCTCCAGCGTGCTTTGGAGCGTATAGCTGAGTTTGTATCTAAAAATAGGTGAACTGGATTATCCTATTTGCATAGCTGTATCCGTGGGCTAATAGGTTTGGGATCTAAAGTTGATCAGGAAACCTAAATATGGCTGCGGGAGTCACGCTTAAACATATATGAGTACCTTCCGAATCGCCCTTGCTCAAATTAATACTGTTGTTGGTGACCTAGATGGTAATACAGCTAAGGTCATTGATTACATGCGACGCGCGAGAGAACTCGGCGCTGATCTGATTGCGTTTCCAGAATTAGCTATCACTGGCTATCCCCCTGAGGACCTGCTTTTCAAGTCCAAATTTGTTGAAGAGAACAAAAAGCGAATGCATGAGGTGGTAGCTGCATCCAAAGGGATTTCTGCGGTATTGGGTTTTGTCGATTCCGACGGACCTCTATATAACGCTGCTGCTATTGCCTGTGATGGGGAACTAGCTCATGTTTACCGTAAGATATATCTCCCAAACTACGGGGTCTTTGATGAAGAGCGCTACTTCAAGCCAGGAAATCGATGCCCAGTATTCAAAATAGGTGAAGCGTCGGTTGGTATAAATATCTGTGAAGATATTTGGCACACAGTGGGACCGACAGTCGTTCAAAAATCTGCCGGGGCAGAACTTATTGTCAACATAAGTGCCTCACCTTTTTACACCGGTAAGATTGAGGCTCGTGAGGAAATGTTGGCTACCCGTGCTTCAGAGAACTGTGTTTATGTTGCATACCTTAATTTGGTCGGTGGCCAGGATGAACTTGTTTTTGATGGGGCCAGTATCATTCATGACCCTCTAGGTGATGTAGTAGAGATAGGGAGTCAATTCCAAGAGGAATTAGTTGTCTCAGATCTTGACTTAGGTATGGTACGGAATTTGGTAGTCGGTGATACTCAAATATCAGTGAATGAAGAACCGGTTGTTGGTGAGTTTTGCATACCTGAAGTTATATCGCTTGCGAAGATACAACACGTCCCTAAGGTGCCAATACCGAGCCGGTCTCCGACCCGATATGATGCTGTGGGAGAAGTGTACGCTGCACTTGTAATAGGCACCCGTGACTATGTCTTGAAATCCGGATTCAAGAAGGTAGTTATAGCTCTGTCTGGTGGGATAGATTCCAGTATCGTCGCTGCGGTTGCGGTAGATGCTTTAGGTGCCAGTAACGTTACGGGTGTCTCAATGCCATCAAGATATTCCTCTGAAGGTAGTATTAATGACGCGCATCAATTAAGTAAGAATCTGGGTATCGAGATGAAGTCAATCCCAATTGAGGAAGCGTTTGCCTCCTCACTACGTACCCTTGAATCACATTTCCATGGATTAGAACCCGACACAGCAGAAGAGAACCTCCAGTCTCGGATTCGTGGCAACCTAATAATGGCTATGTCCAACAAATTTGGAAGCCTTGTACTAACCACCGGAAACAAAAGCGAAATTGCCGTTGGATACGCAACTATTTATGGAGATATGGCTGGAGCCTATGCCGTTATCAAGGATGTTCCCAAAACAATGGTGTACGATCTAGCGCGTTATAGGAATGGCCTCAGTGGTCATGATGTTATTCCCGAAGCGGTATTGATTAAGCCGCCAAGCGCAGAACTTCGGCCTGATCAAACCGACCAAGACTCACTTCCGCCTTATGAAATTCTTGATCCTATACTCACAGCTTATGTTGAAGAGGACTGTAGCCTGGATGACATAGTAGCTCTGGGCTTCGATAGAGAGATGGTCCAACAAGTTGTCACACTTGTGGATCGTAGCGAGTACAAGCGTCGGCAGGCTCCCCCTGGTGTCAAGATAACACCGCGTAACTTTGGTAGGGACAGACGGATGCCGATCGTCAATCAGTACAAGCCGTTCTAATCTGTAAATTGGCTGTTACCCATCACCCAGCGCTGCATTGAGACCTACTAACAGAGGGAGTCTATATCAGACTTGATAAACGAAGTGGGTAAGCTTGGTAGTTGTATGGGAATAGGCGAAGTTTTGCTTCAGCCTATGGTGAATTAGAGCTTAGCACAGTTAGCTACAGGGAGACTGTGTCTGGGATTGTATCCATACTGAAATATTCATGCTCAAGACGATCATCGTATACTTTTACTATCCGAAGGCCCGATCCACCACTTATGGGATAGCCCACGGCACCAGTAATTACCATCATCAGATCGCCGTCGTTAACTTCGTGTGGGCGATGCCAATGGCCCGCGAAAACAGCTGTGACAGTGGTTTCGTGTGCGAGGTTCAACAATTCTTTACGCTGGTCTTGAGGGATACTCATGTGATTGTCGGCTTCGGTAGGGTCATCACCAAATAATGGGTGATGCATGAAAAGAATCCGATGCTTGCTCTCACCAGCTGCTGCTAGGTCTTCTTTCAAGAAAGTGAGTTCTGCTTCCCATTCTGATGGGACTTCCGAAGGATCAAAAGCAAGACAACTATTGACGACGGTGAAATGGCTGTTTTCGTGATCAAAGGAGTAGTAATCGCGACCGAATTTATTACGGAATCGAGATAGACTCTCATCTGTTGGTGTATTGCCGAGGTCTGCGTTACCTGGGGCCAACTTTAGAGGGATATCTTCATCTAATAAACCAGCTATACGGGTTAATTCTTCATGCTGTCTTTCATCTGTGGGAACTTGCACTAGGTCGCCTGTTATAACCACGAACGCAGGCCTCAACCTGTTGGCGGCAGCAATGGCTTTTTCGAACAGTTCAGTTTCGGGGAAACTACCGTCAGAGGGTGCTGCGTCTCTCGATGCAAACATCCCGAATTGAGGATCAGACATCTGTATGAAAAAAAACGACATTTGATTAACTCCAGTGTATCTATATGGGGGTCACGATATCTTATAAAAAGTAGTCTAACAGGTTGGAGCCATGTGCAAATCCTGTGGGTTTGTTATCAATAGATCAAATCGATGAATTAGATGAACCCACCGATTTAATCATTTCAGTTTAGACGGCATCGTTACGTATAATGGTAGGGAATCGACAGATGGGAATCCCGCCCAACAAATGGTTTTGGCTATTTGCTAGGTACACGCCATATGTCGGGTAGACAGAAATGCCAAGAACTAACCTTTAGAAACAGCGAAGCAACATGGAAACACTATTTAAGACACCACTCCACCCGTCACATATTTCACTAGGAGCTCGCATGGTTCCATTTGGCGGTTGGGACATGCCTGTTCAATACACCGGTATCTTGGACGAGACGCGTGCCGTTCGTAATAGTGTCGGTATATTTGACGTATCCCACATGGGACGTGTTGTGGTCAAGGGGACAGGTGCAGGAGAGTTCCTTAGTTGTATCTTTAGTACAGATGTTGAAAAGCTTGCTGTGGGCCGGGCAAAGTATGGTGTTACGTGTGATCAAGAGGGTGGCATCATCGACGATAATATTGTCTACAGGCTCAGTCCGATGGAATATATGTTGATACCTAACGCAGGTAATCGAGAAGCGATTTCGTCGTGGCTGAACCGATGGCTCCCCAACGATGACTCTGTAGCAATAGATGATGTTTCTGAGCGTACAGCGATGATTGCAGTACAGGGGCCTGACTCGTTTCAGACATTATCCGCGTTGGCCGAATCAGATTTGGAGAGCGTGGGCCCCTTTCGCATAGTCGAGATGGCTATATGTGGGCAGACGATGTTGGTAGCGCGTACTGGGTACACTGGCGAGGATGGTTTCGAGATAATGCCTTCTACAGATGTCGTTTTGGATGTCTGGGATCAGCTAATACAACACGGGGCTATCCCTTGTGGTCTTGGTGCACGTGATGTGCTGAGACTTGAGGCGGGGTTGCTTCTCCATGGTAATGACATGGACCAAACAATAAATCCCTACGAGGCAGGGCTTGATAAGTTCGTAGATGCTAATCGCGAAGCTTACATCCCGGGTACAACGTTACGCGAGATGAGACAGATGGCGCCTTCACGCTCATTAGTGGGTTTTACCATGGTAGGCAGGGGAATCGCGAGACATGGGTATCCAATAACAGATGGGGCGGAAATGATTGGTACAGTTACCAGTGGTAGCGTTTCACCTACCCTTGACAAGGCTATCGGCCTCGGCTATGTTCGTTCTGGTTTCACAAGTGAGGGGACCCGCCTCTTTATTGAGATTCGAGGCAAGAAAATTGAGGCTGAGGTGACCTGTCTACCGTTCTACCTCCGGAGTCGCTAATGTCTTATCCTGCTGACATAAAATACACAAAAGAACACGAGTGGGTTCGGGTTGAATCTGATACTGAAGTAGTAATTGGAATCACTACTTACGCGGCTGATGAACTGGGCGACGTGGTTTTCGTTGAACTACCAGAGCCAGGCGCTAAAGTTGTATCACAGGAACAGTTTGGTGAAATCGAATCTGTTAAGGCGGTTAGCGAGTTGTATTCTCCTGTGACCGGTACGGTGATTCAGCGTAACGAAGAATTGTCTGATGCCCCGGAGATCGTGAATGATTCAGCTTATGAACAGGGATGGATGATCAAAGTTGAGGTTGCAGATACGTCCAGCTTAGATGAGCTTATGTCAGCCGAGGAGTATGAACAGTTCCTGGAAAGCTAGCAAATACTCTCGGTTATAATTATATTCTTTCAAAATCTTTCTAGACCGTTTTTGTATGAACAACGACTTCACGTCGCCTTACTCACCCAATACTGAAAAAGACCGCGCAGCAATGCTCGATTCAATAGGGATCGCATCTGCGTCAGAGTTATTTGACGATATCCCTGAAGAATATAGGTTTCCGGACCTTGATATCCCCAGCCCAGTTTCGGAATTCGAACTAAGAAAAGAACTAGAGAACCTCGCTGCTCAGAACGTAACTCCGGGAGACTACGCCAGTTTCCTTGGGGCTGGTGCCTACAGTCATCACGTGCCGGCAATTGTGAGACAACTGGCTAGTCGTAGTGAGTACATGACTTCCTATACCCCCTACCAGCCGGAAGTATCACAGGGAACCTTACAGGCGCATTACGAATTCCAGTCACTAGTATGTCAACTGACAGGCATGGACGTTGCAAACTCCGGGATGTACGAAGGCTCTACGTCTTTGGCTGAGGCAGCAATGATGGCGGCCCGGATCACTGGCAGAAATCGTATCGTATTGTTAGATACGGTATCAAGCGACTATGCCGACGTTGTTCGAACCTATACGCAGGGTCATGAACTTCCCGTAGACGTGTTTTCGAACGAGGATCTGGACATTGGTGAAGACGTAGCCTGTCTTGTAGTTCAGCAGCCCAACGTGTTTGGTTATATGGAGGATCTTGAGTCATTGGGTGAGTCAATTCACTCAAAAGGTGGACTTCTAGTGGTAGTGGCGGATCTTGTTTCTCTCGGTATGTTTAAGCCGCCTGGCGACTACGGCGCTGATATCGTAGTTGCCGAAGGTCAGGCTCTGGGCGTTGCACCGACATTTGGAGGTCCATACGTCGGCGTTTTTGCCTGTAAAGGTGAGCGTGAATTTTTACGACAAATGCCAGGTCGGATTGTTGGTCAAACTGTGGACACCCAGGGGCGGGTTGGTTATGTGCTGACTCTTCAAACCCGTGAACAACATATTCGGCGTGAGAAAGCTACATCCAATATCTGTACTTCGGTTGGTCTCATTGCGTTGATGTCGACAGTTTATATGGCTGCACAAGGCAAGAAAGGTTTAAAGCATCTTTCCGAACTTTGCTATCACAAGGCGCACTACTTAGCTTCATTAGTCGAGAAGATCCCTGGATACAGTGTTCCACTGGAAGGGACATTCTTTCGGGAATTTGTCATTCAGTGCCCACAACCTCCCAGTAAGATCAATGAGCGTCTGCTGGATCGTAGGATCATAGGTGGTATGGATGTTAGCGATCAGATAGCTAATGGCATGCTAGTTTGTTGTACAGACGTAAATACTCGGGAAGAGATCGAAGCGTTTGCTTCAGCATTAGCAGAGATCGGGGTAATGTCAGAATGACTTTGCTGAGATCTCTTGAAGAACAAAAGCGCCAACTCTTAATGGATCGTAGTGCCGCTGGCCGAGTTGGGACCACGTTCGTTCCACTGGACGTACCAAAGACGAAATTACCCGACGAAAACTTGCTGCGTGACCAACTTGAGATGCCGGAGGTATCCGAAAGCGAGATCGTTCGATATTTTTCGCAGCTCAGTCAGTTCAACTTCTCTATTGATCATAATTTCTATCCACTTGGGAGTTGTACGATGAAGTACAACCCTAAGTTGAACGACGAAATGGCTGGGCTAGCTGGTTTTTCTGAGATACACCCCTTACAGCCGGATGAGACTGTACAGGGGGCACTCAGAATCATTTGGCATCTCCAAGAGATGCTTACGGAAATAATGGGAATGGCAGGTGCCAACGTCTCACCCAAGGCAGGTGCTGAGAGTGAATTGGCCGGTATGCTCATGGCGAGAGCCTACCACTTGTCCCGCGGAGATACGGGTCGTAAAAAAGTTTTGATTCCTGATAGTGCTCACGGCACCAACCCTGCCTCTGCCGTTGTCGCCGGATTTCATGTGGTTTCACTTCCCACCAATGATAATGGCGACACGGACATAGAAGCGCTTAAAGTGGCCGTTGGGCCGGACTTGGCTGGATTCATGCTTACCCAACCAAGCACACTAGGGATCTTTGACACGAACCTTCTGGAAGTTGTTCAAATTGTTCGTGAAGCTGGTGGTGTTGTTTACGGGGATGGCGCTAATCTCAATGCTCTTCTTGGTAAAGTGAAACTGGGTGAACTTGGATTTGATGTCGTGCACTCGAACCTACATAAAACATTTACTCAGCCACATGGTGGCGGAGGACCAGGTGCTGGGGCTGTTATGGTCAGTGAGCGGTTACTGCCCTTCCTACCTACCCCAACAGTTAAAAAAGAGACAGCAGAGGACGGGACGGAGAAATTCTCACTATTTACGCCTCCTGAGAGTGTAGGACGGCTTAGTCCTTTCCATGGTAATTTTGGAGCTTTAGTTCGTGCCTATGCATATATCAGGACTCTAGGGAATCAAGGTGTATCCCAAATAAGCGAAGATGCTGTAATAAATGCTAACTACCTCCTAACTCAACTGCGTGGCACTTTTGATCTTCCACACGACCGCCATTGTAAGCACGAAGTTGTCCTGTCTGCCAAAAGCTTGAAAGATGCCCACGGGACTGATGCTAAGGACATCTGTAAGCGATTAATCGATTATGGAATCCATCCTCCGACGATGTATTTCCCATTACCCAACGTAGTGGAAGAATCGCTTCTCATTGAACCAACTGAGACAGAGAGTAAAGAGACACTCGACCAGTTTATTATGGTCATGAAAGCAATTGCCAAAGAGGCCGAAGAAAACCCAGATCTCCTTCATGACGCACCCCATGACACTCCGAATACTCGTCTTGATGAGGCTCAGGCAGCTCGTAAGCCGGTTCTTCGCTGGAAAGGGTAGATCGTCCGGCGTACTTAGTCTCGTGCTGAAATGTTGACGTTCATAGGTTACGGTCATAACATCATGTGTGATGCTTGACGTAACCAATACTTCCCAAGACATAGACGAGAGTGGCGTAGATACAGCTATTCTTCCAGTCGGTGCCATTGAACAGCACGGACCACATCTCCCACTTTCTGTGGATTGGGCTCAGGCCGAGTATGTTTCTAAGCTTGTTGCGAACCGGATGGGAGCACTTCTTCTACCTGGTATTCCATATGGTTCTTCAGAAGTGCACGACGGATTCAAGGGATCTGTATCTATCACTCACGAATCACTTAAAACTATCACTAAAGACATTTGTATGAGTCTTATCTCCCAAGGCTTTACTCGTATCGGCGTGCTCAACTTTCATGGCGGAAATATCGCGCTAAAAGTTGCCGTACGACAAGTTAACTGGGCTCAATCGGAAGGGAAAGCCGTTCTTGTCCAGCCTATGCTACAGAGTGGGGCGAAGCTAACAGAGATAGTAGAGACTTTTGATGAAGATCTACATGCGGGAGAGATGGAAACATCAATCATGATGCATATAGCTCCTGAACAGGTTGGTGAGGATAGAATTGACTATGTGCCATCGTTAGACGCCTCTGCTTTCGACCTGGGACCAATGAAGCAGTATGCGCCTGATGGAATCTGGGGGCGTCCTAGTTTTGCAACTGCCGAGAAAGGTAAACTCCTAGTCGAATACATGGTTAATGCAACCATCGATCATTTGAATGCCACGTTTTTACGTCTAACGTAGTGCTTGAGATCCTTGAACGACGAACAATTGTTGGTGGGATAGCCCCGCGATCGAGATCTCTAACCGGGATCGTATTGTTACCCGGAGGAGATCTTTTAATTGGTTACCGTGAGGGAACTGACCATTTGCGGACTGACGACGGCGTAGTGATGACGGTACGTTCAACGGACGACGGACGTAGCTGGCAGTCCCCCAATAAGGTAGTAGAGATTCCGGGTTGGGATTGCGCCGGTGGTCGAAGTATGACCATCACTCCTGATGGGAATCTATTGATGTATGTGTTCTTAGCGCGAAGGTCTACTGTGGCCAACCCTGAGGCTCACGTGTTCCCGATTCGATCAGTTGACAGGGGGTGCTCATGGGGCCCTATGGGCGAAGAGCTCACACTTTTTGACGGTTGGACTGAGCCGAACACCTCAGGCTCAATGATCCAACTTTCTGACGGTCAGTGGATGATCCCGGTGTATGGCTCAGCAACTTCCATGGGTGTTATAAATCCCTCAAGTGCAGCGAAAGATGGGAGTAAGAGTTATTCCACAGTGGCTTTTTCACAAGATGGTGGGAAAACATGGCCGAACACTTGCATCGTAGCTCAGCATCCGGCCATCAATTTTCATGAACTCGCCGTGACCCAAGTTGAAGAGGGACATCTGCTAGCAGTTGTCAGAACCCAGGATCCACCATACACATCTTACCAATCCGACTCAGATGATGAAGGGAGAACGTGGTCTACTCCTAAGCCACTACCATTTTGCGGACAGACCCCTAGTCTAATTCAATTGCCTTCAGGAACAATCCTTTGTGCTTACCGTGACCGAGATCCTGACAAGCTCGGGGTGAGTCTTAGTGTGACTTACGACCAAGGAATTAGCTGGGAATTTGGGGGACAACTCTATGCAGGAGCTGACTGGAATTGCGGTTACCCGGGTTTAGTTTTATTACCGGATGGTGACGTATTTTGTGTCTATTATTCCTGCTATGATGAGTGGGGTAATAGTGAGGTGCATGGACTCCGGCTTAGAGAGGTAAAGTAAGGAGAAAACATGAAAATATTAACTGGAGTGAATACCTTACTGATGACCCCATTTTCTGAGTCTGGTGCAATTGACTTAGAAGGCATTTACCGACAGATTGATCGAGTTTTAGAGGCGGGAGTGACAAGTGTCGTGGTCCAGGGGAAGATAGGTGAATATGATACTTATACCATGGATGAGAGACGAGACACGGCCCGCGCAGTAGTTGAGTATGTTGCCGGCCGGGTGCCTGTAGGTGTCGGAATCATAAATGCAGAGTTTGATTATGGTCTCCAGGTTGGAGAAGTAGCTAAGGGCGCCGGAGCTGATTACGTGATGTCCCGTCCGCCTATCGACGGTGTTATAAGCGACTATTTCTTGAAGCTTGCCGACATTGTCCCAGTGATGCTATATGACCAAGGTGCCAGAGGTGATTTATCCATCGGTGATGACATTCTTCCATTGACGGAAGCAACGGAAAATATTATTGCTCTCAAGATCAGTGGTATCCCGGACAAGAACTATGAAGCGAAGGGATTGTTGAAAACCCCAGTGCTTTGCGGTTGGGATTTGATGAGCTTATTGGCTTACCAGATGGGTGCCGATGGCGTGATATCTGGTAGTGCGACTCTTGTTCCTTCTCATGAAGTAAAGCTTTACGAACTAGTGAAGGATAATCGTTGGGATGAGGCTCGGGCTCTGTACTATGAAAAGCTCGTCCCAATCCTAAATTACTGCACTTTTGATCCTCACGCCTACTCCGTTTGTAAATATATCCTCCATTACTTAGGAGTGATAGAGAATTCTTCAGTAAGGCCCCCAAATCCGGATGCTGGGGAGACGCGTGCTAGAGAGGTTTATGAAGTGTTGAAGAGGGTAGGGGTCTTGGAAACTGAATCAATTTAAGTTCCATAACGGTTAATCAACGTTCCTATAAATAGAAAATAAATAATCTCCTGGGTCTGTTACTGGATATAATCATGACCGCCTCCAATACCCCCCGATATCGTTTCAAAGATGAAGATTATGCGATGCTGATTGATCGCAGAGGTAGGCGCTACCTAACATCGCTTCAGGCTGATAAAAAAGACCAGAACCATCTTGGTAACTTCGAACATAACGAAATAATAGGGAAGAATGATGGAGTTCGATTAACAACCTCTAAAGGACATGTGCTGTTGGCGGTGAAGCCAGGCCTTGCTGATTTCATCCGGATAATGCCTCGTATAGCTACAGTGATCTATCCGAAGGACATAGGAGCCATTATCACATACGGTGATATTTTCCCAGGAGCACGCGTAGCCGAAGCTGGTACGGGGTCGGGGGCACTAACTATTGCACTTGCACGGGCAGTTGGCAGTGAAGGAAAGATCTACACTTACGATATACGTGAAGATATGACAGAGCGGGCTCGAGAAAACCTTTTCGCAATGATGCCGGATTGCTCAGTTGTTGAGTTCAAGCAAGGGGATGTATCCGAGCGAATTGATGAAACTGACTTGGATCGGATTATTCTGGATTTGCCACAGCCTTGGGAGGTTGTTTCGAATGCAGTCACAGCCCTAGCACCTGGCGGTATATTGCTGACATTTCTACCGACGATTCTGCAGGTGCACGAATTGGTCCAACGCCTTGAAGCTGAGCGGACGTTTGGGATGATTGAAACTACGGAAATCCTTATGAGAACATGGGCTGTCCGCGGTCGGAGTGTCCGGCCGGACCACCGGATGATTGGCCACACCGGTTTTATTACCTCAGCAAAAAAAACTGATATCTACACGCCGTTGGTGGATGAGTCTGCTCACTCTGACAAAGTTGTCGAATCCTCAGATGTAGATCCCCAAGGCCAGAGGGACTGAAAACTGGAATTCGAGTCGGGGTAACGTGCCAGTGCTAATTCCAAATGCCTATCGCTAAGTAACGGGGGATGTTGTTCCGATAGGGGTATGTCAGTAGGCAGGGGATCCTGTCCAGCTATATCGGCTCCTTTGTATTGTATCAAGACCTTGAATCCACCCAGGCCCTCAGGTCTGATAAGGTCGCGCATACCGAACAAATTAGCCTCTTGTTCTTCAGAGGCGTAATCGCTGCGGCGAAGATTCCCAATCCAAACGTCAATTCCAAGATTTTTGAGGTACTGGTTTTGAGTCATAAATGTTAGAGGATGGAATCCGAATTTACGGCCTATGTTGATCAAGGAGCTGAACTCTACGTGCGCACTAATGTCCTGTTTTCCTACATTTTTGTAAGGAGTGACGCCTTGAGTATGTTCCCAATAAGTTTGGAGCGTACCGTTGGGGTGGTTTTGGTAGTAAGGGATCCCTTCGTAGCCATAGTCGATCGTTATAAGGAAACCTCGTTCTATAATTTTCGATACTTTATCGAACCATGGTTGTATGCCAAGGTTAATTTCACCACGATGGCCTTCAGGCATCCTGATATCCAAATCAGCCAATCGGTCTTTTAATTGATCTGTAGATGCCTCGCCAACAACCTCGCAGAAGTCGTTGCCGGATAGGGTGACATATATCTCTTTTACCTCACCATTGACTATCTGGAAACGGTGTACAGGAAACGCATCAAGCAGTTCATTTGATACTACACAGCCAGTTGTGCCCATTGGGAGTTCGGTCTCATGCAAATCAGTTGATAGATACCGCAACGAATCTGAGAAGAGTTCGAGTTTGTTAGAGGCATACGATGCTACGTCGCAACCAAGCACCCCAGTTCCTGAACCAATTTCGACCACGTTGTATGGTGTCGGGTGCCCAAGAAGTGTCCAAAGGTGGCGCAGGTGAATCGCTATCAGAGCTCCAAATGCCGGGTGAGCCCTGGGGCTAGTATAGTAGTCATCTGATCGATCGTTGCGTTGAGCGGAATAGTACCCATCACTGGGGTGATACAGGGCGATCCTCATAAAGTCGGCGAAACTAATTTTGCCGAGCTCACCAATTTGTTGTTTTATAGCTTGTTCAGCAGTGCTAGGCATGGGGATCGGAAAATGGGGCGGCAGTAACCATGCCGTAGTTCAACTAACTAATTTCGGGTTTCAGCAGAACTTGCGATACTGGTCACTTTGAGGATGCTGAGGGAGTCTTGTTATCTTTTTGGTCTTTGCCCTTTTTGTCATTTTTGGCGCCATCTCGATCCCACCCCGATACAGGCATACTATTCTTAAATTCGTCAATTGCACCGCAGTCTAGGCAAACCCCTTCGCTAGTTGGACCGTTAGGGCTCGCAATTTTCCACCGGTGCTTGCACCCAGTATCAGTAGAATCCTCTTTTACGATTGACTCTGCCATTGCAATGTTCCTTCCATTGTCTACGAAGTCTCTGTACCTACTCGTTCCTCAATTGGCGTATATTGGCGATCTTCGGGGCCAGAGTAGAGCAGCCTTGGCCGGAGGATGTCGCTCACGGAGAGTTGCTCCATTGTATGAGCTGTCCAGCCAGGCATTCGTCCCATAGCAAATATTGGGACGAATAAATCATCTGGGATGCCCAACAACGAATAAATCGCACCTGACCAGAGATCCACATTGGGGTTTAGCCCTAAGCGAGCACGTCGTTTCATTGCTTTTGTCTCGGTCACAGCTTCGATTATCGAGTACCACTTCGGTTGGCCTACTCGCTCGCCGAGCTCTTTGGCATCCGTACGCAAGTGCCGAGATCTTGGATCTATGTCACGGTATACTGCATGGCCAAAACCCATAACCCGCTCACCTTTCTCGAGTAGACCATTCACGTAATTCTCCGCATTCTCAACTGTTCCCACTTCTTGAGCCATCTTCATGGCTCCTTCAGCTGCGCCTCCGTGTCTCGGGCCTTTCAGTGTTGCGATTGCTGCGGTTATAGCCGCATAGAAGTCTGCTCTCGTTGATGCAGCAATACGAGCAACAAAGGTCGATGCATTGGCTCCATGTTCAGCATGGAGGATCAAGTCTTTATCGATTAATCGGGCATCCTCGGTTGAAGGATTTACACCCCTAAGCATCTTGAGGAAATTTGCCGCGTGCCCCAAAGATGTATCTGGCTCGATAACCTCTAGCCCGTTACGTAGTCGAGTGTGAGTTGCTACGATGGTTGAGATAGCCGCAGTGAGCCGAAGACCTTTTTCGGCGATGTCTTTTGACTCTGTCGACATATCATCTGCATCGGACATCCCCATAACCGATACGCAAGTGCGTAGCACGTCCATGGGGTGCTGGAGCCTCATTATCGTGATGATCTGTTTTACTTCATCAGGTAGCGCACGGTACCCCTTAAGCTTATCCTCGACGGCATCCAACTCGGACGCTGTAGGAAGGTGTCCATAGAGTAGAAGGGAGGTGGTCTCTTCAAAAGTTGAATGCTCAGCTAGGTCGTCTATATTGAATCCGCGGTATAACAGTTTCCCAGGCTTCGAACTGATCTGACTCGTCGTGGTTCGGTCAAAGTAAACGTCTTTGAATCCCTTCTTCAGTTCGACCTTGTTACTGTCGGGCATTAGCTTGCACTCTAAGTTTTCATTCGATAGCGATTAACAGGCCGGCATCGTACCATTTTCGTATTTATAAGTCAATATAAAAAAGCTCGTGCGCGGCATCACGAAGCCATAAACGAGCTATTAGGATATTTTGAAATACACTAAGTGCGATTGCTGAATCTTGTCAGATTGACGATGTACTAGACTACGATTAGAATAACAAGGTGGTAAGTTTGTGAAGCGTGTCACAGACAGTGCCTCTGGAGATCTAACCATGACTCAGAACGAAGTCTTGACTCCAGCAATGGTCCCAGACGTAGTCGTCCTCCGACTGCCAATGTATATACGTGCACTAACCCAGTTATTGGAATCCAGATCAATGGTTGTTAGTTCCCATGATCTGGGCACACTGTTACAGATGACCCCAGCCCAGATTCGCAAGGATTTGAGCTACTTTGGTAGATTTGGTAAGCAAGGCAAAGGCTACGACGTTAAATTCTTGCGCGATGAGTTACAACAGATCTTAGGATTAGATCAGAATTGGCCTGCTTGCTTGATTGGAGTTGGACGTTTGGGAGAAGCGATTATTAACTACCCGGGTTTTGTGCCTGAGGGATTCAATGTTGTTGCGGCATTTGATAGTGATGCAAGTCAGATTGGGCGCAAACTTGGTGGGATCGAAGTTATTTCTATGGATGCACTGACCAAGACCATAAATGAGTACAACATTTCTATTGGGATTGTCGCTGTACCATCAGTCCAAGCCCAACCTGTGATTGATGAACTGGTTCTAGCCGGTGTTCGGGGTATTTTAAATTACGCTCCTATTGCGCCTGTGGTTCCACCCGATACAGTGATCAGGAACATTGATCCAGTACTGTCTTTACAGTCTATGACCTTCTACCTAATGAAAAAGGGTGTGAATCCGCTGATACCCGGCTAGCTCTACGAGCGGCTCGTACTATTTGAGGTCCGCTTTCGGCGGGCTACCCGGAGTCTTACTTGTGATCTACGCATTGCAGCGACAGCTCGTTCCAGATCCATTGCAGAAGTAGATGACTCGACTCTTTGCTCCGCGCGTTTCATCGCTTCCTCTGCCCGTTCTTCGTTAATTTCATCTGCGTACTCTGCGGTGTCTGCAAGGATAGTTGCTTTGTTACCGATTACTTCCAAGAATCCACCAGTGACAGCAATATAATTTCTTTCATCATTTTGCTCGACACAAATTTCACCGGCCTTCAACGTAGTTAATAGGGGGGAGTGATTGGGTAATATCCCAAGTTCACCGTCGGTGCCTGGGGCTACGAGCAGGTCCACCTGCTCGGAGTACACTATTCGCTCGGCAGTAACAATTTCGAGTTGAAACGATGCCATCTATGCAGTTTCCGTTTGCATCTGTTCACCTTTTTCGCGAGCTTCTTCTATCGTGCCCACCATATAAAATGCCTGCTCAGGGAGGTCATCATGTTGTCCTGCAAGGATCTCTGTGAACCCTTTAACAGTGTCATTAATGGACACGTAGCGACCAGCTTGACCAGTGAATTGTTCCGCTACAAAGAACGGCTGTGTAAGGAAACGCTGAATTTTCCTAGCTCTCGTAACAATGGAGCGATCTTCTTCAGATAATTCTTCGACACCTAGAATTGCTATTATGTCTTGAAGATCGCGGTATCGCTGTAATACTTGCTGCACACCACGTGCGGCATCGTAGTGAGCTTGGCCTACGATGGAGGGCTCCAAAATTCGTGAATTTGATGCAAGTGGGTCTACAGCTGGGTACAAACCTTGTTCTGAAAGCGCCCGCTCCAAAGAGATATTTGCGTCAAGATGCCCAAATGTTGTCACGATACCTGGATCAGTGTAGTCATCCGCTGGCACGTATACCGCTTGAAAGGATGTAATTGAGCCGTTTGCACTGGAGGTGATTCGTTCTTGTAACTCTCCCATTTCAGTTGCTAATGTTGGCTGATAGCCAACGGCTGAAGGCATACGGCCAAGAAGCGCCGATACTTCCATGCCGGCTAGGATGTAGCGATAAATGTTGTCAATAAAGATAAGGACATCTTGTCCGCGTTCTTCCTTGTAATATTCAGCCATCGTGAGGCCAGTGAGACCAACACGGGCACGAATACCCGGCGGCTCGTTCATTTGGCCGAATACGAGCATGGTACTTTTTAGCACCCCTGACTCTTTCATCTCATTCCATAGGTCGTTGCCCTCACGTGATCGTTCACCCACTCCAGCAAAGACTGATACCCCTTTATGCTCAGTACCGATGTTACGAATCAACTCCTGAATAATAACGGTTTTCCCAACTCCGGCTCCCCCGTATGCGCCTACCTTACCGCCTTTAGTGAAGGGCGCAATTAGGTCGAACACTTTGATCCCTGTTTCTAGCACATCAATAGTTGTTGCTTG
Organism: SAR202 cluster bacterium; assembly: GCA_022448725.1. Lineage (GTDB taxonomy): Bacteria > Chloroflexota > Dehalococcoidia > Lucifugimonadales > VXLM01 > VXLM01. The sequence goes on along the minus strand of JAKUTR010000010.1, from coordinate 53,619 downwards.
TTCTGCGAAAGCTGGGGGAGTTCGATGGATAGGCCAGGTTGCATCAGCCTCAACGGGTTCAAGCTTATCGAGTGTTTCCCCGAGTGCGTTGAAGAGTCGTCCGAGAGATGCGTCACCTACCGGTACAGAGATGGGTGCTCCGGTGTCGAGTGCTTCTGTGCCGCGCTTCAACCCATCGGTTGATCCCATTGCCAAACAGCGCACCCAATTGTTGCCAATGTGCTGCTCGACTTCTAGCACTAGTTTTTCATCACCAATGCTAGTGTTAAGTGCGTTGTAGATTCCGGGCATCCCGTCTGGAGGGAATTCCACGTCTACTACGGTGCCTATGACTTGAGTGATCTTTCCAGTTGCCATGTATCCTCCGTACTAAGCCTCGACAGCTGCTGCACCACCTACGATGTCTAGCAGCTCTGTTGTTATTGACTCTTGTCGTGCTTTATTCATCACAAGTGTCAGGTCATCAACCATCTGATTCGCGTTATCCGTTGCGTTTCTCATCGCTACCATGCGTGCTGACTGCTCGCTGGCGATTGCCTCGAGGACCGCATGATAAATTTGCATCTCTACAAATCTTGGCAGTAGTGCACTGAGCACTTCTTGGCTATTGGGTTCATATATGTAGCCAACCATGTCCTTGTCTTGTAGCGCTGCAGGGATTACTGGTAAAAGTGGAAGAACGACAGGTTTCTGAGAAACAGTACTGACGAAGTCACTGTATGCCAAATACACCGCATCGACTTCGGCATTCGCATATTGGTTGCTTACAATCGTTGCTATTGGACGAATGTCTTCGATGTTTGGACGATCTCCCAGGTCCGTAAAAACTGCTTTGACATTTTGCCCGGTGCGAGCCATGAACTCACTACCTTTTTTGCCCACCGCTACCACCGTAGTTTCAATACCTTCGTGGTCGATGAGAAACTGTGCGGCAGTGCGGTTGATGCTCGAATTTAGTCCACCAGTCAACCCACGGTCTGGTGTGATAACGATTACTTGTAGGCGTTGGACAACCCTTGTTTCAAGAAGAGGGCTCAGTTTTTCCTCTTCATGCGGTTGTGCAGCTAAATCCGCAAGCAGTTGGCGTAGGTGATCTGAGTATGGTCTGCTTTGGAGAGCCGCTTCCTGTGTCCGGCGCATTTTTGATGCAGCTATCATTGACATCGCTTTGGTAATCTTAGCGGTGTTCTCGACACTCCGGATACGTCTCTTTATTTGTCTTACGCTAGGCAATCGATAATTTTCCTTATGATCTAAAAGCTTGTCTTAGGACCGTCACTACGGATTCGGGGCCGTGAGCTTGCGCTACTTTGGTAGATGGTTGGACTCTAAGAACATCGCCCTTCAGCTTCAAGCGGTCTGGCTCTGACACTCCGCTACCTATAAGTACCGCATCAAAATCTGATGAAGTTGCCAAATCGACAGCGACATCGTCCGAAAGTGTGCTACTCACCGAATAACCTTCCAGTTCAAGAGTGGAAGTTACCTTATCGATCATAGTTTGTTGTCGACCCACAATAAGAACCCTTTGCATTCTAGTAAGGTACACTCTGTTTAAAGTCACTGATTGCTTTATCTAAACTATCAGTATCTTTGATGTCTTTTTCATCAGCAATGCTTTTTAGAATCCCAGGGTGATTTGATTGCATAAAGTTATGAAGAGCCTCTTCAAAGCTCTGAACCTTAGTGACATCGACGTCATCAAGGTGGCCGTTTACTAGCGCGTACATAACTACTACCTGCTGTTCCATCGTTAGAGGAACACTCTGATCTTGTTTCAGCACCTCTACAGACCGTTGGCCACGTTCGAGTTGTCTTCGAGTCGCTGCGTCGAGGTCCGAGGTACCGAACTGTGCAAATGTAGCAAGCTCCCGGTATTGTGCTAATTCTATACGTAGCCGTCCAGCTACACCTTTCATTGCCCGGGTTTGCGCATTGCCTCCTACTCGCGAAACGGACAGACCTGCGTTTACGGCAGGCCTGATCCCAGAGTTGAACAACTCCGGTTCAAGATATATCTGGCCGTCAGTAATCGAGATAACGTTTGTTGGTACATATGCTGATACGTCACCAGCAAGCGTTTCGATAACGGGTAGAGCAGTTAAGGATCCACCACCGAGTTCTTCCGACACACGGGCAGCGCGTTCGAGCAGCCGGCTGTGAAGATAGAATACATCCCCTGGATACGCTTCACGGCCTGGTGGGCGTCGGAGTAAGAGAGACATTTGTCGGTATGCCCAAGCATGCTTCGAAAGGTCGTCATACATGATGACGGCATCTTGGCCTTTGTACATAAAATATTCTCCGATGGCGCAGCCAGTATATGGTGCTAAATATTGAAGGGGTGCTGAATCAGAGGCGTTGGCGGCCACAATGATCGTATGTTCTAGCGCTCCTGTCTCTTCCAGCAATGTTTGGATCTGCGCGACCTTGCCGACTTTCTGTCCAATAGCAACGTAGATGCAGATCAGATCACCGTTCTTCTGGTTAATAATGGTGTCGGAGCAGATCGCAGTTTTGCCTGTAGATCGATCCCCGATAATCAGTTCACGCTGCCCCCGACCAATAGGCACCATGGCGTCAATTGCTTTGATGCCAGTTTGCATAGGCACATTGACCTCCTGCCGTGATGCTACGTCAGGCGCCACAAATTCTACCGGGCGGGTCTCAGTTGTCTTAATTGGGCCCTTGCCATCAATTGGGCGACCAATCCCATCTACTACACGTCCCAGCATTGCCTCACCAACCGGAACCTCTGCAACTCGTCCCAGACCTCGTACTTCAGAGCCTTCTCGAACACCAAGAGGGTCGCCCATAATGACAGCGCCGACACTGTCTTCTTCAAGGTTAAGTGCCATGCCAACAGTGCCACCGTCAAACTCAAGTAATTCGTTAGCACCCACCCCCGATAGGCCGTGGATTCTTGCTATGCCGTCGCCAACCTCAACAACGGTACCAACGTCAACCATAGACAAGTCTTGCCCAAATTCTTCAATTTGGCGCTTAATTACTGATGCTATGTCCTGTCCTCGAACTGCCATGGGAACCTCCCGCGGTCAGATACGTACAATTTAGAGTCGCTAACTATGCCGTAACCGATTGATTCGTCGACATGTTTGGCGGTTGTTACATATCTTTAGTTGTGTTTCTGTTTCTACGATATTTGACCAACTATGTCCTGATGCATATTACGGAGTCTCGCACGGATACTGCCGTCAATTACTTGATCGTTCACCCGCGCTATTAATCCACCGATAATGCCTGGTTCGACGTAGGTGGATACTTGTATCTGTTTGCCAACTATGCTTTCGAGAATAGATGCAATGGCATCTTTCTGGCCATCGTCAAGTTCGACAGCGGTTGTCACTTCTGCCCGTTCTACGCCTCGTAAAGAGTTGAGTAACGTTTCGTATTCGTTGCTGATACTGACTACAACGGTAGTGACACTCCTGGTTGCTAAAAGTGCCAGCAAGTTTTTAGCCAGCGATCCTACAGAGTTACCAAGTAGTTGGTCTACTATTTCAATTTTACGGGCTTGGGGAATCTGGGGTGAATCGAGAAGCGCCGCCGCATCCTCGTTAGCAGCAGTTTCCGCTAGCACATTCAGATCGTCTGCCCATTCATCGAGTTGGTCATTTTCCACCGCTATGCGGAAAACGGCCTGTGCGTATCGTCTCGCTGAAACTGCTCTTGGCATAGGAGTTCCTAACTCCGCTTGATCGAGGTACTTTCTTCAAGTACCTTTTCTATTACTTCTTGGTGGGCTCCGGAATCCAAAGACCTATCCACGACCCGCTCGGCAGCGTTGATAGCAAGACTAGCAAATTCGCGGCGTAGTTCTTCAATTGCAGCAACTCTTTCACGTTGAATCTCTGCTTCTGCACGCTCTTTCTCGGCCACGATCTCTTCTTGGGCTTTGGCCATCTGTTCTTCACGGAATCGTTCTGCCATTTGCTGAGCTTCTGCGATACGTGCTTGGCCTTCCTCTCGCGCCTCAAGAATTTGCTTCTCTATTTTGGCTTGGGTTTCTACAGCCTCTTCTTTAGCTTTCGCTGCGCTGTCTAGGCTTGCCTTGATACGATCGGATCTGTCATCAAGCACTTTGAGAACAGGACGATACAAGAATTTACTTAACAGCCAAAGCAGAACCAGAAAGCCAACGGTCTGGGTGATGAGTTGCGCGAGGTTTATTCCTAGAGCTTCCATGCTCTCTCCTTAAGTCGGCACTCTGATACGAAGCGTAATAGAGGCCGCACTTACTATGCTACGAAGATTAGAAGCGCTGCTATAACCAGTGCGTAGATGGCAATAGCTTCCGCGAAAACCAAAGCTAGCACCATGTTCTGACGGATCTCGCCAGCTGCTTCGGGGTTGCGGCCTAATGCTTCCATAGCCTTGCCAGCAAGTTGGCCAATAGCCAACCCAGGGCCAATTGCTCCCAAACCGATTGCGATTGCAGCTCCGATTGTCTTTATATCACCTTCCATAATTGCTCTCCTCCATCTTTATTAACTAGTTCCAAATTCCCACTTTTCCGATTAGTGTTCATCATGTGAAGCAACTGCCATAGAGCCGAACAGCAGCGTGAGCACTGCGAAGACAGTCGCCTGCATGAATCCTACAAACAGCTCCATTCCTAGGAATGGGATGATGCCGATGACAGGCAATAAAAACGCCATAACGATCAGCAGCATTTCACCAGCAAAGATATTACCAAAGAGACGGAACGTAAAGCTAACAATACGTGCCAATTCTCCTATGATCTCTAGGATACCAACCACGAACATAATTGGTCCCTGCTTGAAGTTGATAAATTTCCCCAAGTGTCCAAAGACACCCAGGGTACTGAACGCCCACCAGTGGATCATTACCATTGCGACAAGAGCCAGGGCAAGAGGTGTATTTAAGTCGCTGTTAGCGCTACGTAGGTAAGGTATCAAGAGGCCGGGTGTTTGGCTCTTTATCAAGAGGTTGGGTGTTTCTTTGCTTACTTTACGCTCGTATCCGTACCAATTTTCCTTATTTTCCCCTTCAGGTATGTCCTTTAGATGTCCATGGTCATCTAGATACTGGCCTTCAGGTATGTCCTTCAGATGTCCATGGTCATCTAGATACTGGCCTTCAGGTACGTCCTTCAGACCTCCGTCATCTGTCAGGTAATAGCCCTGGCTGACCTTCATGTGGTTGTCAATTGAGCCAGGAGGCAGCAGGACGATTGGCCCGGTGCCTTCAAAGACTTGCAGGTGGACTGTGTCCAGATTCACATGCCCATGGTCTTTTTCTGCTTTGACTTCAGCATGGTGAACCACTTTTTCTGGAGACTCGACCCAGCCAATAGTTCCAAAGCCTGGAAGTATACCTATCCAATTGTTGACGAGGATGAACAAGAAAATAGTCATGGCCAGAGGGAAGAAACGGCGCGCATTGTCGCCAGCGATGTTTCTTGCAAGCCCAAGTAAGAATTCGAACGTAACCTCGGCCAATCCTTGAATCCGCCCAGGTACCTCTCGGATCTTGCGATTCACCGTAAAGGTGACAGCCGCAAGAATCACGATCGTGATCCAACTTGCGACCATCGTGTTGGTAATTGTGATATCACCAATCAGACCGCTGCCGGTGTCAATAAAAGGTTTTGGGAAAACCGGCTCTGCCGGGAGCTGTATGTGTGCGATAGGTGAGCCTAAGAACCCTAGGCCAAAGGCGTTGCCGATGGCTCCGCCAAGGATGGATACGATTATCCCTATTAGGACAACGAGGATTACGGGTCTGGACACTCTATCTGGTCCCTCTATATCTACCGGTTTAAGAAACTAGACAGCACGCGGTACGCACCGAGAGCTGCCACTCCGATCCCTAGAGCCAGCCCTATCAGCATAAACAATGGGCTAGAACCTAGTTCACCGTCGATCCACACCCCGAGCATTATACCGCTAACGATGCTAAGTGCAACCAACCACCCTAAGCCAATAAGCCGGGTTAGTGTTTGCATCTCGTCCCCATGCCCAAGGGCCTCCCGAGCAGTTTGTGCATATTATCACAATCGATTTCAGAGTGTCAACGTTAGCGCACTTTGGCTAAATGACGTTAGTGTTATTCCGGCTGTGCGTATAACTAAAGAAGGGGAGTTGCGTCGGCAGCTCCCCTTCTTCGAACTCTCGCTATTTTGGAATCTACTCTTGAACGTTGAACCTGCGGTTGAACCGTTCTACACGGCCTTCTGTATCGACGATTCGCTGCTCACCTGTGTAGAACGGGTGGCATTCTTTACATATCTCAACTTGAAGCTCAGGCTTAGTTGAGCCCGTAGTGTATGACTTGCCACACGAGCAAGTCACCTTCGCTTCAGAGTAATATTCTGGGTGAATGTCTGTTTTCACTGTTAAGTACCTAGCGGGTATACACTCGCGCGTTTTTTATCCCGACGAATTTGTTCGAATTTGACGTTGCCATCAACAAGGGAGAATAGGGTGTGATCACGTCCTATTCCAACATTAGTACCAGGATGTATGGTGGTGCCACGCTGGCGGATTATAATAGTTCCAGCTGTCACAAACTCGTTGTCGTAGCGTTTTACGCCTAACCTTTTACCTGCGCTATCTCTCCCGTTCCGAGTACTTCCGCCACCCTTTTTATGAGCCATGTTTTACTCTCCAATATAGCTAAAGATAGCTAAACAGTGATATCCGTGATCTTGATTTCAGTGTAGGTCTGACGATGGCCCGTTTTCCGGCGATATCGGGTTTTATTCTTATATTTGAATACCACGATTTTCTTGTCTCGTCCTTGCGACAGTACCTGCGCCCGCACTTTTGCACCTTCGACTGTTGGTGTGCCGATCGTGATGTCTCCATCCTGCGATACTGCGAGGACTTCTCCCACGTCGATGAGTTCGCCTGTGTGCACAGGCAGGGATTCTACTCGGATCGTATCGCCAGTTTCGACCCGGTACTGCTTACCCCCAGTTTGGACGATCGCGTAGTTTGACACTTTTTTCCTTTAGTTGATGGTCGCGGCGCTCTACATGAGAGCCGCACACAATGATATCACACGCAAAGAATCCCACCGAAGAGTATCCAGTGGATGGTCCACTGGTTCTTTTCGCGGTGGGATTCTTTGTTGGTCAGCTAGCTAAGAAGCTTTCCCGATGCGGAACACCTTTGTGCCGCAGTTCGGGCATGTGCCTTCTGTGGCTGGTCGCCCGTTCTTGAGTTTTACTTCCTTGGCACCGCTAATTGTCCGTTTCGCCCTGCACTTGAAGCAGTATGCCTCCATGTGGTTACTCGACCTCCCTCTGGTATAAGTAGACCATACCCCCGACTTGGTGGGCTGTCAATATCAAATATGAGAAATATATTGTTTATACAGATCAATAATGAGACTAGCTAGTAAATACCTTGTGAGGTTGCCATAACCCTTCGGCGGTACTGAAGGTCGCTAATGCGACGAATGATCCATCCGTGCTGTACACCCGATGAAGTCCTGCAGTTGATGTTGCAGGGATGGTGTTGGTTGCTATCTGGCGGCCATTACGTAGCATCTGAACTGCAGTCGGATGGACCACGATCGCTGGCAGTTGCAATACTGCTATATCCATTGCTTGCACGATGTCTGGCCAAGCGCCACCCTTAAATGACTCCTCTACCTCTTCGATGGACACCGCTTGATTAATACTAAATGCACCCACCCGAGTGCGTTCGAGTTTTGTTATGTGTCCCCCTACGTCTAGAATGTGACCGAGGTCGTGGGCTAAAGACCTAACATAGAACCCCTTCCCACATTCGATTTCAATTGAGAGGTTAGCACCTGCCCAGGATGTTATGTTGGCCTGGTACAGTTCAACTTCTCTCCCATCTCGCTCTATGTGCACGCCCGAGCGTGCCAAGTCGTAGAGCCGTTTCCCATCCTTTTTAATCGCACTATACATGGGGGGCGTCTGCTGAAATTTCCCTCTGAAATGAGAAATAGCGTTGAATATGTCTCCCTCAGTAATACCTGTGGCGTCTTTGCAGGCCACTATTTCTCCCTCAGAGTCATAGGAGTCAGTTTCGATACCTAATTTGATTACTGCAAGGTATTGCTTCCGGGATCCTAATAGATACTCCATCATCCGAGTTGCCTGTCCAATACATATAGGTATAACTCCGGTTGCTAGGGGATCCAACGTGCCGCCATGTCCGACCCGTTTTTGATTACAAGCCCGTTTGATCCTTCGGACAACGTCCATGCTAGTCAAACCGGATGGTTTGGTGACGTTTATTATCCCGTCTATCCGACTAATCACCGCTTCCCAAGTTGGCCGTTTGAAATTGAAGAGTCAGAGTGAGCTGTGTCTTGATCTATTACCCTATCTATGAGAGCTGACATATCAGCACCCCGTTCAATTGATTCGTCAAGAATGAATTGAGGTCGGGGCACGCGCTTCATATTGAGCCTGGGCCGCAGCAGCTTGTGAATATACCCAGAGGCTGCGTTAAGAGCTTTTAGTGTCCTCTTTTTTTCATCCGGATCACCGACAATGCTCACATAGACCTTGGCATTACTAAGATCCCCAGCGGAAGAGACCTGTGTAATGCTAATCATGGAGGCTATAGCGGGATCATTGAGTTCATTTGAAACCACGGTCCCGATTGCGATCTGTAGGAGGCCATTGATCCGTTCAATCCGAAAGGAGGACATGTTGGTGTGCCAGAAGAGTGGCCTACGCCTCAGTTTCTTCAATACGATGAGATTCCAGGACGTCACCTTCTACGTAGTCTTGAAATCCAGCGATCACGATTCCGCCCTCGGTACCGTTAGCTAACTCTCGAACATCATCCTTAAAGTGTTTAAGGCTCTCGATTGTGCCCTCATATATAGTTTCACCGCTGCGGATGACGTGAATTTGCCCACCACGAGAGATGATGCCATTGTTCACGTAAACACCAGCAGCTATGCCTCTACGGCCGATTCCGAATGTAGCCCGGACGGTCGCATATCCCTCCATGACATCTTTTAACGTCGGTGCAAGAAGGCCGCGGAGAGCGTTTGTTACGTCGTCAATCAGATTGTAGATAATATCGTAACTGCGTATGTCTACACCTTCTTGACTAGCTAGGGTATATGCGCCTGGCTCAGAGTGGGTATTGAAGCCGACGATGATAGCATCGGAGGCCGAGGCTAGCATTACATCACTCTCGGTAATCGTTCCTGTGGACATACTTATGATACTAACGCGTGTTGCGTCCGTATTAAGGTTGTCGAGTGCACTCCGTAGTGCTTCCATACTACCTTGAACATCAGTTTTGACAATCAAATTCAAAACGCTAGTATTTCCCGCTTCAACCATTAGCGAGAAGTCTTCCAAGGAACTACGCTTTGGGTCACTGTACTGCTGGCTCCCCCATTCTTCTACAAGGGCCTTCGCATCGCGGTCAGTTTGCACGATTTCGAAGGTGTCACCAGCTTGAGGTAGGCCATTCACTCCCATGACCGCAACTGGCGCTGAGGGGCCTGCGCTTTCAACTTTGTGTCCATACTCGTTTGTCATGGCACGGACTCTCCCTTTGAAGCCACCTGTGAACATAATATCCCCAGTGCTGAGAGTCCCAGTTTGGACCAAGATCGTAGATATGGGGCCACGACTTCGATCAATGTGAGCTTCGATCACTACCCCTTTTGCGGGGCGGTTAGGATTTGCTTTTAACTCGGCTAATTCCGACACAAGGAGTACGTTCTCAAGCAGATTACCGACCCCTTCGTTTTTAAGAGCAGATACGGGCACACCTATGACCTCGCCCCCCCATTCTTCCACTAGTAAATCGCGTTCAGATAATTGGCGTCTGACTCGATCTACGTCAGCTTCCGGCCTATCGATCTTGTTAATTGCAACAATAATTGGGACATTTGCCGCTTTTACGTGGTCAATCGCCTCTTGAGTTTGGGGCATGATTCCATCGTCTGCTGCAACAACAAGGATTGCGATATCAGTAACCTGCGCACCTCTGGCTCGCATCGCGGTAAACGCTTCATGCCCTGGAGTATCCAGGAACGATATTGTTTGGTCATTATATTCAACTTGATAGGCTCCAATATGTTGAGTGATACCACCACTCTCTGCATCCACGACTTTACTACTGCGTATAGAGTCCAGTAGCGTTGTTTTCCCGTGGTCGACATGGCCAAGGATAGTGACAACCGGCGGCCTAGTTACAAGATCATCTGCACTCTCATCATCATGGCTCAATACAACAGACGCTAAACTATCCGCATCTTCCTGGGGATCTTTGACTGCGAACCCTAATGATTTTGCGATGGACGCCGCTATGTCGTACTCGACCACTTCGTTGATAGTGATCATAAACCCGAACCGCATGAGTTGTTTGATTATGTCGATAGGATCAACATGCATCATTGCCGCTAATTCAGTGACGGGTATTGCAGACGGTATTTCCAGTGGGTTATTTACTTGTGTAGTCTGTACCTTATCTGGTTTCGTGCTGCTATTATCTGATTCAGGCCTAGTCGCTGCTGTTCGCTTGGTAGTCATTTGTCCTCGTTTATAAAGTTAGAGCGTGACTTGAGTGTCCTTGGCCCATCAATGTGAATGCTTGCCACAGGTTCGGGTTGCTACGCTATCTAAAAATCCGATGTATCTCTTTATTACCGTCGCCGTGGGGGTCTTCGGTTGCGGTTGTTGCCTCCGCCTCGCTTACGTCTTCCAGTGCCGGCACTTCGTCTTGCTACTTCCTCGATATCTTCTGCGAAACGGATTACTCCTGGTTCCGTACCTGCTTGTCTACTGATATTCCAGATGTCGTCGGGAAGGTCTGCTAACGACGTCGAATCAGCTCCAACGGGTACTATTTCGTCTGGAGTAGGCTTATCTTCAATAAACAACTCTTCTAGGATTTGCTCATCGATGGCCGGGCTGTCTTCTTCCTGCTCTTCGTTTTGCTCCTCTTCAGATTCATCCGTGCTAGCTTCAGGCTCAGATTCATCCGTGCTAGCTTCAGGCTCAGATGCTGGAGTTTCATCAACCTCGGCTACAATCTCATGCTCTTTGATTTCTGCTTCGTCGATGTCGGCGATTTCAGCTTCAGCCACGTCATCTTCTTGGGAAATGGGCTCCTCAGCAGTGGTATCAGCGGTAACAGTGTCCGTACGTTCGACATCAAGCGCCTCTGCTTCAACATCACTGATGATGTCAATTTTTAGCCCGGTCATTCTCGCGGCTAGTCTGGCGTTCTGGCCTTCTTTACCGATAGCTAGAGAAAGTTGCCGCTCTGGAACAACAGCGACTGCGGTTCCCTCCTCCGGGTTCAAGTCTACTCGTGTTACGACTGCCGGACTTAGGCCATTCTTGATGAACCGAGCCGAGTCCTCACTCCACTCGACCACGTCTATTTTTTCCCCGTGAAGCTCATTGACTATATTTTGGATTCTTATACCACGTAGCCCAACGCAAGAGCCAACTGCGTCGACACCCTCTTGTTTTGCTACAACGGAAACCTTGCTTCGAGATCCGGCTTCTCGTGCGATTGAAATGATTTCAACTGCTCCATTGTAAATCTCGGGAACTTCCATCTCGAATAGTCTTTTCACTAGACCCTGATCGGCACGGGATACAACCAGCTCAGGGCCCCGGTTAGATTGGCCGATTTTTAGGAGGATTACTTTGAAGCGTTGGCCGACGCGGTAGCGTTCATATTGTGATTGTTCTGATACTGGTAGGACAGCCTCTGCTCGTCCTAGTTCAACAACAACTTGCTTAGGTTCAACCCGTTGGACAGTGACGTTATAAACTTCGCCCTCTTTACCAGCGTATTCAGAAAAAACGAGTTCTCTTTCAGCTTCACGTAATCGTTGTATTACAACCTGTTTGGCAGTCTGTGCGGCAATCCGGCCTGCACTATTCGGTAGTGTGGAGATTGGAACAATGTCACCAACGCTGGGACTGGAGGCAAATTCCTTTGCTTCAGCTACGGTCATCTCGACTTCCGGATCTGTTACTTCTTCGACAACCGTCTTAACGATAGAAACAACAACGTCTCCTGATCCAGGGTCAAGCTTAACGGAAATATCTTTAGCAGCTGCAACTTTGTCCCGTTTGAACGCGGAGACCAAAGCATCTTCAATAGCTGACAATACGATTTCACGTGGTAGGTTCCGTTCGGCAGCTAGTTGAGTTAAGGCGACAATAAAATCGCTCTTCATATTCTGCGAAACCTCCCAGATTTTAGGTCCCTCAAACAAAGAAAGTGGGCTTAACCCACTTTCTCCGAAACACTCTTACGATCAGAACCCTCTTATCGTATCATTGTAGTACTGTGCGTTCAAGTTACGGACTGAGAGAATTATGCGCTTTTTACACTGCTTGTCAGCTGGTGTTGTGGGCTTTCTAAAACGAGTCATGATATGGACGGCTTAGTTAAGAGGGCGAGGGGACTCTTATCATGGTCTTGCGCACTGTTTGTATTCGCCATGTTGGTGACAGGCTGCACGAGTAACTCAAAAGGCGGTGATCAACTTTTTGTTTTTGCCGCTGTCAGCATGACGAATGCACTCGAAGAAATAATTGATATCTACGAACTGGAGACAGAAACAGAGGTAGTAGTTAGCTACGCTGGTTCTCAGGTACTTGCTCAGCAGATTGCGAGTGGTGCAAAAGCGGATATTTTTGTTTCTGCTGGAGACGGGCCGATGGAATTTCTACGAGAACGTTCTTTGATTAATGATGAGGTCGCTCTACTTCGTAATAAACTCGTCGTTGTTACTAAAAACCGAGATGGAAACAAAGATATCCAGGAATTTGGTGATCTCACCAAAGTTCGCCGGGTTGCTATTGCTGACCCTGATCTGGCACCAGCTGGCTATTATGCCCGTGAAGCCCTCAAGTCAACGAATCTTTGGGAACCGTTGTTACCTCAGTTGATATTGGGCACTGACGTCCGGACTACACTTGGCTACGTGGAAACAGGCAACGTGGATGTGGCTATAGTTTATGAGACAGACGCAGCTGTGGCGCCCACTCTTCTTGCATTTGATGTTGTTCCCATTGATAGTTACTCTGACGTTATTTACCCTGCGGCGGCCCTTGGCCCATCGACACCTAGTATAGTGGCCGATGACTTCTTACTCTTCCTAAAAAGTAACAGACCACAGCAAGTGTTTGAGCGATTCGGATTTGGTTTATTACCATGACCTTTACTCTTATTGAACTCACCTTAAGAGTCGCTATATTAGCGACTCTTATCAATTTGCCGCTTGCTCTGGCAGTGAGTTGGTACCTTGCAAGGAGGCACGCACCGGGGCGGTTCCTAATCGAAGTGCTTGTATCTTTGCCACTCGCACTGCCACCTGTTTCTATAGGGTTTTTCCTACTCCTTCTTCTAGGTCGTGAAGGGGTGATAGGAGCAGTCCTCGTCAAGCTATTTGCGGTCGATGTAGTCTTCACGTGGATAGCAGCCACAATAGCTGCGGCGGTTGTTTCCTTTCCTTTGATGGCCAGGGCGGTAATGGTCGCTATGGCTGGTGTGGACCGTCGCTTAGAGATGGCTGCTCGAAGCCTCGGGGCGTCACGGTGGCGTGTACTTGTAACAATAACGTTGCCTCTTGCGTACCGGGGGATCCTTGCTGGGATGCTTCTTGGATTCGTCAGAGCTTTGAGCGAATTCGGGGCCACGATCGTCGTTGCCGGAAATATTGAAGGGAAAACACAAACACTTCCACTAGCGATCTATACCAGTGTGATGCTCCGGGATGATAATCAGGCACTAATTCTGATTGTAGTGTCAATTATATTGGCTGCGGTAACCCTAGCAGTTCATAATTGGTTACTTACCAGAGATGCAGTAGAGAAATCTTTATGAACCAACCCTTGGTAGAGTTCAGTATCTCAAAGTTTTACGAGGGATTTTCTCTGGAGTGCGAGGCTAACTTCACCAATGGTGTCACCGCTCTCTTTGGGACATCTGGGAGTGGTAAAACAACTCTTCTGAACTGCATAGCGGGTTTAATAACTCCCGATAGCGGTCAGATTTCTGTTGATGGCGAAACGCTGTTTTCTCACAGGCAAGTTAACGTTGCACCAGATCGAAGACGATTTGGTTATGTGTTCCAGAACTTGGAATTATTTCCTCATATGAATGTTGCTAGAAACATCTCATACGGCTACAAGCTCGCACCGCTTATGTCACGATCTATAGAGCCTGGTTTTTTGATCGAATTACTGGATCTCCAGCGGTTAGTGAATAGGAACGTCAGGAATTTGTCGGGAGGTGAACGTCAAAGAGTGGCAATCGCTCGTGCCTTAGCGACGTCCCCCAAACTGCTATTACTTGATGAGCCGCTTGCCTCATTGGACGTGGCATTTCGGGGACTAATAATCCGATACCTCAAACGGATTCGAGACGAACTTAAGATCCCTATGATCTATGTCTCGCATTCCATATCTGAAGTCATCGCTTTAGCGGAAGACGTCTTAGTGTTAGAGCGTGGTGAAGTTGTGGTGCAGGGGCCTCCACAAGAAGTGATGTTTAAGGCAGATATTGACGTACTTCCCGGTCCTGATAGTCTCCAAAATATTCTGTCGGGAAAGATCAGGAAAAAACTGCCAGACGAGGGCCTCACTGAAATAGATTCAGGTGAACTGAAGTTGTTAGCGCCTGCATTAGAGCTTGGTTTAGATGATCAGGTGACCCTGTCTATCCACGCCCAAGACATTATCCTTGCACTGGAAGTACCACTCCAAATCAGCGCTCAGAACATTATCAGAGGAACAGTTCTCAAAGTCGACCGAATAAGGTCACGAGTTGTTGTCCACGTTGATGTTGGTTTAAAGCTTATGGTGGAGGTTACTCCTAGAGCAGCAATTTTGTTGGATCTTTATGAGAAGAAGATCGTGTACCTTATTATTAAGAGTAGCAGCGTACGCTACTGGGATACTCCACAGATGTGAGGTTATGAACTGGGAGTTCTCATCTGGGGTAATCCTATTGGGTGAAGCCGTTTAGAGAGTACTCTGAAGTAGTGGTACAGATGATGTGGGTGAAAACAAACGTGAAATGCAAGACATCTGAGGAAGCAACATTATGTCTAAATTTTATCTTTCCTCCCGTCCTTGACGCCGAATGTTGCAAGCTTGGCATATTCCCCGTTTAATGTGAGCAGTGCATCATGCGTTCCTTGCTCGACAACTCTACCTTCACTTAAGACGACTATATTATCGGCTTTACGTATCGTTGATAGTCGATGAGCAATGATTACCGCGGTTCTGTCTCTCAGTAATTGGTTGAGAGCTTGTTGTATCTTAGCTTCCGATTCAGTATCTATGTTTGCAGTGGCCTCGTCGAGTATTAGGATCGCCGGTGAGCCTGCCAATGCCCTAGAAAAACTGATGAGTTGTCGCTGACCGAAACTGAGGTTTCCTCCGCGCTCTTGTAATAGCGTATCGTAACCGTTCTCGAGCCGTGCTATGAACTCGTCAGCTCCGACTGCTTGTGCTGCTTGCTCAATTTCCGTTTCAGTTATGTAAGAGCGGTTGTACCGAATATTTTCGCGGATCGAATCACCGGAGAAAAGGTAAGGTTCTTGGGGTACAACACTGATCTGATCCGATAATGAACGCAACGTAACGTCTCGGAGATCAATGCCATCTATCTTGATGCTGCCTTTGCTAACATCGTAGAGGCGCATGAGTAGCGATACGAGAGTAGTCTTTCCAGCCCCGGTACTCCCAACAAAGGCTACCGTTTGGCCAGGATGAATAGAGATGTTGATGTCAGCCAAAACCGTCTCTTGCTTGTCATAGCTAAAGCTAACATTATCGTAAATGATCTCTCCTTTCACTTGAGGCATCGCCGGAGCAGACGGTTTTTCCTCCACTTCAGGATTCAAATCTAGTATTTCGAATATGCGAGAACCCGCGACCATCGCTCGCTGGAGTGAACCGTATTCGCTCGTCAGTGTGCGGACTGGCTCGAAAAATCGTTGTACATACAAGGCGTACGCTACAAGCCCACCAGCCAGTAGACTTCCTTCAATTACCATAATACCGCCGAATATGACTACAAGAGTCAGCCCCAATGCGGTTAGTAATTCAACTGATGGTAGAAGGGCTGCTGATAGGCGGCTTGCCTGGAGATTAGCCTCGAGATTTTCTTGGTTGGACTTCTGGAAATTATCAATGTTTCGCTGCTGCCGGTTCATACTCTGCACAACCCGTACCCCAGCAATATTCTCCTGTAGGTCTGAATTTACGCTGGATGCTGCGTTGCGAACTCGGAGGAAAGTGGCGCGTGCAAACCGTTGCCACACCAGCATGAACATGAACAGAAGTGGGATTACAGAGAGAGTAATTAATGCCAGCCAGAAGTTAAGAAAGATCATTGCCCAGATGACACCTACAAGACTCAATACTTGGCCTAGGGTACTGACAAAAATGGTGACGACTTCTTGGAGCTGTCTAACATCGTTTTGGACTCGAGACATAATTCGACCAGTCTCGTTTCGGTCGAAAAATGACATGGATAACCGTTGGATGTGTACAAATAACTCGTTTCGTAATGTGTAAAGAACCTGCTGTCCGACGTATGCCATTAGTCTCTGATGAATGTAGCTAAATACAAACTGAGCAATGGCAACGGCTACAAAAAGAGTGATGATCCGATTCATGCCAGAGAGATCCCCAGTGATGATATATCTATCAATTACGATACTCACGATAAGGGGTAACGCGACGACGGTCCCTGTATATATGAGCATGGTGGTAACGGCTGCTGACATGATCCGCCAATAGGGCTTAAAGTAGTAAGCCAGCCGTTTTGCTACATCGTGGTTGTAAGGACTTCCGCCCTCATCATCCAATTGTTCCGCGAACCGTCGCATCGCCCCGGGGCCCATATGTGGGCTACCGCCACCCATCATGCCGCCGCCCCTAATCAAGTGAGTACCCACTACTTCCGGCCGTACTAGGGTGTGGACGGTAGCTTTGCGTTCTGGGCGATAGGGGTGTTTCGACTTGGTTTTGTAGCAAGGTAGAATACCCGTTTCGTCTTCCAATGTGGCAATGTGTACTTAGCCGAAGATACTACTACAGATTCCGTATCCTGTGAGGATGCCTCAGGTAATCAATTGACTGGATCCACATCAATGCTCCAGCTATCTGGGATGTTCAAGGCAGCGAGGAATGCCCTAGGATCAGATCCGCGTAGTATGATCTGCCATCGGTAGTGACCACGTAGACGAGTTGGAAAACTAGGAGTAGGTCCCACGATTTGTACATCGTTGTATCCCGATGCTTCACGTTCGTTGCGAAGTAATTCAGACATCCGTAGAGCCTCAACTTCGCATATGGCATTGTTAACGTGTGGGTGTTGCAATTTTATGATCTTGCTGTAAGGAGGATTATGTAATTCGCGTCGCTTCTCAATTTCTAGTTGGTAGAAGTTAAGGTAATCCTGGTCTGAGGCGGCACGGACAGCGTAGTTGTCGGATTGGAAGGTTTGGATGATGGCACGCCCGGGAGTTAATCCACGTCCAGCTCTCCCCACAACCTGAAAAAGCACCTGGAAGACTCGTTCGCTTGCCCGATAGTCAGGTACGCCTAAACCAACGTCCGCTGATATAACACCAACCAGAGTGACAGATGGTATGTGTAAGCCTTTCGCTATCATTTGGGTGCCGACCAGTATACTCGCATCACCTTGGCGGAATCCGTCTAACAAATGTTGATATTCCGACGGTTTTCTGACGGTATCTCTGTCCCATCGATAGACCGAAACATCAGGGAACATTCGTTGGGCCTCGCGCTGAACACCCTCTGTCCCGATCCCGTAGAGGATCATCTTGTAGCGTAGACACATCGGACACTGAGTCAAGGGATTTCGTCGATCTCCACAATAATGGCATAACAATTTAGCAAGGGTTCCGTGATAGGTCATCGTGGTATCGCAGCGTCTGCAAGTTTGTGTGTATCCACAACTCTGACATCGTGTGTATGCCGCAGTGCCTCGCCTATTTAGAAAAAGGATTGCCTGAGAACCACTTTGAATAGTTTCATGTAATGCATTTTCTAATTGCCGGCTAAATATTTTTGAGTTCCCGTCACGGAACTCGGTTCGCATATCGACTACGGTGACTGGAGGAAGAAGACCCGGTTTTGTGATCCCTTCAGGAGTGACGCGATCAGGCAGTCTCAATAAACGTATCCCGCTTTGGATGGCCTTATGGTAAGTCTCAACGTCAGGGGAGGCCGTTCCCATCAACAGTGTCGCCCCTGTTAGTTCGGCAAGTTTTATGGCAACGTCTCGCGCATGATAGCGTGGTTGTTGGTCGGTTTGTTTATAGGTCCACTCATGCTCCTCATCGATTACGATGAGTCCTAAAAGAGGGATCGGAGCGAAAATAGCGCTGCGAGAACCGACAACCAAATCGTAATCACCTTGCTGTATTTTCCACCACTGGTCAAACCTTTGGCCGACGGTGAGACCACTGTGAAGCACTGCTACCTTACCGGGGAACCGTGATGAGAAACGCTCAATAGTCTGTGGTGTTAGTGCGATTTCGGGTACGAGAACGATCGCTCGCTTTCCAATGGAAATGCATTTTCCCACCGCTTGTAGGTATACCTCTGTTTTGCCACTACCTGTTACTCCTTCTAGAAGGAAAGTCTTATCTGAATGATTCAAATCCCCTAAAATTGATGAGTGTATTTCCGATAAAGCCGCCTCTTGTGCTTGTGTCAGCTTAACCTTGGCGATGTTTTTACGGCTCGTCATGGACTCTAATGGGTCTCTATCTACTACACGTGTCTCTTTTTCAAGCAATCCTTTGACAAATAGTCCATTAACTGCACTTGTTCCGAATCGTCGTCTTAAATGTGTTAGGCGAATTGGTTTGCTAACAGTAAAAAGGTGTTGAAGAAGGTCTCTTTGCTGATGCGCATTCTGAGGAAGACTGCCTATCGTATCTTGAGCAGACTCAAATACAACGTCTGGTAATTTCCCGTAAACGACCGTTTTTTGTCGTACCTTGGTTCCTGCCCATCGGTACCTCGGTTTTAGTAAACCTTGTGTTACTAGCCACTGTGCTGCATGGCGTGCCCTCGGACCAAAGGCATTAATAAGGGTAGACTCTTCCACGACTTTATTACTAACAATGTAATGCAACACACGCGAGCGGTATTCTGTCAGAGGCGTCGCACTGGGAAGTATTTGCTCGGTATGCAAATAGTAGGTCTTGTACTTTAGTCTTCCACCAGGAGGTAACATGAGGGCAAGCGCATCAAAAAGAGGGGACATGTAGTAGTCGCTAATCCAGCGACCAAGAACCAATTGGTAGTCGGTTAGCGGCGGAATCTCGGATGAACTACTAAGTACATCCCGGGTTTGTTCGACTCCTGGGTGGTCAACTAGTGCGACAACAATTCCTTGTACCCTGCGGGGACCGAAAGGGACACGAATAAGTTGTCCAGTTTGAAGTTGAATATACGGAGGGACATGGTAGCTGAAAGTATGCCCATTACGAACCGGTGCGTCTACAGCTACCTCAGCGTAACACGGAGAGGCAGGGCTGACATCGTCAGGTTTATTGACGGGACCGGCGGCGATCTTCTTTGATACGGGCGGCGCGTCCTGATCGTCCCCTGAGGTAGTAGAGGCGAGACCGGCGGACCGAGCCATATCGGACTACCGCGACGTTCTGTACTATCGGCGAATTAATAAGGAAAGTCCGCTCAACACCTATCTCTTGTGACACGCGTCGAACAGTGAAAGTCTCTCCTGGGCCGTGACCTCGGCGACGGATCACCGTTCCTTCAAAAATCTGCGTCCGTTCTCGATCACCCTCTCGGACCCTTACGCTCACCCGGACGTTATCCCCAGACTGAAAGTCTTCAATGTTTTCGTTTTTATCTAAAGTGACTAGGTGATGAGCATCCACTAGGTTTCCTCTAGGCCTCGTTCTCTAAGGACGGGCGATTTCAAGTGCTTAATATCACGGTATTGTAGAGTCCATACGACGGTTTTGACAAGTAAACAAGAGGGCTTGATTGCGCTTCCTTGTAATCTGGGACGAGATCTCTGTATAGAAAGGTGGGAGCTCATACTGATAATGAGTACCTGTCCGCTCAAAGGATGGCTATCAGTTGTAATAAGTACTTGATTTACGCCACGCTAGCACAAATCAGTTAATGCCACTCAAAGACATTGGGTTGCTCACGTAACCTCTGAGAGTGTTCCTTGACTTAGACTGTCAGTGGTTTGCCACGATCAACAACATCTCCTCTTGCAGGGGCGTGTGCAGGAAGAGAGTCAGCAACCATTTGTGGGACCAAGTTGCTGGGGATTCGTTCGAGGTTGATAACCAGGTCGAACCCCGATGGATCGAGAGGGTCGGCATCCAATAGGTGGGATCCGATCTTTCGTATTTCGCTTTTCACTATTTGGTTATGCTGCATCCAGTCGTCGGTAGTCCATTTCCGTTCCGCGATGACTCTGTCTACGTAGACTCGATCTGATCCAGTAACTAGAACCCGTAGATTCCTGGACCCATTGGGTACGAACAGGTGGGCAGTGGTTGTATGTATGACACTGTTCTTACCGTTTACAAGCTGACGTATAACGCGTCCTAGTTTGTCTTGGTAGAGCGTTTTGGTGATGGGCTGAGGCGTTAGGTGGTCATAATTGTGTATGTATCGTGGAGTGGTCCCGGGGTATCCGAAGTCATGCGTTGGACTATACTCATGGGGCGTTATCATTTTTGTAAGGAATCGATTTATTACTGATTTCTGACTATCGATGAATGTGTCAAGTTCACGTTCTGAGCATCCGAGCCGTTCCTGGAGTTTTTTTGTAACCGCAGTTTCTCCGATGAGTTGATAATTCAAGATCTTCGCAATCTGGCTAGCGATTTCGTAGCTGCCGGTGCTAGGGGAGCCAGTTATGGTGATTCCCGGCAGAGATGTTTGCTTGCTAGTGGAACTGGGATTCAGCCAATCGGTAGCTTTGATCGACATACGCAGAATCTGTAGATTAGGGGTTACTTGTCGGGTTTGTCTATGTGAAAAGCCTAGTTTTTCAAATAAACCTAAAGCAGCTGTGTTAGTAGAGGGTACCTCCACGATAGCTGTTGTGGCGTTGGTATCGCTAAAGATCTGTTCCAGCAGAAGAAGCATCGCGGCTGTCCCAAAACCTTGGTGCCAGAGCTCCTTGCGGCCAATTAGAAGAGAAATCTCTGCCGGAGCGTTCTCGTTTCGTAAGATTCTTGCCTCACCGATGTGCTGTGCTTCAGTCGTGTATATGGAGTAGATTTTCCGGTAAGGTTGATGGAATACGTTACTCCATTCGGTATCAGACGCTTCTACCATATGTTCGGGTTCATAAGCGGGGTGCACTGGGTCTCCAACTGCATACTCGCCGAACCATCGTGATGAGACGTCAGGGTCGCGTAGCCAGTATGCGATGCGATCGACATCGTCGCGGGTGACCTCTGTTAGTTTGACGTTTGGAAGCATTATCCCTACCGGGTATCAGTTTACTGGCTGAACCATAAACTTACATGTGCGTAGACGATATTGTCAATATCATAAGTCAATAATGTAGTGAAACCGCCACTTATGGCGTTGTAATACATTAATATCACTTCATGTTGCCGGATTACAGAAATATAATTCGTATATTTACAAACTGTAATTGAGATGCATGAAAGGTCTGCGGACTCCAATGAGAGGCTTTGCCATGCGGTTGAGGTTGCCGTTGACACTCTGTAATCACTGAACTAATATCTGCCCTGCTCAGGATGTTCTTGTTGGGCTTGAATCCCACCAAAGACTTATGGAGGTGAGCAGTGACAGAGCCACGTCTAGTGTATAAAAGCGGTGAGTTTGTACCCGAATCCGAGGCCACTGTGTCGATTTTCGACACAGCTCTAATGTATGGAGATATGGTTTTTGAAATGACTCGTAGTTACAACCAGGCACCGTATCGATTACGGGACCATCTTGAGCGACTGTATGCTGGAATAAAGATTCTTGAGATTGATTGTGGCTTGACGATTGACGAGATGGAAGCTGCAACACTGGATACTATAGATATAAATAGAGATCGGATGCCAGAGGGGATTGATTATCAGATTATGCACAACGTGTCGGGCGGGCCAATGGCACTGTACTCTTCTGTATTCCCGAAGGGTATCAAGCCTACTATAACTATCAACGTCTGGCCCTTGACGTGGCATATTGCACCTTACGGACCAAAGTACGAGAGTGGGATTCACTGTGTGGTAACAGCGCAGCAGTCTGTTCCCGCCAGGCTTATTGACCCTAAGATCAAAAACCGAAGTCGTATCTACTACCAAATGGCGAACATTTTAGCCCGAAAAGTAGACCCTGACGCCTATGCGTTGCTAACAGATGAAGACGGTTACATCACAGAAGGCACTGGGAACAACTTTTATATCGTGAAGGACGGTACGATATTCACACCCGAAGGCCGTAACATCCTTCGTGGAGTTACGAGAGCGGCCGTATTGGATCTTTCAGCTGAATTAGGGATCCCATGTGTGGAAAAAAATATCGAGATGTACGACGTACATACTGCCGATGAAGCTTTCATATCTAGCACGTCTATGTTTATTCTGCCCGTGACCAAGTTTAATGATCTGCCGGTCGGTGATGGTGCTGTTGGCCCAACTGTTAAACGTCTTATCAGCGCATTTTCTGGGACCGTTGGAGTTGATATTGTTGCCCAGGCAC
Organism: SAR202 cluster bacterium; assembly: GCA_022448725.1. Classification (GTDB taxonomy): domain Bacteria; phylum Chloroflexota; class Dehalococcoidia; order Lucifugimonadales; family VXLM01; genus VXLM01. The sequence continues at coordinate 30,890 of JAKUTR010000010.1, read as the reverse complement.
ACGAATATGCAGCTCTTGCCAACGCGGATTAGTAATCAGATTATTTTTTAATGAGTCAGTAGAACCTCTTATTGAGTTAAGGTTGTTCCTAACTTGCTGAGATATTTGCTTTTTCGTATTTATCGCCAGTCTCCCGGGAAATCAACCAATTGGAGGCATCGGAGAGCCTGGAGCGCGTGATGACAATACTCCACGAGCCGATCAGTTGAGGAGACTTATTCAGGCCAATCGACCTTAAGTTCACGAACAGCGTTTCTCCAAAAAATGTCCTCAATTTGTGATTTGGTCAAACCGGCAATCTCCGCAGCATGTTTCATGGAAATTAATTGCTCGTAGATAAAGACGATCTGTTTGTGTTTCGTCTGGTCGAACGAGAGAGCTGGCACCGTGTCGGTGTTAAGCTGTTGCCATGCGTGGCCGAAAGGTATGTAGTAGCCGTGGAATGAAGTTGAATCGATCGCATCTGAGCCAAACATCAAACGTTTATGATCCTCTTTCTGAAACAGCGAAAGGAATGGACGTAAGTCGGTAACTGCGGACATGTCGTACCAAATATTCGGCATGTCACGGAGACGTTCGACCGCCCTCTGAGCATGCCTGTAAGTAAAGGACCGAGCACAATGAGCAAGGATCCATTTGATCCCCGGATAACGCTTCATTGTGTATTCTTCTAAGTCATCTAGATTTTGAGGGTCGCCACCGCCCTCAGCTCGTGATAAATGCATTGTTACCCAGAGGCCTAATTCGCTTGCAAGTTCCATCTGTTCGTGGGGTAAGAACTCATGGATCCGGCAGTTATCAACATCACCGGTCACCGAGTAAAGTCTGTACACCTTAAGGCCGACGAATCCTCGTTCTTTAACATCATGCTCTATCTCTTCCAAGGGGGTACTGGGTATCGTGAGGCGGTTCATTCTCGATAGAGGGTCAGGTGTAACTTGCTCATACATATAGTCATTATGCGCAGCGACATCCGTACCTTCAGCAGGGCGTCCGAGCATTAAGAAATGAACATCCCTACCAGGGAACAACGTGGCGTTCCAATCGATAAGGTCTTGGTAACTAGCCGGGGGTATCGTTTTTAGGTACTTGCTAGTAGGGTCCACTGTACTTGGGTCAAAAAGATGTGCGTGGACATCATAAATACGGCTAGGCATCCAGTCGGCGAGTTCTTCTTCCCAGAACAACTTATCTTCTTCACGGTAATCTAACGCACTTTCAAAATACATTTTTCTACACCTCTTTCCCACTTGTTGACAGTGAGTTTTAGAACACAGTCAGGAGATTGCGATCCCGGCTACCGCTCCAACGATCATCATCGTAGATATTCCTTTTATCGCGAGCGTCCGCCAGTTGACCTGCTCACCCAAAAAGCCTCGGAAACGAATACCTAGAATACTACCGTAAAGGAACAAAAATAGTGAGCTTGTTGCCGTAATGGCTGAAACAAGGGAGACGGGTCCCAATGATAAAGCCAGTAAATTTAGTAGCATCCCAATGTTAGCAATGAGGAATTCGTTCACTGCAAAAATACCAAGTCCGAAACTTTTTTGACGTGCCATTTTAAATACATCGTTGATAGCTTCGGGCCGTGCGGCAATAACAAGCAAAACAGTCCCGAAAGAAAGAGCCCGCCAGCCATGCGCTGGGAGTACTGTCAATTCTTCAAGTGAGAGCTTTATTGCTATGTGTGATCCAGCTAACAAAATACTCGCAAATAGCAAAATGTACAGCGAATTATCCAGTGTTGGTCGAGTTAGGCGATCATTAAAATTGGTTGAAATGATTACCGATCCAATAACTGCGATACTGATTGACACCCAATGTGTTGTCGAGAGTTCCTCTCCCAGTACAAATACGGCCATGGGAGCTACGAAAATTGGGAATGATAGTGCAATGGGAATCGTTCGGGAAACCTCTTTCTTGGATAAGACTCTGATCACTAACACTGTGTTAAATGCCCAAAGTATCCCGGACACGATGCTCCACTGAATACCGAACCAGGGGATTTCTGTTCCACGGGTTGCTACGACTAATACGAAGCCGATGAGTAGTTGTGCGCCACCGATCAATAGGAGCAGCGTCCAGTGGGATCTACTGTAATAATGGAGAAACGCTTTATCCAGGACACTTATGAGCGCGATAGTGGCCGCGCTGATGATTGCGAGTAAAACCCAAGACATATGTACTTCTTTGGTTAGCGATGAACTCGTCTAATAGTATATCGGGCATCTCAGTAAGAGGTGCGTCTAGAACACAAGATGCGACACCTGTTACCCTTGCTGCCATGATAAAGATTGGATGTAATCATTTGAGCTTCAAGCCGAATCTGCCAACACTGGACCGGTTCATCGAAACCTGTAATGAACTTGATCTGGACTGTGTTGATTTCAACGAGCGCGCTTTTGAATCTAGCTGTACCAGTTATCTGTTGAGTATCAAACGGAAGTGCCTGGATCTTGGACTTCCAATCGGGTATATAGGCATTGGAGGAGGCTTCGCCGGTGACGAAGCTTTCCAGCAAATGAAAATTGAAGAGGCCAAACGCGTAATTGATTTGGCTAGTATTCTTGGGGCGCCAATTGTCCGTGTATTTGGGTGGCAAACGAACGAGATTGAAAACCGGGAACCCATGTTTGATGCCCTGGCACAGTGCCTACGTCAAGTTGCCGACTACGGTGCAGAAAATGCTGTCGTTGTAGGTCTCCAAAACCACGATAATCGGAATCTTGCGGCTACTGGGCCAGACGTCATTCGTATTATTCAACAGACGGATCACCCGAACCTGTCGTTTATTCTCGATACGGGCCAATGGCGGGGATCACCAGGAGCTGCAGGCGATCCCGACCCTGACGTCGATATATATGCCTATATAAGAGATACGCTGCCATATGCTAGTTACGTTCGGTGTAAGTTCTATCAAATTGCAAATGGGACAGAGATGGTGCTTGACTATGGTCGTATCGTGGAAATCCTACGAGCAGGCAATTACAACGGTTGTATTTCGATAGTCTACGAAGGTGAAGAGAGTGAAGAGCGATCTCTCCTCATTGGGAAAGCTGCTGGACACTTGAGGGATTTGCTTTCGGACTAAGTTAAGAGAATCTAGATCACATTGAATATTCTAAGTATGGCCAGGAGTCGATAAATCTATCAGAGGGTTCTGAGATGGAACAAGGATACTCGGCAAATAAGGAGAAGCGATGATAATCGACACACATCTTCACGTTTGGAGTAGTGATTACCAGAAATATCCTATGGATGAAGGCCGTACGGTTGATCTAGAAGGAAGTGTTGAGTTTCTCAACAACAAAATGGCCGATGCAGGTGTGGACCGAGCGGTCATCGTCCAACCCATACACTATCTTTTTGACAACTCCTACGTGGCTGACACGCTGAAACGATTTCCAGGTAAGTTCGCAGCGATAGGAGTCGTCAATCAGTTCGAACCAGGTGCCGCGGAAAAGCTTGAAATGTTAGTTAAACAGCACCGTTTCAGTGGGTTACGAATACACCTTTCACGCCCTGATCATCCATCGATGTGGGCAGGGCCTGATCAAGATGTAATCTGGGAGAAAGCTGCAGAATTAGGCGTCGGATTTATCTCTCATGGACCATCTAAATTGTACCCGGATATTGAACAGATCATCGCCCGACACCCTGATGTACCTATCGCACTTGATCATAATGGTGGCGTACCTAGGATTGAGGAGCCCCCGTATCCAGGATTACAGCCGGTTATGGATCTAGCGAAGTACCCAAATGTATATGTCAAACTGATTCCACATAAAGAGCAAGAGCCGTTTCCGTATCGAGATACGCATGACTGTTTCAAAAGGATTTACGATTTATTTGGCCCGCAGCGTTTGATGTGGGGAACTAACTTTCCTGGTGTCGAGCGAGAAACAGGCTATGCCCCTTGCGTTGATATGTTCCGTGATCATATTGACTGGTTGAGCGAGGTGGACAAAGAGTGGATTTTTGGTAAAACGGCGTTGCAACTTTACAATTTTGGTGATTGATGTGCCGGTAGATCTATACATACTCCGGCACGGTGATGCCGAACCCCTGGGACTGGACTTCCAAGATGATGCTGAGCGATCTTTAACGTCAGAAGGGCTTGAAATAATGACTCGGGCAGGGCAGGGGATGCGCCGGATGGGTATAACTCTCGATGTTCTGTTATCTAGTCCCAAAAAACGTGCAAGACAGACGGCACAAATTGTTCACGAGGAGTTATCACTTGTAGCGCCCATAACATTTTCTGAAAGTATCGCCACTGGATGCTGGGAAGAATTATTAGTTCAAGTAGACAGCGTAATCACCCATCTAAATAAGCAAAATGTGGGTGCCGGGGTGATGATTGTGGGGCACGAGCCTTATTTAGGGCAGTTGATTGGCACGTTGGTTACAGGAGTGTCCTCTTGTTTAACTGAGTTAGTACCTGGCTCTTTGTGTAAATTGCGTCTGACGGAAATTGCTCACAGACAGGTGGCAACCATGCACTGGATGTTGACGCCGGAGCACTTGACGTTAGTTCGTTAGCAATTTTTGAATAGATGTGGCCGCTGCTAATGGGTACGTTTAAGCTTCTGTGCGAGAGAATGACCATACTCCAGCGAGCAATAAGACCGCCCCGATAGCTCCAATCACTGCTACGTCCTCAATGATGCCCATTGGATGATTGAACAAAATTACGCCAGTGGAAATGGTCTCGTTACCAGGGAGTTCTGCAACTGAGCCTGAGGCACGTGGGCCTAGGAAGATTTGTCGAATGGCATCTACCCCGTAGGTCAGTGGGTTGAATTTCGCAACAATCTGGAGCCATGTTGGGACTCCCTGAACTGGGAAAAAGACGCCGGATAGGAAGATGAGTGGAAACACCATCAGTTGCATTAAAAACTGGAAACCCTGCTGCGAACGCATCCTCGTTGCCATCAAGATACCGAGGCCGGATAGTGACAGCGATAATACTAGTAGGGTTGGTAACAGCTGCAATACCAGTAATGGTGAGATTGAAAGACCGACTAACGGGGCAATAGCTAGCATTATCGTTCCCTGGATTAACGCAGTGAGAGACCCTCCCAGTGCTTTGCCAAGAATAATCCCCACACGGCTTAGTGGAGCAACGAGGACTTCTTTCAAAAAACCATATTCGCGATCAACTACGACGGATGTCCCTGCGAACAATGAAGACATCACTACGGTCATGGCGATGATTCCTGGATATATGAATTGAATGAAATTGACGTCACCTTCAAGTCTACCAACTATACGACTGAACCCAGCACCGAACACTACTAGAAAAATCAGCGGGAACATGAACGACGAAATCATTCTCGATCGATCGGCTACGAACCGTAACAACTCTCTAAATGCGACAACCCAGATACCTCGGTAAGTTTCACTCATTGGTCAGCGATACCGAGCACGCATTGCATTGCGCATCAAAGCCCGTTCATCAACTTTCTCGTCTCGGATTTCGCGGCCTGTTAGGTGCAAGAAAACATCTTCTAGAGTTGGACGTCTTAGCCCAATGGATTGAAGTGTTCCTTCGTAGGCGCGAACAAATTGCGGTAAAAACTCCTCTCCACCTGGTACTCGAACGCTGACGGTCCCATTATTAACTTCAGGGACGAGCCCATATTTGTCGCGTAACTCGTCTTCAACTAGCTCATTGTTGTCCGAAGATATCGTTAAGACGTCTCCTCCGACTTGATCTTTGAGACTATCAGGGGTGTTGAGTGCGACGATCTTACCGTGATCGATGACAGCGATCCTATCGCTGTGTTCTGCTTCATCCATGTAGTGAGTTGTTAGGAAGATGGTGAGCCCCTGTTTTTCTCGTAGATCGAGTATGTACTCCCAGATCCGGTTACGGGTTTGCGGGTCTAAGCCGAGAGTTGGTTCGTCTAGGAACAACACTCTCGGTAGGTGAACCAGTCCACGAGCGATCTCTAATCGGCGTTTCATACCGCCAGAATAGGTTCGGATCTTACTCTTCCGACGCTCCCAAAGTTCCATTAGGGTAAGTAATTCTTTAGTTCTTTGCTTGCGTACTTCGGAGGGGACTGCATAAGCTAAAGCATGGAACAAGATGTTTTGCTCTGCGGTTAGGTAATCGTCCAAAGTGGTTTCTTGGAATACGAGTCCAATGGCTCTGCGAACATCGTTCTTGTCTTTGATTACGTCCAGGCCTGCAACTCTAGCTTGGCCGGAAGTTGGCCGAAGCAAAGTGCAGAGCATGTTGATGGTTGTAGTCTTCCCGGCACCATTTGGTCCTAAGAACCCAAACACCTCTCCTTCCTCCACTTTGAAAGAGACGCCGTCCACAGCCTTAATTTCTCCGAACTGTTTACTGAGGTTGTCTACTTCGATGATCGGCATACGATAGAGCTTATTATGTTATGCATAACTGGTAAAGTATCCAAGAGAGGGCATCACAGTGCAGACTTTTCCCAATGCACAGCGGTGCGGTTCATAAATTGTTGGCGATTCACGTAGTACACTTCGATGCCTATAATTTGGTGAACGAAATCAGGATATAAGGGGTCATAGAATGGGTGACTTCGGACTTACAGTTAAAGGAGAGAGTGGGAGCAAACGCGTTGAGCTTGAGTGCGAGCATCAGAACGGACTTGTTTACGTCGTAAGAGCCGATAGAAATTGGGTGTGCTCTGATGAATTGCTCCACGTGCATTCCTTAGCCGGGTTTTTCAAAGAGCTATCTGAGTTGGACGATGAACGTATCACACAGGCGATGCAGGACTGGGGTTTGTACTATCGGGCGCGTCCTTTGGATAGCGAGACCGAGTCGTTGGCTTAATCTGCCGGTCGGGAGACGTTCTGTTGAAGGTCGTATAGCTTAGTTAATGCCTCAAGGGGTGTCATCGATGCGAGATCCAGTGACCTAAGTTCTTCTATGGTCAGGGAATCGTCGTTCAGCATCGACAACTGATGGGTTGATGATTGGATTGGGGTTGAAGTGTTACGCGAGGTGTTTTCTAGGATTTCCAGTACCTCACGGGCTCGGCCTAGAACCTGTTGGGGCATACCGGCTAGCCTAGCGACGTAGACACCGTAGCTGCGATCAGCACCACCTGGAATTATGTGATGAAGAAAGACAACCTTCTCGTTCTCTTCTGAGACTGAGACGTTGTAGTTCTTAACCCTTGGTAGCGTTTTGGCCAATTCTGTTAATTCATGATAGTGGGTGGCAAAGAGGGTTTTACAACGTAAACCAGCGTGGTTATGTATAAACTCAGCAATAGCCTGTGCGATCGCCAGTCCGTCGTAGGTACTTGTTCCACGTCCTATTTCATCCAGAATAACCAGTGACCGAGGTGTAGCATGATTCAGTATTGCCGCCGTTTCGAGCATCTCGACCATAAAAGTCGATTGGCCAGTTGCCAGATCGTCTTGTAACCCGACACGTGTGAAGATTCGGTCGACTATACCAATTTCTGCTGACTTACCTGGTACAAAACTGCCGATTTGTGCCATAAGTGTGATAACAGCAACTTGCCTGATGAACGTACTTTTACCTGACATATTCGGCCCGGTAAGCATAATCAATTGCTCGTCGGAGTTGGCGAGTCTCACATCGTTTGCTACAAACTCGCCGGCGGATAGAGTGTTTTCGACGACAGGATGTCGACCTTGCTTGATATCGATGATGTCCCCGTCGTTGAGGACGGGACGCACATATCCCTTCTCGGAAGCGACTTTTGCCAAGGATAGGAACACATCAACCTGAGCGATAGCTATAGCAGTATCCATTACAGCGTCAGCGTATTCTGTGATTTGTTGGCAGATGCCTCTGTATAGTGTGCTCTCCAATTCCGCTATGCGGTCTTGAGCATTCATAACTAGCGACTCATACTCTTTCATCTCAGGTGTAATGTAGCGTTCAGCGTTCACAAGGGTTTGCCGGCGAATGTACTCGTCTGGGACAGAGCTAATATTAGTCCGACTTATCTCAATGTAGTACCCAAAGACCTTGTTATAGCCGACCTTGAGGGATTTAATTCCGGTTCGATCCCGTTCACGTTTTTCCAAAGATGCGATATATGCCTGCGCTTCCTTGGAGGAGGTCCGTAGCTCGTCCAGATCGGTAGAAAATCCGCTCTGGATTACTCCACCATCGGATACTGATAACGGAGGATCATCGGTGATCGCATTTGTGATCACATCCACGACTTCAGAAGTAGGTGGGTTTCCTTTTGACAGCCAAGCAATCTTGTTGGAGTCTTCACCCTGGCCCAGGAGTTCCCAAAGAGTTGGAGCTGCAGCAAGGCTTAGGCCAAGTCCGATAACATCACGTGGGGTCGCAGTTAGCGTACGCACCTTATTCATGAGTCGTTCAATATCCGAAATGTCTCGAAGAATCTCCGATACCCGCCCGCGGCGAATAGGGCTGTCGGCAAACCATTCGACGGCATCAAGCCGTTGATTTAGTGAGTCCAAACTTAGTAGTGGTTGGCCGATCCAGTGTCGCAGTTTCCGGGCACCCATCGACGTATGTGTCTGGTCAAGGGTAGCCAACAGAGACGTGGAGGATGTTCCCCAGCGTCCCCCACTGAACAGTTCTAGGTTACGACGTGTCTGTTGATCTAGCACCATATATGAACTAGTCGAATACGTGTGCAGGGAGCTTAGTTGGGAGAGTGCATTAGTTTGGTGCTGGCGTAAATACTCCAGGATGGCTCCGGCTGCCTGGGTTGCCAGATCGAGTTCCTCACAGCCGAATGATTCTAACGATTTAACTCCGAAGTGTTTTAAGAGGGACTGGCGTGCAGAAGTTAGCTCGAACTCGTGGTCCTCCAAGATCGTCACAGGTATCTCTGGTAGGTCAATGGGTGAGTTATTGGCTACTATTACCTCAGCTGGAGATATACGTGATAATTCGACAAGTAATGCAGATGCGGGTAACTCGGTCGTGGTAAATTCACTTGTTGTGATATCGACGTATGCGAGGCCAACGTGGTTTTCGACCGCGATAACAGCAGCAAGGTAGTTGTTCGTTTTTTGGTCAAGAATTTCATCTTCTATGATCGTTCCTGGAGTAACTATCCGGACAACTTCACGGTCAACGATACCCTTAGATGTTGCTGGATCGCTGGTCTGTTCGCATATCGCAACGCGGTGCCCTTTTTTGATGAGGCGGGCCAGATACCCTTCAAGGGCATGGTAGGGGATACCAGCGAGCGGGACTGAAGTACCCTTTCCCATTTCTCGGGCTGTAAGAGCAATATCCAATTCGCCAGAAATCAACCGTGCATCGTCGTCAAAGGTCTCGTAAAAATCACCCATACGAAACAGCAAAATCTCATTAGGGTGTTCATTCTTGATGCGGAGATACTGGCGTCGAGCTGGTGTTGGCATTGTAAGTTGTAGGCAGCCAAATCGGTATAGTTACGGTATCAAGCCTGCCAGAGATTTGAAGGCATGCGGTACCTTGTCCCGAGGGTATAACGTGAGTGTAAATTGGACAAGCGTGACGCTAAGGAACTGTTGGGAGATCAGGAAACATTGATGGATCGTAGTATTAACTAAGTATAATTTTTGTCTATATAAAGACTTATTTTCTGTTCGACGAAAATCCAGCTTTGTGTTACGGTTACCGTATCTACGTGGGCCAAGTATCTACTGAATACGAAAATAGGCCGGCTCACGCGAGAAATTTGGAGAAGATTTTTAGGAGGGAGAATATGGGGACAATATCGGCGAATAAACTAGCAGGTTACTCGCTTGTTGTGGGACCTATAGTGACGCTTCTTGGGTATTTTCTGCAACCCGGCGGAATGCTCATAGATGCTGCGGATCCTGCAGACGCTGCGGCATCGTTAGCAGCGATTACCTCGAACGACATGATGAGCCAGCTCACTGGGGTTGTTATTGCCCTGGGACTCATAGTGTTCTTGTACGGGTTCTTCGTACTACAGAGTAATATGCGTGAGAACGGTAGCGGTGATGCAGTAATGCGCTATGGCGTAATGCTCTTAATGTTTGGGGTCATCGGCTGGGTTGTATCGGTTGGGATGAACATGTCAATAGCAGGCAGTGATCTCACCGTCGCTTCTCAGGGTGCAGCAGCGGGCGCGCTATATTCCGCAACGTTAGGTATCAACACGATCGCTGGTCTTTTGGCAGGATTAGGGTTCCTTCTACTTGCACTCGCGATATCTACGCGAGATGATCAGAACAAGATTTTCGCACTAGTTGCAGCAGCGGTAGGCGTAGTTGTGGTTATTGCAGTGTTGATAGGCGGAATGGATACTGCCCAATTGCAGAACATGCAGATGATCATTGGGATCTGTTACCTGATACACGTTGCATGGACGGTTACGCTGGGTCTAGGGTTGATGAAACAAGGCTAGGAACTTAGTTCGTAACGATCTTTCTAGACTTTAGTAAATGAAAAGGGCTGGATAAGCACCGCTTATCCAGCCCTTTTTGGCATCTAGGATTATTCCTCTGTGCTCTGCTATGAAGGTAACTGTTTTTTAGTAGGAGAGAAAGTTGGTGGAGCTGGGGGGACTCGAACCCCCTACCTCATCCTTGCAAAGGATGCGCTCTCCCTGATGAGCTACAGCCCCACTTAGTTACGAGGGAGTTTCGCCCCCTCATTCTCTAGTTGTCTGATTCCTGCGGGTTCTATTGTACCTTGGCTGTGCAGTGGCTGGAAATGGGCTACACGGTCATTTATGTGTTACGAGGTGTTGATCGTAACATCACAAAAAAGGGCTGGGCATAAATAATGCCCAGCCCACTCCTTAACAGTTGGATAGTGAAAGGAAACCTAGAGTTTCAAATTTTGTTGACTCCGTAGAGACAACGATAACAAACCGGCGGGCTTTCTCAGGGACGGTCTTCAGTCAGTAGGGGAGCTCCCTCTCGACACGAATGCCGAGGTCCGGCTCAACCCAACTTCAGAACAACCGACACCCACCGATCGACCTAATCTTAATCCGAGATTTACCCGAATAAGACTACTCCCTAGAAAGGAGGTGATCCAGCCGCACCTTCCGGTACAGCTACCTTGTTACGACTTCGTCCCAGTCACCGACCCCACCCTCGGCGTCTGCTTCCCGAAGGTTAGCCCAACGACTTCAAGTGTTGCCGACTTCCATGACGTGACGGGCGGTGTGTACAAGGCCCGGGAACGTATTCACCGCAGTGTGCTGACCTGCGGTTACTAGCAGCTCCGGGTTCATGCAGGCGAGTTTCAGCCTGCAATTCCAACTGAGGCTGGCTTTTTCGGATTAGCTCCGGCTCGCGCCTTGGCAACCGTCTGTACCAGCCATTGTAGCGTGTTTGTAGCCCAGGACGTAAGAGCCGTGCTGACTTGACGTCATCCCCACCTTCCTCCTGTTTGTTACAGGCAGTCTCGCTAGACATAGTAACTAACGACAAGGGTTGCGCTCGTTGCGGGACTTAACCCAACATCTCACGACACGAGCTGACGACAGCCATGCAACATCTGTGCATCTGTCCCGAAGGAAAACTCGGTTTCCCGAGCTGTCAGACACATGTCAAGCCCTGGTAAGGTTCTTCGCTTATCATCGAATTAAACAACACGCTCCGCTGCTTGTGCGGGCCCCCGTCAATTCCTTTGAGTTTTAGCCTTGCGGCCGTACTCCCCAGGCGGGATACTTATCGCGTTAACTACGACACTGAGGGGGTCGATACCCCCAATATCTAGTATCCATCGTTTAGGGCATGGACTACCCGGGTATCTAATCCGGTTCGCTCCCCATGCTTTCACGCCTCAGCGTCAGGTGCAGCCCAGAAAGCCGCCTTCGCCTCTGGTGTTCCTCCCGGTATCTACGCATTCCACCGCTACTCCGGGAATTCCGCTTTCCTCTGCTGACCTCAAGCCTACCAGTTTCCCATGACCGCTCCCAGTTAAGCCAGGAGATTTCACATGAGACTTGGTGGGCCGCCTACTCGTCCTTTACGCCCAGTAAATCCGGACAACGCTCGCATCCTACGTATTACCGCGGCTGCTGGCACGTAGTTAGCCGATGCTTATTCCTCAGGTACCGTCCGTTCTCTTCCCTGAGAAAAGGAGTTTACAACTCGAAAGCCGTCATCCTCCACGCGGTGTCGCTGCGTCAGGCTTTCGCCCATTGCGCAATATTCCCCGCTGCTGCCTCCCGTAGGAGTGGGGGCCGTGTCTCAGTCCCCCTCTGCCCGTTCGTGCTCTCACACCGGGTACCCGTCTTAGGCTTGGTAGGCCATTACCCCACCAACAACCTGATAGGCCGCAAGCTCCTCCCAGAGCGACCGAAGTCTTTCCCCCAGCAAGCGTGCTCGCTGGGACGTACGGGGTATTAGGCACGATTTCTCGTGATTGTCCCCCGCTCCGGGGCAGATTACTTACGTGTTACTCAGCCGTTTGCCACTTTACTTGGTAACCGAAGCTACCTTTCTCGTTCGACTTGCATGCGTTAGGCGCACCGCCAGCGTTCGTCCTGAGCCAGGATCAAACTCTAAGTTATTAAACGGTTTCCTTCCACTATCCAAATGTTAAGGTGCAAATGGCACAACCCGAGTTAAGCAACGTGAATTGCGCCTCGGACATAGTATCTACCATAGGGACGTGTGTCAATAGTATTAAAGGCGCTTGCAGCCCTTGGTTTCCAGCTTGACAACCAACCAGCAAGCTTCTAGCGTGGTATCCCTTCGAGGAGGTGTCGATGCTTAATTCATATAGATACCCGTCTTCACACCGGCCGACGGCGATGGGAGTGAATGGGATGGTGTCTTCAGCACATCCGCTTGCCTCATTGGCTGGCATCCAGGTCTTAAGTATGGGGGGCAATGCCTTTGATGCAGCTGTAGCTACCGCTGCAACCCTGAATGTTGTTGAGCCCTACATGTCAGGTGTCGGTGGTATAGGGCTAGCTCTGGCATACGTTGCTAACGAGGATAGGGTACGAACTCTAAATTTCTCAGGTCGTATGCCCAAAGCAGCGACCCCGGATCGGTTTACTGATGAATCGGTCAGACAGGGGATACTTGCACCCCTTATCCCGGGAAACCTTGCGGGCTGGTTTACCCTTCACGAAACGTATGGGTCTCTAGAATGGGAGCGTTTGTTCCAACCCGCCATCGGGTATGCTGCGAATGGTTTTCCGATAACGTTTGTAAATAGTTCGATTATTCAAGAGACTGCTCATAATCTCAGAGAATTTCCCAAGTCATCGGAGACCATACTTAGAAGTGACGGGAATGCTCCTAAACCTGGAGAGCGACTAGTTTGGCCAGATCTGGCCCGAACGTTGGATCTTATCGCGCATCAAGGCCCTGACGTCTTTTATCAGGGTGAGATAGCTGAAAAGATAGTGAAACAAAGTCAGGCAATGGACGGGCTTTTCACTATGGACGACCTTGCTGAGTATGAGGTCGAGTGGCAAGAACCAATTAGTGCCAATTACCGAGGCTACGATATTTTTGTACCCCCGCCTAACTCCAGCGGATTCCAGGTGTTACAGACTCTGAAGATGATGGAGATGATTCAACCACGCTACCAAGACCCTGATACCTTGCACTACTTCATGGAGTCCGTGAAACTAGCCGTAACGGATCGGATTGTCTATGCAGGGGACCCCGACTATGTCACGGCACCGATTGCGGGCATGCTATCCGGGCAGTATGCTGCTGAACAGTATGAACGCGTTGATATGGAACGTGCTGCTGTAGTTCGTGGAGAGCATTACGCCGAAAATACCCCCGATAATTTTCTGCGACCTGGAGATCCCACAAAATTTGATTTGGGAATGACGACCCACTTCGCTATCGCTGACCGGGATGGGAATGTTGTGAGTGTCACACAGACCTTGGGCGGTGGGTTTGGATCTAGTGTCATAGCCGGAGATACTGGAATCTTTCTCAACAATATGAGCTCTTATTTTGATCTTGATGAAGGGTCTCCCAACTTGATCGGCCCCTGGAAACGAGTCGACTTTGTTGTCGCTCCGACTCAAAGTTTTGTGGATGGTAAATTCATCCTTAGTATGGGGACCCCAGGTGGTTGGGGTATTTTGCAGACAACACCTCAATTTTTGATGAACGTACTCGATTACGGCATGAATGTTCAGCAGGCTATTGAGGCGCCGAGGTTACGATATTTCACCGGAAGACATGTCAAAATGGAGGAACGATTTCCCCTTCAGGTGCGTGAAGAACTCGTCCGTAGGGGTCATGAAATTGATGTGCTTAACGCGTTCTCAAGAACCGTTGGGGGCGCTCAAGGCATCCAAGTTGACCAAGAACAAGGGACTTTCCAGGGTGGGGCTGACCCACGTCGTGATGGTGTCGCATTAGGGTATTGATATCATTAATCTAGAAACGTAAGAGGTACGAAAAGTCCGGACTTAGGTCAACAGGAAAGTTGCCTTGGAAGTTTTAATGCGTCCTTTTTATTAAGGGATAAAAAACGAGAACGGAGATAGGAAATGAAGAGAGTATGGGTGATGCGGCCATTCCATGATGAAGCTATCTATAATTCTCTGAAGCAAAAGTTTGAGGTTGATACTTGGGATGATCACAAAACACCGCCACACGATGTAGTCATGCAAAAGGCTAAAGAGTGCGATGCGTTTTTGCCAGAAGGGATCGATATTATTGATGCTGAAGTCTTAGATGGGGCGACAAGGCTTGAGGTGATAGGGAACAGGGCTGTTGGTACGGATAACGTCGACATACCAGCGGCAACACGTAACGGAATTCTTCTTACTAACACGCCAGGTGTGCTACAAGATGCCTGTGCTGATATGACTTTTGCGCTTTTACTCGACGCTGCGCGGCAGGTTGCCTACGGTGACAGATCAATCCGAGCAGGAAAATGGGTATTTTTTGATCAAACACCTTACCTAGGACTCGATGCCTACGGAAAAACTCTTGGTATCTTTGGTTTTGGCGGGATCGGTCAGAAGGTAGCGAAAAGGGCAAGGGGGTTCGATATGCGAGTGATATACCACTCGCGAAGTAGGAAGATTGATTTAGAGGAAAGTATGGGGGTCGAATGGGCTCCTACTCTAGCGGACTTACTACAACAATCTGACTATGTTTCGCTACATTGCCCGCTTACAGACGAGACTCGTAAAATGATGGGCGCGGAGCAGTTTGCCATGATGAAATCGACCGCAATATTCATAAACATGGCACGAGGGGGCGTGGTAGATCAGCCCGCTTTGTATGAGGCGCTTAATAACAAGACGATAGCCAGGGCCGCAATCGATGTAACTGACCCGGAGCCGATTCCAATGTCTGATCCCCTGTTGACGTTGGACAACGTGGTCATCACACCCCACGTCGGCAGCGCTAGTGAGGCAACTTTCAAAAATATGGGACTGATGGCGGTGCGGAATATAACCGCTGCATTGACCGGCGGTGCTCCAGAGACCCCAGTAAATCCGGAAGCTTTGCAAAATCGCTAACTAGAAGACTGGTCGTCTTGGCTGGTGTTAGACCAGAGGTGGATCAGCCCTAGGAGTAGTTAAATGCCTGTAATTATCTTTGCGATGGATGGTCTGCAACCGTCCCAAGTAACGCCTGAGCTCATGCCCAATCTGTCAGCGTTCGCGTCTCAGGGGGTGTTCTTTGATAATCACCACCCCGCATACCCTTCTGTCACTCGAATTAACGCATCGACTCTTATGACTGGATGTTACCCAGGAACCCATGGCCTAGTCGCGAACGTTTTAATGATTAGAGAGTACGATAATTCCCGTGCCTTTCAGGCGTTATTCCCAGAGTTGCAGTACGTAATCGACAAGACTGGACGTCTACTATTGGCACCAACTTTAGCCGAGATCTTGAGTGAGAATGGGAAAACAATCGCATCTGTAGTCACTGGCTCTAGCGGAAATGCCTTCCTTCACAACCCACATCAGAACAAGGTTGGTGGCCAAGTGATCCAACGAGAATTTACTTTGCCAAGTTCCCTTGGCGATGAGCTTACCAACAAATTCGGCCCATGGCCGGAGCGATCCGAGCCTGATGGATCTTCGAATAGGTACGCAACCCGCGTACTCATCGACCATGTCTTATCCCAAAACCAACCCGACTTATCGATATTTTGGTGTAATGAGCCGGATTTGAGTCAACACGCCGCTGGCGTCAACTCTGAACAAGGCCTTGAAGCACTAAAGGTTGCGGACGACTCATTTGGAGAGATTACTAGATGGCTCGAAACTAGAGGGGCTGACTCCAACACAGATGTACTAGTGGTATCTGATCATGGGTACTCTACATCCGAAGGAGTCATCGAAATGAACTCGCTTGTTGACGCAGCAGGATTTTCGCCTGGTGATTGCTCCGGAGGTGTCAGTGTCGGTTTTAATGGTGGGTCGGTATTTTTCTGGGTCAATGGCCGGACCACCTCGGTGGTGAATAAACTTGCTGAATGGTTGATGGTTCAGCCATGGTGTGGCGCGATCACAGTTCCTGATATACATGGTGAAGTCGAAGGTACTCTCCCTGCTAGGTTGGTCGGTCAAGAAGGCGAGCGTGCTCCCGATTTGATGATGTCATTCAAATGGCACTCAGGCGAAAATCAAAACGGTGTGCCTGGTATGTTTTATACGGTGGGGATGCCGGTGGGGCGTGGCGACCATGGCTCGATGAGTAAGCATGAAATGAAAAACACTCTTATAGCCGGAGGGACTAGCTTTAAAGCTAGTGCACGCCTTTCGACACCCACAGGCAATTGGGACATTGCTCCAACAGTCCTGCATATTCTCGGAATTGAACATGATCGTGAAATGGATGGCCGTATCATTTACGAGTCTCTCTCTGCTGGATGTGACCCGGCGGACGTGTCATGGTCTCAGGAAACGCATGCATCCAGCCGGCGACTCGGTACGGGCACTTACAATCAGGAAATCGAGATCTCCCATGTTGGTAAGACACTGTACGTCGACCAAGGATCAGGGAGGTTCAATCTGCTCGGTTAGTGAAGCTGTTGTAAAGTTGGCCACCCTTTATTGTGGTGATGGGCTTAAGCAACTGGGTGGCTGATACTATTTGACGACCACCGGAGTCACTCAAATCAAAATTACCGGCCACGGTTTGTAGTAGAGCGAGATCAGCGACAGCACCTGGTCGCAAAGTGCCGAGGATCCCTTCATAGCCTAGGGATTTAGCAGGAGTTGATGTAGCCATACGTATAACCTTACTCAGAGGCAAACCCATGTGGAGAAATTTTGAGAGGGTCGTGACAAGGTCGTAGACGGGGCCATCAATGTTCTTGAAGTGGAGGTCACTGCTAATCGTGTCGGGTGTAAACCCCTGCGATATCGCATTTTTCGCTGTTTCGAAAGAGAAACTTCCACTACCGTGTCCAATATCGAAGATAACTCCACGTTTCTTAGCTGCCCAAGCAGCATCAAGGACTTGCTGATTGTCGTCTAAGATTCCTTGTCCATTGTCACTAAGTCGGAAGGCATGTGTCACGACGTCCCCTGACCTCAAAAGATCTAGCCGCTCTGATACAGATAGACTGGTGCCACCAAGATGTAGCATGAAAAATCCATTGAGTTCATCAGCTGCAGTAATGGCACGGCTGACAATAGCCCGATAGTCGTTGGCAGCCATGGGCGGTATGCGGGCCTTAATACCCACTACCACATCACTATTTTTCTTACCTACCTGAACTGCTTTATTTATGTTGGCCCAGCGGGGATCTTCGAGGCCGCCGTATCCAACAACCATCCCCATTGAGGAAATATTCAGAAGAGCAAGGATTCGTGTGTTACTTCGCTCTATGACGTATTTGCGGAATGCAGGAAATGTGTCTGCTCCGGAAGAGCCGGTATCCAGTACGGTGGTCACTCCCTTCGAGATGTGCGAGCTATCAGGTTCTACTCCGTATAAAGACGCACCCCAATACGCATGAGTGTGAAGATCTATCAATCCTGGAGTTACGATTAGTCCAGAGGCATCAACGATTTGGGAAGCCGTGTTGTCTACGATGTTGGGCGATACCGTCTCAATTTTGCCGTCACGGATTGCAACGTCAAGAAACGCATCGATACCTTGGTAAGGGTCAATGACTTGTCCGCCTTTAACGAGCAAGTCGTAACTTAAGTCGTTGGTCACACTTGGTGCTTTTCCAGAAGGCGTCTGGCAATGACGAGTTTCTGGATCTCGTTCGTACCCTCGCCAATTATCATTAGCGGAGCATCACGATAGTAACGCTCGACGGGGTACTCTTTTATATACCCATAACCACCGTGTATGCGCATCGCTTCTAGAGTTACCTCACCACAAATCTCGGATGCGAAAAGTTTTGCCATACCGGCTTCGAGATCCACGCGTTGCCCGGCGTCTCGTTTGCGGGCGGCCTCATATGTCAGTAGTCGAGCCGCCTCAATTTTTGTGGCCATGTCAGCAAGTTTGATTTGGATTGCTTGATGTTGCGAGATTGTCTTTCCAAAGGTTTGGCGTTTTTGCGCGTACGACATCGATGCCTCGAACGCAGCGGTTGCTACTCCTACTGCTCGAGCTGCGATGTTGATACGTCCTGATTCCAGTGCACCTAAGGCCTGCCGTAGTCCCAATCCTTCTTTACCACCAACTAAATTCCTTGAAGGTACCCGAGCATTTTCAAATATCAATTCAACGGTATCAAGGCCACGATACCCAAGTTTGTCAATGTGCTGCCCTACTGTGAAGCCTTCAGTTGGTTTTTCAACTATCAGGCAACTAATTCCCCGTTGAGGTGGATCAGCAGATGGGTTAGTTTTTGCTATCAAAGCAACGGCATTGCCGTGCTCTCCGTTAGTGATAAACATCTTGTTACCATTCACCACATAGTCATCCTGATCACGAATAGCTGTAACTTGGATATTAGCTACGTCGCTCCCCGCTTCTGGTTCGGTGAGTCCAAGAGATCCTCGGACATCGCCTGAGGCCATTCGAGGGAGGAATGATTGCTTTTGTTCTTCTGTACCGTGCTCTGCGATGATCGATGCCATAACAAGGTGAGTTCCGATAACACCAGAAACACTCATCCACCCTTTACTAAGTTCCTCGAAAATGATCGCTAGGGTAGTGTGGTCCAGGCCTAGGCCACCGTACTTTTCTGGGATAGTAATACCGAAAAGGCCGAGCGATCGCATGTGCTCCACAAGTTCATGAGGGTAGACATCCTCATTGTCATACTGCTGTGCTACCGGTGTGACTTCGTTTTGTACAAAGTCACGGACCAGCGTTATGATCTGGTTTCGAGTCTCGCTACTAACAGTGGGCACTTCACGTGACCTTTGTGAGCTTTTGCATTGACCTTAGTTCACCGGGTTGTTCAAGGAAGCGGCCATACTCACTGTCGGAAACCTCAGCGACGTATATATCCCCTTTAGAGTCAGTCGCTATTGCGTGGGGTGAGTAAAAGCGTCCCGGTTCATCTCCATACGACTGTTCACTTAGCCTTGCGAGTAAGTTGCCATTGGTGTCATAGATCGAAACACGAGGACCCAGATTTGTTCCTATGCTATTAGATGAAATCCCTGCGAAGTACTCCCCAACGTAAACAAGGTCTGTGTCACCTCTCCTATTTACGTGGACCGCAGCAGCTTTTGACATGTTCACCCACTGCGCTTCGTAGTTTCCTTTCGAATCGAAAATTTGGACCCTATGATTTTCTCGGTCACCTATGTATACGTATCCCTGACTGTCAACGGCGATGTTGTGGACGATATTGAGTTTTGCAGGGTCAGTGCCTGACTCTCCCCAGGATAGGATGTGTTTTCCATCGGAGTCGTATTTGTGAACGCGGGCATTGCCATATCCGTCAGATACATAAAAATCATTACTCTTGGGATCAACAGCGATGTGAGTTGGCCGGTTGAAAGGATCTCCACTCATCGCTGGAGGTACGTTGTCTGGGTCGCCAAGAGTGAAGATGACCTCCCCGTCAGGTGTTAGTTTAGTAATGGTATTTGTTGACACATCGGCACAATAGACGGAATCATCTGGCCCGATTTCGATTCCGTGCGGTACCTCAAAAACGTCTTCACCCCATGAATTTATGAAACGGCCACTACTATCGAATACTATGACTGGGTGTCCTCCGCGGTTGAATACATAGACGTTATCTTTACTATCGACCGCGACTGCAGTTGCTTCCTTATAGACCCAGCCCTCGGGTAGATCACCCCAGTTATCTCCCGATACCTCGTAAGTATGTTCACCGTTGCCGAGCTTTACCATTATTTCCCCTTAGTGATATTGATTTTGTAGTTGCTATGTGATTTCGAAGGTGGACCCTGTTCAAAATCTTCTTAATCTAACGGGCGAGTTCCAGTAAGATTTGCACGCCCATATCACGGTACTTTTGCCTGGTGTCTGGCGTGTTATTCCTAAAGACGATTTTGGTGTCGGAATCTTCAAGCTGCTTCATAGTATGTCGCAGGCAATCGTCAACTGTTTGAAGTGGGTGGTTTGGGTGAATTTCAATGTCGAGAGTCATATCCATTGGACCGAACGAAAGACAATCGACGCCTGGTTTGGCTAGCAGGTGTGCGTTCGATACAGCTGCCAATGATTCTATCTGCATCCAAAGTACGCCGGTTTCATTCCACCATTTCCTGTACCCGACGTGGTCATCACCCCGTGTTTCCAACCCTAAGCGTGTCCGGCCTCCCCAACTTCGGACACCATCTGGGATGTAGTAGAAGTTGTCGACACCCTCGTCAACAGTAGATTCTAGTTCTACTTGGGGTACCTCAACTCCAGAAGGACCAAGGTCGAGATAGTTACCAATCAAATAGGTGTGCCTAGTGTGCTTGATACGGAACTGGACGTGAATGCCAACCTCTGCAGCAAGCTCACAAAATGCAGTCACACTTTCTTCGTTGAAGGCAGTGTGTTGACTGTCAATTACGAGAAAGTCATAAGGTCCAGACGCAATCGTATCCTCAAGTTTAGTTCGGGTGAACCCGGTATTTACGTTGATACCCAGTAATTCCTCTCCAGCATGAATACGTTGCTTGAGAGTCAGTGCCACTTCTTTTGTAGGCTCCATTTGGTAATTACTCCTAACTATTATCAGTTCAAGCATCCGACATTATACGGATACGCGTGTTGCGATGCAGAATGGTATCCTAATTTAACCAAAATCTGAGGCAAATATGGCTCTAATAAACGAACCAACAGTCAGACTGGTGAGTAGAACTCATGTGGATTGGGATGCCGTTGCGGCTTTCCTAGACGATGAAGATGTCCCGCCAGTGCCCGAAAGTATACGAGCTGGAGAAGACGAGGCTGCAGCTGTAATCGAAATATCAGCTCGTATCTGCTACATGAGTTATGGTAAAGGACGTAAAGATATCGCAGATTTCGTAACGAACCTTTTGTCCAAGGGCGATGGCAGTGTTTTCGAGCATGTCAACTATGGATTTATGGTTACCGGTGTATCACGCGCACTAACCCATGAGTTGGTGCGTCATCGAGCTGGTTTTGCCTACAGCCAGCGTTCACAGAGATTTGTAAACGAAAGTGATGCTGATTTCGTGGTACCTCCCGCTATCGCCGAAGGCGGAGCTGGCACTGAAAAAGCTAGAGAGCTTCTCGAGTCTGCTATTGAGCAGTCCCAAAATAGCTACAAGGCCCTCGTCTCCGAACTGTACAAAGTGTTGCCAGAGGAAGATTTTGAAGCAACGACAGACCGGCGCAAGGCGGTTCGACAAGCGGCGCGTGCGGTTCTTCCAAACGCGACAGAAACGAAGATATTTGTGACAGCGAACGTTAGAGCATTACGCCATTTTATTGAAATGCGAGGCGCCGCCTTTGCTGATTGGGAAATTCGGAAGGTTGCGCTAATGATGCTGCGAATACTACAGGAAGAGGCACCTCTGCTCTTTGGTGATTTCACCATTAGCAAATTGCCAGATGGTACCGAGATAGCTGCGCCTATCCACTCGAAGGTTTAGCTCTCCATAAACTGCATCTTGTTGTGGGCGATGGCTTACAAAGTTAGAGTTACCGGGGTGTTTGTCTGCCGAGGCTGTAGCGTAGGGGGATCAGGCAGTCGGCCTCATTGAAGTTTGTCTTGGTACCAACGGATCTGCCGGGCGAGACCTTCTTCAGGAGTGGTCGATGGCGAATAGCCCAAAAGGCGTTTTGCTTTTTCGATATTTGCTAGAGTTCTTAACTGGTCTCCATCACGTGGAGGCATTGATTTGAATCGCGCCTTTCTCCCTGTGATCTCCTCGACTATTTCGATACCTCTTCGGGTGGTAATCTCAGTTTCAGATCCTATGTTGAAGATTTCACCTAAGGAGACGTCTACATTGTTGAGAATTAATACGAATGCGTCTACCACGTCATCGATGTAGGTGAAGCTTCGTGAGTGCTCAAGACTCCCTTCGTAGAGAGGGAACTCGCTGGTCCCTAATATGGAGGTGATCACTCGAGGGTAGAGTTTATCGGGCCGTTCTCGGGGGCCGTATACGGAGAAAATACGTAGGGAGCAGGCGGGAAACCCATAGCTGCGTTGCATGGAAAGTATGATCTGCTCAGCAGCCAATTTGGTTGTGCCGTAATCAGAGGTTGGCTTGGTTTCTGAATCTTCAGTGGAGGTTGCATGTACGCCGTAAACCGAAGAGGTTGAAATATTGACGAAGCATTGAAGGGTGTTGATAGCCTGGCATGCTTGAGCTAGACGTTGGGTAGCGATGACATTGTTGCGGAGATAGGACCTGAACGGAACGTTTTCCGATATACCTGGTTGGCCTGCAAGGTGATAGACAATCTCAATATCTTGGAGTAAGTCATCCAGTTGTGCACCTGCGAGGTCAGCTTCTGTGACCGTAACCCCATGGGCACGAAGTTCTGCGGCATTGTCATCTTTTAGCGCTCTATCGTAATACCCGTCGAAGTTGTCGATACCATGGACCTCGTGTCCCAGGGTTCGTAGTCTTTGTGCGAGATGAGAACCTATGAATCCTGCAGCCCCAGTTACAAGAATATTCATTTCGCCTACTCGGGATCCGCTACCGGTCGGTGTTGCCGAACTGCTGATAGCGATTCATCAGACCCTCGTTCGATCTTGTCTCCTCCAAGGAATACCTCGGACACGTTCCAGAGAGTGGTGATTTTTTTTGTTGGGTCTCCATCGATCACGATGATATCAGCCTGTTTTCCAGGTTCAATGCTTCCAACTAAGTCGTCCATGTTAAGTGACTTAGCGGAATCATTTGTTACAGAGTGGACGGCATTGCTATCAGACATGCCGGCCATCACGAGACACTCAGTTTCATAGGGTGTGTTGCCAAGCAAATAATTACCCCATGAAGAATCGGATCCGGTGATGACTTTAGCTCCCATTTTTAAAAGTCGTGCACAGTGCTCCAGTCTTTCATCGAAGCCTCGGCGCATTTCGTCTAGCTCGATCTGCTCAGCGGTGCTTAGCCCCTGGTCTTCATGTTTGAGCATCAATTTCCAGATGCTAGATCTAAAGACGTGGAGTGTTGGGTTAACGTAAGCCTGTTGAGCTACTATTTGCTCTGCGATGTCTTCACGAAAATTGTTACTGCCATCAGGTTCCTGGAAGATGCAGTGGATGATCATGTCAACGCCAGCGTCTAGGGAGTTAGCAATCCCTTGAGTCGAGGAACAGTGTGCTGCAGTCAGTTTGCCAAATTTTTGGGCTTCATCAGTTATCGAGCGCAATTCATCTAAATTGAAGGATGGCCTGAGTGGTAATGATGTTTGGGTACTACCACCTGTTGCTGTGATTTTGATGTAGTCAGCTCCCTCTTTTATCAGCTGCCGGACTGCCTCTCGACACTGATTTGGTCCAGTTGGTGTTGTCCCGAAGTAGCCCATGTGCCCGCCAATAATGGATACTGGGCGTCCACATAGGTGCATCCGTGGACCGATCGTGAGACCCTCGTTTATGGCATCGCGTAACCGTAAACTGGTCACATTCTTGGGACCGTTTTCGCGAATAGTTGTTACACCAGACAGCAGCGCCCTGCGAGCATTTTTGGCGGCTTGAATAGTGAGGACCTCGTCGGGGTAGCTTGCTACTTCATCTCCGACACGGCCGGCTCCGAAACCGACATGATGGGTATGGGCATCCACCATCCCAGGCATGATGGTTTTGTCGCCGAAGTCAAGTACCTCGACGCTAGAGCCGTCCGGTGCTTTTATATCTTGTGTGTCGCCAACTGCGACGATCTCGGAGTCCTTGATCAGCACGGACTGATTGTTTAATGAAGGACCGCCATTACCGTCAATCAGACGCTTAGCTCTTAGGATTTTGAAATCAGATTCAGGCTCCACTCTTATCTTCCTGGTCCTGATTCTTCACGACCTCGTTTGCAGATTCTGTTTGGGGAGAATCCTCCGCTGGCGTCAGTCGTTCATCCAAGTATTTGATCAAATCAATATCAATCGGAATGAACTTGAGTGTCGCGGTGGCGCCGTTATCAAAGGTTAGCCGGACATGTTGGTAGCCCAGAGCCCTGCCAAACAGGCCAAACGATAAAGAGGTTTTTTGTATACGAGAATAGGGGAGTTCATATGGACCTGACTTCCGCCATATATACCCCGGTTGATAGAGAAGAATTTCTTCGGTTAGGTAGTAACGAGTTCTGCGCGCATAGAAGAAATAGGGGACTAGGATGAGGACGATCAGGAAACTAAGGGAGATTGGTTCTGGAATCATTCCAAAGGAGAACGCAATAACAAGGAGTACGATCCCCCAGATTGGCCTCCACAACCATGAGTACTGGACTTCTCGGATTTCAATAGCATCCTTGGGAATCTCGATCTTGGTATTGTTTGGTTCTTCTGAAGGTGTGTTTGTTGCCATTCCCTAAGAATACAGGTTGGTACGGCTCACGGTCTAGATGACTTGGCTAGTTGTTCCATTGTCAATCACCACGAGCGTGTCCTACTGGGGTGATGCAAGATCAGTTATCGCAGTCATTATTGTTCGGGGGAACCGTCCGGAGCCTTTTCAATATTAATTTCCCTGAGTTGCTCAAAGAGAGAGCGTGTCTCATTGTTGAGAGTTTCGGGTAACTTGGGTTGGATAACGACGTAAAGATCTCCTGGAGGCCCCTTCGAATCCAAGCGCGGCATCCCCTTCTTTGAGAGGCGAACTTTCTGACCAGTCTGACTTTCTGCGGGGATTGTTAGTTCGAGTTTCTCGTCCATGGTTGTGATTTGTGTTTGTCCTCCCAAGACCATGTCTTCCAACGGGACTTCAACATGTAGATAAAGGTCGGCGCCTTTGCGTGTGAATCTTTCATGAGGACTCACTGTAATGTTGATACGAGCTTGAAGCCTCTGCTCCGGGTTAAACTTCACAACGGATCCTGTATCTACTCCGGGTGGGATATCAACTTGGAGACGCCGTGTTTTTCCCCTCACCGTTATAGCAATCATCCGGTTAGAGCCGCGATAAGCTTCGTCAAGTGTGACGTTCACGTCCGTTTCTACTTTAGAGGGTTGTCGGTTTTCACTGCTGCGCCGCCGTCCAAAGTTGCCAAACATATCCCCGAACCCGGCACTTTGATTTCCAAACCCGCCCTGAAATAGGTCCTCGAAATTGCTACCACGGTTTTGGTGCGGCGCGTGCCCACGCCCAAAAGGTGAACCCATCTGGTCAGCGTGTTTCCAGTTATCACCGTAGAGGTCATACTTTTTACGGGAGTCAGGGTCAGAGAGTACTTCGTATGCCTCGTTCACTGCCTTGAAATTAGCTTCAGCTCGGTTACTGTCCGGGTTCAAGTCAGGATGGTATTTCCGGGCCAACTCGCGGAACGCTTGCCGGATCTGTTTGTCATCGGCATTTCTCTTGATGCCGAGCACTCTGTAATAGTCAGTTTTTTTTGTTGTTGGCATATCGGTACAACTTGCACTTTGTTGTAGTCAATCGGTCAACCAATTATATATAAACCAGGGGTCGGGAGCACTTATTTAAGGTTTTTGGAATGATATGGAGCGTATCAGTATTAGTGATGCGTAATGCCATTTGTCAGTATTTGAACAACTTTTGGAAGGACTGTGGTGGTTATTGAATAGTGTGGTCCACCGTGTCCGGTCTGGCTCACTTAGATGCGTACAGATATCACCCGTTTCGTGATGTCTTCTTACTGTGGCTGTGGTTTGATTCCTGCTGAGGCTAACCTCTGTTTTACTTCCTCATAAAGATCGGCCGGCAAAGGGCCACGTTTTACAGCCTCTATATTTTGCTCGAGGTGTGTGGAGTTGGTCGTACCTACAATATTGGTATGGATATCCGGATGGTTCAGCGTAAATCGAAGCATAAACGTTGTTCTAGTTTCTGTATCGGGCAACAATTCATCGAGTTTCGCTAGTTGAAAATCTTTCCACTGACTTTCGCTGCCTTTACCAACATTTGGTTCTCCGAGGGCAATACCACCTCGAATAATGATGCCGGCACCCGTTTGAGCCGCGGCTGTTAGCCAGTGCTCTGGGTCGCGATTGAGTGCTGAATATTCCACTTGAAAGACGTCGAACACGCCCCATTCAATGAAAGTTGCAAGGTCAGGCAGGTCAGCTGATGCACCGATCCATCGTACAAAGCCTTTCGTTCTCATTTCTTCCAACGTCTCAACTACATTGTGTATCTGGCAGTCTTCTACAGTCGCTCCGTGAAGCTGCATGATTTCGATACGCTCGGTCTTGAGCCGTTCCATGCTCTGGTGTACGTTACGGAGAAGGTTCTCTCTTGACCAGTTATGTCCAGATGAGGAACTGCCGCACTTGGTCGCGACCGTATTCTTGTCGTACCGATCACTAATTGCCAGCCCTATCATTTCTTCGCTGTTGCCGTAATCGTCTGCTGTGTCTATGAAATTGATGCCGGAGTTTACTACTCGGCGTACCATCGCCTGGTTTTCTTCCTCCGTCATTGGCTTACGATGGCCAGCTCCATACCCTAAGCGAGTTACCTCAATCCCGGTACGTCCCAGCGTCGTTGTGGGTAAAGATTCAGTCATTAGCAACCTCATTTCTTGCAAGCGCGATCCCACCCAGGATGCCAGATGCAGTACCCAAGCTGGGTGGAACAACGTACTCGTCGATATTGTTGGCAAGGAGTCCGTCTTGCTTGAACCCGCTCAATTCTTTGGTCAATTGATTACGGATCATCGGGAATATGTGTGATCGGATAGTAACTCCTCCTCCGAGGATAATCCGTTGAGGCGATAGTGTTAGGGTTAAATTTGCAAGCCCCCGTGCGATGTACCTTGATTCCATGGACCAGGCCGGGTGATCATCAGGTAAATCTTCAGGTGGTTTTCCCCATCTACTTTGGATTGACGGACCGGATGCTCGACTTTCGAGGCAGTCGGAGTGGTATGGACACACACCATTAAAAGACTCATCACCTGCTTCCCGTCCTACGAAAATATGTCCCATTTCCGGATGGCTAGTTCCGTGAAGCAATTCGCTGTTGACAACCGCACCGCCTCCGATACCAGTTCCAATAGTGACGTAGATAAGATCAGTAAGATCTTTCCCTGCTCCCCAGCGATGTTCCGCAAGAACTGCTGCATTGACGTCAGTATCAAAGGCTATCGGAAGTCCAACAGTGGAAAGAGATCCCACGATATCTGCGCCTCCCCATCCAGGCTTTGGTGTCGTGGTTATTCGCCCATAACCAGACGACCCTTTATTGGGATCAATTGGCCCGAAACAGCCGATGCCGATCGATTTTATTTCTGTTTGTAACCGGATGTTTTGGAAGTACTGTGCTACTTTTCCAAGGGTCTCGTCGGGAGTGGTTGTTGCGATGCGTACATGGTTCCGTATGTCCCCAGGTTTTGAACCGATTGCGCATACGAACTTTGTACCTCCTCCCTCGACTGCTCCAAACTGGGCATCCATGTTTTTAGTATAGAGAGCCGGGGGCGGTAATTGGGCACCAACGCGACGTTTTCAAATGTTTAATCAGTGTGTCATGGGCCTCGGGGGTCCCAATTCTATCGAGCGCCTCGAATGCATTGGCGACCACGTAACGGTTTGGGTCTCCGATGCTCCGTTCAAGATCGGGTACTGCATCGGCACTATTAGCCGCTAGTTTCCCTAAAGAAAGCGCTGCATTTCTACGGACCGTCTCATCTGTATCTTGCAGAGCGCTGGTGAGTGCAGGCAGAGGTTGGGTTGCGCGCTGTGCAATTTGACCTAGTCCTTCGGCAGCTTGAGCACGAATTGCAGGCGCAGGATCAGCTAATGATTCAACTAACGCCGGAATTGCTTGTTCGCCTTGAATACCCATATCAGAAAGCACTTGAATAGTTAAATCACGCTCTGGAATCGTTGCGGTATCCAATGCCTGAATTAACTGCGGAATTGCTGGGGATCCGATAGCGGCGAGAGCGTAACTTGCGTTAGCGGCCGGTGTTGTAAACCCAGGGGGCCTACGTCGAGTATCCCTGCCCAAAATCCATTCCTCCGCGCTGCCATCCAGCATAACGTCGATTAGGGGTTTAACGGAGGGTTGACCGATTCCTGCTAGTGTATACGCTGCGTTGAGAGCATTAGTTTCATCAGCGCTGACCATGTCGCTAACTAAGTCGCCGATACTGCCACTATTATTAGGTTGTGGTGCACCTTTATGCCAATCCCATAGGTAGGCCCAAAGAAGGTCGCGAGGATCATCACTAAGAGGCCAATCACTGTTTTGATAGTCCCATGTCGGTTTGGTTGGTTCGCTCATTCGGTTGAACAAGAACTTGGCCATATACCGATTCTTCTCAGTCTTGTTAGGTAATCCTCGGTGGACGATGTCATAGTTGGCGATCGCTACTCGTCCAGCTGGACCGGCTAAGCCATATTCACGTGTATAACTGTCTTCAGGGATAGTATTAAAATACTGGCTACCTGGTAGCACCCCGGTCGGCCCCATTTCCAACGGTGTATCTTGTGGGTAATAAAAGGTGACTACCCATCTAGTGTGATGTCTCCTTCTGGTAAATGAGTCCTTATGAAGCGTTTGGCCGTCACTATGGGGTTTGTTGAAGTGGACGAACCTGTGCGCGTCCTGGTAATAGTCATCCCCCAATATGCTACATAGCGCTCCGTGCACTGTTTGATCTTTAAATAAGTGGTGGAGTTCAGGGATACGGGGGAGGATATTGTTGCCCGGGTTACCCTCCGTCTCATACAGGTGCTCAATCTTCGAAAACATCTCAGAGTGAAACTCTGGGGGAAGGTCTGGTACAACTTCAATGTACCCGCTGCGAATGAAACTTTGCATCTGCTCGTCGGTGAGTCGTTTGGCTCCCATACACACCTCCGTGGCCAGTGAGTGTAGCAGTGGGCAATGGCGCATTCAATTGTGGTCGGCTCGTGACTTAGGGGTTCTCTCTTGAAAAGAGTTCTTCCTGTGGTTCGTATTAGTGATTACGGGTTTGCTTTTTTCATTACTTCTACTAGTTCCTCAACAGCGTCTGCAGAGCGCTTTAGCGCAGCAGCTTCTTTTTCAGTGAGGGCAAACTCAATTACTTCTTCGACACCACGGCTTCCCAATTTCACTGGTACGCCGACGAATAGCCCACTAATGTTGTATTCACCTTCGAGCAGTGCAGTGCAGGGGAGGATCTGTTTTTTGTCAAAGATGATGGACTCAACCATTTGCACGATGGCAGCCGATGGAGCGTAATAGGCGCTCCCAGTTTTAAGCAGATTTACAATCTCAGCTCCCCCGTTCTGGGTTCGTTCGACAATTGATGTAAGCCTTTCATCTGAGATAAGTTGAGCTATAGGTTGGCCGCCGACTGTGGTGTTGCCAGTGACTGGGACCATCGTGTCACCGTGCCCACCGAGTACCCATGCATCTATGACTTCCACCGAGACACTTAACTCTTCAGCCAAGAAAGACCGGAAGCGAGCGGTATCAAGTATTCCAGCCATACCTACCACACGATTTTTGGGGAAGCCACTGACTTGATGGGTCCGTTGTGCCATTGCATCTAGTGGGTTAGTCACAGGAAGTAAGACCGTGTTGGGGGATTGCTTCACCACTTCCTCTACGACGCTAGTGATGATCTTCATGTTTGTGAGGAGTAGATCGTCACGTGACATCCCAGGCTTACGGGCTATACCGGATGTGATTACGACCACGTCGGATCCCGCTGTTTCTTCGTAGGAGTTTGTCCCGATAATCTTGGCATCGCTGCCGAGCACAGGCCCGGACTCTAACATGTCAAGTGCTTTGCCTTGGGGAAGTCCATCAACGATGTCTACTAAAACAACGTCGGCATAACCCTTATCAAATATACGCTGTGCGGCGGTTGCACCAACGTTGCCAGCACCGACGACCGTTACCTTACTTCTGACCATTTACTTTTCTCCTGCCAAATTTGATTGAGTTCCCATGGGTCGCGGCCACTAGTTGGCATATCGCTCCCACTTGGTCATTAGTGAAGGGTCCTCAACGGTTGCCATGATATAGTCGCCAAACTCCTGACTGGTTGCTCCAGTGTCACGCCCAGTCATGGCCACTTTCTTCTCGTACATCCCACAAATGTCGAGTGCTGCGTGAAGTTTAACCGACAATTCCCCATATCCAATATGGTCCAACATCATTGCACCCGCCCGGACAAGAGAACTGGGATCGGCATACTGCGCTCTGCCTTCAGTTACCATGCGTGGAGCACTACCATGAATGGCTTCAAACATCGCATGCTGTTTCACAATGTGTGCGCTACCTGCAGTACCTACGCCCCCCTGTATCTCCGCCGCTTCATCCGTCAGGATATCCCCGTATAAGTTGGGCATGACGAGGACTTGAAAGTCACTCCTGCGTTTTTTGTCAATTAATTTTGCAGTCATAATGTCGATGTACCAACCATCCCAATCTATACCGGGATAACGGTCCGCTACTTTACGGGCAATAT
>JAKUTR010000001.1 GCA_022448725.1 SAR202 cluster bacterium | reverse complement strand
GTAGGCATATCTTCGTTGACAAATCGCTCTGGGCTAATCAGAAGGACGGTACATCACAACATTAGTATTCGTTCGTGAAATCTTCGGCGATCGATAAAGAACCTAGAGGGATGCTCTTGTATTGGGAACTCTGTTAAACCAGCGGCTTGGCGAGGGTTAACAGAGTTCTAGGATTCTTGACCATGATGGTCTCTAACTGCTCACCAGTGACTCCGATGCTAGAAAGATACGGAAGGAACCGAGTTAAAAGCCATGAACGACCAACTCCTCCCCAGTGTTTTAGATGCCATTTCATACAAAAATCCTGCGACAACAGTAATTTTTCAGTCCACCCGATAGCACTTAATTTTAGGATCGCATCCGGAACCGCTGCACTCCGGCTTGGGACAGGGACAGCTTCGACTCGACCAAGTAGATCAAACTCGACGTAAACCCCTTGCTCCAGTTGCTCAATTAACAGATCTGTATCATCTGCAATCAAATCGCTGTGACATAGTACGACTCGGCTCAGATCAATACCCTCTTCTTTCAGTATATCTATCACTTGGAGCCGTGCTCGCCTACCGCCAAACATGTGGATGGACACCGCCGCTCCACTGGAACGTGCTGCCGTAGCAGCTGCCCGAAGACACTTGATCTCTCCAGTTGGAACTCCCCCATCTGGATCATTTACATGAATACCTATCTCCCCAATGATGCCAGCCCGCACTTTGGTATCCGCAACTCCTACAGTCAAGTCACGAATCATCTCATCAGCTAACTCCTCGATTGATCTCTGGCTAAAATCTGAGGGGTGGTACATTTCACGATACCAACCTGTGCCCATAACTATGTTAAGTCCCGTGGCCTCAGCAACTCGTCGCAGTGCGAGAGGATCACGCCCAACTCCAATAGGAGTCAGATCCACAAGCGTTCCACCTCCTCTAACCTTTAACTCTTTCAACTCCTCAATAGCCACTACTTCGTCATCCAAGACATAGTTATCCGCGATAGGTCCAGCCTCACGAGCAACGTGAAGATTTTCCAGAGTAAGCTTTTGGCCCCACCAAGCTATGTCTTCTGGTGTTGCCTCACCTTTAGGTTCAAACAAGCGCCGTATATCGCTATAGACGTGCTCATGCATTAGAGTTATTCCCAGATCCTCCGGGGCTATCGCTCCAAGGACTGTCATAGCTTTTCCGTAGGTCAAAATCTACCCTCTACCTAGCTTATTCGGTGATCATTGTCTCAATGCTAGAAAGGAAGTTGTTGAGCAAACAACCAGACAAATATCTTCTAGCTATGACTCTAACTACGTTCAGAGTCATTTAAAACTATCTAATAATTATTTGTTGGCCTTTCGAGCATCCCACTCTTTACGTAGAATCCCGTAAACGTAGTAATCCTTAGGCTCCCCGTGCTCTAGATAATGACTTCTTAAAAGCCCTTCTCGTGTCATCCCAAGCTTCTCCATCACCCTCAATGATCTCTTGTTCGGCACTTGGCCTCGTGCGAAAACTTTCCCTATGTCGTAGGTGAGGAAACCCCAATCGATTACCGCGTCTGCCACTTCCGCAACTAAACCTTTGCCCCAGTGATTACTCGCGATGGTATAACCAACCTCAGCTATCTTGTTCTTGGGATCAACGTTGAAATGGAAATTGCCAATTACTTCGCCATCAAGAACTATGGCAAAGCTTGGATTTGTATCCCAGTTATCAAGAATCATACGAGAGAGAAATCGCTCTCCTACTTCCTTGGTGTAAGGTCTTGGGTCCGGTAAATATAGGCCCCATTGAGGATCGGACGTATATCTTAGAACGTCTTCCAAATCACTCAATTCGAAGGGCCTTAGAAGTAACCGAAAAGTCTTAATCTCAACCTTTTCTACCATAATTTATTGCCCCACTACAGTTCAGAATCTAGTAGGTCACTAAGCTCTCATTGGAACTAACTTGATACACACAGGTACCGACTCTTTGTAACAGATAGAACCGTCCACTGGAAAATATCGGGCTAAAATTGCCCAACTCATCATGCTGGAGATTCAATGGGAACTCTCAGCTTGCGTGAGTCCTGATTTGATCAACGATATCTAAGCCCACCAAATCACTGTGGGCTGCAAGCAATTGTTCAGTAATTACTCCAGGAAACCGATCGCCTACGGGCCTGTTATCAATTCGACTCACGGGTATGATTCTTGGAGTTGTCCTCGTAAAAAACACTTCATCAGCTGTGTAAAGATCATAGGGCTGAAGGTCCGCTTCCACGACAGGGTTCCCCATAGCATCAGCCAACTCCATAACCACCTGACGTGTAACCCCCTGCAAGATGTTATCGCCTTTGGGCGTTTTGATTTTCCCATCCGTGACAGTAAAGATATTGAATGCGTTTCCTTCTGTTACGTTGCCGTTAGTATCTAGCAAAATGGGAGATGCCGTGGGATCGATGTTTGATACCTCAATATCCGCTAGGACGAAGTTTAGCCTACTGTAGTGCTTAAGCTTCGGGTCCATGGATTCTACGGGGTAGCTTCGTGTTCGAGCGATGATTCCATGAGCTCCATGCTCAAAAAATCTGGCGAACGTTGCACAACTAATGGGCTTCAAGTTTACGCAGATCTTATGAGGTCCAGCATCTCTGATACTCTCTACTCCAAGCCCTCTAGTAACAAAGCAAGAGATTATGAAGTCAGGTACCTCGTCTAAATATGTGCGATTCCGCTCTACTGATTCATAACCAAGTTCCACGATCTGATCCTGACTAAGGCCTGGATCAAGATCAATATACTTGAGCGACCTGAACAACCTATCAACGTGATCCTCCCAACGAAAGGGGACACCGTTAAATGTGCGCCCAACATCGAAAACGGCATCACTTAGCATGAATCCTCTATCATCAGGACTGATCATTATCTTGCTATAGGGCATCCATGATCCGTTGAAGTATGCTTCAAAATCTAGGTAGCTAGCCATTA
The DNA here is from genome assembly GCA_022448725.1 of SAR202 cluster bacterium. GTDB lineage: Bacteria > Chloroflexota > Dehalococcoidia > Lucifugimonadales > VXLM01 > VXLM01. The sequence goes on along the minus strand of JAKUTR010000001.1, from coordinate 184,961 downwards.
GTTACGCTCTCTCGTTAATCTGCTGCCTCATCCCAGTCATCTGAAACGCTGGGATCACATGATCAGCTTTACCGCCCGCATTTGGATACATGATGCGATCACCACTTCACTGGGCCCACGATAGCTGCGTGGTTTACAGAGATTATACCAAGAGGTACCACGCTTTACTCGTCTTGGTATGCTCCTATATACTCGGCCTTATGAGGCGAAAAGAAGGTATCCTTCTACCTATAGAAATCGGCATATTAGAAGCAGGACTAGAGCTTGTTGGAAAACAGGTTGACGAATTCCATGGCTTTCTTATCGCCAAGCAAGTCAAGGAACGTGAAGACGCTCGCAAACTGATATCTTACGGCACTCTTTACAAGGCACTCTCCCGTATGGAAAACGCTGGAGTCCTCTCCTCAAGATGGGAAGATTCAGCAATCGCATTGGACTCTCATAGGCCTCGGAGACGCCTTTACCAGGTAACTCCTCTAGGACGTACTGCTCTCGCTAACGCACGGAACCAGTCCCCGCGACACATCCCAATAACGGAACAACCACTAACCGCCTTCTAAGAGCAATGCCTAAACTCACGCTCACCTTCGTGACTAGTCTTATAAGACTCTGGGTAACAGCCTATACAGTAGGACTCCACTCAGAGGATAGGCGTGAGCGTATTGCTGAGATTGAGTCGGATATATGGGAATACTCCTCCGATGCTACAAATACGGGTGCTGCCCCCGTAACTACGAGTGCCAATATGCTCCTAAGGCTATTCCTTGGTATTCCTATGGATCTTAGCTGGAGATTGGGGCACCATGGAGCAGAACACTCCCTAGTAGCAAACTGCTCAAGAAAAGCTTTCATGTATGCGTTGGCACCTTTTCGGTTGCCCAAGATCGCCAAGGTACTTGCCCTGAGTATCATTGCGGTTTTTTCCGGTGCTGGAACTTACGCACTAACAAATGGGTCTCCCATTTTTGATACATCCCCTAGTACTCCAGGACTTCCAAAACTAGCTTCAAGCAACTTAGGATCAAATCTGCTCGCGGACCTCGCTAGCATCGTACCTTCCATTGCTATAAAAATGAGTACCGCGGAAGGCGATACTGCGACCTTATTAGACGATGGGCGCGTCCTTGTCATAGGTGATTTCGCTAGTCCACAGAACTGGTCTGGTGCTGAGCTTTATGACCCAAGAAAGGATTCTTGGAGTTCAACCGCCTACCTAGCAGATAAGCGGCGGTGGCACGCTGCATCAGTACTACCCAGCGGCGACGTAATCGCAACTGGGGGACTACAGCGAGACGGGAGTATCCTACATACAGCTGAATTGTTCGATCCACATACCAACATGTGGCAATCTATAGCTGCAATGCATTTTCCGCGGGCGTACCATACCGCGACAGTACTTGCCGACGGACGTTTGTTAATCGTTGGAGGCGTAGGCGATAACTTACGAGCCCTCTCGACAGCTGAAATTTACGATCCCGACACCAAAGTTTGGAACATTATTGATTCGCCAGATAAACCCCGTATATTACATGCTGCTTCTTTGATGCACGATGGCCGAGTTTTGGTATCTGGTGGTGCCGATGCAGTAACGCGTTTCACGAGCCCCTACCAAGGTGCTGAGATCTACAGCCCAACTACCAACACATGGGCACCGGGAGCGGAGATGTCGGCGAATCGAAGCGGCCATAGTTCAACCTTGCTACAAGACGGCCGTATTCTAATCGTGGGCGGCAAAGACGAGAAATCAAATCTAGCATCCGCTGAATTGTACGATCCTGACTCTAACGATTGGGAAGAGGCAGGCATTATCACCTCGGCACGGGCGGATCACGGTGCAACACTCATGTCCGACGGCCGTGTAATAATCGGAGGCGGAATAACGCAGATAGGGGGCGTCTCAAAGATTGCTGAGATCTACGACCCCCGAGTTGATACTTGGTTAACACTCGCTATTTCTAAATAAGGTTCGGGATCTCCGTAAAAAGAGAAAAGTACCTATTGGAATGACTACGTCTGACGTTTAGGGATATTCAAGTGAGGCTTGGGTGACTCATCGGGCTGACCAGCGATCATCCCAGTGACTATATCCACTACTCCATCCACAATGGCTTCAGTCAATTTCGCTCCCTTTTCAGCTGTTGCGGAAGATGCACCCGCATCTTCACTGTAGGGGATATCCTCACATCTAACGTTCTCCGGAAAAAGATGCAGAGCTATCGAGGTTTCAAACTCCTTCGCATGGCTAGGAAAGCCTGGTCCGCTCTGGATATTGTTCACAACTTCATGACTGAGCACATCCCAATAATTGTGGAAGCGCACATCAACTTCATCGCCATGTTCACGAGCAAAATATTTCTCCCACTGGTTAATAATTCCGTAAATAGGTCTTCTGTTGCCTCCATGGCCATTCAATATAAGCACTCTTTTAATTCCGTGACGCACCAGAGTCTCAACAGTGTCGTACACCACCGCTAACCAGGTCTGTGGTTTCACTGTCAATGTGCCCACAGAATGCATGTGATGTTCAGCTATACCCACATTTACGGGAACCGCCAGAACCACATCCGGGTGTAATTTACCGGCCACTAACTCTGCTATACGGGTGCTACTCGCAATGTCTTGCACCATCGCCAAATGTTCCAAGTGTTGTTCGATGCTCCCAGTAGCAACTATAGCCGTACCAAAGTTTCCAGCCTCCCGCGCCTGTCGAAATTCTCTGCGCGTGAACTTTTCGACTCTAAATTCATTCGTGTTCATTGGATCACCTCTCGTTACACAAAACCGTCTTTTTCTATGAGCACCTTACACGCGAAGCTTGGTTGCATTCAAGAGACGGTTGAACAAATAGAACGCCTGTGCTACACTTCGGGCTCAACGACACACATCCACACAATAGATGTAGCCTTGGGAGGGACCAATCGAATGAGCACCGAAAAAACAAAAGCTGTTGAATTAGCTCTAGATCAAATTGAAAAACAGTTTGGCCGAGGGGCGATAATGCGCCTGGGAGATGCGGATGTATACGAAAAAGCATCGCCTCTTTCAACAGGTTCACTTTCACTAGACCTCGCTCTAGGAATCGGTGGGATCCCTCGTGGGCGTGTCACGGAAATCTTTGGTGCAGAATCAACTGGGAAAACCACCATTGCTTACCATGTTATGGCTGAAGCCCAGAGACAGGGTGGTACAGCCGCATATATAGATGCTGAACATGCACTAGATCCGGAATTTGCCAAAAAATGCGGAGTTAATACTGACGACCTTATCGTATCTCAACCGGACTATGCTGAGCAGGCCCTTGAGATCTGTGAATACCTCGTACGGAGTGGTGCCATTGACGTCGTTGTAATTGATAGTGTCGCGGCTTTAGTCCCTAAAGCAGAGCTTGAAGGTGATATGGGTGACACTCACGTTGGACTCCAAGCACGTCTCATGTCACAGGCACTACGAAAACTCACCGCTTCGATAAGTCGCTTTGACACTGCAGTAATATTCATCAACCAAATCCGGGAGAAAGTCGGCGTACTCTGGGGCAGCCCCGAAACCACGCCTGGTGGGCGAGCACTTAAATTTTACGCCTCAGTCCGCATCGATCTTCGACGAGGCGAATCAATCAAACAGGGCACCGACATACTCGGAAGCCATATCAAGGCTCGGGTGGTCAAAAACAAAGTGGCTCCACCTTTTCGAACCGCTGAATACGACATCATGTTTGGCCAAGGCATCAGTAAGCAAGGGGACATCATAGATCTGGGTGTAGCCGAAGGAGTTGTATCCAAGAGTGGCTCATACTATTTCTACGGGGATACGCGGCTTGGCCAAGGACGCGAGAATGCCAAACAGTTCCTCGCCGAAAACGAAGGCATCGCACACGAGATTGAAGCACTGATTCGAGGTGAGACAACCGTGGAAGTAGAACCTGAGGTTCAAGCCAATAGTACGAATGGTGCCGCTAAGGCAAAAGACAATGCCGAGATTCCTCTGCCATAACAAACCGGCATTAACCTTATAAGTTTGTCCCGACCATAGCTAAGGCGTGAACATAGCAGGAACTTTCCTGACACTATAAACTAGCCTGAAATGGCAAATGACCTTAGAAAAGATCTGGAACGGCGTGTAGCGAAAGCCATCAAACTAGCCAACCTCACGAACACATCTTTGGTCGTTGCAGTTTCAGGTGGTCCTGATTCTCTCGCTCTACTCTATTGTCTCCATAGGATCAGCCTGGCTCTGGGTCTAAATCTACACGCAGCTCACCTCGACCACAGCCTCCGACCTGAGTCCAGTGCAGATGCAGAGTTCGTCAGCGACATTTGTGCACACCTTGGGATCGAACTTACTTCTGAGCGAATAAACGTAGATGCTCATCGCCAAGAGCACCATCTATCTTTGGAGGAAGCTGCTAGAGACGTTAGGTACTGGTTTCTATCGACCGTACTTCGGAAACAGGGAGCACGCGCAGTAGTTACTGGTCATACTTTTGATGATCAAGCCGAAACCGTGTTGATGAACATTCTAAGAGGAACCGGTGTCACAGGCCTTGGTGGCATGCGAATGATATCGCATACGACAATCTGCAACACAAAGACAACAATTGTAAGACCTCTACTTAGTGTCAAACACGATGAGACCCAAGAGTATTGTGAGTTGTCGGATCTTTCTCCTCGTGTTGACCCATCTAACGATTCACTAGAGTTAACACGCAACCGCATCAGACACCAAGTGATGCCAGTACTAGAAGTGATCAACCCAGCGATTGATGCAGCGCTCGTTCGCTTGTCAGAGAACGCACAAAATACCGCGACGATTTTGGATCAACAAGTCAAGGAAACCTGGGACAAACTGGTCACTACAGACGGCGGAACGGTGGCCATAAATCTTCAAGGGCTGAAACAACTCCAACCCGCCCTCAGATCTCACTTGTTACACAGAGTGATAGGGCATATCAAAGGTGATTTAAAAGGAATCAACCAATCCCACATTGAAAACCTCACACACATAGTGGACGGAGCCGCCGGGCGCGAATCATATCTCCCAGGTAACATCAGGGCGTTTGTGGGCTACGATGATCTTATTGTCACTGACGGTACAACTCCGTCGATCTCTCCTTTCGAAGGTGAGCATACTCTTGCTATACCAGGCTCCCTCATAGTTGGCCGGTGGAGATTTGAGTCCGCCATTGTCAAAGGGAATCCTGAGTTCAATGAACCTGGCGACCAGCCTCCCCACGCCCCTGACGGGTTCACAGCATATTTAAGCAGCGAATTGATCGGTGATTCTCTCACCACACGAGCACGTCACTCTGGAGACAGATTCGAACCACTCGGCATGAATTCCGAAAAAAAATTAAAAGAATTTATGATCGATGCCAAAATACCTCGGTGGTGGCGGGATGACATCCCACTCGCGGTTGTATCAAACCGAATAGCATGGGTCGTTGGTTGGCGCATAGCAAACTGGGCCAAGGTTCCAGATAACGCGAAGTCATACTTGAAGATTGTGGCAAGCCATCACGAGTTATCGTGAACCACTGGGCCTTCGTTCTAAACCTGTTTATACAACCTCATCGTAACGTCTGATAGGATGCTGCCTACTAACGATCTGGAGGCACACTTTTGGGTAAGCACTATGACCAATCTATCATCCCTACAGAACTAAAGAGAGATTACGACGTATACGATAGGCTCACGACTCTAGGTATTGAGTTAGGGAGTTTTGAGACCGATGTCAACTCACTAGCTGGCCAAGCGATCGCGCAGATGGTTCTACACGAGACTGGTTTGATTTTTATGTCTGGTTCAACGGGAGGGACCTACCCGATGAACGATGATGAAGATCGTATAAAACATGGATTCGAAGGCGCACAGCAGGTAGCAGATCAACAAATCCGCCGCTTACACTGGGCCCTAAGTTGTGGTGGTGAAGGTGATCTTAACGACGTTCTCTACACCGTAAAAGCACTAGGCATGGTTGTCACACCAGGAGGCGGAGCAAGTAGCGCTGCACCTAGTGTTACAAACGGGTTTTCCTTCCGTTGGCAATCTGTGTTCGGGGGAGGTATGAGTGAGTTTGCGATAGATGGGACGGATACCGGAGGCTGGTCTGGAGTCCACGCCCGAAGCGCCATGGGAGGATTCGATGGTAGGTTCTCCATCGAGCCGGAGATCATCGTTGCAATCCCCCCGTCACTAGCTCAAGAAATAATTAAAAACCGTGGGTGGGTTTTCCCATTGCCCCCGCCTATGCTCGCAAAAATAAGTTCTTCACAAGGTGCTGCTTGATGGCCAAGTTGCCCTACGTTTCTAGAGAGGAACTAAGCGAAGATAAGCTACATATCTATGACCACATTAGTGAAACTCGTGGCAATGTTCTAAACATATTTCGCACCTTACTGAACAGTCCTGATGCTGCTGAGGTTGTAACAGCAGTGGGAGAGTATATTCGCTTCAAATCACTGCTCGATCCAATCATTCGCGAGATCACGATCCTAAGCGTCGCCCGGGAGACGAACGCAGTTTATGAGTGGGCACAGCACGAACCGATAGCGCGTTCAGAGGGTGTAAGCCTTAGCACCATTGATGCAATCCGATCAGGTCGAGCACCGATGGGAATCCCTGCAAAGGAAGGTATTTTCGCGCAAGCTGCGCGCGAGATCGTCCAAAAAGGTGAAATGACTAACCGCACATATCAAGCGGTCGAACACCTACTTGGCCCTGTGCAAACATTGGACCTAGTTGTCCTAGTCGGCTACTACACCTTGTTAGCTAATATCATGCGAACCTTTGCAGTGGAGATCGAGGACGGAGTAAATGTAAATTTCCCTGATCTCGCATAAACTCAGCATATATCTCATATTTCATCGACTTCCAAAGAGGTATGAAGCAGTAGCTGGGTAGAGTTGACTACTTAAAGCCAATTTTCAGAGAACATCAAGGAATGGCTTCCATCTCTTCGGAGCGGTCTCGGTCAAAGGTAGGCCGAATAATGACTTCAGGTATGGCTGTACGCTGGGGGAGCCCTACGATAGTCACTAGTAGATCAGAGACTTCTTCAGGACCAGAAATGGTCTTACGCCCCTCTTCATTTGGCGGCACAGGTCGCCTATCCAACGCCGGGGTGTCAATTTCCCCGGGGCTCACTACAGTAGCCCTGATATTGGTTTTAGCGAACTCGGAATTTAGAAACTTAGTGAATGCGATGATAGAAGCCTTCACCGTACTGTATATCATGCCGCCCATTAATCCCGGCTCAATGGCTGCCACTGATGCCACATTGATAATCGTACCGCTGTCACGCTTTAACATTCCGGGCAAAACCGCTTGCGAGCAATAAATCGTCCCCAACAGATTAGAGCTAATTACACTCTCGATCTCTTCAGGCGGAGTGTTGAGCAGGCGCCGGTGGGGTGAACTGTGACCAGCGTTATTGAGAAGTACATCAATCCGCCCATAGATTTTCTCAACTTGATCCACCATCGAAACAATCGAGTCCCTGTCTGATACATCAAGACCATAAGCCGTTGCAGTTCCGCCCTGTGATTGTATTAACTCGGCCACACTAGCCACTTTATCTTCGGTTCGCCCCACTAGAACGAGAGTCGCTCCTTCTCGAGCCATATGCAGAGCCGGCGTGCGACCGATACCGCTGCCAGCTCCAGTCACCATACAAACTTTGCCATCAAGAATCATGTTCACCTGCTAGCCGGGTAATATTACAAGCGCAAAAAAGATCAATCCAACACCTAAGACTGCTAATAGGGCAAACAGTAATACCATCCCACAGCCTGCCAATGCAGGTTGTTTCCGTTCCCACAAAGTCTCATCAGGGTACGGACTACTATTTGTCGTGGCCTCCACCGCTGAGATACTAGGATTCTCTTCGACAGGTTGCGTCGGCATTGATTGAGTTGAGGCATCATCCTGCTTTTTACGAAGCTCCGCGACTTCGGCATTACTCAGGGTACGATATGACTCCTCAATAGCTTTTATTTCTTCATCTGAAGCAGGAATGTTACCGTACTGAGCACGATTAAAAGCATTTGTAGCCGAGCCTACCAAATCATCTGGGAATACAGTGCCTAGATGTGGTGTAAATTCCGTCGGCGTTAAGTGAGGGCTCCGGTTAACTTTACGGCTTCTGGCCGTAGAAAGCATCTCATAGTAAATACGTAATGCCGCCATAAAACCTGGTGGTCCATTAGGAATATTGAAGCCTCGCCCCCCCCGGTTGAACCCAAAATTAGGGATTAAGTTTCGGAAGAATTCCCAAAGATCCGATCCGATGTCTAATTCTTCTGATATAGACTCTCTGCTGCCAAGCGAATCACTAATCGACTCAGGGACAAGCTTACGTAGTAACAGGAACAGGAAGGAAGCTACGATAACAACGATGAAAACGATAAAAATCCACACGAAAATGCGAGTCAGTAGCTCCGGGTCCTCCATGAATGCATTGGAGAAGCTACCACTATGGTCATATTCTGATGTAGTAGTGTAGTTCAGTGCCTTCGTCGAAGTTTCGGAACTCCACCCCTGGCCACTGCCAAATTCTGAGATGAATTCTTCATCACCAAAGAAACTTTCGTACGCCCTGTTGATCCGTTCGTAAATAAGTAGTAGCGGAACACCGACAATGATCGCAAGCCCCCGTGCTGTCTGTAAAAAGAATGATTGCAAAGGATCTGTGACAATCGAGAAGATACCTCGATTGATCGCGGTCACAAACAACGCAATCAGAATGACCCCTCCTACACCTCCTCCGATGATTCTCTGCCAAGTGCGAGCCTTAGCTGATGCCGCCGACTCAGGTACCAAGTGCCCTAGATTGAGACCCGCCAAGCCAGCCGCAAAGAATATGACCATGAAAATGAAAACATTGAGCTGCTCAGCAAGAATAATGTCGACAATGGCGGATACTCCCATAAAGAAGAGGCCGACACGGAAAGTCAGATTAAAGCTTTTATCCGGAACTTGAAGGAGCACCAGGCGTATCCCGCGCACTATCACACCGAGCCCTATCAGTGTCCCTGCTATACCTCGGAGAGCATAACCCTCAGGTAGATAATACTCGCGCATTCGAAGGATCCAACCAAGGTTGAATTCACCCGGAACTATGTGGTGTGCGACGGCAAGATAAACCAAAGAGACCATCGAAATGATTGCTACTGCATAGGCAATCTCATGCCCCTCAAAATCCCGCCAACGGACGTAGCTAAAGACAATGATCGTAACGCTAAGTAGCCCTATTAGAGTGAAGTAACCTAGAGGACTCCCGCCAGCGGAACCAGCAGCTCCCATTACGCTCGCAAAAGCGTAGAACCACGCCGTTTCCGTGAGAACTAGGCTAGCGAGAACTACCCTGTTCTTAGTTAGCCCCAATGGTTGCCTCTTCCTGATCTTCCTGTAAATTCTGGGTATCTTCGCTGTGCTGAGATCCGGGCGCAGTTTCGGCAGGTCGGATCTCGCCACCCTCAGCTTCAAGACGGTCGATATGCTCTCTCAGTGGGTGAAAGGCAATTCCGTCTGGTAGGTTACCGGCCAACTCTTCCTCGCCAGTGTAGAGAACCATAAGGCGAAAACCACGACGCTTCAGATCACGAAGAGTTTCGGACATCTCTTCGGTGATCAGATGGGTACAAAGAACAATTGTTGCACCATAAGGGAATTTTCTCGAATGTTCAGCCAATTCATTGGCCATCCGGCCTAAAGCGAAAGTTCGGGTAAGAGCTAAGGATGTAAGCACATTCTGAAGATGCTCTGGCTCACTAGCTGGAGGTATCGTCATTGACCTGCCTGGTGCCAGTGGCATGTCATTAGAATACAAGCCGATCGAGTATTCCATACCGCCAATATAGATTGCCATCGACGCAGCGACAGATATTACTCGCTCAAGATTGTCAGGTGATTCCGACATCCAGTATGGCTCTGCCGTATCAACCGCCACAGCTAAGATCACCGTATGGTATGAACTCGGCTCAAAAGTCTTGACCATCAGCTTGCCCACACGAGCAGTAGTCTTCCAATCTACGGTTTTTAAGGGGTCTCCCAGTTGATAATCACGTATCCCCGCAGGCCTGGAAGGATCCGGGAAAATTTCAATCCCACCCCGAATATCTCCCAGAGGTCTAGCCGGAAGAATTCCCAGCTGTTCCATGGGATACACTTTCGGATACACAATCAACCCATCATTTTTTGTTATCGTCAATTGGCTACGCAGGAATCCAAAGGGGTCTCCACTATCAACTCGAGCAGGGCCGATTTTGTATTCACCACGCCCTGAAACCTGTAGCTCATACTTCCACCGGATACGTTCATACCAAGCAGCAGCTGAAGCAATTTGAAGCGAATCGATACCACTCGTTAGATTACGCCGTAACTCTCCATCGGTGGTCGCTAAGCCTATGGGCAAATCGTCCTCAATCTTAATCCAGGCTAACGGCACTGGCTTTCGATTCGTTAGGACAATTTCAAGATAGATATCATCACCGTAGAAAAACCGATCTTGGGAGAAGTTCCTTTCGTAGAAAATACGCCTGAGTGCAAGCCGATTCCATGCCCACCCAAGCCCAAAGGCACTAAGGCCTAGCACCCCAAAAACGATGCCTAGGCTATGAGCTGCTGTCAAACTAGTGATCAGCAGAATCGAAAAGAATACAGCCCATATTATCTGCCAGCGCCTGTCCCCTGAATCAATCTTTATGGGGTACAGGCTATCAAGGCTTTGGTTCGGCACAGTACTACCTCTCGATCGGGACCGGAACAGTCGTAAGCATTTCGTCGACGACTTGTTCTGCGGAACTCCCTCGTAGGCGAGCCGCTGATGCCAAAATCATCCGATGTGGTAACACGGATCGAGCCATCTTTTTGACATCATCAGGCGTGACGTAATCCCGACCATCTATCGCAGCCCACGCTTGAGAGGCTTTGTACAACGCTAATCCCGCACGAGGGCTAGCTCCCAAAGCAAAACTATCGTTATCACGAGTACCCGTGATCAAAGCCACAATATAGTCACGAACATTTTCTTCAACACGCACATTAGGAGGCAATCCTTGTAGCACTGCGAGCTCCTCTGCAGAGGTCACTGCTTCCAAGATCGGGGGGATTGTGTCCTTTTCAAAGCGAGAATAGATGCTCGCCTCTTCGTCTGCAGTCGGGTAGCCTATCTCCACACGAAGCATAAACCTGTCGAGTTGTGCCTCAGGCAGAGGAAACGTGCCCTCCATCTCAACCGGGTTTTGCGTAGCCATAACGAGAAAAGGCTCTGAAAGCGTTGACGTCACACCATCAACAGTGACCTGGCGCTCCTGCATCGCCTCAAGTAGCGATGATTGTGTCCGTGGAGTTGCGCGATTTATCTCATCCGTCAGTACAACTTGACTAAAAATGGGACCAGGCCGAAATTCGAATTCAGAGTTTTTTTGGTTGTAAAAATTTACTCCGAGGACATCTGTAGGCATCAGGTCAGGAGTACACTGTATTCGATGAAAATCGCAACCAAGCGACTGTGCCAATGCCTTTGCCATCGTCGTTTTACCGGTACCAGGGACATCCTCCATCAGCAGGTGCCCCTTACATAAAAGAGCCACCAAAGACATATTGATTGCTTCGTCTTTACCCACTATGACCTTTTGAACATTCTCTCGAATCTTCGCGGCCATCTCTTGTACACGGACTGTGTCTATAGCCTCTGACATAAAAACCTCCATTTAGGATCCGGGCCCACTGCCTATAATGACACTGACACTCCAGACCCTTTTATACTAGTTCCACAACCTTCAGATCATATCATTGATATGGACCAACATGGATATGGGCCAACATAAACTTATCGTCTAGGGGCAATTACAGAACCCTCCATTTCAGGGATTCATGTAGTACACACAACGCCTGAATCCTCCCAGTCGGACCAATTTATCAACAGCTTTGGTGTAGCCGATCAGTAAGAATCCCCAATTCCTGCCAAAGAACTATCCGCAAAAATAAATCCTCAACTACTGGTTACCCCGTTGACCGAGGACGTGGATACCATGCGACTCACAGTGTATCAATCTATTGATCATCCTGTGTTTTTATGCTATATTGAGCGCCTGTTCAAGCGCGCTATATATAGCGCAATATCATCGAGAGGTGTTGGGATACCAAAAGAATATCGAATTAATGAGCGCATCCGTATCCCTGAGGTACGGGTCGTAGACGAACGCGGAGAACAACTCGGCGTTATGCCGACACGTCAAGCATTGATCCTGTCGCAGGAGAGGGGTCTTGATTTGGTCGAGGTAGCCCCCGCTGGCAAGCCTCCTGTCTGTCGTCTGATGGACTATGGTAAATTCCGGTACGAGGCCACTCGCCGGGAACGCGAAGCCCGTAAGACTCAGCGTGCAAACTCCAACAACGAAGTGCGAGAAGTCAGAATGCAGACCCGCATTGGCGACCACGATCTCGAATCGAAAACGCGCCTCATTAGACGTCTACTCGGTGAAGGGTCCAAGGTGCGAGTCTCGGTGAGGTTTAGAGGTCGAGAAATCACCCATCCAGAAGTGGGAGCTGCGGTATTGAAGCGTGTCACGGAAAATCTGGTTGAGGATGCCACAATGGAAAAGGCTCCTTCGTTTGAGGGAAGATTTCTTGCGATGATCCTAGCGCCGATCAAGGGTTCCTCGAAAAAGCAAAAGGAAGAAGGCCAGAAGGAGAAGGCTGGTGCCGAAGCTTAAGACGCATAAAGGGGCAGCCGCCCGATTCAAGATAACTAAGAATGGGAAGTTAATGCGGATGAAGCGCAACCGCGGCCATTTCCGCCGCCGCAAGGCTAAGCGGACCCTCCGCCAATTTTCGCAAATGGTTCCCGGCAGCCCATCAGACACACCAAAAATTAAGCGTTTACTTCCCCACGGATCTACTAAGTAGGAGAGAATTACGTGGCACGTATAAAAAGGGGCGTCACTGCCCGCCGACGACACAAGAAAATCCTCAAGATGACGAAAGGCCATGTTGGTGGACGTCATCGCCTGATAAAGCAGGCAAATGAGTCCATGCTGCACGCGCTGAGCTATTCCTACGCCCACCGCAAGGCGAAAAAAGGTGATCTCCGCCGATTATGGAATATCCGTATCAACGCCGCTGCACGTGCCAATGGAATGTCATACAGTAAATTGATCCATGGTCTAAAACGCGCGGGTATTGAGATCAATCGAAAGATGTTGTCCGATCTGGCCGTCAGTGATCCAGAAGGCTTCTCTGCAATCGTAGCCAAGGCTCAATTAGAACCGGCTGGCTAGAGTTCAATAACCCTGAGGACGCCCTCAAGGGCAAAGAGTCGCGAACTAAGGTCAGTCAAGTAGGGTTTGTAGATCACTAACTACGTCCTCCGCGTCAATTGGTAGCGTGTGCAATACTCGCATAACCCCGTCTCGATCAATTAAATAGAGCGGTGCCTGGTGGTTTACTGTGTACCGTAACGCTATATCTCTACTAAGCGCATCGACGCCTTTTACGTCAGGAACCTCGCCCAGATTCGAAACTGTGTAAGGCCGATATGACTCACCAATCACAGAATTGACAAAATAGGAAGCCCACACGGGCTCCAATTGGCTCTCGGCCCCCACAAGATAGCTCCATTTATCAGCCATACCCCAATCTACAGAGTACTCATACGCTCTTTCAACGGTGTCACGCTCCGGATCAACACTAATTGCAACAATGGAAACATTTTTTGCATCAGTTCCAAGAAGGGTATAAATACTCTTCATCTTAAAGGTCACAATTGGGCATATATCGGGGCAATAGGTATACAGGAAGGTCAGAAGCACGACCTTACCATCGTTGTACTGGAAAAGGTCTGCAGATTTGCCCAGATGGTCTGTAAGTTCAAATCCCGGGGCTGGGGCATTAGACGTCAGCACAGTCCCTCGAAACCCTTCGGCCTTAGGTTGCCGCGTCGTAGTGCAGTTGATCAACACCACCAGAGCTAAAAAAGCGGCAATACCAGATAGGGCATTAAACCCTTTGTAATCCCGACTGCTAGTCGTCGCTCATCCTCCACTCTACCTTGTCGCTCATCCTCCACTCTAGCAATGCTGCCAACACAGGTACACCAACTGTAAGCATCATCCCGAGGGCGATAACTGCCCACTCCTTCAAGGGGGTGTTCACATACAACGTTGTGAAGACTACACCCAGACCGATGGCAAATGTTAGAACACATACCACCGAAGCAGCGGGAATAAGTATCGCCAGCGGAATAGATATCGTTAAGCTTGGTTGCCACTGTTGTATCATGTCACGCTTCCTTACTGAGCAGTTTGAAATCCATCTTTATCTACGACGGCGGATCTCCCACGCTCCTTTTTTTCGGCTTTTGTTTTCTTCTCCTCTTGACCGTACCATCTAAAGAAAGCAAGCACAATCAGTAAAAGAAACAGGATACTGCTTCCTACCTTCATAATTATGCCGCCTATTTGCTGGTCCTGAAGAGTAGAAATTCCCAGAATTTTAGGTGCATCTACGTACCATTCGTACAATGGGTAACTCGAGAAAGTCACGAAAACAAACACAATAATCTGTGCGATTGACAGTACAAACAAGTAAAGCATCTGAAGCGGATAGGAGATTCTAGGCAGTTCCGACATCATACTAGTAAGAGGCCACCACATGACTAAGGCTGTAGAAATAAACAGCAGATGTTCAAGAATATGGATCATGTGATATGTCATTGACAAGTCGTAAAGCCCTGGGACGTGCCATATAGCAAACATGAGATTGAAAATCGCCAGGGCAGGGACAGGCTTCGTGATATATCGAACAGTATGGAAAGCCAATTTAGGCCACAATACACGCCGCATTAACCATCCAGGAGTACCAAGAATCAGTAATGGCGGAGCAACCAACGTTAACAATACATGCTGGGTCATGTGGGCGCTAAATAAGTAAACATCACTTAATTCATGGAGCGGGGAAAGCAACGCAAAAAATATTACGAGAATGCCGGACGTGAAAATCGCTATCCGGCGTGGGTCAATGTACCCGGCAAGGTTATAGCGTTCACGTAAGGGCCCCACACCCAGAAGATAACCAATCTCCAGAAGGCCTAGTCCAACTAAAACCTCAATGTGCCCATGCCAGTGAGTCCAGATAGAGCCCAACACTTCTGCCTGTTGTTCCACAGAAGCCTCGACGTTAAATAAAGAAGTGGAACAGGCCCAACAAAGCAAACACAACGGTGATCGCCAAGAAGAATCCAGCCAAGAAAAGCCACGTCAGCAGCTTGGCGTCGTATCGCAGGTGCATGTAGAACATCACAACAAGTGCGAATTTCGCACCTGAAAGGATAGCGAGAATAGGGATAATACCGTGCCCGAGTGACTCGATGTAAAAGATGCCGACTTCAATAGCGGTGAGCACCACCAGTAACATCGCCACCGCAAAGTAGGTCGCTTTCGTTGGGTGCCCAGTATCTACATTGGTATGATTTGAAGTCTCGTTCGCGTTAGCCATGTTAAAACCCTGGGAATACTCCGAATAAATATATAACCGTAAAGATGATGATCCAGACGATGTCAACGAAGTGCCAGTATAGAGCTGCTAAGTCGACTTCTTCGTGTTTAGCAGGAGTAATACCGCCCTTTCTCAACGAATAAAAGAACATTGCGAGCAACCATATTACACCTAGAGTAACGTGCCCCCCGTGGAACCCAGTCAATACAAAGAAAGTGGTACCAAATAGATTGGTCCGCGGTGTCAGGCCTGCGTGCTCTATGAATACCTCATCAACGGTACCGTCACAACGGTCAGCAAAAGTCCGCTCAAACTTAGTCAGATCCTCCAAGTGACTGCACTCAAAGTGTACTTCATGGTTAACGAATTCATTGAATTCAAATACCTGGAATCCAAGGAACGTTGCTCCCATAATGCAAGTCGAAAGGAGCCAAATACGGAAACCATTCATATTGCCCCGGGTCAGCGCACTATATGCCAGCACCATACTCATCGAACTCATTAGGAGAACAAAGGTACTAGTAGAGGTAGTTAGGATGTCGAATACATCCTCCGGCAATGGCCCCCCTAAGCTCCGGTTCTTGTAAACAAGGTAAGTTGCTATTAAGGAGCCAAAGAACATGCAGTCAGATCCCAAGAAAGCCCACATGAGTAGCTTCTTGTGACTGAGTCCTGTAGTCGTTTGATGTTCTTCGTGGCCTCCATGGGCCAATTCAGCTTGTGCCAAAATATTCTCCGTCTAGTGATCGCTATCGGGTTCGTTAACTGGTTCCAAAGACCATGCCGTTATGCCTACCAATGTGATCGAACCTCCCACAATTGCGAACAGTGGGAACCCTGTAAAGGTCCCAATGTTCAGCGTATAAAGAAGGCCGTAGGCGCCTATGAACAAGCCGACCGCCGTGACAAGAGGCCAGTATGACGGATCCGGAAGATGGATGTCATGCTCATCTTCCGAACTCCCTGCAACTGGGGCTAGCGACGAGTCATCTTCACGTTTCCGGTGCCACCAATCGTCAATGTCCGACACAGTAGGAATTTGTACGAAGTTGTAGTGCGGGGGAGGAGAAGGTATCGACCATTCAAGCGTACGTCCGTCCCATGGATCGCCTGGGGCTTCTTCCCCACTTATCAGCGTCTTAAAAAAGTTATGTAAAAAGACTAATACCCCTAATGCCAGCACCACTGAGCCAACAGTGGCAACCAAGTTCCAATAGTCCCATCCCATGCCTTCTGAGTAGGTGTATACGCGACGCGGCATGCCGTCGAGGCCTAAGAAATGCATCGGGAAGAAGGTCACATTCATGCCGATAAACATCAGCCAAAAATTCAGTTGGCCTAGTTTCTCACCAAGAAACTTGCCTGTCATCTTAGGGAACCAGTAGTAGATGCCTCCGAATATTGCGAAAATGGCTCCACCGAACAATACATAGTGGATATGAGCAACTATGAAATAGGTGTCCTGTTGCTGAGCGTCTGAGGCTGCAGAGGAGTGCATCACGCCACTGAGGCCGCCAATAATAAACAGTGCGATAAATCCAATCGCGAACATCATAGGAGTCTTGAAGCTGATGGAACCTCCCCACATAGTCCCAATCCAACTAAAGATTTTCACGCCAGTGGGTATAGCAATCGCCATCGTAGTCACAGCGAACACAGAATTCGCCACGGGCCCAAGGCCAACAGTAAACATGTGATGCGCCCACACCATCCAACCCATGAACCCAATAACAACACCGGAGAGGACTATCACAGGGTATCCGAATAGTGGTTTTTTGGAGAATGTCGGGAGAATTTCAGACACGATCCCCATCGCTGGAAGTATCAAGATATACACCTCTGGGTGCCCAAACACCCAGAACAGATGCTGCCAAAGAAGTGGGTTAGCACCCGCACTCGTAACAAAAAAGTTGGTCCCGTAGAACCTGTCGAACATTAACTCAATTAAAGCGACCGTGATTACTGGGAAGGCCAATATCAACAGAAATGCAGTGACGAAGCTCATCCATGTAAAGAGTGGCATCCTCATAAGAGACATCCCAGGAGCCCTCATATTTATGATCGTAACGATGAAGTTAAGAGCCGCTGCTAAAGACGCTATGCCTAGTACCTGAAGACTCAGTATCCAGAAGTCTATACCGTTGCCCGGGTTGTATTCGATACCTGTTATAGGCGCATATCCAAACCACCCAGCGTTGGGGGCACCGCCCATAAACCAACTGAATTTTAAGATCAGTGCACCAGCAAGAAAAGTCCAGTAACTGAATGCATTCAATCGCGGGAATGCAACGTCACGCGCTCCAATTTGCAAGGGTATTAAGAAGTTAAAGAATGCGGCTCCCATCGGCATAACACCCAAGAAAATCATGGTCGTCGCATGCATGGTGAAAAGCTGATTATAGACTTCAGGAGTAACAAAATCGGCCTCTGGCCCCATCAGCTGTACCCGCATCCAGAGAGCCTCAACACCTCCGGTCAAAAACAGGAAGAACGCCGTTACCCCGTATAGCACACCGATTTTTTTATGATCGATCGTCGTGAGCCAGTCCCACACTCCTGTGGGATGAATTGGTCTCTTGGGAATCGGAATCCCTAAAGTGGTCATATAAGCCTCTCAGCCTAAACTACTTGAGTCCCTGCAAATAACGAACCAATGCAGATACTTGTGCGTCTGTTAGTTTTGATGTGGGTTCGGTGTACACCTTTGCGGTGGCAGCCATCAAATTGCCCGGCTTAACCCGATCTGGATCAGCAATCCACTCCCGGAGATTCTTTTGGTCGTTCACTCTGATACCAGATGCAATATGAGTTCTACTACCAACATGGGTCAAATTCGGTCCGACCGTGCCCTGAGCCTTGGCCGAACCAGATACAGTATGGCACGTCCAACACTGTGCTTGATTACCTTCAAAAATAGTTTTCCCTTCAATAGCCAGGGGATCAACTGGTTCAAGGGCTGGCTCATCCTGAGATGCAAGCCACGCATCGAATTCCGCAGATGACTCAACAATCACCCTGAATCGCATATTCGCATGGGCCACCCCACAGAATTCGGCACACTGGCCCAGGAAAGAACCTGTTTCCTCAGCTTTTATCCACAGCTTATTAATATTGTTAGGCACCACATCTACCTTACCCGCAATCTTTGGAATCCAGAAGCTGTGAAGAACGTTGGGTGAGGTCAGTGTCACATTAACAACCGTATCGACAGGAATGTGCATTTCGTTCGCGGTGACGATTTCATTACCAGGATTATTGGGATCGTCGTATTTGAATTCCCACCACCACTGGTACCCAACCGCTTCAACCTCAATTGCCGGCTCGCCTGCCAAAGATGGCGAATTGGCATTATCAAAGATTGTAGTCACCGTCGGTACTGCAACAATAGCGAGGATGATTGCCGGTAGTATGGTCCAGCTAATCTCGAGAACTGTGTTCCCATGTGTCTGAGGGGGGTCGTAATCTTCAGACTTTCTTCTGTATCTAATTATCGTGTAGACAAGGACACCTTCAACCACGATAAACACGACCAACGCTGCCCAGAAGATCATCCAGAATAGGTCTAGCTGGGACTGTGCTACCGGGCCTGTCGCGTCAAAAGTTGACTGAGGATTATCAGGGTAACAGGCTAGAAGTAGCATCCCAAACAGGGCAATTAGCAGAACCCCGACGAGTCTCTTGCGCATGGGGGTACAGATCGACATAGTTCTAAGGGCTACTCCTAGGGTCTCCTTCGACCCTGAAAACGACCACAGCCAATCTACCAAGGCATCTCCACCGAGTCAAGGGGTTTGTGCGAAAAGTCACAAATAGCTGGACGGCTATGATTCCTTATATCTGCACTATTGCATCTACCATTATCACGCCAAACAACAGCGCCAAGTACAGTAAAGAGTATAGGTACGATGCTTTTGCGCCATCGATACCTTCGCCCCGCAACAACCGGGTGTTGTAGAAAACAAAAACTCCTCCCAAAAGGATTGCGCCCAACATGTAAACTAAACCAACCGCTTCGGTAGTAAAGAACATCCATGTCAGTGCAACCAATACCACCGTGTAGAGCAGAATTTGCCGTTTGGTCTCGCGGAGACTAGCTACCACTGGCAGCATCGGCACTCCCGCCTTCGCATAATCATCTTTCATTAGTAGTGCTAAAGCCCAAAAGTGTGGAGGGGTCCAAAAGAAGATGATGGCAAACATATACCAAGCTGCCAAATCCAAAGAACCGGTCACTGCAACCCAACCAACCATGGGCGGGACGGCACCAGCTGCACCACCGATCACAATATTTTGGGGCGTCGATGTTTTAAGACCGATGGTATATACAAATACATAGATCGCTGTGCCACTCATCGTGATCAGCGCTGCAGGGACATTCACCACTACCACCAAAACCAAGAACGCCAAAATGTTTAGAACCACACCGAACATCAGTGCCTGAATAGGAGAAACTCGACCACTAGCCACAGGTCTCTGACTTGTTCGGGCCATCCTTCTGTCAAGGTCCCGTTCCAAATAGTGATTGAGGGCGTGCGCTCCCCCAGCCGCAAGATACCCCCCCACAAGTACCGAAATGGCGATCGCCGGGTCAGGGAGACCTTTCGCAGCTAGCACCATACCACCGACCGCGGTGAGCAATAGAAGCGAAATAATTCTCGGTTTGGTAAGAGCAATATAATCGCGTACTACACTTGGGGTGGATTTGGTATGAGCAACCATATTTAATGTCCTGCCGATCCGAGGCTCGTTTTAATTCCGTATCTGCCAGGGAATAAGTACATTACAGCAAAGACAACAGCAGAGAGCCACATCAATGTCGCCAAGCTCAAGTGAGCAACTTTCAATGCGATCGCAAAGCCAGTCCATACGGTAAAAGCACCTACGATAACTTGAGCTACAAAAATAAGTAACATGAAGATAATTACTCCCCGCATCTCTGAATACACAATCCCTTTGCGCCAGCCGATGTAGGCCGCAAAGACGAAGATCATTCCTAAAATAACTGTTAAATACCGATGCCCCATGTGTATTTCAAAAGGAAGCCCACGTGGTGCCATACTACCGTTACAATGCGGCCAGGTTACGCAGCTTGATCCATAACTTACACCGACCATGTATCCTCCATAGAGGATTAAGACGAACACTCCCACCACGACCAACCAAACTACCCATTTCCCATACCTTGGTGCGTAAGCGAGAGCTTCCTTAGGTACAGCAACTTCACCCCTACTACCCAACCAAGCCAGGGCGATACTGGCTACAACTAATTCAGCAATACTAAGATGGATCAATCGGATCCACCACGTCAGTTCAGAAAGCACCGTAAGGCCTCCAAGAAGCGCCGCGGCAATCACGAGTAGGCCTCCACTAATCGAAGCAAAGAGCACAGGTCGGTTCGTCCTATAGTGCCTCCATGCCAAAATCACTACAGCGAGCACAATCAACCCGACAAGCGTTGCGGAAAGACGGTGTGAATATTCAAGAACAATGTGATATTCAAGAGGCGGGATCAGTTTTCCGTAGCAGAGCGGCCAGTCCGGGCATGCATCTCCCGACCCAGTTACCCGAACGATGCCCCCGAGAGTAACCTGGGCAACAGCCGCAACCAGCGCAGCAAAGGCCGTATATCTGAAAAGACCCCGAGCCCTAGTGTCCCTCACCGGCAACCTCTTACAGAGAGACTGACCTGACGTAGCCTCGTTTGTGCAATCGTTCACAATCGTAGCATCACCGGTTGGGTAGGTCAACGAACTAGGGTTGGGTTTATACAGGTCTGTTATACTACGTCCAGCCCATGGCAAAGCGGCTTGGCATCTTCGGTTACCCCCTAGCACATTCACTGTCCCCTGTGCTACAGCAGGTGGCCTTCGATTATCACAATATCGATGCGACATATGAAGCATGGCCCGTACGATCCGAGCAACTGGGTAGCGAAGTAGACAAACTCCGTGGACCAGACTATCTTGGCGCCAATATCACAATCCCCCATAAAGAGGTTGTGTTAGAACTTTTGGATGATGTGACACAAACAGCTACTTCGATTGGAGCGGTGAATACCATCGTGAAACGTGGCTCCTCTCTGGTTGGCCACAACACAGACGCGTACGGATTCATCAAAAGCTTGACCGAGCAAGCAGATTTCAATCCTCAAGATAAGTCTGTGCTGCTGCTAGGAGCTGGAGGAGCTGCACGTGCGGCGGCGTTCAGCCTAGCAGAAACTGGCGTGGCTTCCCTCACTATCAGTAATCGCACTGTTGCAAGAGCCCAGGCACTAGCCAATGCAATTGACTTACCCTCAGCGAACGTTACTGCGATCAGCAATGACCCAAGCTCCGTGAGTAAAATTGCGAACTCGGTCGATCTGATTGTCAATGCCACTTCGGTTGGAATGATGCACGGGGGCGCTGAAGCGACCTCTCCCCTCCAACTTGGCGACTTAACCCCCGACACCGTCATATATGACATGGTGTACACTCCATCGAAAACGCCCCTCCTCCAAGCAGCCGGAGACACCGGCACCACGTGCGTTGGTGGCCTCTGGATGCTAATCTACCAAGGGGCTGCGGCTTTCGAGCTGTGGACAGAGCGTCCCGCCCCAGTTGGTTTAATGTACGAAACTGCCCATAAGGCACTGGCTGATTTCAGGTGATGAAAGGGAATATTTACCTCACAGGATTCTCCGGGACCGGTAAGACTACGGTCGGGCGAGAAGTAGCCGCACGGCTGGGATGGGGCTACACCGACATCGACGACGAGATCGTCGCGTTATCGGGCCGTGATATCCACGACATTTTTAGAGAGGATGGCGAGGCTAAATTTCGGGGCATAGAGAACGATGCCCTCATGTCGGTAACCAAAGTAACGGGCCACGTAGTTGCAACTGGAGGAGGAGTGGTTGTCAACGAACGAAATCGTGACCTGATGAATGCAACAGGGGTGATCGTGTGCCTAGAGGCCCGTGCCGACACCATTTTTCAGCGCATCTCAACGTCTACACAGGAGGCAGGTGTAGTGAGACCAATGCTGCAAGGAAATAACCCTCTGCAGCAAATTATTGACCTGAAGGCCACCCGCCAAGTCGCATATGCTCATGCAGACTGGACTATCCAAACAGATACCCTCAGTCACGCAGAAGTTGCGGACGAGGTTATTCACGCATGGACACATCTCGCCAAGTCACCGAATGATGCTACCGACGAGCCCGATCTAGCAGCAACAGTTAGGACTTCCTCCACAAGCTATCCTGTCTTCACAAACTGGGGGGGCCTTATCCATTTGGGGGAAAGGGTAAAAAATACACTAGGAAGACAACCGCGCTCAGCCTACATCATTACAGACACCAACGTTTACCCACACGCTCGTACCGTGCAAAATTCCCTTGAAGCTTCGGGGATACCTACCCATGTTTGCTTTATCGAGAGTGGTGAAAGCCACAAAAATCTCGAGACCGTGCGACGCCTCTACCAGTGGCTTGCAAGTCAGAAAGCTGAACGCGACCACTTAATCATCGCTGTCGGGGGTGGCGTCGTAGGAGATGTAGCAGGATTCGTCGCAGGTACCTATCTGAGAGGGCTACCGCTGGTTCAGGTACCAACAACACTAGTATCCATGATGGACGCAGGTATTGGTGGAAAGACCGGCGTTGATCTCCCTGAAGGCAAAAACCTGGTCGGTCTGTTCAAGCAGCCCGAATTTGTACTTGCTGACGTGTCAACCCTCTCCTCGCTGCCCGAGAGAGAACGTAACTCTGGCTGGGCAGAAGCTCTTAAACACGGTTTCATCCTTGACGAAGATCTTCTCTCCACCTTTGAGACGGAACAGCAGGCTATTTCCACCCTTAACCCCGAAATCACTGCAGATGTCATCCGAAGAAGTATGCGAATCAAAGCGGAAGTAGTTAGCAAAGATGAGAAGGAAACGCTCGGTGTACGCATACTACTCAACTACGGCCACACTATCGGTCACGCCCTCGAGGCTGTTACGAGCTATCGTGAACTCCTCCACGGTGAAGCCGTGGCAATAGGGATAATGGGGGCTGCCTTCATCAGCAATGAAATGAACATGATCTCTGACCAAGACGTGGAACGCCACCGGTCTTTGTTGTCTTCTTACAACTTAAGGACTTCGTATCCAGAAATGGATATTGATGCTGTACGACAAGCAATGATGATGGACAAAAAAGTTGTCGGAGGTAAGATCAGGTGGGTATTACTGAACAGCATCGGCGATGCTGTAGTTGTATCTACGGTTTCAAGTCAGATCGTTGATCGAGCCCTCAGAAGATTGGCTGAATAGAGGTGTTGGAGTGGACGGTCTTTTTCCTACTCGGCCTGATCGCGTCAACCTTCGGAATAATGGTGGGAACTGGCGGGGGGATCATAATCGTCCCGATGCTTTTAGTGTTCTCAGATCTGGAGCCAGAAATAATAGCAGGTACTGCGCTGGCTCTCGTAGCGATCAATAGTATCGGCAGTTCACTATCCTATCTCCGGATGGGGTACGTTGACCGACGCAGTGGACTCATGTTTGCTGTTGCAGCGATTCCAGGCGCAGTTGTTGCCCCTTTTATGGTAGCGAACGTTCCGGACAATCTATTCAGGATATTTTTTGGAATTCTCCTGCTATCACTCGCACTCCAACTAGTCGCGAAACCTATCTTTAAAAGCCAACGCGGCCATTCGCATCGCTTCCCATGGATGATAACTTCCCGAAAACTTACTTCAAATACTAACGAAACCTTTAAGTATAGGTTCAACGAACCACTCGCCGTATTCCTGAATTCCTTCATTGGTTTCATAGCCGCATTTTTCGGTACTGGTGGGGGATTTATCAGAACGCCGCTTCTGGTTGGGATATTTAAGTTCCCTGTACGCGTTGCCGTTGCTACCTCAGTCTTTGCCCTCATCATCTATGCTACTCCAAGCGCTATCGTACATGGATTCCTTGGTCATATCTCTTGGTTCCCCATTCTCATTTTTACGGGTGCGGGCATGCTTATAGGAGGACAAATTGGGACTCAACTTACTCGGAAAATTGACAGTAAATGGATTGAGAGATTGCTGATTTTCTTGCTGGTGATCGCAGGGATCAGGGTACTAATTGAAGGAATTGTGACTACATGATGGGACTCTTTGAGTTAAACAAAGTTGACTCAGGAGCCCGAAGTGGCACACTGCACACCGCTCATGGGGACGTACCCACTCCAGCGTTTATGCCAGTGGCAACTCAAGGCTCGGTCAAGGCTGTCGACCCGGCTGATCTTCGGGAAATGGGTGCCACCCTCCTTTTGGGTAACACATACCATCTCTATCTTAGACCCGGTGTGGAAACTATCCAACATGCTGGTGGACTTGCTTCATTTATGGGATGGAACGGACCGACCTTAACTGATAGCGGTGGATTCCAAGGCTATAGCCTTGAGCACCTGCGGCAAATCACCCACGACGGCATTATTTTTAAGTCTCATATCGATGGCACGACTCATAACTTCAGTCCAGCGACTGTCATGTCACATCAAGAAGGGATCGGAGCTGACATCATTATGCCCATCGATGTCTGTGCCCCAGGGGGAAGTGATCGGAACTCGGTCATTGAAGCTGTTGAAACAACTACTCGCTGGGCGGAGTTATGCCAGAAATCACACACACGCTCAGACCAACATCTCTTTGGCATTGTGCAAGGTGGGGTTTTCCCCGACCTTAGATCCAACTCTGCTACTCAGATCACATCCCTTGAGTTCCCTGGTTACGCTATTGGTGGACTTAGTGTTGGAGAATCTAAGGCAGAGATGTACGACGCCTGTGATGTAGCCACTTCCCTCTTACCCATTGATCGACCAAGATACCTTATGGGAGTCGGATCACCTGAGGATCTTGTGGAATGCGTGGCCCGAGGCGTAGACATGTTTGATTGCGTCCTACCTACCCGCATCGCTCGCAACGGCGCTCTGTTTGTCACCGAAGGTCGTATAAACATTGATACCGCAAGGTTCAAAACGGAGGATCGCCCGATCGAGGAAAAATGTGACTGCTACACTTGTAATACCTTCTCCTCCGCCTACGTATCGCATCTTTTCAAAGCAAAGGAATTATTAGCTTACCGATTAGCAACCATTCACAATCTGCGATTCATTCTCCGCTTGATGGAAGAACTCAGGAAATCCATAGAGGTGGGTGAGTTCGAGAGCTATCGAAAAGAATTCCACAGCCACTTTGTGCCTCCGGACGAACGCACTCGCCGAGCGCAAAAACAGCGGTGGCTGGAAGCGCAACGCCGCCGTCCCGATCACATACCGCTTTAACTATAAAGCCCGTCCAATTGCAAGTCCCACCAGAGCAGCAAGAAGACCCACGAAGATACTACCGAATAAATTCACTGAAGCCCGAAGAATATCACCCTCTTCGAATAATTGAGTACTAGCCAAAGCCAGCGTTGAAAAAGTAGTATACGAACCCAAGAATCCAACTGCGATCAGGAGCCGATATTCCTCCGGAATATTGCTTCGCTCCTGTGTAAATCCGATAAATAATCCAAGAAGCAACGACCCTGAGATATTAGCTGCAAATGTGCCAGCTAGGCTAGAGTCTATAGTCCGGATCATTAAAAGATTGATCCCATATCGAGCTAGCGCTCCGGCTGCACCACCAGCAGCAACAAGAAACCATCCTATCAATTGCGTCCCCCTATCCTGTAGCGGTGCATAACTCAGGAATCCACGATCCAGTTGATGATTACAAAGTACATCATAACGGAACATACCACTCTTATAGCCCCAAAAGGTTTAGGACGAAGTCGAATCCAGGTAGGAGGATAACCCATCCCAAAACTCAACCTTAGGCTCATACCCATAAGACCGTATTAGTGAACTATCTAAATGAAATCCAGGAACTTCTCCTGGGCGAGGAGGCTCATGGGTCACATCAACACCGGTTCTTTCCGCAATAAAACTCGCAATTTCAACAATTGAGGGTGTTTCGCCACTCCCAACATTAATCGCAAGGCCGGACAAATCATCTCTCCTCAGTATCAAATCATAAGCTTGGACTATGTCGGTCACATGAGTATATTCACGTCGCTGCTGCCCTGTGCCAAAAACCTTCAATGATTTACCGGCGTTTGCAAGGTTAGTAAAGATCGGGATCACCGCACCGTCACGACCAGATTTTTGTCGCTCACCGTAGACATTTGAGGGTCTAACAATTGTAACGTCGACTCCGAAACTGTTGCTATATGCAAAACACATCCGGTCCGCTGCTGCTTTGGAAGCCGCGTAAGGGCTATACGGTCTAAGTTCCGCGGATTCCTTAACTGGTGATTTCACTGCGTGTCCATATGCTTCGCAGCTACTCGCAAAAATCAGCCTGGCACCCGTACGACGAATCACCTCAAGAATATTGAGGGTTCCTCCAATATTTACGTCAAGAAAACGATGTGGCACAGCTAGGGATTCATCCACATTTATATGGGCAGCCAGATGTACAATTACTTCCTGGCTTCTGGAGGTCTTTTCAACAATCTCTGTATCAGTCACGCTGCCCCAAACGACACGAACATGAGGCGTGTAAGAAGAAATGTTTTTTGCAGCTTCGTCTGAGTAGGTGTTGAGGATCGTCACATCATGCCCATCAGCAACCCACTTCTCAGCAATATGACTGCCATGGAACCCTGCGCCTCCAGTAATAAGTATTCGCACATTACCCTCGATTTGGTACGCGTGTATGTATTTCGCTGGTGCCCTGATCGACCTTTTTATCACCAGTGCCCCAACTAACAGTTAAAGTTGTCCATCCCGCCAACAACATCAACCTAATATCTAGCCAGATATTTGCTTTATTAATGTAGAGCAAGTCATATCTCAATCGCCGCCTCGGGTGGCAGTGTCTTGGCAGATACAACTGCGCACCCCCTGTCAATCCGGGCAAAACCTCAAGTCGTTTTGGAAAGCCTGGTTCTGTCATTGTTTCATTTTCATGCATCTGTGTGGGAAGCGCCCGTGGACCGACAAAGCTCATCTCCCCCCGAAGAATATTGATGACCTGGGGGAGCTCATCAAGAGCAGTGCGACGTAATAATCGACCAAATTTAGTGATACGTTCATCTTCATTATGTGTCACCAAACCTTGTTTGTCAGCACCCGCCTTCATGGTCCTGAATTTGATAGCACTGAAGTTTTGCAAATCTTTACCGGCCCTTTGTTGTTTGAAAAAGACGGGCCCCCTATCTTCGAGCCAAATTACTAAGGGGATAATAATCCAAAGTAAGGCCCAAACAGGTAGTAACAATATGTGAACAACGATTATTACAAAAAGATCATAGCAGCGCTTGGAACTCATATTTGAAAAACCTTATCCAAGACCAGGGCCAACAGATTCTGTAAATGTCTCTTCATACCACTCTATTGTTTGTCGCAACCCCTCGGATAAGGGAGTCACAGCAGAGAAACCAAACTCATTTTGTGCTTTCGTGGTGTCTAGACGCCGGCGAGGTTGCCCGTCCGGTAGCGATAGGTCCCACACGGTGTCTCCCTGATAACCAACCAGTTTACTGATGAGTTCAGATAGCTCCTTAATAGAAACTTCATGCCCTGAACCGATGTTTACAGGCTCCGGTCCATCATATCCCTCCATTCCAAGGACCAGACCATCAGCTGCATCTTCTACATACAAAAACTCTCTTGTGGGAGTCCCAGTTCCCCATGCTGTCACTGTAGGCGATCCTTGGTCTCGTGCTTCGATATACTTCTTGATCAGTGCGGCGATCACGTGGCTTGAATCAGGATCAAAATTATCACCGGGACCATAAAGGTTCACAGGTAACATATACACAACGTTCATACCGTACTGCTGTCTATAAGCTTGTGCTTGAACAAGCAATATCTTTTTTGCAAGACCGTACGCAGCGTTCGTTTCTTCGGGGTAGCCATCCCATAACGTTTCTTCACTAAATGGGACTTTAGCGAACTTTGGATAAGCACAGATCGTACCTGTAACAAGTGTCTTTTTTACACCAAACTTACGGGCCATCTCGATCAATTGAATCCCCATTATTGCGTTGTCATAAAAGTATTTCCCAGGGTTATCCCGGTTCGCACCTATCCCACCAACAACCGCGGCGAGATGAATAATGTAGTCAGCCTGAGTATCCTGAAGAAGTCGTAAAATATCCTTCTTCTCTCGAAGGTCATAGTCACTGCTTCGGGGTACGAAGACTTCACTAGCTCCACGCTCTTTCAGTCTCGCAACTACGCGCTTACCAAGAAAGCCAGCGCCACCGGTAACGATCGTCCTTTTTCCATGCCAAAATCCCAATACGCTTGTTCCTATGACGTCGGAGAACTCTGGGGGATTTTTGTGCCTTTCCCCGAAACTCCCCACTTATGCCAACCAGAGAACTTTTCGCGAACTATCTGGACACCTTCACCTATTGGGTCAAGTCCGATCGCCTCAAGCTCAGCATCAACCATTATGCGAGTTAGTTCAGCAAATCGTATCTTGGGGCTCCAACCTACAGCTTTCCGTGCTTTGGTTGGATCTGCCTCCAAATGGTTTACGTCTGTGGGGCGTACATAACGCGGGTCAATTTCAACATATTTTTCCCAATCCAGGCCAGCATAGGTAAATGCTTCGATAACAAATTCCTCCACTGAGTGGGATTCCCCAAGTCCGATAACATAGTCGTCAGGTTCCTCAAGCTGTAACAGACTCCACATGACCTCAACATACTCCGGAGCATAGCCCCAGTCGCGCCTTGCTTTGAGATTACCTACATATAACTTTTTTTGAATCCCTGCTTGAATACGAGCGATCGCCATCGTAACTTTACGCGGCAAGAAAGTTTCACCTCTTCTAGGGCTCTCGTGGTTGAAAAGAATCCCGTTCGTAGCGAAGATGTGATATGCCTCGCGATAGTTCTTCACCATCCAATAAGCATAGAGTTTCGCAGCAGCATAAGGACTGCGGGGTGCAAACGGAGACGATTCATTTTGAGGAGGTGGGGTGGATCCAAAGAGTTCGCTGGAAGAAGCTTGATAAAACTTCGTTTCAATTCCGCTACGGCGGATCGCTTCCAGGAATCGGGTAGTCCCAAGCCCAGTCACGTCTCCAGTGTACTCTGGCATCTCAAAGCTGACTTGAACATGAGACTGGGCCCCGAGGTGGTACACCTCTTGCGGTTGAATGTTATAGATAAGATTAGAAACTTGTTCCAGATTGGACAAGTCACCATAGTGGAGGAAAAGTCGGGTATTCGGATCGTGAGGATCCGTATAAACATGGTCAATACGAGAGGTGTTAAAGGTGCTGGACTTCCTTATCAGTCCATGCACCTCGTATCCCTTGTAGAGGAGCAATTCCGTCAAGTACGAGCCATCCTGACCCGTAATTCCGCTAATTAACGCTGTCTTTCTCATTCGAACTCGTTGTACCTGTACTAGTGGAGTGAGTGTCTGCCCGTTTTGACGAGTTCAGATAATTTTCCAAAAGATACGCATCTACTTGGAAACGGTACCAGAAACCTTGGAGGAAGTGGAACACAAGCCCCCTCTTCCCGTCTAAAAATCCAAACCGGAGTACGTATCGGACGAGAAAATACAACAGTGCCCTAAGCAGGGGAGGGAATTTGTTGTAGATTATTTGTCGCATCCATCTACGACGTTCAATAGGAGATCCAAACAAACGCCCCTTGAGTCGTCCACTACTTCGGGAGTCGAGCAAGAGTTCCTGGGCCTCCGATTTCGCCCATCTAGCATGTCGAAGGGTCCAGTCCAACAATTCGGGAGTAGTATCAATCATGTCACCCAATAATTTCTCGACTCTCCCATTCACAATGTAATGCTGATCATATAGGCGGTCCTCACAACGCCCACTACCCCACCGGTAAAGACGAGCGTGATACGAAGGGTAATGACCACCATGTTTGATCCATTTTCCGAGAAACACTGTGCGCCGGCGAAGTAGAAACCCGTTAATATCTGGTTTTACTGTATTCAAAGCGCTAATGATTTCTTCACCCAACTCGGGCGTTAATCGTTCATCAGCATCTATATGCAAAACCCAGGTAGTATTGATCGGCAAGTTCTCCTGCGACCAGTTCCTCTGCGCTCCATAATTTTCAAAAGGGTGCTCCACCACCATAGCTCCCCAAGACCTTGCGATCTCTATTGTTCCGTCAGTACTGCCCGAATCTACAACGTACACTGGACAGTGCAGAAGGACGAGGCTCTCAAGACACTCTGGAAGGTTTAGTTCCTCATTCAGTGTCAGGACAACGACGGTCAGATCTATATTTCCCGAGGTCACGGTGTCACCTCCGAAACAGTCTCACCTATATGACCTGGCAATAATTCCTGATACATCTCGATTGTCCGGTCAATCACCGCGTCCCACGAGAACTCGCGTTCCGCAAGGACTCTCCCACTCTGCCCCATCTGATATTGCAACTGCTTATCTTCAAGTAAGGTTTCAATCGATGCAGCCAAAGCATCTGCTTTAAGGGGAACTACAAGCCCAGCACCACTAGATGTGATCGAATCGCTGACTCCAACTTGGTCCGACACAACGACAGGTAAACCTGTGGCCATCGCCTCAACCGCTGAGACACCAAAACTGTCTTGGTAAGATGGCAATACGAAAATGTCCGCATTACTAAGAGTTTCCCACTTCTTCTCTCCGACCACCATACCTGTGAATTCAACCCTCTGAGTAAGTCCTCTTTGAGCAAAATCGTTCTCAAGAACCTGCCGATAGGCACTGGTCCCTTCGCCAGCGACGACCAGTACCCAGTCATCTCTATGCAACAAACGTTCCATCGCATACGCTAGAACATCAAGACCTTTCACCCGGTCAAGTCGGGAAAGGAACAAGATCACCTGCTTCTCACTACGAATGGATTGTTTCTTGAGCACACTATCCGAAGAAGTATGATTTACTGAGGGAAGATCAACACCAAGCGACGCCACAAACTTCCTCGTATCATATTTCCCTGGATTACTCGAATCTAGTTCTGATTTAGAGGTGAAGTGAAGTGCAGCCGCTCCATTAATATCTGATTTACCTACAGTCTTTAGGTACAGCTGCTTTTTCAGACGGCTCGTGAGTGACCGCGCGTTTGACAAGTAAGATGTTGATAGATGATCGGCCTGGAGCATACCTGCTGGACGGCTAACATACGGTACACCTGCGTTACGACATGCTCTTGCAGCAGCCGTCGTCGGCCACAGAAATATTGAATGGATATGCACTACGTCGAAGTCTGCAGCGTGGTTAATGAGTTGGCGATTCAACTCGCGAGAATAGTAGTACCAACGGGGCCATTGGACCGGAAAGTACCAAGTCTCTACACCATCAACATCAACTGGTTTTGCGATGGGAACATCTAAAACCCCGGCTCCATCTAAGTTCGTTGTAAATACAGTTACTTCATGACCTGACCTTACGAGCGCACGAGTCATCCCATACGCAGCTGATATTGGCCCGCCGTAGCGCCATGCAGGGGCAAAGCTTGGTATAACGTGTAGTATGTTCATTGTTGTATCTGTCTAAGGTACAAACCTGTACTTCTTGTCTCTGAGCAAGTACCACATATAACGCCCACCACTATCTCTAAGATGGTAAACAAGCTTCCACACCCTGCAAACCATCTTGATAATCCATCTATATAACAATGACCTGGGTTGAACCGATGACGAAATTCTTAACCACTCAGCTTGCGCTTCGTCCTTTCGTGTTGAAGTTTTCGACGCCTTATGTATCCGGAAGTGCACCAATTCTCTCGGAAGAAAAGTGAATTTCGCGCCACGGCCAGCGAATCGAACAAACAGGTCAGTATCCATCGCGAATTGAAATGTTGGATCTACTTCTCTCGACTCAAAATAGGTTTCCCGAGTCCAAAAAGACGCGGGCTGGTAAACTCCAAACCCCCCATAGCGCATTCCCTCTCGGGAGAAATAAGGTAGGAACGGAGTTAACCGACGCTCTCCAATTCGGTTTCCACTCTGATCAATAAGTCCACGGTTACCATACACAACATCCGCATCATTTTTCGCAAGGGCGTCGACCGCAACCTCAACAGCGTAATCAGGGTAAACGTCATCGGCGTTTACCCACGCCAGCACTTTCCCACTCGACAATCTAAACCCCTTCCTGAGAGCATCCGCCTGGCCGTTGTCAGGCTCAGATACCAAGAGTGCAACATCATCAGAGTATCTTTCGATAATTTCGATTGTGCCATCTGTAGAGCCACCATCTACGACAATATATTCAATGTTCGGGTAGGTTTGACATGCCACACTGACAATCGTTTCCTCAATATAGGTTCTCGAATTAAAGGCTGGGGTTACAAGCGTGACGAGTGGCGATGCATCAATTGGCTCTCCGAGTTCTAACTTTTTGTTCTTTACAAACCTCACGTCTTATTTACTCCTCTAAACATAGTTAGTATCCGTCTGGGAAGGATATTCCTTATACTAACTCGGGCCAATAAAGGCACCATGTAACGCAACCCTACTAGTGCACCAGAGTAGGCAATGACTGTACGGAGTGCCAATGTACCATCGACAACTTTACCGTTGGCAATGTTATCGATTGCCAACAATCCAATTACCCTTGCGTAGTATGCCCGAGCGTATTTGGTCCCTTCCGAGTCACCTAGCCATTCTTTGAAGGTAGGTTCCCATTTGTTAGTAAATCCCCGAACACCTGCGATGCGCGAAGGAACATCGGTCGTCATTTTGCCGTGGCGTGAGGTATATGAGATAGTCAGCGGTTGATCAAGACCTAGCGTGTGATAGCCATGATCTGCAAGGGTCATCCAGATGTCATGGTCGATAGACGAAGCAACGGTCTCGTCGAATCCCCCGACTGCTCGTAAAGCTTGCTGAGCGAAAAGCGAGGAGGATGACCGTGTTGAGAGCCCCCGTCGGATAAACTCAGATTTAATGGCCCCATTTATCTCAGGCATCAATATCGAGACTACGCCATGAGTTATGGGGTCGCGAACTTCAACCCCACAATAAACCACACCTAGTGGTTCGTTGAATCCTTGCTGCACTAAATCCCAAAGGGACGAAAGCATCTCCGGTTTCCAATGATCGTCATCATCTAAATATGCGATCCATTCACCTCTAGCATGCTGCAACCCTGTATTTCTGGCCGCAGCAAGACCTCGGTTACTGTCATGACGGATGTATTCGACATTCCCCTCTAGGCCCTCGGAATGTACCCATTCCTGGACACGACTGTTTGATCCATCTTCAACCACTATCACTTGCAGCGGTTCGTACGACTGGCACAGTACACTGAGCAACGCTCGGCGGACTTCCATTTGCCGGTTGTAGTTGGTAACGATCACCGTTATCAGCATGTAACCTCGTCGTCAAACCCGTGTCGCAACGCAGGCTATCCTGTAGCAGTCTTCTTCGGAACGAGCATAGAGGTACCTTTTTCGATAAATTTCGAAAAACATTGATGTTAGTTTTTGATTGGTTACAACAAAATGGCTCCCTGCGCCTCCAAGGATACGCTGCAGTATTGGCACAGCTAATCTAGACTGCTGATCGAAAGGTGTGAAGGTGATATCAGTAAAGTATGGCTCAAACAAATCTGTTAGCTGCTTCGAGTTGAAATGTTGATAATGTTTAGCGTTCACCGCCGTATTACTATGGGGAACGGTTAGTACAAGCTTCCCTCCGGACTTAATAACACTGGCAAGACTTTCGCAGAATTTTTCCACATACCCAGGTTGGATATGTTCTAACACCTCAATGCAGGTCGCTACATCAAATTGATGTCCGAGTGGTCGATCAAGGATGTTGACTGTTTGATACTCAACGTTAGGCTCCATTACCCGAGCAAGCTTCACAGCTCGCTCCGAGTAGTCGATTCCAAGTAAAGTCTTACCAGAGAAATATATCTGTGCTTCTGACAGAAAACGGCCATCCCCGCAACCAACGTCAACGATCGAATCAAACTGAATCTCTCGAAGAATATCCAACACTACTTGGAAACCTCCTAGGTATCTAAATCCCCAGCTCCAAAACCGGGTTTGGGAGAAACCGCCGGATCCCCAAGTTGGAATATAATGGTAGGGATATTCGTACTCCCCCTCTTGCAGTAATTGTTTCTCGTCTAGCATTTCTTCAGTCATTAGCGGCTGAACCTCTCCTTCAATGTGTAAGCCAGCATACGGTATGGTTCGCCAGACGACGGTGCTCGGCGAACGGCCCGCAGGAAATATCCTGCGGCAGTAATCCATTCCCCTAACTGAGCATGATGATGCCCAATAGCAGATAGAATACTAGCCGTCTGCTTAGGATAAGAATCCAATTCGTCCGCAAATTTCGTTAGCTTTACCTGATGACCTTTGATTGCATTCCGTATCCCCTGTTCATCACCCGTTGTAATACGATCAAAATCGTGACCCACGTTTACTCGGACAAGAACTTCAGGCACGACGTCCACAGCGTACTCACGAGCTACTCTGCGGATGAAGTCACCATCATTCCCCCGTCGCAAATCAACGTCGAATACTCCAACAACATCAAACACCTCTCGCCGAACGATGATGGTGGGACATCCACCAAGCCTTGGCCGATCCAGCATTTTGTCAAAAACCCAACCTGTATGCGTTGGATGAGTTTCACCAACCAACCGACCGCTGGAATCAAAATAGTCCATCCAGCAATAAACAAGGCCCACCTCGGGGGAGGCGTTGACTAACACTGGGACCTGTTTTTCAAGCTTCGATGGGAACCACTCGTCATCGTCATCCAAAAACGCAATCAACTCCCCCTTGGCAGAGGCAATACCTGTGTTTCTTGCAGCTGACGCATGACCATTCACTTCGTGTCGTATGTACTTAAGACGCTCATCTTCAATATTGGCAATCACCGTAACCGTACTATCAGTGGAGGCATCGTCCACTACGATTACTTCAAAATTATCATAAGTTTGATCCAGAATACTCTGGATCGCACGTTTGACAAGAACAGCTCGGTTATATGTCGGAATGATAACGCTGACCAGTGGCTTATCGACCATCATTTTTCCTAGTTCGATGCTTCCACCTACGTGATTCGTATGAGGAAATTAAGCCAACGAATACCCGTCTGCATTGCAAGGAGTTTCAACTTATCCGCACGGCCTAGGGTCTCTTTTCCAAAACCGTCTTGCGGCCAAGATTTCGCTGGCAACATCTGTCGCCACAAGGGCCTTTTGAAACCAGCTAATCCAAGACCATCTAATTGCTTTTGTCCTTTCGCAATTCGTCTGCTTTTTTTGAGAACCTCACTGTACGTACGGCGCGCGGGATGTCGAACTATTGCCTTAGGGATGTAGATTAGACTTTCTCCTGCTTTTGTTACACGACGTCCAAATTCGTAATCCCCTCCAGAAACGAGGTCTGGTCGAAATAGTCCTCGACGATCAAAAAGCTCCTTCCTAGCAAAAAAGTTGGCAGTAGCAGCAAATTGATGGTTTTTAACGTACCTCTCCTGATCAAGCTTTTGGGATGCATCAAGGTACTCTACCGTGGTTGGTTTGGTAGCACCAAAAGTCACTTCCACATGACCACCGCCACAGGCAGCATTGCTCCTTTCGAGTTCGGCTGTACCTGCCTTTATCCATTCTGAGTCTGGCAAACAGTCCGAGTCTGTAAAGGCAAGAATTGCTCCATTCGACTCTTGAATCCCTTGATTTCTTGCAGCGTAGGAACTCTGGACATTATTCTCAAACGCCGCTCTTACACACTCATGTTCCTTGGAGAGATTGCGTATCAAATTGGCCGTACCATCAGTTGAGCCATTGTCAACTATGATTATCTCAAGCTGATGATCATAGCTCTGTGCAAGTAACAACTTCACTACTTGGCTGATCCCAGAGACGTTGTTATAGACCGGAACTATAATCGAGACTGTCGTATTCAAATCTAGCTCGGCTCCGCACCAATCAGTACACGGGCAAAATTACTTAATACGATTATTTCATGCCCCTCGAGGTCTCTGTAGCCAGGAGTGAGACTTGAAACATCAAATTTGAAGCCTGCTTTCTGAGCTACTTCTTTAAGTTGGTCAACAGTTTTTGCGCGGAACGTGCTATCTCCAACAATAAAAACGGACTTCCGTGCCAGAATCATATCTATGCTGATTTCCTGTCTGGTCGCTGGCGTTGACAGAAAGAAATAGGAATGCCGATCACGTTCAGTAATTAGCAGAATTTCATCTTCGGGCAACCTTATTTTTGAATCCTTTATGTAGGCCCAGAATTGAGTCTCTGAAGCTTGGTCAAAGCCACGATAAAAGGTAACGACTGACGATAAAACGATAAGTCCAGCCAATCCGTATCCAAACACACGAGTGTACGTGTACCTTGCAGATAGGAGTACCAAAGCAATTAGTGGAAGGATATAGATGAGCAACCGATGATGTTGAAAATACAGTAGTTCTAAAAACAATATCCCACCCATTAAAGACAAAGCGACAACTAAGTCCGAACCGCGTCGGCTCTTATAACCCGAGAGGAGAAGAAAACATATAGACAACGCGATAACTACAACGAACATAGGCCCAATAATCTTGGAGTACTTTCCGAGCTGTACCAGCAAGAGAAATGGAATGGTCTCAGTAACAAGATGAAATGCGTTTGAAACCAACCGGCTTGCGAAACCTTCAAATGCCTGTGCCGTCTCTTCATTGAGGTGTGACCTATCAATTGTCAGTAGGTAGAATAGGCCCACTGATAAGAGGGAACTCACAAACGCAAGCAGAGCGCAGATGGCAGGCCCAAACTTCCGGACTGCTACAGCAGCCACAAGCCCAGCAAACACAACAATGGCCCCTTGGATGCGGAATTGGACAATTACGCCCGCTAGTAACACTAATACTGCAACAGTTACCCAAAGTTTCGTACTACCCAAACCCCGTTCGCGATACCAGTCTTCAAAATCATCTACGACAACGATCAGAAGGTAAGTTAGCCATACGGATGCTGCGTTGAAAATACCATCGTTGATAGGTAGAAGTTGCATGCGATAAACGTGAAAGGCTGCAAGATAAACCGCCATTAGGGCAATCACTCCTAGCCAGCTTCGAATGCCCATTCTCCGACTGATTTTGTATAGTGGGAAAACAGCACTTATATGGGCCAGATAGTTAATTACTGTGATGGAAACAAGCCGACTCTCCGCTCCAAGGCCCAGCTTCGCCAATATCAGGTGAATAAGAACGATACCGTTCTGGGGAGTTTTGAGCGCGGAGGCTGGATCGGTCGTAGGTACCAGAGCTTTACCAGTATCTAGAATGCTATCGGCAATTGATAGGTAATAAAAAATATCGCTCCCAACAAGATAAATACGATTACTCAGGAAAAACGCAAGCGAGTACAGTGAGACTGTCACAATAAATGCCATTGCAAAAACGACATACCACCCTGTGAACCTTCCTTCCACAAACTCAAGAAGGTTCATAAAATTCTGAATGGTTAGCTTGCTATAATCCATCTATTGGGGCTTTTTGAGTCATGATTACCATGTCATTTCTCCATAAGGGTGCGAAGAATTGCCCTGCTTATCCCCCACCCATACCGAACGAATCCTTTGTATGAGAGACCAGTCCCCCGATCTGAAAGGTCGATTGGAATCTCTATCACAGAAAGACCGGCGCGCGAAAACCGAATAAACATCTCTGCTGCGATGTATTGTGGTTCCTGCATTTCGGTCAAGACATGGGCAATACTACGTAGCGACGAAGTACGAAATGCCCTAAACCCGCACATCGAATCGGTTAGTTCGTATCCCGTGATCTGATTGATGAGCCATGTCAGATATGGGAGGACAGTACGACGTGCATACGGTGCTCCATCATAGTTTGATCCCAAAATCCTCGAACCAACCACAATGTCAACACCAGTTGACTTCATAGTATCAACAAAACGAGGGATATCAGCAGGATCATGCTGTCCATCCCCATCCAGTTCTATAATCACATCGTATTCGTGGAGAAGACAGGCTCTGAATCCAGTTATAACCGCCGCACCTTGACCAAGATTCACCGGGTGTTTTATGACACGCCCACCATAGCTACGACAAATCTCTGCCGTTTTGTCAGTTGAGCCATCATCGACTAGGATCACGTCAACGCCAGCAGGCATACGACTAAGCACATGTCCCAAATTGTTCTCTTCGTTCAGCGCCGCGATCGTTGCGACGACTTTAATTTTCGTCCTCCTTTAGCGACGAGTGCTCGATTTGATAGCGCAGCAGCGCAATCTCCTGATTTAGTCGTCGAACCATCTGATCATTCCTCCGTTGATAAACTCCTAGAGTGTAAATCAGGATGTATGCACCAAGGATCCCAATAGCCAAAACAAAGATACCTCTTTGAGTAATACCAATTAAACCAGCGGCCCACTCCAAAACCCTCGGGAAAAGGGATGAGATCAAAACTATTACTGACACACATTCCCAGAGCAAGAACTGCTGTACCGTCATTCGCTCTTTAATAAAGAGATACAAGGTCAACAGCGCGAACACGACAGCAATAATAAAGCCAACAGCAAACAGGCCTCCCGCAAAATCCATCTACGTCTCCTCGTACTGTCTTAGAGTTCCGCTATCATCCGTAGTGTCACTATCAAAAGATCCTTTTCCCATTTGCGTTAATGCCAAGAAAGACTATTCGCAGAAAGCCCTCCTAACCGATACTCAACACAGACTCAACTACCTTGTCGAGTTCAGCTTGAGTTATATCAGGCCTGTTTGGCAAACCAATAATTCTGCCCGCTGCCTGTTCCACGTTAGGTAGGTTGAGATCGCCATAAGCCGGAAGGTTAGCTCCCCCAGAAAGTTGTAATATCGGTGGAATGAAATGCGTTAGCATCGGTTGCCGATACAAAGGTTCAGTGTACCTTTCCCTGACCTCAACTCCTTTATTACGTAGTGTCTGGATAACCGACTGTGTACTCTGGCCAACAAGGTCTTCATTGATCATAGCGTGACACCAAAAGTAGGTATGCCTGACATACGAGGGTACCTTTGGCATGGTCAGCCAGGACACTCCGGACAACTGCTCGATTAGGTACTCTGAAGCTTTAATACGTTTCTCATTGAGTTCGTCAAGTTTGTCGAGTTGAATAATACCAATTGCGGCCGCAATTTCGGTCATTCTATAGTTGTATCCGAGCATTACATGGTCATGCCGGCCTTCCATCCCGTGACTACGGAACGATCGCATTTTCTCATTCGCTTTCACGTCATTGGTGGTAACGATACCTCCTTCACCAGTTGTCATATGTTTGGTAGCAAAAAAAGAATAAGCACCCATATCACCAAGCGACCCAACCTTACGCCCTTTATAGGTCGTTCCATGAGCTTGCGCACAATCCTCTATCACAGCAAGACCATAACGCTTCGCAATCTGGTTTATGGCATCCATTTCAGCGGCGTGACCGAAATAGTGAACAGCGATGATTGCTTTTGTCCGTGGAGTTATCCTGCGTAGGAGATCATCAGGGTCAAGACAAAAATTGTCGAGGGATATATCGCAAAATATAGGCACCCCGGCCTGGTGAACAACTGCCGTTACAGTTGAGAAAAAAGTCAGAGCCGGAACAATTACTTCATCACCTGGACCAATTCCTAACACATCTAGCGCTGAATGGAGTGCGGCAGTACCACTGTTGACAGCAACCGAGTAGTCTACTCCAACATACTCTGAAAAAAGTGTCTCAAACTCATCCACCTTACGACCAGACACATATTGACCAGACAGAAGCACTTCCTCAACTGCCGCTATTTCCTGTCTCCCAATCTGTGGCGAAGCAACTTTTATCATGGAAGGTAGCGTCACCTAGAACGCTCTACGATCATCGACTTGAATACTCGTTGCATGTCTAGGATGCTAGATTCCATATCCCAAGCAAACTCAAATCCCATGTTCCGTATACGATCGCTGTTGAGAGCGTATGCGCTGAAGGGGACCTCACGGGCAATATATTCAACCTCAGAACCTGTGTCGAAAAATGAAACTACAGTCTCCGCCAGTTCTCGTATACGGAAATTTTGGCAAACAATGTGGTATATGTTCTGGGAAGCATCAGACCTAGTGCTCACGAATTCCAGTGCCCTCGCACAATCCTTTACACACGCAGTAGGGCGATAGTTCTCACCTGTACCATGGACAACAAGGTTTTCGCCAAGCATAGCCTTACGAACAAAAATGTTCGTGACCAGATTGAAACGAATCCCCTTCGAGTACCCGTGATTAGTCCCAAACCGCAGAATAGTGTAATCACGATCTGTATCAGCCAAGAATTGCTCCATAGCTACTTTGGTTTCTGCATACGGGTACTTCGGACGAGGCTCATCCTCTTCAGTAAGATCCATATATTTTTGAGACTCATCCACACCGCCAAATACGTTGCCAGTCGACGGGAAAATAACCCGAGTGTTAGGGGGGCAAGCTTGAATAAGAGATTGCGGTGCATCAAAATTGGCCGCCCACACTGACTGCTCACGGTGGATACTACTCTCAGCCTCCACTTCAGCTGATAAGACATGCAATATATCTGTACGTTTAAGCAGATTTGTCATAGTGTCCGTATCCTGAACGTCTGCTTGAACATAGCGGATATGCTCGGGTAAGGTCGCAACACGCTCGGGGATAAACTGTCGGTCAACCACAACAATCTCGTGTTCACTACGATCAGTGTATAGCTCGCAGAGCGCTGAGCCTACGTATCCAAGTCCTCCCGTGATTACAATTTTCATACTAGGATTGTCCCCCCGCCGCCTGAGCCTCTATATCACTCAAATACCCTGATCTCCTTCGATAGCCGCCCCACTGTACGTCCGGAAGTAATGACCTCTTCTTCTCCTCGATCCGATCACGTTGTGGTATCAGATCTGAGAGCATAATCCTAACTTCGTCCTCTACGCTCTGGGTAGGGGTATAGCCCAGTTCACGAAGTTTGCTATGATCAGGATTGTAGTAGTGTTCTTCAAGTTCCATCCTAGGGTTCTCCAAATTCTTGACTTCAACATCAAGCCCTAAACCGCTAGCGACATGCTGAACAGTCCGGGCAAGTCCGTCAATACTATGAACCTCAGCAAATTGGTTAAATACTCTGTACTCACCCATTGCTGCGGGATTCTCAATCGCAAGTTTCAAGCACTTCATAGACTCTCTTAGTGGGATGAAGCCTCGTTGCTGACTACCTTTACCATATGGTGTCAGGGGGTGCTCAATAACAGCTTGGCATGCGAATCTATTGATTGCTGTACCAAACGCTTGATCAAAGTCCAGTCGAGTCGATAGCCGAGGATCATCTCCCATCTGCTCGATTTGTGTGCCAAACACAACGCCCTGCATGATGTCAGTCGCTGAGATACCGAGAGTTTTACACGCGAACATTATGTTGTTGGAACCATGCACCTTAGACCAGTGATACCAAGAAGGTGCTTGACGGGGATATGGAAACCGGTCCCTTCTACCCCGATACTCCACATCAAAAAATCCCTCTGGAATATCAGTATTCGGAGTTCCATACTCTCCCATAGTGCCCAGCTTTACCAAATGAGTCTCAGGACTATGGTCCTTAATTGCAAAGATTAGATTGAAAGTAGAGTTTATGTTGTTTGTTTGAACATATACGGCATGATCGCGGTCAATCATTGAATAAGGCGCTGAGGGACATTCACCCAAATGAACGACAGCGTTGGGTTCGAATTCATTGAAAACTTTCTCTACTAAACTATAATCCTGCAGATCACCTTCGTAAAATGTTAGCTTCTCCCTATACCGCTCATGGAACCCTTGAAGCCGTTCCGACATAGGAGCGATTGGGATCGCGCTCCACGAGTCCATCTCCGCCACCCAACTACGTCGTGAGTAGTTATCTATTCCAGCAACTTCATGGCCGGTATCAACCAAGTATTGAGCCAGTGTCCACCCAAGATACCCGTCAATTCCAGCAATTAGTACTCTCACAATGAACCTCCCGTACTTACAATCGGAACATCCAAGTTTGGAAGCCGTGTCGCTTCATAAATCCGCGCGGCATGATTAACAGGATCTTCAGTATTAAGCCTCATCTGAGAAGTTTCGAAATCATAGCACCTGACAAGTTGACGACCCACCCATTCCGACGCCTGCCCCTCGGGGTCCTCTCCAAACAAATAAGGTAAGCATATAATTGCGTAGGCGATTTCAAACCCAGGTGAATTGTATGAGTAACCATACCTATTCCCCTCCAAAGTCTCTAGGTAATCAGATGATTTAGCATAGGAGATCATGCTTTTCATTAAATCACTGGACCACGCATCATAATCTGGGTAGCGCTGCGATAAAATCGCGAATGCATACAGATTGAATGCATGGTACCCCACCGCCTTTTCGGTCATCGATACCCTGTCCCTCTGTCTCGACCAGTTCCCCTGAACAGCAGCTGCAACAAGACGCTTGGTGCGAAGGCCGAAGCTCATACCACTATTGAGTTTAGGCAAAATAGGATGCTGAACCAAGCCATTTTTATACAAACCAAGGTTCATGGGCAATCGATCGAGAAATACCGACAGTTGATCATCAATCAAGCTATTCATTGCAAGCATTGACCCTGCTGCCGCAAACCACAGTTGGTGATTAAAGGTTACGTCAAACCCGAGCGTCTTACCGTTGATCTCGCGGATCTTCCATAGGCCTAAAGCATTATCGAAATCATGCAATAAAAAAACCTCTTCTGCCAATTCCCTCAGATCTGGTAACTCAAGATCTGTTGAAGCCTGAGCCAATGCCTCTATCGTCCAGGCTTGGCCAATCAAACCATTACACGCATCCTTCCGGTTGGTGTCCCTATGATGGAAGGTGAACCCTTGTGGTCTAGCTATTTCCGATTGCAAATAATAGGCTGCTCGTTCCGCGCCAAAGCGAAACCGATCTTCGCCTGTAATCTCATAAGCCTTCAGAAATGAGATCATCCAATGAGCAGTGTTGCGCACAGGCGTTTCTGGATCATGGTAAGGGCCGTTGAAGCCTGGAATCATTGATCCATCCTGGCTTTGGTCTTCAAGGGCGTGTGTCGCAGACTCTACAATAAGGTTATCGAGCGAAACCATGCGTACAGGTAATAAGCCCACTTGTCCACTCATGCAACTGGTTTCTCACACCGGAAAATATCCTCTTGTAGAAGAAGACCAAATTTATTGACAACTTCCTCTGGAAGCATCCTGACATACTGATCAAGGTTAACTTGAAATCCACTTGACTGAAGCCGTTCCTTGAAATCTAGGCCATACGTGCGGACGTGGTCTTTATGCCCATAATGTTTGAGAAACTTCTCCCGGGGAACAGAATCGTCCTCATAGGTTTCCCGAGCCCAAATAGGCACCTGCAAGATAGCCCAGCCTCCGGGCTTCAATACGCGGTACAACTCTCCCATTGCTTGCCGATCCTCTTTAATATGTTCCAACACGTGATAGCAAACGATGACATCAAATGAATCGTCATCAAACTGAAGGTCGGTAATATCCATCAGGTAGTCCGCGTTGCTGCGAACCAAGTCAATCGAAACATAATCGATGTTGGCAGTCTGGAAAAGCGCTTTGGTAACAAATGCATCGGGAGCCACATCAAGGAGTCGTGCCCCCTGATTTTCTTTCATTCGAAGATTATCCTGCAGGTAAAAGAAGGCTAGCCGATGACGTTCCGATGATCCACATCGTGGACATTGCAGATTACATACTGTGACAAACTCTTCAGCAAGCAACTGCTGCGCCTCAGGAGAACTCCAGAACTCTCGCTCAAGTACCCCTGTTGGAAGAAATTTTCGGAAATGCCCCCCGCAAAAAGGACATTCCACTGAAGTACCCAAGTAATAGAAGGACTTTGCCCATCGACGAAACCTCGCACAACTGAGGACAATATCGATATAAGCTCGTCTTACTATGGAAAAGACTAGTTTAGGGAGCAATTTTTGGCCTAGCTCACTGACTATAACGATCACCCAGAGCCTCTAATGAGTTGATTTTCAACAGCGAGGGCAATTTTTGTACTCTGAAGTTGTTGCCAAACTGGTACTGGAACGTTCCCCAGTGAAATCGCATCCACGAATTCATTGATCTGACGAGAGTGCCCCTTGTCTTGCTCACCACTCCACAAAATCTTTTGCACTGCGCCGACCCGTTCAAGACTTGAGTAATCCGTAAGGTTATATACAGTTTCATCAACGTAAACTTGCAACATCTCCTTTGGGTAGCTAGCGGATCCAAAGCTTGAAAAAATTAATGACCCAATGGAACCATCTGAAAACTTCAAAGTAGCCGAAAAATTCTCGTTCTGTGCATGCGTATTATTCTTAAGCGTCACAGCGCGTGCGTAAACGTCCTGGATCTTTGCCCCTGTTAAATAGGTAAAGATGTCGTAAACATGACATGCTTCACCAAGATTCCTGCCCCCGCCTTCTAGACCTCTAAGCCAATGGTCTGGCGA
Source organism: SAR202 cluster bacterium (assembly GCA_022448725.1). Classification (GTDB taxonomy): domain Bacteria; phylum Chloroflexota; class Dehalococcoidia; order Lucifugimonadales; family VXLM01; genus VXLM01. Next base: position 140,000 of record JAKUTR010000001.1, on the reverse strand, counting down.
TAGATAACCAACGTTCATTTGATAGGTCATTATCAGAGGAGTTTCTCGGTTTTGCAGTGCGTCTTCTAGAGCGATCATCGCAGGAGAAAAACGTCGGTTGAAGCCTGTCATTAAGACTTTGTTTTTTGTGCTATCAACGGTAGCCGTAATCGATTCGAGTTCTTCATCTGTGATCGCAAGAGGTTTCTCAACGAAAACATGTTTTCCTGCTTTTAAACTTTTGATTACTAAATCGGCGTGTGTGTTATGCCTGGTTCCAATCAGTACTGCATCAATATTCCCATCATTTAAAACTGTGTCAATTGAAGTAGATGCATAGTTTGCACCGTACTGGTTTGCGATTTGAGTGACTCGTGCGCCACGACGTCCAACCACTGCTCCAATCTGAATCTTGTCATGTAGTTTCTCAAGCGTAGGCAGGTGAATTCGGGTAACAAAGCTTCCAGCACCCAAGATTGCGATACTTGGACGATCACTATGAATTTTTTCGTTGACTAATACCTGGCGAACGTTTCGACCATCAGTGTCTACAGATTTTTTGTAGCGCAACGCTATCGCGACTGGCCCATCCGGCTCAGCCAACCGTTTGTACGCCAATGGCGCAGACTCTAAAGGGAATTCTTCTGTAAAGCTTGCAACACTGACTGCATCTGTAGTTACCAAACGAGAGTATTCATCCATATTTCGCTGCTCAGTCCAGCGTACGAACGCATACGGATAATCAATACCATGCTGTTCATATTTTTCGTCGTAACGACCTGGACCGTACGAGGAGGATGCGACAAAATCAATCTCCTTACGTAGGAATGGATCCCGCTGAATATCCATTCCTACAACGCCCACTGCGACTACTCTTCCCCTCTTACGTGTAACGTCCATAGCCAGTGCAACAGCATCGCTACCATGGCTACTAGCAGTTATAATTGATACATCGACTCCTTGGCGCCCTGTGCTACGGTGAATCGCCTCCTCTATCTCAGCCGCATCTGATGAGGCAGCTTCGGCACCAAGCGATTCCGCCAGTTGTACACGTGCCAAATCTAGATCAAAACCAAACACTCTCGCTCCAGATAGTTTCAACAGTTGGACCGTTATCAGGCCAACAAGACCTAAGCCGATAACAAGCACTCTTTCACCCAATCGAACTTCAGAGCGTCGCACTGCTTGCATTGCAATGGCACCTATAGCTACAGATGACGCGGATCTCATGTCACAGTCTGGTGGAATTATCGAAACTAGGTTCTCCGGAACTACCACTAACTCAGAGTGAGTAGCCAGCCCAGCACCAGCACAGGCAACCCGGTCACCCGGATGTAAGTTGACAACATTTTCACCTGTCTGAATAACCCGACCCGCACAAGAGTAACCTAAAGGCTCAATACGGTCGGCCGCAACTCCTCTTGTATGAATATGACTCATCACTGCAGACGCAGCTTTGCGCACCCCCTGTTTTCGAACGAGGCCAGCTGCTCGCCCCACTAGGGATGGATTACCAGCAACGTATGATGCTAAATCACTACCTTGAGACTTCATGACATCAAGAGTTGCAAGTTCAGTGCCGCTTGAAACGAATGAATACTCCACGGCAACGAGAACTTCTCCTGGTTGAACCTCAGGGGAAGGCACGTCGATTACTTGGACTCCCTTAGTTGTCGAAACTACCTGACGCACTATCGGAATAACCTCATGGCTTTTCTAGCAATATCAAAGAAAACTCGAACTGGAGAGGGTAAGGGGCCCCGATACAACACGCCCCTGTATGACCACGCCATCACGACGACAGCTAACGGAATTTGGATCCACCGGCTGAGGGGAACTAATCTTGATCGCATAAGAAACGGGGCAAGAGAGAGGACAGTCTTACTATAAGCCCAACTATCACTCAGAACCATCTTACTAAACCCTTCATTTGGCAAGCGTTCAGTGCTTGACTTCTCGTGGACTGTCCGTTCGTGCAAAATTTCGTCCACGTAACGCCAACTAGTACCTAGTGCAAACTGGCTCATAAATACTCGATCAGGATGAGGCACCGTCAGAGCCGAATAGTGTCTGGCATTAGTCACAAGATCAGTCCTGTACAACCCATACATGAACAGGTGGTAACGCTTTTTGTTGGCGTAGCCTCCTGCAAGGGCTAAAAACGTCCTAAGTCGTCCTAGCCCAATCGGATTCTTATCACCACTAAAGTTAACGATGTCTAACTCTGAAGTATCGTTCCGAACGCGACGAATCGCTGTCATCACAAGGCCCGTCTCCGGGTGCCTATCAAGCTCTTCTACAACTCGTCCCAAAAAACCAGGTAGCCAGAAATCATCGTCCGCAGCCCACATAAAATAACGTCCTGTCGCGTAAGACGCAGCAATATCAAAGTTTCGGAGTTGTCCTAAGTTCGTTCTTTGCCGATGGTAGGCAACCCTGGAATCCTTTTTTACATAGTCGGCACAAATCCCAGGAGTATTGTCCGTCGATGCATTATCAGATATGTGAACCTCAAGGTCACCAAACTCTTGGCCAAGCAGAGATTCCAGAGCACGGGGAAGATATCGCTCTGCATTATGAATCGGCATACCGATACTAACTGTCGGCATTTCCTATCTCTTTGCTTTCACAAAATTATCGATATCCTCAGCCAGACCTGTTGCATCTAGACGATGGTGCTCCAAAACCTCACCATTAGTACCACAAACAGGAATCTCTCTGACCCCCAGCTTTTTAACATTCAGGGATCTTTCAAAGTTGAGCTCTGCAATAGCACTCAATAACATATCACCCTGACCGCCAACGACGTAGTGATTATCTAGGGTGAACACATAACTAAACCCTGAAAGTGTTTCACCAAGCCACTCATGATCAACTCGATTTAGCCAAGGCAAATTGACTATCGCCAGTGACAACCCATCATTCTCCAAATACTCTGCAGCAGCGAATGCCTGCGATAGTAATGATGGTCCATATCCAATCAAAACGGCATCGGTACCTTCTCGTAATATGCCCCCCTTACCATATGTCAATTTATACTGGATGGGCAGATCGTATGGAATTTCCACTGGAATCGATGTAAGCCGCAAATAGGTACTGTCCCTCGTCTCCTCTACACAATATTTCACAGCCATCCTGGTCTCAGTTTCATTACAAGGTTCAATCATCGTCAAAGCAGGTATACCTCCAAGTGCCGATATATCCCGAACACACTGGTGAGAGTGCCCCGGCCCCCCAGGAATAATGCCTGCTAGTGACCCTACATACATGATCTTGGTTTTCTCTGTAGCGTTGTTATATATCTGTTCATTGGGTCGGTCTGAAAGAAAACATGCGAAGGAATGCACGACCGGGAAAACACCACTAAGGGCTAATCCACCAGCCTGGGAAACCATAACTTGCGCACCTATCCCACATTCGAAAAACCGTTCTGGGAAACGCTCCCGGAACGGAATTAACCCAGTGTCGAGGATTAGATCTCCATCAAGAGCTACTATCTCATCATGAGTGTCTGCCTGTTCTATCAACTCTTCCGAGTAGGCTGGAATCAACCGCTGAACAACTGGTGTCGAGGAGGTCTCCTCTGCACTCGCTGTCTCCACCGCAACCATCTTTTCACCAAGATCAGCAAGCCGTCTTTCCAATCTCCCTAATAGTTCCCCTACTGCTTCTCTATAGTCGGAATTACTTGGTGCGCCACTGTGATAGTTGTAAATATTCTCAGTTCGCATAACAGCTGGGTGCTCCATAAAAGAAACCCCAGATCCTTTCAAGGTATCTGCAATCAATACCTGTGGCTGATCTGCCTTGTATATTTTCATCAACTCAGTTGACAGTGTCCCCATATCGTTCCCATTACACCTATGAACACGCATGCCAAAAGCTTCGAATTTAGACTCCAGATCGCCAAGTCCACTGGTTTCAGATACCCAGGTATCCGACTGGATTTTGTTATGATCAACGATGACGGTTATCTCACCCATCCGTAAATTGACGGCTGATATTAGCGATTCCCAGAACTGTCCTTCTTGTAATTCACCATCACCCGTTAGTACAAACACTCGGCCAGTTCTGTTTTGTAGACGATTAGCAAGCACCATGCCCTTAGCCTTAGATATACCCATTCCAAGGGAGCCGGTGTTGGTAACCATGTGAGGCGTACCAATATCTGGGTGACCGGGAAGGCCCCCGATTCTTCTAAGCTTATGGAGCATATCGAAGTCAAGCATCCCCATACCGATAAGCACTGAATATAAAGCTGGGGCATCATGGCCTTTAGAAGAGAAATAGCGATCTTGAGTACCCATCCCCTCCAAAAAAAGCCACGAGACAATATCTATACAACTTAATGACGTCCCTACATGACCCGAACCCGCTCTCATGATCATATAAAGGAGGTTAATCCGACACATATCTGCAAATAAGGCTGCCTTCGCTACCTTATCGCATTCAAGCATCCTCACTCTTTCTAGTTCTGAAAACGGAAAGTAATTAAGGCGCATTTCTATGCTCGAAGTCTGGGTATGGGGGTTTCGAGATTGAAGGCAGCGTCGCTTCCCCACTTGCTACCATCTGCTCAGCAACGATCCAGTCATATTGATCGTTTACATCTATTCCCTCATCCTCTTCGGTAAGAAAAGGCATCAAAACGTCACCCGCGATCGTACGACCTTCGTATACTACTCGAGACCAGGCGATCTCAAGACTAGCGTTCTGAGCATAGATTTCCGGCAACGTTGGATACTGACTTGAATGCCATGGCTGCTCCTTGGGCCCAAAGGGGATAAGCGATGTCATCCTCCTACCTCTAACAACCCACATTTTGGCTGGATGTTGCCGACATAGCTCAACTGCTCTTAGGGAATCAACCCCCTCTTCCGCTACAAATTCCGTCCAGGCCCGACGGATGGTCTCAGCTTTACGAAACGGACTTGTCGGTCGCAGAATAGCAAAGCAATCATAATCCAGCCCTTGAGACTTCAGTGTCGTTAGTAAATGTTCAATAAAATCGATGTCAGGGGAACGGTCTCCAGCAAATTGCTCGGGCCGGAGAAAGGGTACCTCCGCCCCATAATAGCGAGCGATATCGGCGAACTCTTCCGAGTCTGTCGACACAATTACCTGCCGAAAAATACCACTATCAATAGCCGATGAGATCGCGTACGCCATCATCGGATGGCCTGCCAGGAGCTTGGCATTCTTGCCCGGTACCCTTTTAGAGCCGGCACGCGCTGGAATTAGCCCAACAATGCTGGGAGAATTCACCATGCTGTCCAGCCTCCATCAATCACCATGTTTGAACCAGTCATGTAGGAAGATGCCTCTGACATCAAGAAAATAACTGCACCAGAATACTCGTCCTCTTTTGCCATCCGACCAAGTGGGACTCGTTTCTGATAATTTTCAAGAAAACGCTCATCCTGACCGTTGTACACCCCTGCCAGAGTTAGGGTATTAACTCTCACATTCTGTGGGGCCCAATAAGTCGCCAAATACCTAGTTAAATTCATTAAACTTGACTTCGATACAGAGTAAGCAACCGGCTTATAGAACATTTCTTGGCCACTTCGTCGGTAGTCATAGATAGTCTGATCTGGTGAGAGAATTCCATACGTTGAAGAGATATTAATGATCGATCCCCTTCCCTCACTAGCCATTCGTGTCCCGAAAACCTGACAACACAGGAAAACACCCTTAGAGTTAACTTCCATCACTTTATCGAAGGACTCCTCAGGGTAAGTTTCAAAAGGGCCGTTTTCTTCTCTTGGGGCCCCAGGGGGTGAGTCTAGTGCGGCATTATTCACCAAGCCGAAGGGTGCACCCCAAGCTTCGTAGATTTGGCACTCAGCTTCTGCTAGTGATTTTCTGTCAGTAACATCCGCCTCGAGGAAAAGCAGGCTCTCATCATTAGCCTGCGCCCCAAATGCAGAATTGACAAGACTATCAGTCACGTATTTGTCCAGGACTACAACTTTGGCTCCAGATTCCAACAGGGCGAGGCTGTAATTTCTTCCGAGTTGACCTAAACCACCGGTCACGACGATGACTTTGCCTTTGATATCAAAAATGTTAGCCACTATGATTTATGACCTGCTCGAACAGGTCACAGACCTCCCTTACTGCCCCTCTCCCACCCGGTGCTTGTGTCCGATATTGCTCATATCCGATAACATCACTATGGGAGTCCGCCACTATGATGGGAAAGAGAACGTTCTCCAAAGCTGAACGGTCGTTAATGTCGTTACCAACGAATGCGATGTGGTCTAGGGGTATGCCTGTATCCTCCGCTATCTGGCTCAGTGTAGCGAACTTATCTTCCACTCCTTGAATACATCTTGATTTTAGCTTTTTAGCCCGTATGGATACTACGGGGTTAGTCTCGGTAGAGACAATGATGTAGTTGATACCGAGTTGGTCAAGCTTGCGAAGACCAAACCCATCACCACGGTGGCAGTGAACAGTCTCAGTACCATCCTGTGAAACGTACACCGTGTTATCAGTAAATACACCATCGAAGTCGAAGGCTATTAGCTTCGTCTGCTTTATCAATCTGACAACTTCATCAGAGATTGTAAGTGCCATACTACGTGAGAGCTTCCAAAGTAAGATTTTCGTCGGTCATAAACTCACGAGTCGTTCTTTTACCAATAATATCTTCAAGATGATACGGAGCTAGCCCATCACCAGGCGCCTTGATCGCTACATCATCTCGTTCAAGTTTGTGATCGGTGGGCAATTGCCGAGAGGCAACCAACTTCTTACGCATCTTGTATAACGGTCCCGACTCCTCAAGCAAGGTCCGCTTAAAACCATCACCTAAAGCAACTCGTGCCCGTTGAAGGTCTCGGACAAGCTTCCTCATCCCCTCAGCTTCAAGTGAAAAAGCCTGATCGGTACCTTTCCAAGCACGATTGAGGGTAAAGTGTTTTTCGACAACCCTCGCTCCTAACATATAAGCAACGATTGCCATGGCAATTCCATTTTGGTGATCGGATAGACCAACTACTATGTCAGGAAAGCGCTGTCTATATGTCTCGATCACCCTTAAATTCAATTCCTCAGGCTCTGCTGGATAACTGGACGTACATTGCAAGATACACAATCGTTTATTGATAGGCATAATTGCATCGTACGCACGTTGCACATCGTCTATCGTGGCACCGCCAGTACTCACGAGCATTGGCTTACCTATCTCGGCAATATATTTCAAGAGCGGGATGTTCGTTATGTCGCCAGAAGCAGTCTTGTAAGCCGGCATCTCAAGGTCTGCAAGAAAGTCTACGCTCGAAAAATCAAAGGGCGTTGCGAACATAGTAATACCAAGCTGTATCGCGTGTTGTTTTAATTCAACATATTCTTCTCGCCCAAATTCTAGTGCTTCCCTATGCATACCATACGTATCACCAAAGCTATTCCGGTTAATATAGGGTGAGTCGAACATCTCTTTAGTAAATAATTCAGCATTATTACGTTTCTGAAGCTTGACCGCGTTCGCCCCACTAAAACTCGCATGGGTCAACATTTGCTTAGCAACTCCGACATCACCTGCGTGGTTGCAGCCAACTTCAGCCACCACGTAGCAATCTGTTCGCTCCGAAACTTCTGTTCCATCAATATCAATTCGTCCAGTCATACCAACTCCTGCTCTATGTTCTTACCATTAGACGCTTTACAAGCGCTTTACTTTCAGCTTTGATCAGCTGGCAGCGGCGGCGGCAAAAAAGATATGTCATATACGGTCCAAGATGAATGTTCCTAAACCCACTTCGGAAACTGACGCGATAAACTAAACCCAACCCAAGGGTCAACGTGGGTAAATACGAATGCCAAGGAGCTTTCCCTTCAAAGAGATTTCGGCGACGGCGTTCATTGATAGTCTCCTGCTCTTCATCAGAGAATCCTACCCGTCTAGGTATAGCATCACTATACCTTCGCTTCCACAATGGTTCACGTACAGCTCGATAGCCTCCCTGGAGAGCTAACTCCATTAACAGTAGCCTATCTGGCATCAGCAAGTTCAGGTTTACACTTGTCTTACGTAGTGCATCAGCACGAAAAAGGCCATACACCATATTACCCGCACCGACCATTTTCGAACACGCCGCCCGGATTCGGTCTTGCCGATTCAGACCAGCTGTCTCAAAGACTGCGGTATCCCTGAATAATTCTTCGCCGTTAGGTCCTATCCCAATCACACTTGGATATGCAAGCACGGTAGTCGGCTCACTATCTAACACTTTCACTAGGCTTTCCAGCCAGTGGGGTTGCCATAAGTCGTGGTCACCTGCCCAAGCAAAATACTTGTTCTGCGATAGTTGAAACACCTGACGGAAGTTCGCCAGTAGTCCCTTGTTTGATTCAAACCTGTGTAATGCAATACGTCCATCTCTGGCTGCATACTCTTTACATATCTCGAACGTTCCATCCGTAGAAGCATTGTCAGATATAACTAGCTCGAATTGGTCAAACGTCTGGACCAACAGCGAATCAAGTGCACTCCTGATATAGATTGACCCGTTGTACACAGGAAGTCCAATACTAACCTTTTGAGGCTTATCATCTCTTGTATTTTTTGAAGTACGGCTTGTCTGGCTTACTTCCATGAACATGTATCACGAACCATTCTGCCTTCGTCTGCCGGCAAGATGCTTATATATATATGTTGACTCGCGCGGGGCAGACCGATTTAATTGCTGCGCTAGGATTCTTTTTGCAGCCACTATAAGGTTCTCCGGACGTTTCACAAAGTTAAGTGCACGTCTAAAGATAGATGCCTGATCCACCGACAACGTGAGTTCTGTATATGGAACCGGCAGTACCGGTATCTCAACCATATCGTAATAACGACTGACTATAGCATTCACTGAGGACAATTGATCGTTATAACGAGAACGGTCACGATTTAGACTGTAAAGACGCTCGCAGCCCAATTGATGCATGCGCTGAGCATAGCCATCTACTTGTGCAGTTGTCATCTCCTGGAAAGAAACCATATTAATAGCAAGGTCTGGCACAAGTTCTATATCCGACAATGCGAAGTGAGGCAGAGCTATGAATTCGTAATCCGCAGTTAGACTTTCGACAGGAGCGTCCCCGTATATGAAACATTGTGCATCAGGGAAGAGAGAATTCACGTAGACAGCGGAAAATAGAAGAGTGGCCGGCAGGTCAATAATCATAAAGGTTGCCTTCGGGAAAATGGTCATGAACTGGTAGGCAAAACCACCCCACCCTCCTCCTATCTCCAAAACTACTTTCCCTTCACCACTATTTTCGTAAAAATCATCTAGCATCCCGGCATGATCAAGAGCGATCATAACCTCGTAGAACTTTAGCGTATCTACGTTGACGAGGTGACTATTGATCTCGTGGCCAAATCCACCCAACTGTAAGGACTCTGGGACAAATAATCCTCGTCGGTCCAGGTTTTGCAGCGCTTGAAGCTTCCTCGCTAATAATGGTTGAACATGAGAGTGGTGAGCCCGGTAGTCATAAGACCGGATTCCAGTGAGGTGGTGACAGTGCTCTCGAAGTTTCTCCACCAGAAGGGGTGAAGCATCGAACATGTATTCAAATCCTTCAACTTCTTCGCTCCAGTAACCACTGGGGATCGAGCCTCTAACTTCTGCTTCCTCAACCATTTCCAAAACCCGGTCACGAATAGCTAGATAGTTCTGATAATGTGTCCCTACACGCGCTTGTTCGATCTGTTCAGCAAGGATGGTCTTCTTCATAGTAAGTTACCGCCCTTTCCATCCCTACGTTTCGACACTATCTGACCTATCTCCGAGGGTGGACGGCGTTTCGCCGTCATCTCGATGGCAGTTGCCGCAACGGAACCAGCCGAAATATCCATGCCATATGGACGAATAAAGTCTAATTTGAACTGTTGGCGTTCTACTTGCGTGAGATCCTTACCCTGGAGAATCAATTCTAAGCCAGCCATAAACTCATCGGTATCTTTCACTTTCAAATACACTCCTGCATCCAAGAGATAGCTAAAATGCACGGCCTTCGAAGCGTTAGTATCCGCATACTCTGGAACCAGCAGTGTTATGACAGGACTATCCATCAAAAGTGCATCGACCATCGCTGTGGTATTTAGACCGACTGCACAAACCGAGTATCTTAATGCTGCTGCAAACTGCATCAAAGACTCTCTTGAATCGGGGAGTGACTCACTGCGGTCCCAGACGGTCACATTGGACATCGACAACTCCTCAAAAATGTCTGAGTTACCGCCATGTGCTCTAGCAAGAATCTTTATATCCGCATGGTTGGATCTAGCTAGCCTAGATGCCAGGGCCGCCACTAGCCAACTTTCATTCCTTGCAATGTTTGCCGAAGATCCTAAATACAGAACAAATGGCGTGTCATGATCGATATTCACAAGGCGGCGAAAAGTTTTTTCTTCCATTACCGGCACATCGTCGAACCATTTATCGAGAAAAGGGGCTCCTGTAACAACAGTCATGTCTTTCGGGATATCGTGTATAGATACTGCCTCTGCTTGCTGTGCTCGATTCCAAACTAGAGTGGCTGCAGGTGTTTCGTGTAGGAGCCCTTTGGTGGTGAGATTATCCCAACTCAGAACCGCAATAACTGTAGGTATCCCCATCGTTTTAGCAGCTTTGACATATTCGATTTCTTCAGAGTATTTCATGTTTGAAGGTGACGCTATCACCACATCTGGGTTCCATTCCCTCAGCGACGCACAGATCGCACGGTCACTCGGAACTATCTCAATAAATTTCTTAAGAACCCATCGCCCAAGTTTGGATTTGAGGAACAGCCGTCCTATCCAAGATGTCACGAGCCGTTGTATATACGCCGGAAGGTATTTCTCCCAGCGCTTAATGTAGTACTCATCCTGCTCAGGCCGTCCCAGGTAGCTAGCATAAGTAAGTAATTCTCTCGCAACAAACACGGGTTTACGCCAAATACCAATACGCCTTAGGGACCATCCCCAAGATAAGTTCACATGATCAGAAACAGCCGCCATGACAGCAGTCCCAGCATCGCCAGCGCTGTGGACCTCGTCGAACAGTACTTCGACATCATAACCTCGCTTACACAACTCGCGGATAGTCGATTCATGATAGGTGAAAATATAACTCCAGCGCAGGACAAAAAGGATACGCAACTTAGAGCGCAACGGCGACTCCAGTCGCCACCTCCGCAGAATAAAAACCGTCCTTCGGCATCACGTTACCTATGACCTTTTGGCAGTTCCATTTAACGGGTGTATCGTTTTCACTCTAGTGGAGGCTCCAATTCCCACGCTAGTAGAGGGCGCATCACCCCTTCAAATCCTTGCGCGTAATCTCCTCTAGCAGATGAGCCTGTTATGGGATCATAAACCTGAAATCCAATCACATTATCCGCAGTTAGGTACCATTTCTTGGTGCCGCCAATAGAAGTAAACATTGATACGTCCACAACATACTCCCCTTCAGAAAGCAAATTCCCGGGGATTGTCACAGTAGACCGATAAGAACCTGAGTTGGATTTAACAGTTTCAACAGACTCGTTAGACCAGAAAGCACAAGTACCTTGAGTGAAGAATCCTGCAACACAACGAAATCGTATACCCGGTTGGTTAACCACATAGCTCAGGCTTAACCTCAGCGGAGTTTCAATATTTGCTAGAGATACCGTTTGACCTTCAGTATCTGTCAATTCGACCTGCGTCAGCTTCACTTCGGACCCTGGTGCCTCGTCCAAAGACCATGTTTTACGTCCTTCAACATCTTGACCACTACCGGTCAAGTAAACGGCTGTAACTTCTGGTGAGGGACCATCCTGCAAAACTTTTCCCTCATCCAGTAAAATCGCCCGGGGACATAGTCTGTTCACTGCTGAAATATTATGACTCACGAAAAGAACGGTTCGTCCCTCCCCTGCTATAGTTTCCATCCTACCAAGACATTTTTTCTGAAACTCAGCATCCCCCACAGCTAGGACTTCGTCGATCAGAAGTATCTCCGGTTCCAGGTGTGCAGCCACAGAAAATGCAAGGCGAACCTGCATACCGCTGGAGTATCGTTTCACCGGAGTATCAATAAACTTTTCGACTCCCGAGAAATCAACGATTGCCTCAAGTTTGGTTTTGACTTCTTTCCGGGACATCCCAAGAACAGTGCCATTCAAAAAAATGTTCTCTCGGCCCGTCAACTCAGGGTGGAATCCCGTTCCAACTTCAAGTAGGCTCGACACCCGCCCGTAAACTTCCGCTCGACCAGTGGTCGGATTAGTAATCCTCGATAGAATCTTGAGTAGCGTTGACTTCCCGGCACCATTGCGTCCTACGATTCCAACAATCTCACCAGGAGAAACCTCGAAAGAGACATTGCTGAGTGCCCAAAAAACGTCTTGATCCGACCTATCATCAGAACCAAAATTGGACAATCGCCGTATCTTGCTCAGATTCCTAAACGGAGAGGACACCAAATGTGCTGCTGTCCCAGCTAGGGTGTCACGCCGCTGCTCTTCAGAACCAATTCGATACCGTTTAGATAGATTGTCGACTCTTATCGCAGGTAGCATTTGTATTTATCCGATCAGGTCTGCCGAGTCTAATCGTGGCCCTAACTTCCGCTCAATTTCCGTTATTGTCAGTCCTGCAGACAGCATTTCAATAGCCATCGCAGCAACTGATCCTGCGCTTCGACACAAGCCTCTTGATCTGACAAAGGTGGTCACAAACTTCCGTCTTTGTTCTTGAGCATTGTCTCTTCCTTGCAAAATTCTTTCGACGAATTCAGTAAATTCTTCTCCATTGTGAACCCTCTCCAACGCACCGGATCCAAACAGATGCTGGAAGTGAGGTGCTTCTACTTGGGATTTTTTATACCTATCAACAAAGATCGTAGCTGACGGCTTATCGGCCACCACGGCATCAATCATGCCAGTTGTGTTGATCCCAACGGTACCAATACTGTGCAGGAGTGTATTGTAAAAGGCGCGCACAGCATCCTTCGAGTCAGGGAGCGCAGCCTTTCTCGGCCAAAGAACCGTCGCGTTACCCCAATTAACGTTCCCGTAATGATCTGCGTTCGCAGGATGTGGTCTAATAATAAATTGTAGGGTATTGATATCAGGATTTTTATGATTCGCAACCGCGGATATAAGTTTATGAATCAGCCACGTCTCATCTGGAGCGATATTACCGGATGATCCCAGATACACAACTATTGGTCTCTCAGGGTGAAGCCCTACACGTTTACAGAAATCACCACGGGACTCCCCTAAGTCTTCGGCGTTGAACCACTTGTCGAACAATGGTGATCCAGTGACAACTATCTTCTCTAGAGGTATCCCGTGTATGGTCGTAGCCTCTTCAACATGACAGTCATTCCAAGCAAGGGTCATATCGGGAGTAACGTAGTAAAGTCCACGTGCGGTGAGATTATCCCAACTTAATACGGGTACAACAGCGGGGATGCCCAGACTCTGGCTCGCGCGAGCGTACTCGACCTCACCAGCAAAATCGCCGGGACGGGAAGCCCAGTTTATGGGTGATACTACGGTGATATCTGGGTCCAATTCTCGTAGGTGGTCAAGAATTGGACGGTATACTGGTATCAAACCACCAACCCATTGGAGACACCACATCACCAGTTTCGATGACAGTACTTTGGGTAACAATTTGGAAGATGCCATAGGGCCACGAAGCCTCGTAGGCAAACGCTGCTGCTGAACACTCCGAAAGCGAGAATCATCACCGCGAGCAATGTAACTAGCATAAGTCAGAGTCTCGCGTACCGCAGCTAATACCGTAGTCCATCTATCTTCACGGCTTACGGTCTTTCCAAGTTCAATCCCTTGAGTATCCAAGTGTTCTCGTTGGTCTGTGCCCTCACCACCTACAACAAGTTGGCTTTCTGTACCTTCTCTAAGGATGGTGTGATTCCATCCAGGAACGCCATTTTCATAGGAGAACAGAACTGTAACCTTGTGCCCGCGATCCCGGAGAGCGTGCACAGTCGATTCATGGTATGAATACATAGCAGCGTTGCGAGTTACAAAAACTACTTTCATCCTACGCGTGATCTCGGAATTTACGTAAAAAGATTTCTGTGTTAAGCAATTTCCATTCAGCGGCACGAGCCGATTCATCGTTGGAATACTCAGGAACTCGCTGCAGCCCCAATACCTCCATCACAAGCGGGTAACGTCCATCGTTCACTTCAATACGCCCAGCTTCATTGGGAAAACCAGAGAAACCTTGCTTCGGGAAAAGAAGTTCTCGACCGAATTTCCTCACGAAGAGATGTTTGAGCGCTGGACGTGTGGTCATGAGTTCATCTAGCCCATGTGAATCGACCTTCAGTTTCGCTGGTAGGTTTAATGCAAACCTCATCACATCCCACATCAAAAAGAGCGATCTAGGCTCAATAGAATGAAGCATTGACATCGTGTCTCCAGCTCGTATACCCGTAGACTCAAGCTGAATGACCGTATCGGAGTAAAGAACGGTTTGAATTATCCTATCTCGCTCATTAGGCTCAAACTCATACACCTCAGAATGCTTTAACCAACGTTGTTTTATTTGGCTTATCAAATTAACAGGCTCCCATCCTTCAAATTCGAAGCCCAGGTCAACATAGCCACTATAAATTGACGGGTTCGTGGACGGGTAGGATCTGCTAAGTAGGCGTTTGTAGAACTCGTATCCACCAAATAGTTCATCCCCACCATCACCGCCAATCACCACTTTTGCTCCAGTCTCTCGTACGGCCTGACTAAGAATTGCCTGTGAAACAAAGGAGTGAGTTGGCAATGGTGCACATACTGACTTATATACACTGTCGAGGGTTTTGTGAAAGGAATCCACGGACACATCTACCGTAAGAATATCTCTCCCCATTACAGCTTCAAACGGAGCCAGTTGAGAACTGATGTTGTCCTTGCCTGGGAAAACAAGAGAGATCAGTTCTTTAGGCTGACGAACCTCACTTACAAACCTACTACCAAGCGACGAGTCCACGCCGCCAGAGAAAACAGCACAAAAATCTACTCCACTAGGAGCAATTTTCTCCGCCGCAGTAGTCATCACACTCTCGAGTTCGTCGACCAGATCCTCGATATCACGTCGGCGATTAAATTCTAAGACGTCTGGATCAACGAAACCGCCCAGATCTGATGACCGAAGGTTTCGAGATGAAAAGTCAGTTAGGTCATATTCATATAGCGTACCAGGAGGCACTGCTTCTATCCCCTCAAACACTGACACGTCCGGCGTCAGCAGGTGTCTAGTGAAGAAGTACTCCTTAAGTACTGATCGATTTATACGAATGTACGGTGCAATTTTTAGTATTGGTCCAATCTCAGACGAGATGATTACGTATTGCTCATCCTCATATCGATACAGGACCTTTTCACAAACAAGATCACGTCCTACATAAAGTTTGTTTCGTGGCGCATCATGTGTGATATAGGCAAACATACCTTCCAGTTGATCATAAGCTGCAGCGGGGCCGGCAATTTCGTGGAGGTTCACCAACATCTCTGTATCAGTGTCCGATGGGCAATGATAACCCTTGGCATCCAGGATTTCGCGTTGTAACTTGCGGTAGTTATAGATTTCGCCGTTGTAGACGATGTTGTACTGCCTGTTTCTAGAGCGGTGATATGTATCCACTACTGGAGCCGATTCCCCTACGATCGACAACACTGTCTGGCCGAGGTAGAGCCGTCCATCTAATACGAGTTCCTCAAAACTAAAATCTGGTCCACGGAGCCGGAGCCCTTCAAGTGCCCCGCTACAATGATGTAGATCGAGTGGTCCTCTCTTCCCAATTACAGCTAGAACTCCACACATTTTTAGTAAATCCGTATCTGGATGTGAATCATTCTGATCTAACCATTTTTGCCAAGCGACACATCATCAATTTTAGAAAGCTGCTCTCGGAAGTAACTCGCTGCCTTAGGAAATCCTTCTTGACGTGACACTTTCGGTTCCCAATCTAGTAATTCTTTCGCACGGGAAATGTCAGGTTTCCTAACCATTGGATCATCTTGGGGTAGAGGCTCAAAAACAACTTGGCTTGCACTGCCAACGACGTTGACCAGTTCACGTGCAGCTTCCAAAATTGTTACTTCATCTGGATTACCGATATTAACAACCAACTCCTCAACATCATCATCGCTGGCTGCTACTTGCCGCTCATAAGCCATCAACCGGTAAATAGCATCAATTGTGTCATCTACGTAACAAAATGAACGAGTCTGTGATCCATCGCCATATACCGTGATTGGCAGACCCCGTATCGCTTGGGACAGAAAAGCAGGGACGGCCCTACCATCATCAATACGCATCCTTGGTCCATAGGTGTTGAAAATACGAGCGACTCGGACATCAAGACCGTGTGAATGAAGATAGGCTAGACTGAGGGCCTCAGCAAACCGTTTTGCCTCGTCGTATACGCTTCGTGGACCTATTGGGTTAACGTTACCGTAGTAGTCTTCGCTCTGTGGACTAATCAATGGATCACCATAGACCTCAGAACTAGATGCCAGAATAAAAATTGCATCGTTCGCCTTAGCCAAACCAAGGGCGTGGTAGGTACCAAGAGCTCCAACTTTTAGTGTCGGTATGGGTAAGCGAGCATAGTCTTTAGGACTCGCTGGACTCGCAAAGTGAAATATGAAATCGAGATCCAAGTCCGCATTAGTGGAACCATTTACAGACAATAACTCAGAAATATGTATAGGTTGAGTGACATCATGGTGAAGAAGTGTGAACCTGGGATGCATCTTCAGATGCTCGACATTTAAAGCGTTACCCGTCACAAAGTTATCAAGGCAGAGAACCTTGTGTCCCTCATTTATTAGTCGGTCACACACATGTGATCCGAGGAACCCAGCACCCCCTGTAATCAGTGAAACCAACGGTTGCGTCCGGAGCATCCCTTAATGCCTCCCAAGGCCATGGTACTCGAACCCATTTTTTCTCATTTCATCAGGATCATAAACATTACGCCCATCGATGATTAAGGGCACGTTCATACGGTCCGCAACCTCTCTGATATCAATCTCTAGGAACTCTGACCATTCTGTGACCACTAAGAGTGCGTCGGCACCTTCCACCGCTGTGAGAGCAGCGTCACAATATGTGATTTGGTCATTCTGAGGAAACAGTGCCTTAAAATGGCCCGATGCCTTCGGGTCATACAATCTCAGACGTGCTTGCTCATTTACAAAGCTACTGACTACGCCAATACTAGGAGCATCCCGGATGTCGTCTGTTTCTGGTTTGAAAGAGAGTCCCCACACTGCGATTGTTTTCCCCTTCAGCACCCATAATGCCTGCCGTGCCTTCTCAAGAAAATTGTTGATCCTGTTTGTGTTTATCCGCTCCACTTCCTCAAGGAACGAAAAATCTACACCATGGCGAGAAGCGATGTAACTGAAAGCTTTCAGATCCTTGGGCAAACAGTAGCCACCATAACCTAACCCAGCATTGAGGAACGCTGGCCCTATCCGGTGGTCCATTCCCAATCCGCGTGCCACATGCGTGACATCTGCTCCAGTGACATCGCAGAGATCAGAAATCATATTGATGAAAGAGATTTTTGTCGCCAGGAAGGCGTTGGAAGCGTGTTTAATGATTTCCGCGGTATTGATATCAGTTATGATTACCGTGTCGTCTACGGTAGACCCCATCTTTGCCACAAGCGGTTTGTAAATCGTCATCAGCAAATCCTGTGCACGTTCGCTCTCTACCCCCAGAACGATACGGTCCGGATTGAAAAAATCGTCTAATGCACGCCCCTCCTGAAGAAACTCAGGGTTCACCGCAATATCGAAATGGGGGTTGGTGTTAGCACCTGTGGGTTTACTAGACCTAGCATGACGCGTGATACTGGCTCTCAGTTGTTGTGCTGTATTTACTGGTGTCGTACTCTTCTCCACAACAAGCTTGTAAGAGTCGAGATTAGACCCAATTCCTTGGGCAAGACTTTCAAGCACAGAAAGATCTGCTGCACCATCTTCACGTTGGGGAGTACCAACACACACAAACAGCACATTCGCATCGTTTAAGGCCTGTGACACGTCAGTTTCGACACGAAACGTACCCGTTTCAAGATGACGATTCAGTATTTCGGTGAGGCCTCGCTCGTAAAACCATGAATTCCCAGCCTCAATCAAGCTCGCCTTGTCAGGATCGTTCTCAACTCCGATAACATCCCACCCCAATTCCGCAAAGCCAAGCGCGGTCGGAAGTCCAACGTGGCCAAGTCCAAAAACAGCTATTCTTATGTCTTCATGGGTTATCATCCATACTCTCTTTTCATACAACCTCTAATATTAATTTTATGCCCTACCTCCGGCATGCTCCGCCACCTCTGCAGACAGAGTAACAAGCTCGAGAGAGCCGACTTACCTCGGAGCTGGTGCTACAACGAGGGTCCTATGTTATTAAGTACTCACCTCGCGGTGTTGTAACGGCACTAACACGAGGTCCAAATCCTTTTATCCAACGTCCTCGCCCTCGCGTTCGCCTTGAAAGGGGTCGATTATCAGGCGTAATATTTAGTGGCTGAATCTGTCCCCAAGGAACCTTCGCTGGCACACGCCGCCCCATGAAACTCATTAACACCTGTACAGGGGCATGGGGCGATTTCGGTTCTTCCAAGATTTCGGCAAGACTTTCGATCTCTCCACTAACTAACTTCACCTGTTGCCCACGTTTGTAACGTTCCCAGTGTCCACCAACATCATCAATAGCCCGGACTCTCTCTCTAAGCTGTTCAGCAGCCTGATCACTTAGAGAAGCAAGACTCCCATCAAACTCAACCCATCCAATAAAACCTGCCATCTGCCCAATTGGGGGTAAGGTTTCTTCTATATCACGGTGAACAAAAATATACCCTGGGAACAATGGGGCGTCGTTACGGCCCGCACGTGGTCGGGGTGTTTTAACTAACGGCAAAAATAGCCTGTACCCCCTACGGGCTAGGGAATCTGCGGCTACGTATTCCGACATAGGCTTGGTACGCGCTAAGTACCAGCCCGGTTCATTCATTGAGGGTGACCTGTGCATACTTAATTAGTTCCAAGTTCCGAATCTATATCCGTAGTAGCTTGTGATCCATCGGGCACCCGAAAAAGTTCGACGATCTGCGACTCTAAAACGCCATTGCTTAAAAGAGATTCACGCAGGCCATTCTCGTCATTCGATTGGGTGAGTACTACGAATCCATACTTTGAGGGAGCAAGGAAATTCAGATCTTGTACCGTGATACCTAAGAATTCCTGCCTTACAGGGTTTATTGCGTACACATCAATATTGGTAGCGCCGATATCGCGTAGCGCAAGGAAAGCAAGTTCTGATATCTCAGTTGTACCCACCACCGCAACCTGTGTGGTTGGAGTAAAACCCTGATCTCTGAGGTCCTCCCGTAGTAGTGCTCGCACACGACTATAATGATCAATAAAACGCTCAACGTAAGCTTTCGTTAGGTGTATCTTGCGGGCCATCCCTCGGGGTGTTACAACGTACGCCCATCTTTTCCAGCCAAGTTGGGTGACACGTATGTAACCTTGCTTCGCGAGTTTCTTGACTAGTAGGTTGGTAACACCAAGAGCAACGCCTAGTTGACTAGAGAGGCGTCTCTGACTAATCTCCGCAGTGCCGTCCATCTCCTCAAGAACACGCAATTCCCGATATGCTGTTCCTTCGAGGGGAGGGCTCTGTTCATTTATGGAACGCATAATCCGAATATAAAAACTGAGGCCCGTGGATGTCAAGTACCTTCAGCGCAATCTGTGGCCAATGAACCAAGGATATATGGGTTATGAAAGGGCGCGGGAGTGTTTCCCGTCAAATCTGCTAAGCATCATTTAGCCTGTTGTAATTATCTTCAAGCCGTACAATATCATCCTCGTCGAGATAGTCACCCGTCTGAACTTCGATCATCAGCAAGGGCTCATCAGATGGATTCTCTAGACGATGAATACTAGACGGTGACACATAAGTCGATTCGTTCGCAGTAAGAGTAAAGACTTCTCCGTCTCGAGTGACTTTCGCTGTACCTCCAACTACAACCCAATGTTCAGCACGATGGTGGTGATATTGAAGGGAAAGAGAAGCACCAGGATTCACGGTCAATCGCTTGACTTGGAAGTTTTGTCCTGAATCGAGAACCTCATAACTGCCCCAAGGTCTATGCACACGTGTGTTAACTTCTGTTTCCGTACGTCTGTCAGCCTTCAATCTCTCAACGATTTGTTTCACTTCTTGCACCCGGTCTTTACGAGACACGAGAACCGCATCGGGGGTTTCTATGACGACCACATCGGATACACCTACCGTAGCAAGAAGTCTTTGCTCCGCCATTAACAGTGAATTTGTAGTGCCAGAGGCATACACGTCTCCTAGAGTTACGTTGCCGTTGCTATCTTTTTCACGTCTTGCCCATATCGCAGACCAAGAACCAATATCAGACCACCCAGCTTCTAGTTCTATAACAGCACACCTGACACTTTGGTCTGTCGAGGAGGTAGCCGGTTCCATAACCGCATAGTCAATAGATTCACTAGGACACCTTAGAAACTCTTCGACTCCGGGCCGAAAGAACTCAAAATGGTCGCTTCCTGCATCGTAGGCCAGTTTAGCCGCAGCGAGAATGTCAGGCCTATGACGACCTAATTCAGAAAACCAAACTGACTGCTTCATCATAAAAATGCCGCTGTTCCAAAGATAGTCCCCGGAACCTAGGTACTCACGGGCAGTCTGAGGATCCGGCTTTTCCACAAACTGATCAATCACGTTAGCCTGATTTATGTCATTGATCTGAGAACCTTTACGAATGTAACCATAGCCAGTCTCCGGAGTATCAGGTGGAACCCCAAATGTGACCAAGTACCCTCGCTGAGCTAGCTCGACTCCCTTAACCACTGCGCTATGAAAGGCACTGGTGTCCTGAATCAGGTGATCTGAATGCATAGACAAAATGATTGGGTCAGTATCTTGCCCACCACACACATTTTGTATATGTAGAACCGCAAGCGTGAGAGCAGGAGCTGTGTTACGTCCCACTGGTTCAGTTATGACTTCAAGCGGCTTGAGATTTATTTCGCGCAATTGATCGGAAAGCATAAACCTGTGTATATCGTTACAAACTACCAGTGGTGGCTTGGCTCCCATCCCTTCAAGACGAGAAACCGTTTCTTGAAACATACTCTTTGCGCTAACCAACGGAAGGAATTGCTTGGGGGAATGCTCCCTTGATAAAGGCCACATCCTTGTCCCAGAACCACCCGCTAACAGAACGGGATATATCACTCTTCTTCACTCCGTTTTTCAATTCTATCTACTATCTGTGCCCGTACATTCCTCATCCGTCCTTCGGCTTCTGGTGCCTGCGCAAGATAACTATCTATCACTTCTAGAGCTCCTTCTGGATCTGACTCGAGTAAGTGCTGGTTCACCCGCACAAGTTGTATCTGAATACGAGAGGGGGCATTGTCTACCGCTTCGTCCACTAGTTGTCTTGCCTTCTTTACAAGTATTTCTCGATCATCTCCAGCATTTTGGGCTGCCTTTTGATAGAAGTAAGCTAGCCCTTTGCGAATCCTCCACTCTTGGGGTTCTCGCTCAATACCAGCCTCGGCATAATTATTGATGGACTCAAAAACTGCGGACTTATCCTGGATATCCATCTCCAACCAATCCCTCGTGGCCCGGTCCATCCATAAAACTCTCGGGTAATTGCCCAGCTGGGGGAACTCGGTGACTGCGGATATGAATTTCTCCGATCTCTCAGTCCAAGAATTGACCGGATTTACCATACCAATAACATTCTGAGCGGCTCGGAAGATTCTTATATTGACAACGAAAATAACAGCCACCACGAGGACCATTACAACTGCAGTTGACATTAATACGCCAAACCTCGTTTCCAAGAACTGATGCATCGGTTGGCCATGACTAGAATAGGGTAGAGTCGATCTTCTTATTTGTACCTGCAGATCCACAAAGCCGATAAACGCCAACAGCACGTAGAACTGAGGTAACGTACCGGGGGTATCAAAGAGAAAGAGGTTGTTTCCAAAAAATGCTGTGATCGCAGCCACCATAAACAGTACGAAAATCTGTTCATTACTCCCAATTAGCTTTACTTTTCGGAACACGATAAAAACAACATACGACCAGATTGCAAGGTAGCCCAAGAGCCCTAAGACCCCTTTGGTCGTCAATTCTTCAAGCAGCTTATTGTGGGCTTGATCGTAAGATTTTTGCCCACGTGCGACACCCTCAGGCGTTACTTTTTGATCGTATGCTGTCGAATAGTTTTCAGGTCCCCAGCCCAGTATCGGCCGAGCAGTGAATCCGTCGACTCCTACCCTCATAGCATTAAGCCTACCTTCCAGGCTTGGGTCTCCCAAACCTGTGTTTATACTACGAGTAAGTAGGTTCCCTGATTCCTCAACTCCGCCCGTCGTAGAGCCATCTCTGACTATCACTGAAATTCCGACCAAAACTGCTGATACAAGAATGAGCAGAATTACACCCAAAGACCACTGGCGTATAACGCGATACTTACCCCAGATGATGTAAGCAATCGCAAATGCCAATATCCCCATAAGTAGCCCAGCCATAGCACCCCGCGTGCCAGACAGGTAAAAGATTATGAAATCCAACGCTATGACCATAATCCAGAAAGTCCGCAGAGCGGCAAGATTGTCAAAGCTCTTACCCTTCAGTGGAATCCGCGCGCCCCGACGACGCTCGGATCTCTTTGTTCCAGCATCTCGTTCCGAATCCCCCGCTGAAACAGTAAGGGTATTGTTAGCAAACGATTGGATTAGAAAGCCAGTAGCAATAAGAAGATTGACTACCATGTAGCATCCAGCGTAAGCAGGATTGCCCAGGGTAATATCAAGACGTGTCGTCGCTTGCATATAGATGAAAATCCCTTGATCGACATACTGAGCAAGCCCCATTAGACCGAGTACAAAGCTGACACCTAGGTTGAAATTCAGCAGTGTTCGCCAGTGATCCCAAGTTCGGTGCGTCGACACTAGAACGACAACGAAGACGAACCAATGTAGAAGATCAACCCAACCTTGCATCCGTTCGTAAGTGGACCACATACTTCGATCAAAACTCACTCCTGCGAATGCAGATGCTAGCGTCACAGCTACATAGATTCCAAAGATCGGTAGTAACCATGTTCGAGGAATTCCGTAAGAACTGTTCCTCATGACAAGAACCAACCAAACACCAAAGCCAATCTCGATCAGGGTTCTTGCATACAGCGCTTTACCAACAATGAATGGAAAATAAGTGAGCGGCAGAGGTTCATCCGTCACAATCAGAGGAGTGACGAGAATAAGCGCTAGTACGAGACGAGTGGTATTAAGAAGGGTCCGTTCCACAAACCTATCTTAAACGCAAGAGTTCAGATACACCAATATCTTGCTTAACACCCTTCGCTGAAAAACCCGATTGTAATGCCGAGTCCTTCGGACAGAGAAACCCTAGGTTCCCATCCAAACATCTTCTTTGCGTGAGTGCTATCTAGCGCAACATTTTTGATGTCTCCTAGACGGGATGACCCACGAACGGAGTTTGTTTCCCCATCTAGCAAAGAACCCATATGACGAGCCAGTTCATTAATCGAGGTACCTCGCCCTGTCCCAACATTCGCAACGACTGGACCTTGTGTTTCAGCCACTAGACTGACGGCGCGTGCTACATCAGTAACAAACACAAAATCGCGGGTCTGGTTGCCGTCACCGTCGATCGTTATTTGCATCCCTTCCACCATGGCAGCAGCGAAAATGGCTACAACACCTGCCTCTCCTTTTGGATCTTGCCGTGGCCCATAAGCATTGGCAAGACGAAGAACTTTAAGATCTATAGTGGCAGGTAACATAATGGCTAAGTAGCGCTCTACAGTCCATTTGCTCAGTCCATATCCACTTACAGGTTGAATCGGGTGTTTCTCATCGGATGGGACGTACTTAGGCTCTCCATAGAGCGCTCCACCTGTTGTGATATAGATTAGCTGTTCGCACTGAACGTCTCGGGCTGCTTGTGCAACGTTGATGCTCCCTATGATGTTAATTCCTGCGTCAAGCTTTGGGTCAGACATCGAAACTGCTACTGAGGCTTGTGCAGCCGCATGGACAATTATGTCTGGCTGGAACGCCCGGACAGATTCCGTGAATTGAGTCGACTGAATGCCTACTTGATGAAACTCAACATCGTTCGGAATATTCTGCAGTTTACCAGTTGTAAGGTCATCAACTACAAGAACCTTGTGTCCACGATGAAGGAAAGAGTCGACGATATGAGATCCGACAAACCCCGCCCCTCCAGTTATAAGTGTCCTTGCCACGACTGCCTCCTTTGATATCAAGAATGGTACAGGCGACAGTGAGCTTTCTCAAAAACTCTGAATCTATCACCTTGTTTTTCACTGGGTTATCATGTCTCTATGGTCAGTCTAGGCAAACCGAGCACCAGACGCCTCATCGAAGAATTGAAGTCTGTCGTGGGAGACGAATACGTTATCCACCGAGATGAAGATCTTCTCGTTTTCGAGTACGACGGGTCGGTCGACAAGGCTCTTCCCACCGCTGTAGTACTACCTGCTGATACCAATGAGGTTGTTAGTGTTACGAAGCTCGCCGCAACCTACAGCATCCCCATCACAGCTAGGGGTGCAGGGACAGGACTAAGTGGAGGTGCTATTGCAAATCACGGCGGTATTGTGCTGGCTTTAACACGAATGACACGCATTATCCAAATTGATGCTGAAAATATGACTGCGATAGTGGAGCCCGGCGTGGTAAATATCGACTTGTCAACCGCGACAGCCCCTTACGGCTTGTACTATCCCCCAGATCCATCCAGTCAAAAGGTCTGTACCCTCGGTGGCAACGTCGCAGAAAATTCGGGTGGCCCCCACTGCCTGGCATACGGTGTCACTACTAATTATGTGCTGGGGCTCGAGGTAGTTTTGGCAAATGGATCAGTTCAATGGTTTGGAGAAACTACTCGTGAGGTTGGGGGGTATGATCTGCGAGGTATCATGGTCGGGTCAGAAGGTACGCTCGGCATAGTGACCAAGATCGCCGTCCGGTTAGTCAAAATCCCAGAAGTAGTACGTACTCTACTTGCAGTGTTCAACAATGTCGAAGATGCCAGCTTAGCAGTCTCCGACATCATTGCAGCGGGAATTGTCCCTGCGGCCCTAGAGATGATGGACAAACTTTGTATCCGAGCAGCCGAGGCATCAGTGCCTGCAGGATATCCCCAAGATGCTGGAGCAATCTTGCTAGTAGAAGTAGATGGTCTCTCAGAGGTAACAGATGAACAAGTGGCCGACATAATTCACGTTTGTAATAAGCACTCCCCTATCGAGATCCGGACAGCATCTGACAATATCGAGCGTGAGAAACTTTGGGCAGGCAGAAAAGGTGTCATTGGTGCGTTAGGAAGACTCGCACCTAATTATTACCTAGTCGATGGTACCGTTCCCCGTACCCGCATCATGGATACCCTGAAAGGTGTGGAAAAAATATCAAAGGATTATGAACTACCGATCGGTAATCTTCTTCATGCAGGCGATGGGAATCTCCACCCCCTGATACTGTTTGATGAACGAAAGCCTGGAGATACCCAAAAGGCTTTGGAGGCCGGCGGTAAAATTTTGGAGCTATGTATTCAGGCAGGGGGCGTCCTCTCTGGTGAGCACGGGATCGGAATGGAAAAGCAAGAATACATGCCTCTGATGTTCACAGATGATGATATGACTTCTATGGCAAAGCTTAAACTAGCATTCGAGACCAATGACATACTTAACCCTGGAAAAATATTCCCCACAGGTAGTTCACACGTCGCTATCCCACAGACTGGAGCCATATCCAGAACTGGACCTGACGCTTTTATTTAGGATGTTTTATGGAATTTGAACCACCACATCCCTCTACAAATCCTCTGACCGTCGTTCCGGACTATATGCTCAACCGTCCGGTTACCCCCGAACACACAATTCACGACCTGTCCCCTTCCGCTGTAGCGCGCCCAAAATCAATCGACGAACTTAGTGATCTGATGAGCATCACTAACGACAACAACCTGGCAATAGCACCTAGAGGGGGTGGCACACAAATAAGTCTTGGTAACCCTTTACGAGCTTACGACCTTGCTATCGAAACTACAGGACTTAACAAAATGGTCTCCCACGATTACGCTGACCTCACTGCAACTGTCGAGGCCGGTGTCACGGTGTCAAATTTTCAAGATACTCTAGCCAACCATAGACAATTCCTTGCCATCGATCCGCCCCTACCAAACCAAGCTACTATTGGCGGCGCCTTAGCCGTCGGACATTCCGGACCAATGAAATGGCAATATTGGAACCCGCGCGACACCGTAATTGGAATGAAAGTCGTGCAGCCAAACGGCACTCTCGTCAAGAGTGGCGGGCGGGTAGTAAAAAATGTCTCGGGCTACGACATGGCGCGCCTACACATTGGAGGACTGGGAACCCTAGGAATTATTGTAGAAGTTTCGTTTAAACTCACCCCCAAACCTCCAGTTGAAGCTACCTTAATCGGCAGCTTTGACACTATTAACGAGAGTTTGGAAAAAGCAATGCTGATTTACCAAAGTGATGTTTTACCACTTGCAATCGTTACAATCGATAATAAAGCAGCCGAGCAAATGAGATCTGACGCGTTACATCAATCCCGCCACACACTTATTGTTAAACTCGCCGGTCGAGAAAGAGGTCTTGCACGTCAAATCAACGAATGCCGCAATTTATTCCAGTGCGATTCAATGAACGAAAAAGATGCAGCCAGCCTTTGGGGCAGCATATCTAATTTTGGTTACGACAAAGTAACGTTGCCAACTCTAGGTGTAAGGATATCCGCTCCCCCATCAAAACTAGCCTTACTTTCAAAAGTAATCTATGACCTTTCAACCGATACAGCGCTCACACCGGCACTTGTGGCTCATCCGGCACACGGCACCTTGATAGCAAATTGGCACCTAGATGGCTCCCCAATCCAATCGAGCACACTGCGTGCGATGATCGGCCAAATCCGCAACCACACACGCACACTCAGAGGTCATACATTCGTCGAACACTACCCGATCCCTCAAAGGTCAGATCTTGATGTATGGGACAACTATGGTGGATCAATGGAAACTATGAGGAACCTCAAAGCACAGTATGATCCACGAGGAACGCTTAATCCCGGACGATTCATCGGACACATATGATTCAAAAATCTCTTAATAAAGACACCTTAAGTCTATTCTCGGGCCCTGATGCACCTTTAGAAGACGATATGTACAAATGCGTGCATTGTGGATTCTGTCTTCAGGTATGCCCAACCTACCTAGAAACCGGACTGGAAACAGAATCGCCTCGGGGTCGCATCGCGTTGATGAAAGCGGTTAACGAAAATCGAATTACTCTGAACCCAGGGGTATACCGTCATTGGGATCTATGCATCCAGTGTCGCGCGTGCGAGGTTGCTTGTCCTTCAGGCGTACCATACGGAAACCTTATTCAAGCAACAATGTCTCAGGTAAACAAATACCGAAAGCCTTCCCTGCTCTCCAAAATATTGGCCCACGTATTCTTGAATACCATACTACCTAGTCAGCGGGTTCTATCAATACTAACTCTCTCTCTGAGAATGTATCAGCAGTCAGGTATTCAGTGGCTCGCACGAAAAAGTGGTCTTCTCAAGTTCGTCGGCCTAGCCGATTTGGAGAGTTCTTCTCCACGAGTTTCAAGATCGTCCTTCAAAACCCAAGACCGGATGATCCCTGCTCAAGGGAAGCCCCGAGCCAAAGTAGGATTGGTCTCCGGGTGTGTGATGCCACTCATTCACGCTGAGCAAATGAACTCCATGGTTAAAATTTTAACTCACAACGGATGCGACGTTGAAATAACTACGGGGCAGGCATGCTGCGGCGCTATTCACAGTCATGTGGGTGAACTTGAACGTAGCAGAGAGCTGGCGCGAATCAACATTGACATCTTTGAAGCCCGCAACCTTGACGCGGTGATATCGGCCTCTGCGGGCTGCGGCACATTAATGAAAGAGTACGGACACCTTCTGCGTGAAGATCAAAGCTACGCCGATCGTGCAGAACGGTTTAGTCAAAAAGTCAAAGATATTCATGAATTCCTTGTAGACCTGCCGTTTGTACCTCCAACTCACCAGGTAGACAAACGGGTCACCTACCAAGATTCGTGCCATCTGGCAAACTCTCAAAGAATTACTGATGCCCCACGAATTTTGCTTCGCGCGATTCCTGGCCTAGACCTGGTTGAACTGCCTAGTTCAAACATCTGCTGTGGGGCAGGTGGCACTTACAGCATCACGGAACGTGATTTCTCCCAGCGAGTCCTAGATTCAAAAATGGAAAGCATCGCGAGCACCGAAGCAGCGATTGTTGCGACCGCAAACCCCGGCTGTATTATTCAGCTTGAATACGGTACTAGTCGAACAGGGAGTAACACCAAGATCCTCTATGTCACTGATCTTCTGTACATGGGGTACGGATTCAAAGCCGATATGTAGGCTACCAACGGTTCTGACCCTGAGCTATTATTAGTCCAGTCAGCTACTAGGGCCTCCTGACGCGGTCCGATTCCAAACATATTCTAGTGGTAGGGAAAAGCCCAAACTCTATCAACACGCTGATTGGAACAAAAGGGTAGAAGCTAAGCCAATCCGACCCCGCACAGCATACTGTTTAGGCTGACACGTATCAGGTTATCGTCTCTTCCAGACACACAACAGTTTGTAAGTAGCTGTCTTACCAACGCGGCTCGTTCATATTCAATTGGATTGATGGAATACAAAGGATGGCTCGCCAAATGTTTCAAATCGGACAAGATAAGAGCCTCTGCCACCACGCACATTGCGATTTCAGTGTCCGCACCTGATTTAGTGAGAGGGTCAAGGAAGTACGTCAATAACGTCTCGTCTGAGAACGTATATTGAAAACGGTGTTCCGATTCACTAACCACCCCAACCGTCACCCCTAGTCGGTTGACTTTAACATTCGATTGCTGGGAGGAAACCTCCGTCATAATAAACCTACCTATTTTTAGACTTAGTTTGACTCAAGTGTTAAACAATATCCAAGTAGTATCTAGGCGTTATAAACACAAATAGCGGTAAAGGTGTTCACGTTTTCCTTGACACAGCCCTCCTGACTGCTAGCATTCGAGACAACCAACATGCAAACCGAAGGCACATATGAACGCGTCGTTGTGAAGGCTGGTACAAGCCTACTGACCTACGATAGCGACCAACCTAATCTTGAGGTCATGTCGTCCTTAGTTGCCCAAATGGCGGATCTTCACCGGCAGGGTACAGAAATACTCTTTGTCTCATCGGGTGCAATTGCTGCGGGAAGAGGCGCGGTGGGTCAAGTCAAAAACAGTAGTAGCGTGCCGTTTCGGCAAGCACTGGCGGCTGTAGGACATCCTCGTTTAATGGCTCTATACCAGGAAATGTTCGGTACCCATGGGATTACCGTCGCTCAGGTGCTGCTGACTCTGCATGATGTTGGAGAACGTGAGTCAATGGGTGAAAAGTTACGTGATCTTAACGTTCGAAATACACTGCTGTCATTACTAGAACTAGGTATCCTGCCTATCGTAAACGAAAACGACGTTGTAGCTGTGGACGAACTCGCCGGAGCAGACTTTGGAGATAATGATAACCTCTCGGCGCGGGTCGCTCGATCTATCGACGCTGACCTACTTGTGATACTGGGTGTCGTTAATGGTCTTTACACAGCGGATCCACATGAGGACACGACCGCAGAACTTATTCCGACAATCAAGCGCTTTGACAGATCCATTAGTGCAATAGCGGGCGGTCCTCGTGATCAAAAAGGCCGCGGAGGCATGGCAACCAAGATCGAAGCCGCTAGGTTTGCTACAACTAACGGCG
The DNA here is from genome assembly GCA_022448725.1 of SAR202 cluster bacterium. Taxonomy (GTDB): domain Bacteria; phylum Chloroflexota; class Dehalococcoidia; order Lucifugimonadales; family VXLM01; genus VXLM01. The sequence continues at coordinate 110,069 of JAKUTR010000001.1, read as the reverse complement.
TGAACGTTGTCATCGCTGGAGGAATGGAGCCCGAGGTGTTAGCCAACTTAATGCAAGGTGTGAGAATCGGCACTTATTGTCCGGCTAGTCATTCTGACAAGATAAGTCGCAGGAAATGGCTACGGAAAAACATCTCGGAAGCAGGAAGCATCGTAATCGATGAGGGGGCTGCAACGGCCCTGCTAGGTGGAAACCATCGCAGTCTACTTCCAGTCGGTGTCACCGAGGTGTTGGGTGACTTCAAACGTGGAGAAACCGTCGCAATCCGAAATACAGCCAAACTAGAGATCGCAGCCGGCATCACCAACTATAGCTCTGTGGAACTTGCCAAAATTAACGGCCTAAAGTCAGATCGGATTGCCACTGTGCTGGGCGACCACTACGGTGACGAGGTTATCCACCGCAACAACATGGTAATCTTGTAATACAACCTACCTCGGGACAAGCTCCAATGGATGACATGGTCGACCTTCAATCAATGGGAAAGCGAGCAAGGCAGGCGTCACGCCAACTCGCCCAGCTACCAAGCACGGTCAAGGATCGAGCCCTCGAAACCATTGCGGACAACCTTCACAATCGCCAAGACGAACTACTTCGCGCTAATGGAAAAGACATTACAACAGGGCAAAATACTGGCCTGCCAGACAATATCCTTGGAAGGCTGTTACTAGACTCCACTAAACTTGAATCAATAGCGGACGATATCCGTAGGATCGCTGCACTCCCAGATCCGACAGGCGAAAACTATGACATCCGTACATTACCCAATGGGCTAGAGATCAGCCGAAGACGAACGCCCCTTGGGGTAATCGGAGTTATCTACGAGAGTAGACCCAACGTCACCATCGACATCTCAGCCCTCTGCCTTAAGTCTGGTAACGCGGCTATCCTACGGGGTGGGAAAGAGGCTATTAATTCCAATAAGGCGCTTGCAGCAGTCGTGCGAGATTCCATTTTCTCGGCGGGTATCCCACGCGATGCCGTTCAGTTTATTGAAAGTCCGGATCGAACTCTGGTATCCAAAATGCTCAAGCTCTCCGGATATATAGATTTGATGATCCCTCGTGGTGGAGCTGAACTTGTCCGACATGTTGCTGAAGAAGCTACCATGCCGGCTGTCACTGGTGGTATTGGAGTATGCCATACATACGTAGACAGAACTGCAAATGAAGATATGGCAGTAGAAATTGCGTACAACGCTAAGACATCTTCGCCATACGTTTGTAATGCCCTGGACACCTTGTTAATTCACACAGATGTTGCCCCAACATTGCTGCCCAAGATAGCAAGCAGATTGGGCGCTAGTAACGTAACCCTTAACTGCGATTCTCGTGCACTAAGCATCCTCGGGCTTAACAGTTCTCTGATTAAAGCTGCGACAGACCTGGACTGGGGACACGAGTATCTATCGCTTACCGCTGCAATAAAAATCGTTGACTCTCTCGATGACGCACTAGACCATATTAATACCTATGGATCAGGCCATACTGACGTTATAGTAACTGAGGATCACACCTCAGCTACGAGATTTCTGGACATAGTGGATTCTTCTGTAGTGATGGTAAATGCCAGTTCACGATTCAATGACGGAGCACAGTTCGGACTCGGCGCTGAGGTCGCGATTAGCACCAACAAAACTCACGCTCGCGGCCCGATGGGTTTGCAAGAACTAACTTCATACAAGTGGATCGTGGTTGGGGAAGGACAGGTGCGAAACTAATGGCCACTTTCTACTTCGAAAGAGAAACTCGCACACCTAACTCAGAGTGCTACACCGTCCTTGCCAACGAAAATACTGTTGGTCGGGTCGATATCCATTTTGCAACTCCCGCCGTCCACGCAACTTTGAACGTGATGGATGGGTTAGGTAATGAAGACATTCAAGACCTTATTGACACAATTGACGAAGAACTCATCGACTCGGTTGGAGTGACCCGCGAAGAAATCATTGTTCATGTTCACCAAGGGCGTGACCTCGGCGTCTTCAGTACCCGCAACTTTGAAGGAGAGCACGACGCTGGCCCCCATCACATGAGCTAAAAGCGACATCGAAGCGGTTGGCCCCACAAAGTCTGTTAGCCCTATGGTTAAATCATAGCCTCGTTAAGTCGCACCCCGAAACCAGGCTCATCGGTCGGCCGGATGTAGCCATCAATAACGTGAGGCTCATTAACCCAAAGGACGTCAGAGCCAATATCCCAGCGTTCCGGCATTGTTTCAGCCAGGTCCTCACATCCTGTGGAAACGATAAAATGCAGACCCCATGGTTCCCCACCTCGGTGTGGTACTACCGGAATATTGTTGCTCAGCGCAAGATCAAGAATCCGTAATCCCTCCGTTATACCGCCACACCATGTTAGGTCCGGTTGCCAAATGTCGAGGGCACCTGAATCCAATACCGACTTGAATCCGAAACGGGTAACTTCATGTTCCCCACCAGCAATCTTGATTGGTGCTATCACCGGTTTGAGCGCAGCTTGCTCCAAGAGATGATCAGGGGTAACGAGATCCTCAAACCAATACAGATTAAATTCCGATAGTAGTTGCGCCATCCTGGTCGTTGTTTGCACATCCCAGCCCATATAACAATCCGTCATAATTGTTGCTTTGTCACCAAGAGCAGTCCTAGCTCGGCGTGCATTGGCTTCTGTTCCAACATAGTCTGGCGAACCATTGATGAAAGCGGGCGGAAATTTATTAGCTGAAAACCCCATATCGCGATACTTTTCCACATTAGCACCAGTGGCGTAAGCGCGTGCAGCATCCTTACTCCTACCTCCGATCAATCGATGAACAGGCAATCCCTGCGCTCTTGCGAGCAGATCCCACAGGGCTAAATCAACACCACTCAGTGCCATTACTGCCAGGCCTTTCCGACCGTATGGCAACGACAAGTGGTACAGCCTGTCCCAAACATGCTGAATGGCGTTTACGGAATTGATCTCAGTGCCAAGTAGCAACTCCCGCATGTGTCGATTAATAACTAGACACCCGGCTTCACCACCACCTCCGTACCCATAGCCAACATCCCCTGTATCAGCCTCTACACGAACAACAATCTGCCAAAATCTTGACTGCCATTTAGACTCTGGCAGTTTTGTCCATTTCGGATACACAGCCTTGATGTCAGTAATCTTCATATTCCTAAGTCCTTAAGATCATGATAGCAGTGACACTTTCGCACCATTATCTAAGACTTTAACTGACGGAATAGATGAACCGACAAAACCAATAGGTATTCCGGCTAACTCTGTGAATGGACTGGGCAGGAAATGCTAGCGCCTTTGTAGTTGTGAATTTAACAACCCATAACAAGGTTAGGTGTGATGTATTCAGCAGGATACGATTGCCTGTGGATCTGGCCACCGCTATAATATGATCCTACTCTAGGCCGCAGCTACCTAATGGAGGCGCGCATGGCGCTCGAAACCATCGAAACAACTTCTGAAACTAGTACCTGGCGCATTAAGGCCGGTCTCGCCCAGATGCTAAAGGGTGGAGTCATCATGGACGTGGTGACGGCAGACCAAGCAAAAATCGCAGAAGACGCAGGGGCATGCTCAGTGATGGCACTTGAAAGAGTCCCTTCTGACATCAGAAAAGAGGGCGGCGTCTCCAGGATGTCCGATCCTACTAAAATCATTGAAATACAAGAAGCCGTAACAATTCCCGTTATGGCGAAATGCCGAATTGGGCACTTCGTGGAATCTCAGGTTCTGGAAGCCCTGAAAATCGATTACATCGACGAATCTGAGGTCCTGACCCCAGCTGACGAAGACAATCATGTCAACAAACATGATTTCAAAGTACCTTTCGTGTGCGGTGCTCGAGACCTTGGGGAGGCGCTTCGACGTGTCGGCGAAGGTGCAGCAATGATCCGAACCAAAGGTGAAGCTGGCACCGGCAACATAGTGGAGGCTGTTCGCCACGCCCGGACGGTGCTTGGTGACATTCGACGCATCCAGGGTTTGGAAGAGGCGGAACTAATGGCCGCTGCTAGAGACCTTAAGGCTCCTTACGAACTTGTCAGGGAAGTACATGAGACGGGTAAGCTACCGGTTGTCAACTTCGCAGCTGGTGGTATTGCCTCGCCGGCAGACGCCGCTCTTATGATGCAACTAGGTGTGGATGGAGTATTCGTCGGCTCTGGTATCTTCAAGTCCCAACAGCCAGAGTTGATGGCATCGGCAATAGTTAAGGCAACCACCAATTATAATAACCCGGATATCATAGCCGAGGTCTCCCGTGGACTAGGCGACGCCATGCCAGGTCTAGACGTCCGGACAATGCCCGTTGAGGAACAATTAGCCGTAAGAGGTTGGTAGCTTGGCGACCATCGGGGTCCTGGCTATACAGGGCGACTTCCTTGAGCACCGGCAGATGCTCGAGCGTCTAGGATCGGTAGTACTAGAGGTCCGCACCCGGAACGAACTCGATAAAGTCGATGGCCTGATTATTCCTGGTGGGGAGAGCACTACCATTGTCCAGCTACTCGACATCTTTGATATGCGTGACCATCTGGTAAATTTGGTCAAGAACGGTATGCCTATTTGGGGGACATGCGCAGGCATGATCGTACTGGCGAATTCCCTCACCGATCACCGCCCTAACCCCCTAAAACTGATGGACATTAACGTGACCAGGAACGCCTTTGGCCGCCAAGTCGACAGCTTCGAAGCAGACCTGGAAATCGATGAAGTCGATGGACAATCCTACAAAGCGATTTTTATACGTGCACCAATAGTGAACTCAGTTGGACCGAACGTCCGAGTCATATCCCGCCTAAATGATGGCCGTCCAGTCGCGGTTCGGGAGAATCATATGCTAGCCACAGCGTTCCATCCTGAACTCACCTTGGATCACAGGATCCATCAGATGTTCCTAGGTATGGTCGAAGAAACTAGGCGGTAGATCTGATGATCCGCCAACTTCGTCTGCTCGATGTTCCTACATACACTTTCGATAGAAACAGATCCCGGACAAACCGGGTTTTCACCCTTGCCAACCTAGTTCGCAACACTGTGCCAAGAACTGATATCGCCCGATTATACTTAGCTACCCAACGAAGCCAATGCTGCGCGATCGCTGAACAGTCTGATAGCCAAAACATTTCGATAATAGCCGCGAAGCCTCGGGCTGGGCTAGGGACTTGGGAACTTTCGCATCTCCTACTTCACGATGATAATGCCCCCTCAACCTGCAAAAATCTCCTGAACACGCTGATCCAAGAGGCATCACTTAGAGGTGCAGAGCGGATTTTCATCAGGCTACGCGCCGATGATTCTTTAATTCCATCTATCCGAAACTGTGGTTTTGTTTTAGCAAACGAAGAAACCCTCTACATGGGTAAACGGGGAATTTTTAGTGGAACCAAACGCGCGCGACTGCGCCCTAAACGAACGAACGACGAATACAATGTGTTTCGGTTGTACAACACCGCTACCCCAGCTTCTGTCCGGTTCGCCTACGGTATGACATTTGACCAATGGCAGTTGTCTATCGAACGGCGTCGGCTACGGACGAGTGAATCTGTCTACGATTCTCCTGAAGGAATCCAAGCTTGGGCAAGGGTCATTCAAGGACTCGGCTCAGCCCAAATTTCGCTGATGTTACTGCCTGACCCAGAAGAGAGCATTTCCTCAATCATAGAATACTGTCTTTCTCGGACACTCCCAGGTACTTCAAAGGTCCAAGTCTTGGTTCCAGAGTATCAAGCCCAACTGCATCGTGTTCTGGAACAGCACCGGTTCAAGCCAGCTGCGCGATACGTGACGCTAGTACGTTGGATAACCGCTGCGGTCAAAGACCACCCGCTCAACGCTAAACTCCAATACGCTGGTATCGGCCCCTCGGTAGAGCTTATTGAATTGCAAGAGTGGGGCCAATCCGAGAAATTAAGAACAACCGACGTGTTACCCTCTTGACAACGAAATTACAGTAAGGCCAGATAACGAAATTGTAGTAAGGTCAGATTTAGAAACATTCCATAATGAAACAGCCATCAGGGGCAGACCTAGAAGTCATAATTGAGAGACTACCACCAAGCGTGGCTACGATCTTACGCGATCGGGGCAATAGGGATGGGCTGCTAGAAGTTATCCTCGATCTTGGCCGAAAACCAGAAGCACGCTACATAGATGAAACTGTGATACTTAGTGACCGCGAGGTGTCGGATGATGACATCCTATATGTCACTAAACGGATAAGCCCTTTCGGTGGTGATAACCGGGCAGGGATTGAGAGGTCACTCCACCGGATTTCAGCAATCCACAATCGAACCGGTAAAGTGATAGGGCTTACTATACGTATAGGTAGAGCTGTATTCGGCACAATCAGGGTCATCGAAGATCTCGTTCTTTCTGGCCAGAGTATTCTCTTGTTAGGAAAGCCTGGTGTTGGCAAGACAACTATGTTACGAGAGGTCAGTCGAGTAATCGCTGATGATGCACAAAAACGAGTAGTCATTGTAGACACCTCAAACGAAATCGCAGGGGATGGTGATATTCCTCATCCTGGAATTGGTGGTGCTCGCCGTATGCAAGTCACTTCCCCTGATCAGCAACACCGTGTAATGATCGAAGCGGTCGAAAACCACATGCCAGAAGTGATCATCATCGACGAAATCGGTACCGAGCTAGAAGCCAACGCTGCACGTACCATAGCTGAGCGGGGTGTTCAGTTAGTCGCCACGGCTCACGGGAACACTCTTGAGAACCTAGTCCAGAATCCCACACTGTCTGACCTTGTTGGAGGCATTCAAGCAGTTACACTCGGGGACATTGAAGCCCGAAGGCGCCGCACGCAAAAAACGGTACTCGAACGAAAAGCGCCACCTACCTTTGACGCTCTTGTTGAGATACAGGGCTGGAGCAGAGTCGCCATTCACTCAGACTTGACGGAAGCCGTAGATCGTATGTTACGCGGTTACGGCGTCACACTTGAGGAACGTTTTCTTGGGGCAAACGGGGAGGTTCAAAACACACAGGTTGGACGCGCACCTGAAGTTGTAGCGCAAGAACGCGGTGGAATAAGGAGGCGTGAGTATCATTCGGTTCAAACTCGGCAAACTACGTCCAAGCCACCGGAACCGACAACCATCGAGGAGACTACGGAGGACCATTTAACTCAGGGGCAGCCAAGTCCCAGAACAATTAAAGTTATGCCATATGGCGTGAATAAAGGCAAAGTCCAACAAGCGATTGGCGCTGCAGATTTAGCAGTATCCCTAACCGACAATCTGGAAGAAGCGGAATTGGTATTAACAACCAAGAGTTTTTACCGCCGTAGAACAAATGCACTTAGACAGGCAGAAGAAGCCGGACGCCCAGTCTATGTGCTTCGGAAAAATACAACGTCCCAAATGCACCAATTCCTCACAGCCATCACTCGGAAAAATAACGCGCACGAGCGCAACCAAGACCGGATTGAGGAAGCTGTCAAAGAAGCAGAACTTGCAGCTAAAAAAGTGGATGATAGTGGCCAACACTCCGAGTTAACTCCACAAACCTCTTACATACGCCACCTCCAACACCAAGTGGCCGAGGAACATGGACTCAAGTCTACCAGCTCGGGCAGCGAACCACGGCGACGAGTCGTGATGTACCGCGAATAGTCATCAGAGGAGATAGTCTAAGTGGCGATATTTATTTCCTTCGAAGGTGGTGACGGCAGCGGGAAAAGTACTCATGCCCGCACACTTGCGAATCGCCTAAAACTTGAAGGTTTGGATGTCAAACTAGTTCGTGAGCCAGGGTCAACTCCCCTTGGCCAATATCTTCGTGAATGGTTAAAACAGGAGCGCGATACTGATGACATATCACCAACTACGGAGCTTCTACTTTTCTCCGCAGCCCGCGCGGAATTAGTTGAAAAAGTAGTCGCTCCTGCACTGGAAAAAGGCACTACGGTAATCAGCGACAGATTTACCGGCTCCACGCTCGCTTACCAGGGGTACGGACGCGGCCTCTCAATTGGCACAATCAATGAGATCAACAAAACGTCAACTAGTGGTTTGATACCAGACCTTACGATATTGCTCGACTGTCCTGTGGAGATTGGTCTTGCTCGTGGTAATGATGGGCAGGGACAGCGACGATTTGAGGAGGAGTCGTTCCACTTCCACGAGCGTGTTCGCCAAGGATACCTGAAACTAGCCAACGCCCATTCGGACCGCTGGCATACTATCGACTCAACCTTGAGTGTTCCAAAAATTGAAGAGTTCGTATGGGCTTTAGTCACACCGTATCTTACGGCTGACTAAACTAGCGGGACACCTGACCTCTTAACAACGTGCCCAGACATAAGCACTGTAGAGACTGTATGAAGGGCTTTAATGTCTACGGTGGGGTCACCATCGACAACTATAATATCAGCAGATTTGCCCGGCTTAATCGTGCCGGTTACATCTGCAACCCCTAGAGCCTCCGCCGAGGTCTTCGTTGAAGAGACTAAGGCGTCCATCGGAGACACGCCAAGTTCTTCTACCATCGTCCGAGGGACCCATGCATGCTCTCCAAACCGGCCTTGTGGCATACCTGCATCGAGGCCAGCAATGAATTTCACTCCCCGATCTAGCATGTCTCTCAATATCGAGTACCGCTGTGGTAGGTGCTGATAAACTCCGCCCGGTTGAAAAACTGGATCGCCTGGATTCGCGTCATACCGAAGCGGCGCTAATGCGATTGTTGGATCAACGTACTGACCAGCTGCAGCAATGGCATCTGCCAGCTTAGGATCATAGTCGTACTCTTTTGTTGGGTCTGATGAGAGCCACGAACAGTGAACTAGATGATGCACCCCCGCATCGATACAGTTCTTAACCCCTACTGTGCCATGACAATGAGCAGCTACCGTCATCCCTAATCTCTCAGCGTCTTCAACAGCAGCCTGTATAGTTTCATACGAGTATTGAGCCTCACGTGTATTACTTCGAGGAGTGAAGTTACCCCCTGTAGACATGATCTTGATATGGTCAGCACCCATCTTCGCCTGGGTCCTCACAGCAGAAATAACTTGTTCGGTGGTGTCAGCCTCAGTACCAAACATGTTGCAATGCCCCGCAGTTGTCGTAATAGGTGTCCCGGTAACCAATAAACGAGGACCTGGTATGATCCCATGATTAATCGCGTGCTTGATGGGGAACGCGATTTGATTCCTACTCCCCAGATCACGCATTGTGGTCACTCCAGAGAGTAAAGATTTACGGACTGCTACACTCGCTCTCATTAACAGAGTTTGGTCATCGTCTATTATCATTTTTTCATAGGCGTCAGGCTCAGCAGTACAGTGCATATGCGTATGCACCTCTACAAGTCCTGGCATGATGGTCTGCCCCGGAGCATCAATGACGTCGGTAAACTCATCGATAGCAGACGCGATCTCACTTTGTCGGTCAACGGCAACAATACGTCCGTTATCGATTAAGACAGCCCCTGACTCGATGGGCTTATTTCCATCACCGGCAACTACTCTCTCTGCCTGTAATACCAGCTTCACGGTAGGACAACCTTTTACAAAAGTGCGCCAATCATACCACAGGAATGACGCTGTACCGTCGAGAGCATCCTTGGTATGATTACCCGGTCACTGAGGGAACCAAACGGGATATCACAAGAGTCCATAGGACCGGAGGGGTAATACATTGACAATAACTACCAGTATCGACAACGACAAACTCCTCTGGATGTACCAGATGATGGTGACCATCCGACGGTTTGAAGAACAGTCCAAACGGGAAGCAGATGCCGGCAAGTTGCGGGGGATGCACTCCTCCGTTGGACAGGAAGCTGTCCCCGTCGGGGTATGCGCTCACTTGCGGGATGATGACTATGTGCTAGGTACCCACCGAAGCCACCACCACTGCATCGCCAAAGGCCTCGATTTAAATGCCATGATGGCGGAATTACTTGGGAAGTCAACCGGTACAAACAAGGGCAAAGGTGGCACCATGCACATCGCCGATATAAACAAGGGCATGCTCGGCGCAAACGGTGTAGTTGGATCCAACATACCCGTGGCTGCTGGAGTCGGCCTGAGCGCGAGAATTCGAGGGACTGACCAAGTCTCAGTAGTATTTTTTGGTGACGGAGCTGCTAACCAAGGAACCTTACACGAAGCAATGAACCTCGCTGGTATCTGGAAACTGCCGACACTCTTTGTTTGCGAAAATAATCGCTACGCCGAATCGACCCCAGTGGAATACTCAGTCTCTGGTGAATCAATTGCAGAGCGAGCATCGGGCTACAACATTCCGAGTGTAATAGCCGATGGGCAGAACGTTCTCGAGATGTATGAAATCGGTGGCGAGGCAGTCCGAAGAGCTAGGGCAGGAGAGGGACCAACTTTCATTGAAGCTCAAACCTACCGATACAATGGGCACTTCGGCGCCGACAACCCTCTTACATATCGAACTCAAGAGGAAGAAGATTACTATGAAGGCCGCGACTGTGTTGAACGCATGAAAGCCCACCTATCTCAAACCAAGGTTGCAACTGAAGACGAAATTAACGAGATTGATAAGAAAGCCTTGGCTACCGTGGAAGAAGCGGCTAGGTTTGCAGATGACAGCCCCTTCCCGGACCCAGAGGAGCTAACGACTGACGTATATATATCGTACCCGTAGGTACGTGAAAAACTAGGGAGCATAGCATGGTCACGACCGAAACCGAGACAAGGAAATTAAGTTACATCCAAGCAGTTAACGAAGCTCTGCGGCAGGAAATGGAAAGGGACCCTGCTGTCTTCATTATGGGTGAGGACATTGCCGGCGGCGCAGGCAGGGAAGACCAGGGGATCATCGACTCATGGGGTGGCCCGATGAGACTTACTAAAGGACTCATAAAACAATTCGGAAAGGAACGAGTTCGCGACACGCCCATCTCTGAAGCTGGGTTTATTGGAGCCGGAGTCGGTGCAGCCGCAACCGGACTGCGACCCGTGGTTGAGTTGATGTATGTCTCCTTCTTTGGAGTATGCTCTGACCAAATCACCAATAACGCTGCGAAGATGCACTATATGTTCGGAGGCAAAATTAAGCTGCCACTGACGATCATGACTGGAATGGGTGCCGGACTAGCCACCGCCGCACAGCACTCAGAAACACTTTACTCAATATTTACCCACTTCCCTGGCTTAAAATGCGCCGTACCTTCGGATGCTTACACTGGCAAGGGGATTATGACCACTTCCATCCGTGATGATGATCCCGTAATAATCTTCCAGAACCGCCAACTGATGGGTTTACCTGCTAGCACCCATGTCCCTGAGGATCCATACACTTTACCGATTGGCAAAGCACGTATCACCCGTGAAGGCAGTGACGTAACTCTCGTCGGGATCGGTTTTACTAGTTACCTGAACAACCAAGCGGCGGATCTGCTTGCTGCGGAAGGTATATCAGCTGACGTCGTTGATTTACTTTGGACTTCTCCGTTAGACGAAGAGGCAATCTTGGATTCGGTCCAGAAGACCCGTAAGGTTGTCATCGTCGATGAGGACTATCCACGCTGTAGTCTGGCTACTGATATCTCCGCGCTCGTAGCTGAGCAGGGATTTGACTATCTTGACGCACCACCAAAGCGAGTGAGCCCTCCTCATACATCAGTACCATACAGCCAACCTCTCGAGGCTGCATATATGCCAACCGCAGAAAAGGTAGTAGAGGCAGTTCGAGAAGTAATGGCCTAGGGACCTCGTATCCGAAGTATTGTTCAGTCCAGGCCCACGCATACCAAACATTAGAAAGTTACTCACTCCCGATAGGAGTCGCAATGGCAATACCAATAGTCATGCCGAGGCTTGGCGATTTTATGACCGAAGGCGTCGTCGGATCATGGAACAAGCAGTCTGGAGACCAAGTCTCACAGGGAGAGTCCCTGACCGAGATCGAGTCTGAGAAGTTAAACTACGATCTCGAGGCAACGTCCTCTGGCATGCTACACATAGTCGCGAACTCCGGGGAGACCGTAGCTGTCGACGGTATAATTGCATACCTGCTAGAAGAGGGTGAAGAGCCTCCCGCAGCACCGACAGCCGAAGCTCCGCTTGCCTCTCCGGCCACTTCATCTGGGACAGCTAAAGAATCAACCTCTAACCAAGCACCTAGCAAAGTAACCGTTAAATCCACCCCAGGCGCTCGGAAGGTGGCTACATCCCTCGGAATTGATATCTCTTTGGTATCACCTAGTGGTGCAAGAATAACCGAAGCAGACGTCCGGTCCTATGCCGATCAATCAGATCCGGATGATTCAGGCATAAATCTCCCTACTGGTCTCCCTACTCCATTAGAATCCCGACCGCTTGACGGTATGCGGCGAGGAATCGCTGCCCACATGCGCTCAAGTCTCTCCAATACAGCACAGCTCTCTTTCTTTATCGACGTCGACGTGACCGACGCCCAGCGAGATAGACGTGAGGCATCCAAGGAATCAGGTTCAACAATCACTCTTGCTCACTTGCTTATGAAGGCTTGCAGTGAAGCAATTAAGCGCGTGCCCGCTATGAACAGTGTCCTGTCCGATGGGATCATCCACTCGTTCGAATCAGTGAATATGGGATTCGCTGTTGCACTTGACGATGGGCTAATCGTGCCCGTCATCCGAGAGATTGAAAGTAAGAACCTCACAGACATTGCCGCAGATATGGAGGACCTGGTAAGTCAAGCTCGTGATGGTAAGTTACTACCCGATCAAGTCGTTGGAGGAACGTTTACTATCAGTGTACTTGGGGTTGCTGACGGTTTTACACCTATCCTGAATGCAGGCCAGAGTGCGATTCTAGGTGTTGGCCGTTCATTGGAAAAACCCGTCGTCCGCAAATCAGAAATCGTCATCCGTGAAATGTTGACCCTGAGTCTTACAATTGATCATCAAGTTATAGATGGAGCAGTAGCGACTGCGTTCCTGAGGCGACTACAACAATCAATTGAGCGGCCCAGCGCACTTTTTAAATGAATGAGTTAAGTACCGCCGCCTCTTCTTTAGAACCAAAATCAACCACAACTATAGAACCCCATACTGCCTGTCATGCAACTTCACCCCGCAAATCTAGCCGATATCCGGTCCGCGTCTGAACGTATTGCCCGGTACGTGTTGCGAACCCCTTTGGTTCGCTTGAATACCTACGACAAACCGTTCGAAATTTATCTGAAGCTAGAGAACCTCCAGCCCAGCGGTGCCTTCAAAATGCGGGGCGCTTTCAACGCCATGCTGTCTGCCAGCGAAGAAGAACTTCAAGATGGCGTGTGGACTGTTAGTTCGGGCAATATGGCTATCGCGGTCTCATACGCAGCTCGCGAGCTAAATCTAGCCTGTACTGTGGTAGTGACCGAAGACTTACCTCCCAAAAAATTAGCGGCGATCAATACACTTGGCTCAAAGGTTGTATCCGTGCCTTGGCCTCAGATGCTAGAAGTTGCTGAAACCCGAACCTACCCTGGGATGTCCGGGATGTTCATCCATCCGTTTGCGGACCAGACGGTAATGAACGGTAATGGAACCATTGGCCTTGAAATCATTGAAGACCTCCCCGACGTTGATGCCATAACCGTTCCGTACGGCGGCGGCGGATTCGCAGCAGGAGTGGCGTCGGCAACCAAAGCTCTACGCCCAAAAACAAAGGTTTACGCCGCCGAGAGAGAAACCGGCGCTCCATTTGCCGCATCATACTTAGCCGGTGAACCAACCCAGGTAGACCAGCGAAACACATGGGTCAGTGGGATTAGTACACCCCGGGTGTTCACAGACGTGTGGCCGGTTGTAAAGGACCTACTTGATGGAGCTGTAGTTTCCAGTCTCTCCGAGGTAGCCGAAGCCGTAAAATTGATAGCAATAGAGAATAACGTCATAGCAGAGGGCGCTGGAGCGGCATCAGTAGCACCAGTACTAGCAGGAAAAGTTGGCACTGGGAAAGTTGTATGTGTTGTTTCCGGCGGCAACATCGACTCTGAAAAGTTCATAACTATCCTAGAGGGGGGAATCCCTGATTAGAGACCAGGCTTTAGGTGTTTAGTTTCTAGAACAATTGCCGCATACGAATGAATTCCCGACCACACTACCAGCAAACTTCTACAGCCTCTGAAACAGGTATCATGTTGCCACTAGTGATAATTGTGGTGGCAGTAGGAGCACTAGTGGTGATTGGGGTTCTTGGTATCACCAGCGCAATCCTAAAATCTGGTACCAACGATACCGAAAGCGTTTTGGAATTATACGCAGCTGAATCAGGGATTCGGCATATTATGGGTGAGTTACAGGCAAGTGCCGATATCCTTAGCCCGAGTTACACCCCACCGGCATTATTTGTAAATGGGCTTGACGTTCACTTAACTGTCTCCACCCCTACAACACTGGCACCAGCAAGTGATGGCGTTTACGTTGATGCCCTGGTTAACACGGTGTCCGCTGAAAACAGTCATCGCTTCATCTTCGAGAACTCAGTTGGGCCCCACATAAAGGTAAATTGGCAATTCGAACCTTCCGTGACAAGTACATTGGCATTCCTCCAACAAACGACAACCACCTTACCAACCTCGCCTAGTCCCACTACAGCTACCACCACTCCGGGGCATGTGGAGATTACGTTCACATCATCTAGTACTGTCACGTCAAGCGAATTCGACCCACTGGGCAATCCATCGGCGAGCTGGATCTTCGTTCAAGCGCACAAAGATTATGTCGTAACTGCAAGGGCTGGAGCTACAACCGTTACCACATATCTACGACAGATCCCGGGGCCGACAGACCCCAAAGTAGAACAGGAAGTACGTATCCTTACGTGGAAACCGTATGGGACAGACTCTTAGCTAATAAGCTAAAGGGTATCAATAAAGGCAAGCTCTTCTCTAAGCACATCTATGCCATGGAAATGCTCCATTAGCAATGTCGCATCGAGGTACTTGATCTTACGGTGCATCTCTGTTGGCAAAGTCCCACGGTTCAGAGCCGCGTGAGAGTCGTTCTGCCCCCTATCGTCGTAGAGATAGTTATCATTCCAATGGACATGCCTAATTAGTTCTGGACGATTGAGAAACGCCAACACCCTCTCCTCGCGCTGCTCCGGGGCAAACTTATGAGCATAAGTACAAGTATGACTAGAATCTAAACAGAGTCCGACATTGGCACGATCAACATCTTCACATATCGCAATCCATTCCTCAGGTGACATCCCAAAGGCTTCGTTACGCTCAGTCCAATCAACCTCATCCCAAGACGCCCCTTCTATTCCAGACCAATAAGCGTTGAGATTCTCCAACACTAATTCCAAGTCATAGCTATCACAATACTCTGCGATTTCGCGGATACCTTCGATCTGAAGTTGGTAATCCCCTTCACCACCGCGTTGCGTCCATCGTTTCATGCCGAAGTGTAAATTAATCTGTTTTACTTTGGGATATTCACGTGCCTTGTCGATATAATCCGTCACAACACCAATGGAATAAGTACGAAACTCTGCATCCTTAGCGGCAGCGTTAAGTCGTATATCACCCACCGAAGCGGGAGCATGCGCACTAACAAGAATATCGGCGAAGTCTGCTAGATCCTCTATATCATCAGCCATTGAACATTCCGTGTTCAGGTGGAGGTTATTTAACGTGTCAATCCCAGCCTTAACTTGGCTACCTAGCGGATATCTTAGTTCAGTGTATTTGGTCATTAGTTAGGCCACCTTATCCATCAGACCGAGGCGGTGTAGTGCTTCAACAACTCCTGCTTTCTGATCGGGGGTTGCAGGCAAATTCGGAAGCCTTGGATCTCCTGTCTCAATACCCAAACGAGCCCCTACGGCTGCCTTTAAGGCCCCAAAATATCCTAAAGACACTACAACGTCCATGATTTCATTTGCGCGAGATTGCGCAGCTTCAGCACGATCTAGATCACGCGCAGTATAAGCTTCCCACACCTCAACCCACAACTCTGGAGCAAGACACGGAGGACCGTCTACACAACCAGCTGCGCCGACAGTCAATGCAGGAAGCATTAGCCTACCGTTCCCGGTAAAAACTTTGATACCCATCAATGAAAAAAGATAGATGTTGTTGAAATCGAAGGCTGAATGCTTTACCCCAACCAACTGGGGAACTTCATTCTGTAGTGCTGTCATAAGCTCTACGGTGATCTCGACTCCTGTAGCTTGCGGAAGGTTATAAACAAACAAGGGCAAGTCAGTAGCAGCTCCCACCGTCTTATAGTACTCAATTACTCCTTCATCTCCCGGACGTATAAAGAATGGCGGAACAGCACAGATCGCCTCGACTCCAGCCCTTGCAGCGCTCTCCGCGTTGCGAGCTGCCCTCACGGTGGTTTGAGCGCCCACATGCATGATGACATTTGTACGACCTTGGTTCTGGTCTGCTGCCGCCGTAGCGATACGCAAATTTTCGTCATCTGAAAGTAGAACACTCTCACCTGTGCCTCCAGCGGCCCAAAAACCATGGACCCCCGCCTGGATGTTGTATTCCATCACTTGCCTAAAGGCATCTTCGTCTACTTCACCTGATGGTGTCATCGGTGTAATAATTGCAGGCACTACTCCTTCAAATCGAGGCACTTTAATCTCCTTGGTTAGCTGTGGAAGTGGGAATCTCTCCACTTCTCGCATTGTAACATTTTCCCATCCTTTTTCCGTCCTGTTCACTCCTGATCCAACCTCAGATTATCGCAAAAACTGATTGACCCACAGACGGGTATCACAGTAAACTCATAAGTGGTGAAATTCTTCACGATTGACTCTGATACAAAATTGGAGCGCACTCCATATGGCTGACAACGGTAACTACATTGTTGATGCTTCTGGTGTATTAAAAACCTATAGCACTGGCAAAGTTGAGGTAGCCGCCCTTAAGGGCATTGACTTGAAGGTAACTGCTGGTGAAATGGTCGCCATCATGGGGCCTAGCGGCTGTGGGAAAACAACCACCCTTAACTGCCTATCCGGACTCGATGAAATCGACGCGGGTGAGGTGATCGTCGAAGGCCAAGTGATTCACGACCTCCCAGACGATGAACGGAGCGACTATCGTGCACGGCGCATGGGGTTCGTATTTCAGTTATATAACCTTTTACCGGTGTTGAGCGCCGTGGAGAACGTCGAAATGCCTTTGCTGGTTGCGGGTGTCAGTGCTCGTGAAGCACGGAAGCGATCGATTGAGCTGTTGGACGAAGTAAATCTTGCAGACAGAGCCGACCACCTACCCGCCGAGCTATCTGGAGGACAGCGTCAGAGAGTTACGATCGCTCGAGCGCTCATCAACAGGCCTGCGATTGTCTGGGCAGATGAACCTACTGGTGATCTGGATAGCGAGACGGCCCAAGAGATCATGGACCTCATGACAACCCTCAACAAAGAGTCCGGGGAAACTTTCGTCATTGTGACTCACGCAGAAGAAGTTGGTGATATGGCGGACCGGATTGTCCGTATGAAAGATGGTATTGTCATTGACGATGGGCTCGGCAACAAAGTAGCAGAATCGATTTCTTGATACACAAGTTTCGCCATCACTAAAACTACTTTAAACAAACGCTGAACAGTCTCCACAAGTTCAACGTATCAGCGGACCTGGAGCCCACATGCAGAGTCTGTTCGGATTGCCGATTAACACCTTGATGATCGCCCTTGCAGCGGTTTTTATCGCCACGTTATTGGTCGTACTGGGAATGGCAATTCGGAACCGAGTTATGTTGAAAATGGGACTTCGGCCTATCCCGCGACGTCCTGGAATGACTGCACTGATTATTATCGGAGTCATGCTGAGCACGGTGATAATCTCAGCTGCTTTCGGGACAGGCGATACCCTGGCATTCTCGATTCGTAACATCGCGATCAGCGATCTCAAGAACATTGATGAGCTTGTCATACGCACGCGCGCGCCTGCAGCCGAGGGAGACACGTTTGGACAGATCTTCATGGACTTCCAAATCTATGAAGATCTATATAAAGATTTGATGGATGACGAGCGTATCGATGGGATAACTCCACAACTTGCACAAGCATTCCCCGCAATTAACCCGATTCAGAACCTAAGCGCTGGAGACCTAAACCTCGTAGGTTTGGATCCAAACCTACTGGCTGGCTTTAGCGAATTTATCCTCACCTCTGGAGGCACTACCGATCTCCAGTCTCTAGCTCCAACAGAGGTTTACATTAACCGAGAGGCCGCTGAAGAGATGGCGCTCCGGGTTGAAGACGACATCCAGGTCTTCATCAACAACAAACCTGCCCTTTTCAAAATCGCTGGAATTCTCGAGAACGGAGGGTTCGCCGGCCGGGATCCCACGCTGCTACTGCAGTTAGATCGCTTGCAAACTCTCCTAGCCCGAGACGGCCAGATAAACAGTATCCTGGTATCAAACGCCGGCGATGTCCTGTCAGGGAACAAGCACAGCAGCTCTGTGACCAAGGACTTACGAGCACGATTTACCAATCGTTCAGTGGCCAGTGAGTTACAGCTGGTACTTAACACCCCCGTGTTTATCACTGAGCTTGAGACAAGGCGCGATCACCCACGCATAACTAGCGAAGGTAAAAAGGATATCGAAAGCCTCATTTTCGAGCTTACAAATGAGCGAGTCACTGATGAGCTAGTGAGTATGCTTGGTGATGACAAAATCCGCGAACTCATATTCAACATCCTAGAACAAGAGGAAATGCGCGAACTGCAACGGGATGCAGAAACTCTGTTTCTTGACTTGAGTGATTATTTTGTTTTCGATATTAAAGACAGCATTCTAAAAGGGGCTGATACGGCTGGCTCAGTTTTTTCCGCCTTCTTTCTAAACTTCAGTATGTTCTCTATCGGCAGCGGTGTGATGTTGATTTTTCTAATCTTTGTACTCCTAGCCGGTGCACGCAGATCAGAAATGGGGATGGTCCGCGCGGTAGGTGCTAAACGACGTCAACTAGTGCAAATGTTTGTTTTTGAAGGTACTGCTTACGCTTTGGTATCGTCTGCCATAGGAGTAGTCATTGGTATTGCCATCGCAGCAGTTATGGTTGATATCCTAAACAGTATATTCTCGTCTTTCGCTGACGATTTCACACTTAAGAGAACCATTACACCTCAGACCGTTATTATTTCGTACTGCCTTGGGATGGTCATTACATTCTCAACGGTAGCTGTTTCAGCCTACAGAGTAAGTAATCTCAATATCATCTCTGCAGTCCGAGATTTACCCGAATCAATTGGGGCAAAGACTCCTCCACGTCTAGCACTCCGCCTGCTTAACTTGGCACAAGGTATAGGCAGGCCTCTTATCTTTCTGTATAGGGCTCTCAAATCTATTATCCATCTGGATTTCACCGCAGTCCTCACATACCTGGTTATGACACTAGTTTGGTTAACTATCATCGTGTGGATCTTCGACATCATGATCCAACTATTCCGGTTGATATGGCCGTACATACTCCAAGGCTGGATACTATTGATAGCTGGCGGGGCGTTGGTCGGGATCATAGTAACCACTGACCTCCAGCAATTCGAGCGTTCATCGTACTTCGGAGGTGGTGCCACCCTAACGATTTTGGGCGCAGGTCTGCTAGCACGCAGCTTGTTCTCTGGGAGTGGCTCGAATCAAAGAATTATCGATCGAGTAGTTTTCACTCTTGTAGGCATTTTGGTATTTACTCTGTGGGCCCTTCCAAGCAAATTCTTTGAACCACTAGTAGGCCGACTAGAGGGTGATTTCGATGTCCTATTCGTATCCGGTATTTCAATGGTTGGTGCTGCAGTTTGGACCATAATGTATAACGCAGATGTGCTGCTCGGTAGCCTTAGCTTAATCACTGGACGGTTTAAGCAGCTCCGACCAGTAATGGTCACCGCCGTGGCCTACCCTCTCAGTTCTAAATTCCGCACCGGTATTACTCTTGCTATGTTTGCTCTTGTGATATTCACGCTAATGGTCATGTCGATATTAACTGAGACATTTGGCACCCAGTTCGCACCCACACGGACGGTGACAGGAGGCTGGGATATCCGGGCAGGTGTAAACATCACTACCCCGATTGAAGACATAAAAACTGCAATTCGCGACAATAACTCCCTCGATTTATCAGAATTCGAAGCGATCGGGGGTTACACAAATTTGGGTGTCGCTTTACGCGAGGTTAAGGGAACCAACCAAACGTGGCATAACAACAAGTTTACCGCTGCAGACGACGATTATCTCGCCGGTAATATGTACATTCTTAAGGTGATTGCAGATGGATACGGCGCTAGCCCCAAAGAGGTGTTTGCCGCAATCCAGCGCGATCCCACCCTAGTTGTCATAGGCGGCTCACTCCTTGACGATACGGAGGGGCAGCAAGGACAGCCTATCGACAGAGTTTTCAATGAGATTAACTATAATGACCCCTCGATGCCACCTGTGGATATCGAAGTTCGAGAGCCACAAACGGGCGAGATCGTCAAGCTGACTGTGATCGGTGTCCTTGATCGTGTACACGATACAGGACCTGATCGCATCGGCTTAATTGGCTCTAAGAGTACTTTCGATTCCATTTTCCCATTCGAGCTACCAAAACTTTCCTACGAGTTTCGTCTGAACGAACCTGAGAAAGCTCAATCTATGGCCCAAGAGATTGAACGTTCATTCTTACAAAATGGAGTAGAGACTGACGTCCTAGCTATACAAATCGATGATGCCTTTGCAGCATCACGTGGCTTCCTACGTCTGTTCACTGGATTCATGGCTTTAGGACTGGTTGTTGGCATTGCGGCGCTCGGCGTTATTAGCACACGGGCAGTTGTCGAACGTCGACAGCAAATTGGCATGCTACGCGCAATCGGTTACCGCCGCGGTATGATCCAACTCAGCTTTCTATTCGAGGCATCATTCGTAGCATTGCTAGGAACTGTAATAGGCACTCTTGGTGGCCTGGTATTGGGTTATAACGCTGTCCAAGATATTCGCGCGGAAGAAGGAGTCGAAGCCTTAACATTTTCTATCCCATGGATTCAAATGAGTATCATTTTGGGATTGACATACTTCTTCTCACTACTTGCAACTTACCTCCCGGCCAGACAGGCATCCAGAATCTACCCCGCAGAAGCCTTAAGATACGAATAGCAAGACGATAAGAATTCGTTCAGCAGATAAATAAGAATTACTTCGCCTCGGATAGCAGATCTGTTGCAGCCTGCAGCACCTCGCATACAATGATCTCAATATCACCTTTTACACTGGCTCCTGCAGCGCGGCGGTGTCCTCCTCCTCCAAATAACTCTGCAAGTGTATTAACGACAACTCCCCCCCGCCCCCGAAAGCTAAGGCCTACTTCACCTGTCTTTCCTTCCGTGAACAAGATAGCCAACTCTGTCCCAGCAGTCGAAAGTGCCATATTCACAAAGCCATCAAGCACCGCAGCATCTACCTGATATTCGTGTAGATCCTCTTGTTTAATAATTCCCCAACTTATCCTGCCACTAGTATCGCTCTTTAGTCCCGATAAGAACCTGCCCTGAAGACCCAAACGGCCTTGGGGCCAAGAACCGAATAACGCATCGTGTACTCGCTCCAAGGAAGCTCCCGCCGTAAGCATCTGAGCTGCTAGTTTATGAGTTATTGATGTGGTATTGGGTGTCATAAAGCACTGAGTGTCGTAGACCATACCTGTGTATAGTGCCTCGGCTATTTGCGGGGTAATTTCCACTTCTAGAGCCACGACTATCTGCTCAACTAACTCACACGTCGACGCTGCCTTCGTATTCACCAATTTCACGTCACCCCACTCGCGGATGGGGTGATGATCAATAACAACTTTATGCCCACTTGCTGAGAGTAGTGCACGATGCATTCGACCAGTTCTGCTAGCGGTCGCTGCATCAAGAAGCACAATAGCATCGGCATGCGAAATAGCTACGTCGTGCGAATCATTTTTGTAAACCTCTGATACTTCAATTCCATATAGGAAAGAGTATCGTTGAGGCACAGGGTCATTGATGATTAACCGAACATCTTTACCCAGTTGGCTCAATGCATGATAAAGGGCTGTAGCTGCTCCAAGTCCATCCCCATCGGGATCTTTATGCGTCGTTAATAATATGGTTCTACTATCTATCAGAGTTTGAGCTACAAGGCTGCTTGGCTTATTCACCAGACAGTATCCTTCCTAGAATTACTGACATACTGAGCACCACAAAAAATAAATGACGGGCTTTAGTTTTGGCTACTAGCGATATCCAACTTGAATTTAAAGGATTTAGAATCATGATAGGCCTAACTAGTTTATGTGATTATAAGAACACGAAAACCTTCAGAGCACCCGACCAGAGCACATGTCTCTGACCCATTCAGCCGTCGAGAGTCCAACTAGCAAGCTGCTCCATGTAAGCCTGAGTCCCCAAGATCTCCTTTTTGAAATTCCAACGGGACGGCACAGGGTACATTGCAAGACTACGGTCTGAGAGTGGTAACGTTACAGGAATATGATCCTGTCTTGCGGATTGGCGAAGTGCGATACAGATCTCAAGAGATTTTCGCAAACTTTGACCAGTGCTCATCCGAGGGGTAGAGCCTGATTCTAGGGCGGTTACGAGAGCTTGAACACTAGCCGCCATGCCCGGGGTAGGTAACCGCCAGCCATCAGCATCGTAACCTCGTTCTGAAATGTTCCTTGTGTCCTGAAAGAAACCTGTAAGTTCCTTCAAGCGCGCCCTCTCTCCAGGTTGATAGCCGGTCTGGGCCTTAGAAATATGAAGACCATCGTAATCGTTCCAAATAAGACCGTGGCTGGCTATAACTTCAATTCCTTGGCCAGACTCACTGGCACGAGTCCTCACACCCGGCCGAGTATGGGAAAACACCTCAATTCCATTAGCAAATTTGAAGTATCCACCGATACCGTTAAGGGTGCCGTCACCGTCATCATTACTAAACGCATCACCTCCGACTGAACCAACTGCCCATTGCACATCCGCATCAAACGCATACATAAGGGCGAGGTTTATCCCATGACAACCACCTTGTCCATTAGGGTCGTATATATTTATTGTCCTAACCTCTCCAATTTCGTCAGCTTCGAGCATGTCACGAGCTTTCCAATACTCCGGATAATTGCGAGGAATCACGCCGGCAGCAAATACGACGTCCCTCTCCTCACACACAGAAACCATATGATCAGCATCTGACAACTTAGCAGTCATCGGCTTCTCACAAAATATGGCTTTGGCTCCTGAGTTAGCAGCAGCGACAACTGCAGCAGCGTTAAACTTAACTGGTAAAATCACTCCCACAATATCGAGGGGTTCTTGGGCTAGCATCTCTTCATACGTCTCATATGGGGCCGCATCAAACCGTTTTGCGAACAGTTCCCGGTTTTCATCATCAGTATCAGCCACAGCTACGACTCGAGTAGAAGCGTTAAGCGAGTACGCACGCGCATGATGCGTCCCCATCCGTCCGCCGCCAATAATTCCGACCTTATATACCATGAGTTAGCCTATGCTAGGGATCGCCGCAATTTATAGGCAAGAAAGCGATAGGCTCCCCAGCCTTCTCCAAAAGCATCGATATCCTTTTTCTCGATATTGTGTTCCTGCAAAAAGAATTTACTCACTTCGGAATCAACTGGAATCTGACTGTAGTCGTGAAGAAGAACCCTCAAATGCCTAGCGGCGTAGTCTCCCACACCAAAGAGCTTAATGAGGTTCCCGTAACTCAGACGTTGTTCATCCCCATTGCCTTGCTCGTCAATCAAACCGTTTTCAAGCATCATCTGTGTTGAGAGAATAATACCTTTGGCTCGGAACCCGAGACTGGCCAGCAGCCTTAAGTCCTCCTCCCCAGCGCGTAGAATATCAAGCGGGGTCGGCACACTACCTCCACCAATCTCGATGACAAGACGTTGAACCATTCTTATCGTGCCTTTCCAGTTGATCTGCACTGTACATACCGTTTTGAGGTAATCCTCGAAAAAAGTGCTCCCTCTCAAAAATCGACCAGATCCATTTTTGATAAGGCTTTCCACATAGGTATCGAAACGACTAGCAGTTTGCAGTGCTTCTGCAGGATCCCAATCTAACGAAAGCCACCTTCTGACAAGCCTTTCGATTTCATTTTTACCACCCCCAGAAGCAGTCACCGAATAGGAACTAGTATCAATCTGGCAAACTGAAACTTCCACAAGAGGGCCTGATGATACTCGCTCGACACGAGATAAAACTTCTGTCTCATGGTTCCAAATCCAAGGTTGAAGTGCTACCCAACCATGGCTGTTTACAGTGCTTCTCAAAGAGACCTGATGTCTCCCTGTGACAGTAAATCTTATGGTTCCCATTACAGTGCATGGTATCATCGTCAAGTAGGATCCAGATATTTACAGGTATCGTATGGCCACTCGTCCTGATCGACCAAACCTATTGTTCATCTTCACTGACGAGCAACGTGCTGACACGATGGCTGCGTACGGCAACGACCACATTCGTACACCGAACCTCAACCTGCTCTCAAAACAAAGCTTTGTATTTGAAAATGCATACGCGAGCCAGCCAGTAAGTACTTCTTCCCGATCAACCATACTGACAGGCACGTATCCTCACACCAACGGATGTACTTCAAATAATTTAACTCTACACCGCGATGCCAAAACCATCGCTGAGATGGTCAGTAACGACTACCGCAGAGGCTATTACGGGAAATGGCACCTCGGTGACGAGTTACGGCCCCAACACGGCTTCGAAGAATGGCGGACTATAGAAGATGCATATCGTAGCTACTACTCAGACAAAAGCGACCTTGATAGGCATTCAGATTACCACCAATACCTTATTGAACAAGGCTATGAACCAGACTCTGCAGGAGACGAGTTGGATCCAGCCGAGCAGGGCGATTCTCAGGCCGACACTGCGGGCTCCCGGATGGTCTTTAGCAGCCAATTTGCTGCTAACTTGCCCTCTGAACACACTAAAGCTGCTTTCGTAGGACGCCAAACCGAACAATTCATACACGAATCGACCTCCGACTCGCGGCCGTTTATGTTGTACGCAAATTTTCTTGAACCACACCCCCCTTTTACTAGCCCAAACGACAAAGCCCATCGAACCAATCGGATCAACGAGGGAGGCGCGTTCCTAAACCCTCCCGCCAAGAACACCTCAATGATAAATAGGTTGCACGCTAACCACTTCACCCACTCCAAAGAACAAGGTGAGGATCTTTCAAAAGATATTAGCTGGCGTCGGCTTCGCTCAAAATATTTTGGCTTAGTTACTACAATGGATGGAGCTCTTGGTGGTATTTTGAAGGCGTTAGAAGACAGTGGCCAAGCTCATAACACCATAATAGTTTTCACAAGTGAACACGGCGAAATGATGGGGGACCACCGCATGCTCTATGGATCCTCCATGTACCAAGAAGCGATCCGCGTACCTTTACTGATCCGGATACCTTGGCTAGAAGAAGAGAACCGAACTATCCCAGGCAATATAAGCCACATTGATCTGGTCCCAACGCTTCTAGAACTATTGGGAGAGCGGGTCCAAGGCCATTTACAAGGCGAAAGCCGTGCCTCGGTAATGCTAGGTGATACTGACCTTAGCGAGAACGACGTTGTCGTCCAATGGAACGGTGAAGATGGACGGCATCAACACTGCGCAATCGACTTTCAAAACAACTTCTCAAAGAAAACCTATGACCTGATCAAGGGATTACCCTGGCGTACGATCATGACACCCGACGGGTGGAAGCTAAGCATTAACCGAGTTGATCAGTGCGAATTATATGATCTAAACAATGATCCCTATGAAACGACCAACCTTTACCACCACGTTGTCCAACGTGACCGTGTGCGTGACCTAGTCTCCCGAATACGGCTCTGGCAGGAGCGACATAAGGACTACATCCAAGTCCTACCTGAGGACTGGGGCTTATAATCTGATGGGCCCGACCAGCACGAAAGAGACACGGTAGCGTTATCGTTCACTACTCCCGGTTAACCCGGACTATACATCCTGATGTGCATAAGTTTGGTCTAGGATACACCTGCTCTAACACATCCTTGTACAATGGCTTCCAATAAACACTTCCAATAAACAAGGGAGGGATCGATGCCACGCAAACGGACCATATATTTTAACGACGCCCGCCACTACTACCTGTTCGTTTTCGAACCACCGATGGCACTCGAAGATGCATGGATCCCTGTCGACGAGTGTGCTGGGACTGCGGTGGATACATTCATCTATGGTGTGGCTCGTGGTGACGGACTCTTTTATCCATCAAAAATAGGGAAACGGTTCAGAGATAATCAAGTTTTCGAGGCAGCCCCTTACTACCGTGTCTATAACAACATGCAGAGCCTGATGGATCGAGGTCTTGATCCTCTAACGGTACTCATCGACCGAGCTCACGACAAGGGTATGGAATTTATCGCCAGTCTTCGTGTGGGCCCTCAGGGTGCCACCGACCCTTCTCAGGATAGTAAAGCGGGCGGCCCAGGTTTCCTGAACAAGGAGATGCGGGATCATAACTTGGAACTACTTCGTGAACTCGCTATCGACTACCCTTCTGATGGAATCGAACTTGATCTCGCCGCACCGCCTAGTGGCAGTTCTCCTCTTTTCCGTCCCGAGGATGCTGCTGAACACACACCCCTCATGACCGACTGGGTGCGAAGCGTTTCGGAGATGGTTCATGGGCGACCTGGTGGGCGAGGTGTCGTTGGCGCGCGAGTGTACCCGACTGAAGAAACGAATACTCGGGTTGGCTACGATGTAAAAACATGGCTGGCAGAAGGACTCGTAGACTATGTAACTCCGCTCGTTTACGGTCACTTCACCATCGACAACAACATGCCCATACAGTGGCTAATTGATGCTGCTCACGAGCATGACATCCCTGTCTATCCACTACTTGGACCATATTCTACAAGTGAGCAGCGAAATTACCATACTCGTGAATGGGCAAGCCCTGAGATGATGCGTGCTGCCTTTGCAAACTATTGGGATATGGGAGTCGATGGGCTCTACACATTCTTCTTCGAGTGGCCGATAAATGCTGCAGGCAAGATGACCCTTACAGAGATGGGCGACCCTGAACTGATAGCTGATAAGTCCAAGCATTACCTTGTGGGTCAAAAAATCCCTGTAACTGAGGAGATGGGGTATCACCTACCCTTACCACTCGAGATTGCACACGATGATACGAGCCAGCACAACATCCCTATCCGAATAGCTGACGATACCGAAGGCAGCGCCGACCGTATCAAGGAAATCCGGATAAAGATGCTAATTGCTGACCTGGTCACAGATGATGATGTCACCTTCGAATTAAACGGTAAATCACTAGAACATGAGCCTCTACGTCGTGACTACGGTAGTTTCATTAACGCGTATTGGGGCCAGTGGTTGGAGTTTATTTTGGAGGGCGTGCGACCAATCAAAGGGGAGAATACTCTCTCGATCACACTGCACAAACGGGCTGAGGGTTGCATCGGTACCCTTGTCATAGAGGACGTAGAGACGATCGTCGAGTATCATCCGTTCCGATCGCGCCTATAAACCAATGTAGATTACGCTCTCTACGGTAATTCCAGCTAGCTTAAAGTCAACCTCTGCGCAGCTTCCACAATATCTTCAACCGAGAGTCCAACATACCGGATAAGATCATCGGTCGATCGACCTGACTTAGGTATTTTCCGAACGAACATCTGCTTTAGGATGAACGATCCCCCTTCTTCAAGCAGCGCATCGCCAACTTCAGACCCAATTCCAGCACCATAGTTGTCCTCAAGCGTAATGACTCTGCCACCATTTTGCTTTGCAAGCAAAACAATTTCCTTAACATCGAAAGGGATCGAATAAAGGTCAACCAACGTAGCATTGATCCCTTTTTGTTCTAGTATCGGCAAAGCTTTAATTGCCTCGTGCACCATGTATGCCGAAGCGACAATCAGTAAATCTTCGCCCTGGGAAACAACCTCGTGGCCCCCTAAAGTAAATTCAACCTCGTCTCCATAAAGAAAGGGTGTATCAGGTCGAAGAGTTCTCATATAGCAAGCACCATCGTGGCTCGCCATGGCAACCGTGAGATCATAGGCACAACGAGCATCTGCAGGGTTGAGGAGGTACATAATAGGGTTGTTATCACGATCTCTAACTTTGGTTAGTGATCGAATAAAAGCAACGTCTGAAAGCGCCATCTGACTCGGACCATCTGCCCCAATATTCGCTCCGATATGGGACCCCACTATCTTGACGTTAAATCGACTAATCATAGCCATATCAAGCTGATCGTACCCACGCATTATGAATCTTCCAAAACTCGATACAAACGGTATTTTCCCAGCGGCAGCCAGCCCTCCTGCACATGAGACCATATGCTGCTCAGCTATTCGACATTCGAAAAATCTACCAGCGAGTTCCTTGTCGTTAGCAAAAAACTCAGAGAAGGTCGAATTCTTGGTATCACCATCCAGAACCACAATATTCGGATTGGCTCGACCTAGTGCTCGTAATGCATGTCCATAAGCTCTACGAGTCGCTAGTTTTCCACTATCAAGCGCATCCGCTTGTCCAAATTCCTCCAACGCCTGCCTGAAGTCCAATACGGGGCTGGTCGCTTTGACTGAGGGAATTACGGACGGTCTGGTTGGATGTAAGTTCTCTGTAATAGAGGGCAAGTCATCAAGCATTTTTTGGAGTTGCTCAAATGCTATGTCCTTATCAGTTCCGGTTACCGGCTTACCATGCAGACCATCCTTTGCAACGCTAGTAAAACCCCAACCCTTAACAGTTTTTGCAACAATCGCAAAAGGCTTTCCTTCCTCGATACGCTGCGTGTGCATCACAAGAGCATCTTTGATCTCTTGAGGGTTATGGCCATCAACCACTTTTACGTCAAATCCCGCTCCGCGCAGTTTTGATTCTGTACGATTCGCCATCTGCTGAACACTGACCGGGTCAGACTGCCCATAACCATTGCAGTTGAAAATGGGACAAACTGCCGCCAATTCATAATCAACAATGAAATCAATGGCTTCCCAAATTTGGCCTTCACGACTCTCACCGTCTCCGATAAGGCAATACACGCGACTATCACTAGCATTTAATTGGGATGCAGCGGCCATTCCTGCGCTTACCGAGAGCCCTTGACCTAAGGAGCCTGTAGCAGCTGGGAAAAAGATAAAGCCCTCCGCGGGATTTGGGTGGCCATCAATTGGACTATCAATGGCACGGAGTTCCAGACTGTCTTCAGTCGTCATTTGCCTCGTTTCCCCGTTATTTTTTATAGCAATGCCAAGATCTGCACCAGCTGCATACACTATCGGCGCTGAGTGACCTTCGGAAAGTACAAGCCTGTCAGCAGCAAGGTTCGCAGGATCCGCAGGGTCATAGCGCATATGGTCGTACATAAGAACGGTCACGATATGCGCAAGGCTTGCAGCAGAACTAGGGTGCCCAGAATCAGCGGCAGCAGTCATCTCTATTACCGAACGGGTCAACTCAATTGCCTTTGCATACATCGACTCTGAATAGCCCATTTTTATTATCCTCCCATTGACTCCATAACGGGCGGAGTATATCACCGGTGTGCTCCCGCTTGAAGGGCCTCAGGAACAGTCTGATAGCTTGACACTATCTGTAAACGAGGCCTATATTAAATGTTCGCGCCGAGGTAGCTCAGTTGGTAGAGCACAGCACTGAAAATGCTGGTGTCGCCGGTTCGATTCCGGCCCTCGGCACCAGCACAGTGAGCGGGAGTAGCTCAGTGGTAGAGCACTTCCTTGCCAAGGAAGATGTCGCGGGTTCGAATCCCGTCTCCCGCTCCACTAACGCTCCTGAACCGATAGCCGGACTAATTACTTACTTGCCAGCTATAGTTGTCGCTGCCCGTAACACCTCAGCCGTCTAAGCGTTGACCCACTTTTCTATTGCGGAATTACGGATAAAGACACTGTTCCTTCAGAACGATTGTAGGGTTATACTTTACCGCGATGCTTAATGGGACTCTGAAGTTTGGCGGTAATAGAAATTCCTTCAACATCTCATATTCAACAACCCAAGCTACGAGTACTGCAGCCAACATGGGTACAACATAACGGCGGCCAGTATATTGACCTGAGAGACCCCCTTGGTATCGCCTCCAAAGGCGTGCTCATACCACAACAAGTGGCGCCTCTCCTTACTCTGATTGATGGCTCACGAACGATCGAAAGTCTTCGACACGGATTCGCCCTCCGGTCAGGGATTCAGTTGACAGCCAACCAACTAGACGAACTCGTTCGTTCCCTCGACTCTGCCTTACTACTTGAGGGCGATACCTTCAATCGCGCCTACCAAGCAGCTATCAACCGATACCGTCGTCGGAAATCTAGGGCCCCTTCTCATGCTGGACACGTCTATCCTTCTACAAGACCTGATTTCAAAGAAATGATATCGGGTTATGTAGACAAGATAGACCACACTGAATCCTTTGAAAAACCCGTTGGCGAATTAGTCGGCATGGTCTCACCACACATCGATTACGCTCGAGGAGGTACTAGCTATGCTCGACTTTGGGAATCTTGCAAGAATGATCTGCAAGACATTGATATAGCTATTATTCTTGGTACAGACCACCATGGTGGGTTAGGGAAATTATCACCAACACGCCAAAATTACCGAACCCCATATGGAGTTATCCCGACCGACCGAGATATAGTCGATGGCCTAGCAAAAACCCTGGGCCAAAGTGCATATACTGAAGAACTACACCATCTCCAAGAACATTCGATTGAATTGGCAGTAGTTTGGCTCCACCATTACTTCCAGAGAGCCCTGCCCATAGTGCCAATTTTGTGCGGATCCTTCCACCACATCACCACCGGCGACGCCAAACCAGACAGCCAATTACACGACGCGATTAGATACCTGAGACAGGTTGTCTCAGAGAAACGCACACTTATTGTCGCTGCTGGAGACTTGGCGCACGTCGGTCCAGCCTTTGATGATCCTGAACCACTCAATCTTGAAGCAAAGAGGGATTTAAAAACTCGGGATGCAAAGTCAATTGCATCCATCGAGCGAGGCGACGCCGAAGGGTTCCTACAAATCTCACGAGAAGAGCAAGACTCTCGTCGAATATGTGGAATCCCTCCAATCTATATGATGCTCAGCATCCTTGAAGACGTGTCCGGGGTATCAGTGGGATACAACCAATGTCCTGCTGATATATCCGCTAGTTCCGTAGTCTCGATAGTTGGTACTTTACTCTATAAGGAACATGGTGAAACTACCAATCACGACAAAGAAGATTGAACCCTAGTGGATCGCAGCGGCGATTGCAGCCGCACGTTCATTGATCAGCCGTCCTTCGTAGAAACGATTCAAGTCAAACGGCTCGATGAGTTCGGGTACTTTCCCAGTCAATATCAACTCGGCCGTTGTTTTACCAGAGATCGGTGCAGCCTTAAAACCCCACGTGCCCCAGCCACAATTCAACATAAAATTATCCACCCCATCCACAGGGCCAATGATCGGCGCATAATCTGGTGTCATATCACAAATACCTGTCCACTGACGTAAAACCTTTGCCCCGCGCAACTGAGGCAACAAACGGATAGCATTGGTAGCTAATTCTTCCAACATGTGTAATGTCGACTTGTGCGAGTAAGTAGGGTAATGGTCAACACCACCGCCGATTACCAACTCCCCACGCTCGGTTTGGTAAATGTAGGTATGTAACTCTCCCGAGGAAATTGTTGTATCAATCATGGGTTTAAGTGGTTCGGTCACAAATGCTTGGAGAGGATAGGTTAGTATCGGAACATCTATATCTATCATTCTCGCTATCGTCGAGGTCCAACCAGCTGTCGCACTCACCACAAGCCCCGCCTTGACCCGTCCCTTAGAAGTGTCCACTCCCGTAACTCGTCTGCCCTCTTTCGTTATACCAATCACCTCCGTAAACGGGTGCAACTCCACACCGTTCCGATCAGCTCCCCGAGCATATCCCCAGACAACTGCATCGTGCCTTGCTACACCAGCAGGGGGATGGTGTAGAGCACCCATAATCGGAAAGGGTTTACCTTCCCGCAAATCTATCTCAGGAACAATCGCCTTTACCTCATCAGGTGTGATCAAATTGCTTTCAACACCCATCAGTTGATTGTATTCACTCCGTTGCCGTAGCCAGAACAGGGTGGACTCAGTGTGGCCAATATCCAACCTTCCTATCTGACTGAAGAGTAAGTTGAGACCAAGTTCACCCGAAAGTTGTTCGTACAATTTCAGGCTCGCGTTCATAAAAGCGATACCTTCAGGAGTTAAATAGTTTGCACGGATAATTGCAGTGTTACGTCCGCTAGCACCCGCTCCCAAGTAGCTTTTGTCCATCACAGCTACCTTTAAATCCTTATCAAATTTCGCAAGGTAGTATGCAGTCGAAAGCCCGTGCACTCCTCCACCGATAATCACAATGTCGTAATAGGAACTTAACTCTTGCTTCCGCCAGAATCGCTGTCTACTGAAAAGTTGGGAAACCATCACAGCCCCTCATGCAAAAGATCCATTGTCTCAAGACCAACAGGAATGACCCCATGATGCTCTCCCGCAAGCATTAGTGCGTCCCACAAATACTCGCCGTAGTCCCGGCTAAAAAAAAGTTGGTAGGATAGCAAATTGCCGATGTCGCGCCGAAGGATCATTCCATGAACCTTCGCGACCATCGTCTGAACAACGCTCATGTCGGCAAACCTTCGAGGATCAAGGTCAAGCTCCACCAAGTGAGCTAGTAGGTCCATAGAGTTAGGTCCTATGATACGAACTGATGCTAGGGTGGAAGTCATATCTACAACATGAACACAAGTAGAATCCCCTGACTGCAAATCAAAACTAGGCAGCTCCGTTGCTAAAGTCAGCAACATGTATTCATCAGCGGAAAGCTGAGCTACCAGCAGACCTGTAGAACTATCAGAGGGAGAGGTAACGGCTACGACCTCACCCACTTTCGTATTCGTATAACCACTAATGACTGACTTCAGAGTTGCCTCAACGGTCTCACCTTGTATAAGAAACTTACCGACACGGCCCTCATCCATTAGACCCACTGTAACCTCTAGACGAGCACTCTCCGCCTCAGGCGAGGTGTAATACGCAGGAATCATCCAATCATTCTTCTCCGTCATCGTCGCATTGAGAGCCAGATGCTGGTGATGCATGGCACTGAGACCCACAAACTTCATTCCCTTAACCTCACTCCATCTGGGTCGTAGAAGGGTCTTAGGGTCACATCGGCAAGGTGATTGATGCCATTGACTCTAATGTGAATAACACCGCCTTCGACCCCGACTTCAACAGGCACACGAGCATAGCCAAAACCTGTACCCATTGTAGGACTAAGCCGTGCACTGGTGATCCTACCAATCGGTAAACCGGACTCAGATACGACTGCATCACCATCATTTGGCACAGCGCTACCACGCATCTTGAAACCCACCAGGATATCTCTCACCCCTCGTTCTTTCGCGATGCGTAATCCGCCAGAACCCACAAAGTCACCCTTATCAAACTTCACCGCCCAATCAGCTGATATATCAAAAGGTGTGGTCAGAATATCGGTGTCCTGACTCGGTATGATGTGCATTTTTTCAAGTCTCAAGATACGTTGTGCCTCAACGCCAAAGGGAGTAATCCCAAACTCCTCGCCAGCGGTAAGCAAAGCATTCCATATCTCCTCCCCGTACTCGGAAGGGACGTGTATCTCCCAACCAGACTCTCCTACGAATCCAATCCGTAAGAGCATTGCTGGTATTCCTCCAACCTGGCCACTCTTCACTTGCATGTAACGAAATTTCTTAGGCTCAAGTTCAACATCTGTCAGCTTTGCAAGCGTCGCCCGAGCGTCCGGACCCGCAACATTGATAGCACAGTAACCAGCTGTGATATTTGTGACATGAGCACATATCTGCCGGTCCGCCATCCACCATTTGAACCACTGCTCTACCGTTTCTACATTGGCAGTTGAGGTCGTTATGTAATACCGGTCGTCAGTCAAACGGGCCACGGTACCATCATCCATGATCGTGCCGTTATCACCGGTCATTAGACCGTAGCGAACACGGCCTGGTCTGAGATCAGAAAATCTATGAGTATAAACAAAGTCAAGGAGCTGGCCAGCGTCAAGCCCTCGCACATCCAACTTACCCAGAGTGCTAACGTCTATAATCCCCACACGCTCACGCACAGCTTTTGCCTCATCGTGAGGATCACCATAGCTGTGAGGTCGTTGCCACCCACCAGTCTCGATAATCTTAGCCCCTGCTATGAGATGCCTATTGTGTATCGGAGTCCGCCTCCATGCCATGTGGCCCGGCCCGGCCAGAGTACCAAGCGTCACCGGCTGTATGGGGGGTCTTGCAGTCGTCGAACCCACCTCGTCTGGCGACATACCAGTCTGATCCGAAACTATTTCTACAAAACGCTTGTGACACATCTTCCCCTGACATGGCCCCATCGTCGTTGTACTGTATCGCTTGAGGGTTTGAATATCTGCGAACCCCTCACCTACTCCCTGTACAACATCCTTCAGAGTTACATCCTCGCAAAAACACACAAACTGCTTGACCCCTGCTTCAGAATCAATAGGAGCCGGGCGAACTTGAACCTTGTCTCTGTATGTAGTTTCTGCGTTCCTGAGCTCAACCTCAACTTGCGAAATAGTGTCAACAGGTACCTGCATACCAAGGGTCTTTGCGACCGACAAACCCGCTAATCTACCTTGCAAAGTAGCTACATGGGGGTTATGAAACCCAGTCACATCCCCAGCAGGACGAATAGCCGTCGAAGAGGAGATTGGGACTGGTTCATCAAATTCAGAGTCAAAGCCAATACCTACATCAGACTGCCTCAAAATGTAATTGGCAGGCTGAAAACCACCACTCATCGCGATAAGATCACAGTCAAACTGACGTTCCTTGGTAGTAGGCATGTCAGCCTCAATCGCTGCTACCACCCCACCAATCACTGTTCTAGTCCCTTCTGCACGAACGATTGCGTGCCCCGGTAACACCAGAACACCATTCCCTTTCAGCGTGACTGCAGCATCGAAGTCACTGCGAAACTCTGGTCTCGTGTCTGCAATCGCAGCCACTCGAACTCCTGCTTCCAACAAATCAAGGGCCGTGTAATAACCTTGGTCATTGGTGGTTGCAACCAAAGCCGTTTGTCCTGGCTTTAGTCGATAGAGGTTTATCAGACGCTGTATTCCCGTACCCAGCATCACACCCGCGAGGTCATTACGTTCAAACGTTAGCGGAACCTCTAGAGAACCAGTCGCTGCAATGATCGACTGAGCCCGGAGATGGATCAATCCGCCGGGAGTACTGATACCTAGCAGGTTATCTTCGTACCTTCCAATGACCGTGGCATCAAGAATGACTTGAACCCTCTCATGTGCCTCAACTTTTGCAGAAAGAGCGCTGATAACATTTCGGCTTTCCTCACCACCCAGAGTCCGCATCCGATTCTCAAACCTTAAGTGCCCCCCAAGAGTCGATTGTTCATCAACAAGGGTAACGTCAACTCCAGAGTTTGCAGCAGCAAGGGCAGCACTGAGTCCTGCGGGGCCACCTCCCACAACAGCCACGTTCGTCTGTTGAAACCTGTGATACTCAATAGGCAAAGATTCTGAAGCTATGGAATCAAGACGACCAAGCCCAGCGACTCGCCTAATCAGTGCACTTGATATTGACCACAATGCCCTGGGGCGATGCATGGTCTTATAGTAAAATCCTATCGGTAGCGCCCAGTCGAGACGGTCAATCAGTGAAAAAAGATCCCTATTTAAGGTAGGCCACGCATTCTGGTGCTCTACTTTCATCCCTTGCTCAATGCGAGTAAGACAGGCACGAACATTGGGAATTCCATCAACTTTCATCAAGCAGTTTGGACAATTGCCTGAAACGCAGAGCAACCCACGGGCACGGTGGTATTTGAAACCTCGGCTAAAGATTCTGAATCCAGCACCGTACAGAGCCGAGGCAATTGTATCTCCCTCGAACGCTTCCACGGTGTGCCGGCCAAATTTCAATTCGACCATTTTGTTCCGGCTAATCAGTTCACGAGAGCTTGGAACGAGACGTGGCAGTTGTGAGTAACGTCCCATTATGAATCCAGCCTTTTCTCAGGCCACTCTGTCTCTCGGATTTGGTCGGACACCGTATTGCGGTATGCAACGAACCACTGGCGACATCCGAAGGAATGGTACCACCATTCCTTACTATCCCCAGCGTTGTTCCGGGCGAAATAGAAGTACTTAGTTAATTCCAAATCAGAATCGGAAATGCCCTTACGCTCGGAGAGATCAGATATCTCGCCTCCATGACGGAATTCATGAACATCCCGGCTCCCACAGTTCGGACATTCTATAAGTAATGCCATGGTTAAGCCTTATTACAGGCCATTATCTCCTAGACAATCAAGAGCGTACTTTCCACTAATTCTGGATTCTTTGTACGGCAAGATATCGCTTACACTAAAACATCGTTAGATACCGGTCGATCTCCCACTGGGTCACTTGCCTGTGGTAATCCTGATGTTCAGCTTCCTTCAGTTGTATGAATTCATCGCTGATCACCCCTAGGGCACCTTGTACTACAGAGTCTTTTTTCAATTCATCAAGCGCCTCAGGAAGTGACTGAGGCAGCATTTGTATACCCCGGCGCGCGATCTCATCCAAGCCTAGCTCGTACATGTTATTACCCATGTTGGGCGTGCCTGGATCTATCTTATTCTTGATGCCATCAAGGCCCGCCGTCACATAAGCGGCGAAGACCAGGTACGGGTTATTAGCAGCTGATATTGTTCTGTCCTCAAGATGGCCTGGACCTGCAGTTCGTATCATCTGAGTTCTGTTATTGTCACCAAAAGTTATGAATGCAGGTGTCCAGGTAAGCCCAGAGCGAGAACTGTATAAACCCTGTCCAACTTGTAAACGCTTATAGCAATTAATCGTCGGCGAGTTTATCGCGCACAGTGCAGGGGCGTGTTTGAGTACGCCTCCAATAAAATGGTAGCCCATCTCCGATAAGCCAAGCCCTTGCGGGTCACTCTCGTCCATTAGAACGTTCTCGCCTGTAGTGGCATCTGCTAAGTGATAGTGAACGTGGCCACCACTACCAGTACGGTCTGAAAAAGGCTTTGCCATGTGAGTTGCTATCGCACCGTAGCGCTTTGCATACTGACTAGTCATCATCTTGAAAAAGGTATATCGGTCAGCAGTGATCAGCGCATCATCGTAGACAAAGTTGACCTCGTATTGACCGTTGGCATCCTCATGATCTGATTGGTACGGATCCCACCCGACACGGGCCATTCCATCCATCAGGTCTCGGAGATAGCCTTGCACATTGGATATTCCTTTGAAGTCATAACAAGGCTTGCCGAGCGTATCAACTTTATCAGGGTCGAAAATATCGATATCGCCATTTTCATCACGGGTAACCAAGAAGTGCTCTGGCTCAATCCCGGTGTTGAAAACATATCCTTGGTCCGCCGCCTCGCTCAGCACCCGCTTGAGATTAACCCTTGGATCATAAGGATGAGGTTCGTCATCCACATACAAGTCACATGCGAACCTCGCTACACCCTCTGTCCAAGGTGCAACGCTGTATGAATCAAGATCTATACGACCAAGCATATCGTGAGAGTGAGGACCTTGCCCCATGCCCCAGACTGCAGCTCCAGCAAAGCCAGCCCCCTCATCAATGATGTCATCAAAGTGAGCGACTGGAACCATCTTAACCTTTGGTGAGCCGTGGATATCTATGAACTGAGCCAGAATATATTCCACACCGTCAGCGTTCATTTGCTGTCGGATCATCTCTCGGTCGGCCATTTGAGTACTCCTTGCCTAAGAGTATTGTGTTAATGTCGGCCCATGATAATAACCGACTTACCGACTAGCAAGGGCTAATCCCAACCAAAAACTTTATTCGTACCAACGAGCGGGATACGTGCCATCGCTGATGCCTCGATAGTCAGAGCAACCATATCTTCCGGCTCCAGGCTACGTACATCGCCCTTGCCAAGCGAGCGCGTTAGAAGTGCCGCCTCCATTGTCATGGAATTCAAAAAATTAGCTACGCGATCAGCGCCTTCCGAGGAATCGAGTCGTTTCTCTAATTCAGGGTCTTGGGTCGCTATACCAACAGGACATTTACCCGTCTGGCAGTGGTGGCACTGACCCGCTGATACCCCAACTTCGCTCTCAAAATCGGCCTCTGGGATATCACGATTACAATTAAGGGCGACCAAAGCACCGATTCCAATCGCGCATGCGTCAGCCCCAAGAGCTAATGCCTTCGCCATATCAGCGCCACTTCGAATACCACCAGAGGCCACTAAACTGACAGTACCATAGAGTCCCATGTCTCTTAGAGCCTCTCGAGCCATCACGATCGATGGTACGGTTGGAATCCCACTATGATCCAGTAAAGCTTCTCCAGAGGCACCGGTGCCAGCAAGCATACTATCTACAACAACGATGTCCGCTCCGGCTTTTGCAGCCAATTTTACGTCATCGGTTACACGGCAAGCCCCCAACTTAACACTAACGGGAATACGCCCATCCGTTGCTTCTCGAATCTGCTCAATTTTGACTGCTAGATCGTCTGGACCCAACCAGTCCGGATGTCTTGCTGGACTCCTTTGATCGATACCGGATGGCAAGTCCCGACTTTCAGCAATATGATCAAGGACTTTTACGCCCATTAACATACCGCCCGTCCCTGGCTTTGCCCCTTGGCCAACCACGATTTCCGCTGCTTGTGCTTCCAGTAGATGATGTGGGTTGAACCCATACCGGCTAGGGAGCACTTGGTAAATTAGCTTGTCTGAAGCCTCACGCTCGGCGGGAAGCATCCCTCCATCGCCGGTGCAACTCGCACTTCCAACCATTGACGCAGCTTTTCCCAAAGCAGTCTTAGCACTAACCGAAAGCGCGCCGTAGCTCATCCCAGTAATGTAGACCGGAGTCTCAAGTACAAGGGGTTCGCTGGCATATCGTGCACCAAGAGTCACCTGAGTGCTGCACTTCTCCTTATACCCTTCAAGTGGGAAACGGGTAAGACCGGTGGACAAAAAGGTCAGGTCATCGAAATGAGTTACTTTCTGGAAGGTGCTAAAGCCGCGTATACGGTAGCGACCAAGGTCAGCCTTAGCATGGATATCGTCAATAATCTGCTGTGACCAAACCTGACTAGACGCCTGTACCATAAGTGGACACTCCTAAACTAAACAGCTGACATCTCGAGCCGTTCTAGATTGTCAAAGTGATACAGTTTTTTCTGGGATACAATCTTTCTGAAGCGGGGTCTATCGTTTATTCCACTTTGCTCAAGTAAACCCCACAGTTCAATAAGATCTGTCTCCGAAGGTTCAATAATTTTTGCGTCGGCTCCAAGTGACCCGATGTCGCCTCCAACGTAAATGACCCCTTCGTACATGGAATCGCCAACTGCATCCCCCACATCTCCACAAACTACTATCCGACCTTTCTGCATCATAAATCCGGTCAGGAAGCCTGCGTTGCCCCCGATGAGAAGAGTACCACCCTTCATAGATATGCCAGCTCTTGCTCCGGCATTACCTCCCACAACGATATCGCCTCCACGCATACTGGCTGCGACCGACGCACCGGCATCCTTGGTAAGTACTATCTTTCCGCTCATCAAGTTCTCACCAAGAGCCCATCCAGCATTTCCATCAATATTAACTTCTGGCCCGTCCATTAGGCTCGCGGCATAGTAGCCAACACTACCATCGATATCAATCTTGCATGAATCAAGAATCCCGACGGCAATATTGTGACGAGCCTGAGGGTTCAAAATAGTAATCTGACTACCAGTAAGTGCAGCTTTTTTTATAGCTTGGTTCAGTTCACGAGCGCTCAGGCTGTGTGCATCTAGACTGACCACGTGAGAACCTCGTTTTCCTGAGGCTCAGCCCGATCAAGTTCTTGATCGGTGAAAACGCTCCTGAGTGCTATCTCCTCAGATGCCACTGCTACGACATCATCGGTCTCCATCGTAACGAGTGGCTTGGCTGCCCAACGGTCCTTGGCAACTCCGATACCATCTTTCGTTGAAACTAGGTAAGTGAAAGTTCCATCTAGTTCTTCCAACGAGTACCTAAGCGCGTCAGTTAGAGAGTCTCCTTGAGCCAACTTATCAGCAAGGTAAACGGCTATCAGTTCAGAATCGTTGTCGGTTAAAAAGCGATAACCTCCGACATCCTCATAATGCCGCTTAAGCTTATGATAGTTGGTAAGTTGACCGTTGTGGACTACCGTTACGTCAGTGAAAGGGTAAGCCCAAAACGGATGGGAGTGAGTAATATCCACCTTGCTTTCAGTTGCCATCCGCACGTGACCGATGCCATGTGTACCTTTTAGAGAACCTACCTGATGGCGAGGCTCCATATCACTAGCAGTACCAACATCTTTAATCACTTCTGATGCTTCGCCAATGCTATGGATAACTACACCCTCTGTCTGCAGGATAGCCTCAGCTAGCTCCGGAATCTCGCCCTCGTAGTTCAAGTTCAGGCGCAGAAAACCTCCCCATGCCTGTCTTGAATTCACCACACAACCGACTTGTTCGACTGCTTCTTGGGCTCGAGCAAGTATTACGTCAGGGTGCTCCGATTCCCCCGTCCAAATACGGAGAATCAATTGGCCATCATTGTTTTCACCAACAATTGTGTAACCAGTAGAATCATGCCCACGATGTGCAAGTGAGTCGAGCATTCTTACAAGATCATTACCAACAGGAGCAAGACCTTGATGACGACTGTTTTTGTACATGATTCCACTAATGCCACACATCGCAGTTAAAACTCCGAATACAAGGTCTGCAAATGGTACACCCGCCTCAGTACAGCGACAAGGCGAGTGAATCTAAATAGATATGTCCTTTCTTCAAAGGGGATTGTTCTCCGGTTTAGTATTTCTCAAGGGCTATCAGTCCCAAGTCTCTTGAAAAATTCGCAGGAAATTCCCACCCAATATCTTCTTAATATCAACCTCTTTGTAACCTCGGCTAAGGAGTTCATCCGCTAAGCATGGAAGCTTATCCGGGGTCTCAATCCCACGGGGGTGAGTAACCGTATCCGGGTAATCTAGTCGCCGAGGGTTCCACTTCGTGCCCTGTTGGGCCATCAGTGTGTCAAACCACTCCTTACTTTGACCAATAGTATAATCGTTCCCAACACCAACGTGATCAATACCAACTCGCTCCACCATGTCATCAATAGCATCACCAAAGTCCCGAAGCGTTGATTTGAATTTATTGGGCAGGAAGGGTGGCCACGACGTCACCCCGATTATTCCACCTCTCTCAGCAATCAACTTAAGAGCATCGTCTGTTTTATTTCGTGGGTGGTCAACGAAAGATCGAGCGTTAGCGTGTGTTGCAGCGACCGGTTTATCCGAAAGATCGGCTGCTTCCAGGGTTGTTCTATCACCAACGTGAGAGAGATCGATTAGGATCCCGAGACGGTTCATCTGCCTAACAGCATCGCGCCCGAAATTACTAAGACCATCGTCATTTCGTTCGTAGCAACCATTGCCGATTAAATTCCGTTCGTTGTAAGTAATCTGAATGATCCTAACACCAAGAATTTTGAACTGCTCGATTCTATCCAGATCGTTCTCAATCGGGCTCGCATTTTGCCAGCCGAAGATAACCCCACTCTTTCCATCTCTTTTAGCATCATGAATATCTTGTACAGACGTGATATGGGTAAGCATGTCAGAGTGCGCGTGAAAGCGACGATACCAACCAGAAATATTATCCATTGCCTGGTTGTAATTTTCGAAAATAGCTGTCGTAGCGTTGATGGCTGTCACTTGACCATCATAGACACCTTTTAGAGCTTGTTCGCTCTCCCAATTACTGACATTCAGACCATCAATAACGATCGAATCCTGATAAATATTTTGCATTAATCACCTAGATTTAATTAAGTTAGAAATCTGTAACATTCTTTGAAAATTCTATAATAGTGCGTCCCCATCAGTTACGAAATACCGATGATAACCGTATTCGTATACAGGTAGACTGGTTCCGTTCATGTTACAACCTCCTAGCCGAGAGCCACATGGGCTCATCTTGACACTTATCGGGTCCGTACTTACGATGCGTGCCTCGTAGTTAACGATTTTGAAGCTAACCTGAGTACCTGCAGTCCCGCATATCTCACAGTCCCACTAACAGATCCCACAACAACCAATACCTGAGGTTCCAATGCAGAAAATTAGCCGTGACCAAGCGATGAAATACGAATTCGACTACAGGCATGAACCACTACTGCGAGTACGCCAAGGGGAAAGTTTCATAATTGAGACGGAAGACGCTGGATCGGGACTCGTTCGATCGACTGACGTAGCTCCTCATATCATGGATTTTCCTACGCGAAACTTTGAACCTCCGAAGGGTAATCCAATTGGAGGCCCCGTATATATCGAGGGAGCGAGTCGAGGTGATCTACTTGAAGTCACGATAGAAAAACTGATAGTGGACGACCAAGGCTTTACCAACATTCGACCAGGATCAGGCCCACTCGGTGACTCGTATAAATGGAGCGCCTTTCAGAACCCATTCGTGCACATC
This sequence comes from SAR202 cluster bacterium, assembly GCA_022448725.1. Taxonomy (GTDB): domain Bacteria; phylum Chloroflexota; class Dehalococcoidia; order Lucifugimonadales; family VXLM01; genus VXLM01. The sequence continues at coordinate 67,490 of JAKUTR010000001.1, read as the reverse complement.
ATCAAACATCTTCCGGGTCCCAGTGGAACGACTCGCGATGGTAAAGGGGTATTTAACGACACAATCACTTGGGATCTGGCTCCAATGATTGGCACGATCGGAGTCGCACCTGACCGAGAAGTTGAGACAAGCGCCGTGGGACAAGGCCCCTGGGGAGGCAATCTTGACGTACGCGACGTAAAGGAAGGCACTCGAGTTTACATCAATAGCTACCATGAAGGAGGTCTTCTGTATATAGGGGACGTACACGCTAGTCAGGGTGACACCGAATTTTACGGAACTGCTGACGAAACCAGAGGCGATACCACACTAAGCGTACGAGTCATCAAAAACAAGACGATACCGTTCCTACGCCTTGAGAAAGCCGACTCAATCATTTCCCTGTATTCGTTCCGGCCTCTGGAGAACGCTGTCGAGAGCGCGATCGTGAATTTAATGGAATGGATGGTAGAGGAATACGATATCTCAGAGCACGACGCATACATGCACGTTTGCATAAACCCTGAGTTTAGAGTCAACGTGTATCAAATGGTCCGCCTCGGCCGCTTACAATACACAGCGGGAGCCGAGATTCCCAAAAAATACCTACAGACCTGATCCTGACTTCCAAACGATTAAGAATCAAGCTTGACATCTCCACTCTAACAACACCCACGGAATGCCAGTGTGGTAATTAGCAGATGTACCTAGATGTACCTTACTGACTCAGCGAGGCTCCCAAAGACAACAAGTTGATTCCCTGTGAGTCAATCTGTCAGGCGCCAACGCCATTGACACTCCCATACCTACAAGTTACTCTCGCACACGATTCGTGACCAACCCCTAGGAGACACATCCATGGCCTATACCGCAATGAAGGAATTCCTTCAAGATGAACTAGACGGAATCCGTGATAGCGGGCTTTACAAGAACGAGAAGATCATCCGAACGCCACAGGGTGCTGAGGTTGATACAAGTAGCGGACACGAAATAATCATGTGCGCTAACAACTACCTCGGCTTGGCTGATAGTGCAGAGATCGAGGATGCTGTAGCTGATGGACTGAAGACACATGGTTTTGGCATGGCATCTGTACGTTTCATATGCGGCACACAAGATATTCATAAGGAATTAGAAGAGAAAATCACTGCGTGGTTTGGTACGGATGCTACCATCCTATACAGCTCATGTTTCGACGCGAATACTGGCCTGTTCGAAACGTTACTTGGTCCTGAGGATACGATCATATCTGACGCCTTAAACCACGCAAGCATCATAGACGGTGTTCGACTATGCAAAGCGACCCGTAAAGTCTACAAACACAACAATATGAATGATCTCGAGGAGAAGCTAAAGGAGAGCCGAGACTCCCGGTTTCGTATGATCGCTACTGATGGCGTGTTCTCTATGCAAGGTGACGAAGCTGATCTTGTAAACATCTGTGATCTCGCAGATAAGTACGATGCACTCGTGATGGTCGATGACTCTCACGCGACGGGTTTTCTGGGTCCAACGGGGCGGGGCACCCCTGAGAAACAGGGAGTGCTTGAGCGTATTGACGTAATAACTAGCACAATGGGGAAAGCACTTGGTGGAGCCTCCGGCGGATTCACTACGGGTAAACAAGAGATCGTAGACATCTTGCGACAGCGCTCACGGCCGTATCTGTTCTCAAATACCATAGCTCCACCAGTAGTCGTCGGAACGACCAAAGCATTAGAGATTATTCAAACACGCCCAGCGTTACGGGAGACACTGCACGAGAACACTCGTCACTTCCGGAACCAGATGAACGAACTCGGATTCAACATCATTGCAGGCGATCACCCCATCGTGCCAATCATGATCGGAGATGAAAAAAAGAACGTCGCTTTAGCCAATGCAGTTAACGCCCAGGGCGTATTTGTAGTCGCATTTAGTTTTCCTGTAGTACCGCGTGGTGAGGCTCGTATCCGTGTACAGATGTCCGCGGCCCACTCCCGCGATCAACTCGACTACGCTATCAGTGTCTTCAAACAAGCGGGCGAAGAGCAAGGTATCATCTGAAGAGACCTCCCCTAACGGTCTGAAGATCCAAGGGGCGATCCTAAGAATTCCTGCACCTGGAGCGGTGATTTTTATGGAAAAAGAATTTGAAGGCAAAGTTGCGATAATCACAGGTGGTGGACAGGGAATGGGACGTTCGGTTGCTCAAAAGCTTAGCCTTGAAGGCGCGAATGTCATTGTGAACGACAAGAACCTTGAGGCTTTATCCAAGGTTGTTAATGATCTGACGAGTTCAGGAGCCTCGGCTGTCGCAGCACCGGGTGATGTAACCAAAAAGGACGACGTAGACGCAATTGTAGCGACCGCTTTGGATGAGTTTGGCGCCGTTGATATCCTCGTGAACAACGCTGGGATACTTTTTAGGACCCGCCTTCTCGATATGGAGGAAGAAGAATGGTATCTGGTGATTAACGTAAACATGAAAGGTACTTATTTGTTTAGTCGTGCCGTTATCCCTCATATGCGCAAAGCTGGTTGGGGCCGCATCGTTAATTTTTCGTCAACTGCAGGGAAAGCCGTTAGCACCCTGGGAGGACCACGCTACACCGCTGCCAAAGCAGGCATCCTAGGCTTGACTCGAGCAGTTGCAAAGGAAGTCGCGCCAATGGGGATCACAGTGAACGCTGTATGCCCAGGCCTTGTTGATACTGAGATGGTCCAAGAAAATGTCTCAAGTCAGCAGCTAACAGGATACATTGACAGTTTCCCGATTCCCCGTATTTGTGACCCAGCCGAGGTAGCCGAACTCGTGGCGTTTTTAGCCTCTGACCGCGCAGCCTATATCACAGGTGCTTCTCTAGACATCAACGGTGGTGACTTGATGATCTCATAATTAGAGATTAACCTTCGCAGGACTGAGAAAGCCAAAACACACAAACCTCAGCTGAGGCTCAGTCCGATAACACAACGACCACTAAATTTATGGATAGGTAAATATGAACAACTCACGTTACGAAAGACTTTCAGGAATCTCTGTCTCGCTACCAACATTCACTGACCAAGAATACAACCTCGAGCTAGGTAAAGCACAAAAGCAAATCCGATGGCTAATCGACCAGGGTCTGACCGAGGAGAATTGCGTAGTTTTCACAGCCGGGGGGCTGGGAGAAGGATATTTCCTGGATGATGATGAATGGGTAGCGATGGCCGAAACCCTTGTAGAGGCTGCGGCAGGCAAGGTACCGACAGGAATTGGTGTTTTTGAATTGAGTGCCCGTCGCGCAGCTAAGAAAGCTAAAATAGCTGCAGATATCGGCATGGAATTTATTCAATGTGCACCACCACGCTATATGCAACCCACAGAAGACGAGATATTCACCCACTACCAATACATAAGCGACAATGCAGACATTGGGATCATGGCATACAACACTCCATGGGCTATGCCAGGTGGTTACAATTTTTCAAGAAGTCTAATTGAACGTTTCACACAAATCGATAACTTCGCAGGGATCAAGTGGTCAACAACCCGCGCTGACGATTACATCAGCATGATTCGCCATTTCGGTGATCGCATTAGCTTCGTTAGCAATGGGGGTGTGATGTCGATTGGTTATCAGATGGGCGCCCGGGGCTTTACTGATTTTATGGTTAATGTCGCCCCAAGACTCTCTCTACTTCGTTGGCAACTAGTAAAAGAGCAGCGTTGGACTGAGTTTGATGAACTCGAGGTAAGCATGCGTTATGATCCGGCGTTCGCGGTTGAGCCTGGGGATATGAGTGCACCCGGAATGGGAGAAGGACCGGATGCACGGCTTCGTCTATCTGTCCTCGGCATGGAAACCGGGCCACACTTCCCTGCGCAGGTTGGATATCCCCAATCACACATTGATGCCTATAAAAAAACTGTCGATGCAAGTGGTATTCGTGATTGGGTCGATTGGGACCAGTCGATTCTGGACTGATAAAGCCCGTGTCACATAACACCGAAGAGCAAATCGATATCTACAATGACTTGGGTTTAACACCTGTCATAAACGCTATTGGCAACAAGACTACCCTCGGTGGCTCAACAGCAACAACCAAGGTTAGGGCTGCTATGGACGCTGCCAATGAATACTATGTCGACATGCCTGAATTGATGGAAGTTTCTGGCGAGCGAATAGCGACTCTACTGGATGTTGAGGCCGCTTTTGTTACATCTGGGTGTGCTTCAGCAATCGTTCATGCGGCAGCCGGAGTAATGGCCGGTACTGACAAGGAGATGATCGGCAGGTTACCCGACACCACAGGCATGAGAAACGAGTTCATTTTCCAGCAGAAGCAGAGATACTTCTATGATCGCTGCTACGTGGTCCCCGGCGGGCAACTTGTTATCGCAGGAGACGAACACGGTTGTACCATCGAAGAGATGGAAGCTGCAATTGGGCCGAATACCGCTGCAATTGGCTACGTTGACAAAACACGTGGCAATTCCGACTCCTCGCTCGTTTCGATTGAGGAAGCGATGGCTATAGGGGGAACCCACGGACTACCAGTTATTGTCGATGCGGCATATCAGTCTTTTCCAATCGAGAAACTTCGATGGATTGCCGGAGCAGCTGACATCGTCTGTTTCGGAGGTAAATATTTTGGGGCGCCCAGTTCTACAGGATTTCTCTGTGGACGATCTGATCTAGTTCAAGCCGCCTCCCGCCAAGGGTTCGTAGCTTCGCAATCAGGTGATCGCCCTCGATCATTTGGGCGCTCGATGAAGGTGGATCGCCAGGAAATCGTTGGAATGGTAGTCGCACTAGAGGAATGGCTCACCATCGACCATGAGGATCGTATACTGGGATATCTCGCCAAAGCACGGGTGGTACAAGAAGCCATCAAAACATTGCCATCTCTCTCGAGCGAGGTAGCGCTAACAAATAGCCATACGGGCGCTTCACTCTCTATTACATTCGACCCTGGAACTATTGGGAAAACAGGGCTACAAATTAAGGAAATACTCGCATCTGAGAATCCATCAATACTCCTCGGTGGTAGCGACACCTTATTACATCTGGCGCTTCACACTTTGCATGATGGCCAAGAGCAAAGAATAGCGGACCGCTTATTAGCCGCCTTTACCGAATAAGGTCATGGGGCGTAAACAGCTGGACGCATACACAAGACAAGCTAGTTCGCCTGAAAATAAATGGTCACCTAGTTAAAAACCAGTCTCGGGTAGAGGGTAAATGAGCCAGATAACATCAGAACATTTCCGAGAATTCGATCCCTCGTCGATACCGGCAGGTTCGAAACTGAGTCAGTACTATCACATAGCAACTTTAGCAAATGGAGACCCGCTAAGACTTGCCGTACTGGTCGCGAAGGGGACCCAACCAGGTAAGACTTTAGTCGCCCTTGGGGGAGTCCACGGGGACGAATACGAAGGCCCACATGCCATCCGAGAAGCATTCAAACATATTGACCCATCACAAATGCAGGGGGATTTTATCGGTGTCCCTCAATGCAACGTACCCGCGTTCTTAGCTGGAACACGAACAAGTCCAATAGATGGACTTAATCTTGCGAGAGTTTTTCCTGGAACATTGGACGGCACGGTTACCGAACGTATCGCCTATTACCTAGGAAAGCATGTGATTAGCCATGCCGACTTATTGGTCGACCTCCAACGTCCAGGCCCTAACATGAACATGCCAAGTCTCATAGGCTATCACGAGGGTGAGAGTGTCTTAGCCAAGCAGTCACGCGAAGCTGCTTTTGCATTTGGGATGCCGGTTCTCTGGGGGCACCCCAACGTATCAAAAGGACGAACCCTATCCTTCGCGTACGAGAACCGAATACCTGGGTTATACACTGAGTCTCCAGGAGGTAACTGGCTTCATCTGGATGAGTCTACCCGCTATACACGTGGTGTACTTAACCTCATGCGTCACCTGAATATCATCGATGGAGAAATCGAGAAGGAAAACCCCACACACCATCTTATAGGAGACGGAAATGTCGATATCGTGCCTACGACGAGCGCGGGGGGATATTTCATCCCAAAGGTCAAGGTTCTAGACCGCGTCAACAAGGGTGATCTGATAGGTCGTGTCGTGGGCCTAGCCGGTGAGACCCACGACACGATCTACTCTGACTCCGATGGAGTCGTTATCATGATCCGAGCGACACCATCAGTTGTACCTGGAGACACAGTTTTCCTAGTCACAAAAGAGTATCAGGGTTAACACTAGAAAAATAATGCTGCTCCGGTGTCTAATCCTAATCGGCGTCACCATCAGCACTTCGGCTTGTGGTTCGATTAGTGATTCATCATACGAACCTATTACTAGCACGACACGAAATCTCCCGGCTGAGCAATTTGATCTACTGGAAGTAACATTTCCCAACTCCTCAGTTACGTTGAATGTTGGGGCCAGGGCTGAGGTAACTGTTGAAGTACGACAACAGAAGGATGAGCAGTTGATATGTGGATTACCATTGCTCAAAGACCCGTTTGGCAATGTTCTTGCCACTCTACAACCGCGCCAAGAGAGCCAAAAAACTAGCCCACAACAGTATTTGTATCATTCGCGGTTTGCTTTTTATGCGGCCGCCAGTGGAGATTACTCTCTCGAATTCGAGAACCGTGAATGTACATTAGCTGCCCTGCCAGCAACCGCAACCGTCAAGTGGCTGATAGAGGGCATTAGCCTGCGGTAAGTGTTTACAATAACCCAGTCAAAAACTGCCACCAGTCTACAACTACGTCAACCGCTCTATATTGTTCAAGCCATTGCCCTTGGTGAAGAACATATTCCTGAAACTCTTTCAAGATAAGAAGTGGAAGTAGCCAGAGTACCGCGCGTGGCCAATTGATTTCGTATTTAGGTTTAAACAGCCTGATACCAGCAACAAAGATGAACCAAAACTCAAATACGTTTGGGAACAGTAGCAGAATACTTCGCTGTGAAGTGATTTCAAAGAGAATCACGCCCAATATCCGATAACTAAATAATCCGATTGAAACCTTTTTAGGAACACCTGACCATCGGAGTGACGCTAAAAGAAAAGTTCCCATATATACAAGGTCAACCCATTTGTCGAATGCCTGGTAGTTACGAAGACCTCCTAGATCCAACAGATTCATCATGAAGAGATCTGAAAAATCGGTAAGCACAGCAATGATGGCTCCAGCGAAAGCCCATCTAATAACTGGCAAAGAGCCAATTACCCTTGCAACTGCGACGATTATCTCTTCAAGCGTCATTCGGCACAGGGTACAGGAAGATACCCAAGCCTGGAGAGCGTCTAGAGTAAGAAATACATGGGTGTTCCCATCAAGATAAGTGGGTGCAGCTAAATGCGATAAAGGTTCTCAGCATTAGTAGAAAATAGGGATTGTCGCTCTTGATCAGAGAAGTCAGAAACAATCTCTGCATAAGCATCTACAATAGAGTCATAACTACTCCATAGGCTATCAACGGGCCAATTAGTTCCAAAGAAACAGCGATCCGTTCCAAACGTTTCTATGCAGTGCATAACAAAGCTCCGAATTCGCTCGGTGGTCCACTCATGATCCCCCATACCCAAACCAGATATTTTGCACCAGAGATTGTCCACTTCACCTAGAGAAGAGATACCCTTACGCCACCCGTCCACATATTCATTATCTCGCTTTAGAGGGGTACCGGTATGATCCAAAACCATCTTGACGCTAGGAAACTCGCTGGCTACAGCCTTCAGTTGCGCCATCTGCATCCACTCTACACCCATACTAGCGATTAGGTCGTAGCGCTCCATCAGGCCAAAACCCTGTTTGAAAGATGGGTCTTCAAAGTGATCGGCTGCTTCGAAGTCCCTGATGCCTCGCATATTCTCAAACACACAGTGCCGTTCAAGGGTCTCCTGGATATTCTTCGCACCGAAGTCAGCAAAAGCAACTATCCCGTGGGGGAGCCCCGTTCGATCAGATGCCTCTTGCAACCACTCTGTTTCTTTTACAGGATCCTCCGAACCAATGGCTGCCTGGACGTGAATAGCCTTGGTGACATTAGCATCCTTGGTAATCTCCAAATAGTCCTCAGCTATAAAGTTACGTTCACCAAGGACTTGAATTTGAGCACCGAGTACTGGGTGTATAAAATTCGGCGCCCAATGCCCATAAGTCAAATGGGGGTGTTGCATATCATAGAGATGGATATGGGAGTCGACGAAATCCAGCTTTTCCATAATTCACTCCAGGTAAAACACTTGATCCAGTTTCACCATCCCCTCGTCGGGTAGCCCAGGAAGATCCTCAAAATAGTCTGTCATAAACGTTTGCCATTTAGTGTTAATTTCTTCAGTACTCATACCTGCACGACTTGACTCAAATGACTCCGAGGCTTCGAAATATCCAAAGAGCAAGCCGTCATCCGTTAGAAAAAGGGAGTAATTATGCCAACCGTGTCTCCGAAGGGCAGCAAGCATCTCTGGCCATACGGCTTCATGATGCTTTTTATAGTGGCCCATTCTCTCTTTACGAACCTTTAATAAGAACCCAACCCGTTCCACTACTCTTTACCTACAGACCAAATCACAAATTGGTCAAACTCAGTCGATTTATTGGAAAGCCCATGTCCAGTGAAATGGTTCGCAAACGCCTGGACGTTACCTCTTTGCGTCCAGCCGCTCAAATCAAGTTCCGCAACATAATTGCGGTTCACAAAAAACCACCCCTTGTCCCCTAAGGCGATGAGCCTTAGAAAGTTAGTGCCTGTGGGACTTGTGTCAACATAGGGTGAGAGTTTATTCGTAACACCTTTTATGGAGGCTATGGTTCCCTGACCTACATAGTGATACCAATTCCCTCTGCTACCTACGCCGATGCTATGCAGAGCATGTGATTTGCTGTGTCTTAGCATAAACCCAGGACTCCATTTCCCAAGATCAGCTGAATAGGGATTTTTGAAATTTGCTTGAACGACTGCATCCCTGAAACTGATAGAGGTAGGGTTTGGATAGGCATCCATAAGTCCATCATCAAGGATGTGAGGAATGGAATCTGATATTGGACCACTCGCTATCTGGAGCGAACGGACTGTGAATTCTCTGTAAATCGTCGTCTCACCACTATATTCATCATCTGCAAACCAGGCCCCTATTACACTTACCGTACCAGCCCTTGACCATCCGCTTAAATCGAGTTCGGAGACATACTTACCATTTATAAATAGTGACCCCAGATCCCCCAAAGCTAATACACGTATGTGGTTAATGCTGCCCGGGCTGGTCGATATATATGAGGAGTACTGGGAATCAACACTCACTAAATTACGATCCCCTTTCCTAACACGGTGATACCAGTACCCATTACTCCTAATTGCCAATGCGTGGTACTCAAGTGGCCCGGAATTCCGGAAAACGAAGCCTAAACTCCATAAGCGTGATGAGTCGTAGTGCGGAGGTACGAAAGTTGCTTCTATTACAGAGTCAAGGAGAGTAGTACCACTGTCGTACCCAGGCACACGGTTATCATCTGGTGTGTGCTCAAGGGTACCGTCCACCGGACCAAAATAAACTCTAGCTCCAGATGACTGGGGCGTAGCAGATGGCACCGAGGTCGGAGTATCAGTTGATACTATTGTGGTATTTGAAGCGGACAGATCGATGGTAAAGCTACCAATGATCTCAGCGACTACAGATTTCACATTATCCCATTCATCAGATGGGCTTTGTGTGTAGAGGCTGTAGCCAATCCCTCCAATTGCCATGAAATACTCAACTCCGATTTGGGAAAAATCGTTCTCGGGCCTCTTCCACCGCTCCGTAACCTCCCAAGCAGGCAGCGTTGCAATCGTGATATTTCGAGTAGCATCCCTTTCATAAAACTCGAAATCTTGATCAGCACCGAGTTTAATTTGTGAGGTAGCGAACTGAACTGGAGTAAGCCCAGTTGGAAGCACCGTGACGTCTACAACGACCTCGGCACCAGATTGATCGTGTCTGAAATACACCCGAGAAGAAGTGATCTGGTAAGCTCTCCATCCTTCCGGCAAAGTAATGGTGAACGGGTAAGCACCACTAACAAACTGGCCTCCAGTTAAAGTTTCTCCCGCTCTCAAATGCTCTATCACCTCCACAGCTTCGTCCATTACAATAGCGAAGTTAATCCCTACAGCCTCCAACGCACCCGCGGTGTTTACTCCAACGACCCGCCCATTGAGGTCCACCAACGGCCCCCCGCTATTCCCTGGATTGATTGCAGTATCCGTTTGTAAAGCGGTCAATGAACCAAACATATCTGCACGAAAAGCAGATACCATTCCCCTTGTAAAAGTTGCGGTACCGGGCAAATCGAGTGCATACCCCATGGCGACTACCTCGTCTCCCACTTTTGGTCTTTCCGAAGCATTGAGTTGAACAGTTGGTAGTTGATACCCATCCATCACCAATACTGCTAAGTCTTGTGACTGGTCACGTCCCAAAACTCGAGCTCCGCGAACGACACCACTGCTTAACTCCACATCCACAACCGAATCATTCCCAACAACATGAGCATTGGTAACAATCCAGCCATTCGAGTGGATGATAAAACCGGTACCTGTCCCACCAGATGACTGGATGCGAACTACCGAAGGACGAAGGGTTTCAGCAATTTCCACATAAGTCTTGGGCTGATCCGATATTGACGTTGACGTGGGTTCCGCAACCACGACCGTTGGCGCTGTTAAAGGAGTAGGTATCAAAGTTGGGGTGGCAGTGCTGGTGGAGGGCAATGGCGTTGGAGTCGGGCTAGGTGTCTCTGTTGCGGTTGACGTTGGGATTGGAGTTGGAGTTGGAGTTGGAGTTGGAGTTGGAGTTGGAGTTGGAGTTGGAGTTGGAGTTGGAGTTGGAGTTGGAGTTGGAGGTAAGGGTGTAGGGGTCGGTTCAACGGTGGGAGTTTGGGTAGAAGCAGGAGTTACTGATGGCGGTACCGGCGTAGGAGGAATTGTGGGAATGGCCTGAGCAGTTAATTCAACCATTACTTTAGCCAGATCAAGAGCTTTAGCTTCCACGGTGGCCTCTAACGCACGTTCCTCTGTCAAGCGGGATTGCACGGTAGCTTCGACATCTGGTGTCGGGGTAGTGGTGAATAAACTTACTTTAGGTGGGATCGGGGATGGAGTCACAGATTGCGCATTGTTACCACAGGCATACAAGGTACCTGCAAGTGATGCGAATGCTATGCACACTATAATCGTATTTAGTTTGCCGCCTAAGATACCCAGACCTCCAAGTATAAGAATTACTTAGTTAACTTCGCACATATGCGCCTAATTATGCGCTATCTCTATGTAAAACTTTAAAAAGCCAAGGACATCATCTTTAACTAGTACCATCTTGTTTTAGTTGCCGCCTCCGCCACTGCCTGCGGTAGTAGAGCTCAACTGAAGATCTCGACGTGTGCTCTGTATCTTCTTTAACGATTTTGGACGGGAGTAGGTGAGGTTTTGAAGAGTCAGCAATAACTTTGTTCAGCGTGATCAAGTTCCCATATGGGATTGCGATGCCACCCACCGATCCAGGGCTATCAATGAATGGAATGGCCGAACACCAGCCATAATTTCGATTTACGGGTGGGATTACACCATCGTGAGTATTTTGTAGATAAGTAGCCTCTTGTTGAGCACCAAGCCATGGACGGTAAAGCAGCCACTTATCAAGATCATCTCTTTCGATATCACCACCAAACCATTCTGCGATTGACTCCCTTGTAGCGTATTGTTCGGCCAGAAAATAAAGATCCACTGACTCACTGACAACATCCCCATAGTATTCAAGGATGTACGCAGCCCAACGTAAGCTACGGTAAGTAGGCTTTATGGCAAATATCCCTAACGCCACATACGCTTTCTCTATCAACTCCCAAAGTTTGTGCAAATCACGCAAATGGCGATCCGGGATACTCTGGTCCGTCAATTTGCCAAAGTTCGCCCAGTCTACCGCTTTGTCCTCTTCCGAACGTTGGGTACTTCGATCCCATTCACTTTTCAAACGTTTTTTATAGTCAGCTAAGGTTCTAGGGGGAAGTGCAATTCCGTAGTAAACATGTAAAAGCTCTTTGGCGGCTTGGTTTTTCCAGCCGCTCTGAGAAAACACTAAGAACAATTCTCGTTGTTGTGTCTCATTCAGGCGAGATTTAAATCCACGGTTTAACTTGGGCATTTGCTTCCACTACAGTAGATTGAGTTGACAGCCAACTATTCCGTATTGAGTTCTCAAGTTTATATCGCTTGTTTGTACTTTTACAACGCCTATTTATATCTTTAATATTGCATAATAACAATGCTGTAACGCGTCTTGGTTTAAGCAGAAATAACTACTCCACAAGGAGGGAACCCGATAGTAAATCTAGTAAATAGTGCGGGCGGGTGAGCGAGGTTAGGGGCAAATAGGAAGGTCATGACCAAGGGGCTAAGAGTATGGAGCCAACGGGCAGGATCGAACTGCCGGCCTGCTGTTTACGAAACAGCTGCTCTACCACTGAGCTACGTTGGCTCAATACCTGATTTTACCATAGTGATAACAACGCTCCATCCGATATCCACCCCTCTTGAACACCTTGGCTATGCCGTTTGAGCACACCATATAATCAGGTTCAATTCCCTACAAAACGGATTAGCATAAGGAATGGGACGTCAATAAGAGATTGCCAGTGGTCACCCAGTGATGAGTGATTTAACTAGACGTTCCACTAGATACTCTAAGGATTGTAAACAACCTCTATCACTCCGCTGTCCAACTTTCGGAAGGTGATGCCATTACGGGTCTCTACATCTCCAGGATCAAGACTGTTCAGGCGGGCCAGTGACCATTGGGTATCATCACGATTGTAGTTCACAAGATCCACGACAAAGTCGACGTCACGCTGCTTTAGGTAACCGATGTGATCAAACGTCCCATCTTGGACAAAGTCCATCATTACTTTATCAACTCGCCCATCCAAAGAACGCACTACAAACCGTTGGTCAAGCCAATAGCGTAGTTGAACTTCTTGGTAGGCCAAAGAAATAGGTCTCTCTGTCGGATTACCCAGGTTGGTCATCATCGCGTCGCTAAATTCAGTACGTTGCTCGGGGGCCCGCATAGCTCGGATTAACTCATCATGTGCACCAAGATCTCTCCTGATATCTGTTTCAATCGCAAAGATTAGGCTAATACCTATGGCTCCAACAGCAAGACCTGTCCATCTGAGGGCATTGTTCTGTCTAATGATCTCAGGGCCATGCTCCCAGAACCAGCGTGCACCGACTGTCGCGATCAAGACGAACATAGGCATGAGGAAAATTACGTAACGCGCCAGGTGTGCTGAACCAAGGACCGTACTGTAAAGCAAAAAGAACGTCCAGAATAGAATAACTAGTAGTCGTTCTGTATGAATCCCCTGCATCATATGAGTTCGCAAAATAACCGCGTTACCAACCAGCCAAAAAACAGTCACAGGCAGGTAATAAACTAGCCGTTCTGCAAATTTTGGGTTGAACCAGAAAGGCCCCAAATAAATGGCGTCTCTGGTTGAACTCACCATACGTGACAATCCAGAACTCGGAAGTACATCCCCCGTCTGTGAGATATGAAAGAGCACCATGGCTCCTGCTATTAGAACAAAGGGGGTGGCTGTGAGACCATGAGATAGAATCACCAGGGGCCGTAGAATCGACCCTCTCATTATCCAGCAACGATAGCCGATAATTAGCGGGACAAGTAGCAATCCTTCCGGTCGAAGACTAGCGCTAATTGCGAGACAGGTACCAATAACGATATCTCTACCGGCGCCGGACTGGGAGTCAGGATCAAGCCACCTCCAACGAATAATCAGGTAGATCGATCCAAATATAACCGCTGCGAACAGTCCATTCTCCATCCCGATGGTTGAGTTGTATGCAGAGCCAGGAAGTAGACCTGATACAGATGTAGCAGCAAGGGCCCACCACTCACTGGTCAGCAGCCTTCGTGCAATCAAATATACCAATCCTACAAGCGCGTACCAGGCTGCTACATTGATCAGTTTCAGAACCAGAGGTACATAGAAAGAAGGAAATAACTTAAAAAGAGCACTCACAACCATCATGTATCCGATACTTGTAACCCCTGATGATTTTTCCCCAGGGTTGAACTCAAAGAAGTGACCCTTTGAGGCGCTCTCCCCGTAAACTAGGTGAATCTCCGCATCTCCCGCGTACATTCCGGCAAACACCAATGGGTACACCAAGATGATGATCAAGGTAATGATGCGGGCAAATACCTTCAAATTAAGGCTTTGTAGCAACGGGTTATCAAGGGCAGGTACAGGGGTACTCATTGGGATTATGGTAGCGTCTCATTCCACTGATATCTACAACGCGAAAGTCTCAATTTACTCATACCGTGCGCCTTACTGGAGGATTGCGTATCATATCCTTGTAGTATCACTTAAGGGAGTTTTGCGGTGATCCATGACGCGAAGGACAATTACGGGGGTTATTTTGAAGACTTCACCCCAGGTGATGTTTATAAACATTGGCCTGGTAAGACAATCACTGAGGCAGACAATCACATCTTCACTTTGATTACGATGAATACCAATCCATTACACATCGACGAAAAATACATGAGCCAGCACCCGCACGGCCAGATTTTAGTGGTAGGACCTTTGGTTTTAAGTCTTGTCGTTGGAATGAGCGTACCTGATACTTCTGGAAAGGCTTTTGCGAATCTAGAATACGAAAATATAAAGCACACTGCTCCGGTATTCCAAGGTGACACAATCTATGCTGAGAGTGAGATCTTGGAGGTCCGTGAATCACGCAGCAAACCTGACCGCGGTATAGTTTATATGGAAAGCCGAGGCTTTAACCAAGATGGTACCCAGGTGTTGAACCTTCGACGCCGGTTCCTAGTTCCCAAAAAAACCTCATAGGGACCACGCAACATGAGCCAGGACGACCTAGTCTCCAACTACACTGTTTCGATCCAATACGACAAACGTCTTTACAAGCAGGATATCGCCGGCTCAGTCGCGCACGTCAAAATGCTGGGTCGCCAAGGAATAATTGCTAACACTGATGCCCAGGCGATAATCAGTGGACTTGAGGACATTCAGACCGAGATTGAATCAGGCGTATTTGTCTGGCAACCCAAACTCGAAGATATCCACATGAACATTGAAGCCCGGCTCCATGAGAAGATCGGCGAGGTAGCTGGCAAATTACATACGGCGAGGTCACGTAACGACCAAGTCGCGACAGACGTCAGTATGTACCTGAAACTTGCTACAAAGGATGTATTGAACTCGATTCGTGGGTTGCAAAAAGCCCTGGTTCTCAAAGCTGAAGACAATATTGACGTAATCATGCCTGGATACACTCATGTCCAGCGTGCACAACCAGTTCTCTTTGCTCACCACATGTTGGCCTACTATGAAATGCTAGAGCGGGATGCGGACCGGTTTCAATTCACATACGACCAAGCTGACGTCATGCACCTAGGCAGTGGAGCGATCGCTGGCACACCTTACCCAATTGATCGTGCCGTAACAAAAGAGGAGCTCGGATTTAGAAAAATTAGCTCCAACAGTATGGATTCTGTTTCTAACAGAGACTTCCTATTAGACTTTCACTCTGCATCTGCCATATGTGGGATGCATATGTCACGTCTAGCAGAAGATTTAGTGTTATGGTCATCTACCGAGTTCGGTTTCATACGCATCGCTGATGAATACACTACGGGCAGTAGCATGATGCCACAAAAGCGTAACCCCGACTTTGCGGAGATTGCGCGGGGTAAGACAGGCCGGGTTTATGGCAACCTGTTGTCTTTACTGACAACCATGAAAGGTCTTCCTCTTACTTATAACCGTGATTTACAGGAGGACAAAGAACCTCTCTTTGACACGATTGATACCTTACTGCCGACACTTAATGTAATGGGTCAAATGATTTCAACAGTGGAACTTCTACCAGACCAGATGCGGAAAGCCGCTGAAGACAGTGGTTCCTTAGCTACGGACATAGCTGATTATCTGGTAATGAAGGGGGTCCCTTTTAGAAAAGCTCATGGCATCGTAAGCTGTATGTCCGCGTATTGTGAATCGCAGCGGGTGCAACTTCATGACCTGCCGCTGGAAAAATACCTCGAATTCTCGGAAGTATTTGAATCCGACGTCCTCGATATCTCTATAGATTCATCCATAGCTGCAAGGGACATCCCTGGTGGTACAGCACCCAAGCGCGTACAGCAAGCCCTCTCCGACGCAAAAATGGCACTGGGCCTTAAAGCGTGAACCTCACACAAAACATTGAGATAGCGCCGTCGGTACTCGCAGCTGACTTTGCTCGACTTGGAGACCAAATCGCCGAAGCAGATGAAGGTGGCGCAGATTACATTCACCTTGATGTCATGGACGGTCACTTCGTCCCTAACTTGACGTTTGGTGTACCTATTATTGCGGCTGTCCGTGGCTCAACAGAAGCAGTATTTGACGTCCATATGATGGTTGACAGTCCAGAAGACTACATAGATGAACTCGCAGCAGCCGGAGCCGACATAATAACGGTTCATGTAGAAGCGGTTGATCAACTGCACCAGGTGATTAAGCAAATCAAGGACTCAGGTACTTTGGCGGGCCTAGCACTAAGCCCAGCAACTCCAGTAACCACGTTGCAAGACATACTACCTGAGTTGGATCTAGTGTTGATTATGAGTGTGAATCCTGGTTTTGGCGGCCAATCGTTTATTCCTAATACCATTGGCAAGATCGAGCAAGTCAGAAGAATGCTCGACGATAATGGGCTTACCGCAAAACTTGAAGTCGACGGTGGCATTGGGCCGGATAATGCTGAAGATGTAGTAACGGCAGGAGCAAGAGTGCTGGTTGCAGGATCAGCGGTTTATTCCAGTGTCGACGGAGTAGCATCGGCGATTAAAGCTATCCGGGATGCTGCTTGCCGAGGTCTATGAACGAGTACTATTCACCTTATAAACATTAAGGCAATAGTTTCAAGACAGATCCTTTTCTAGGGAGTTAGATTATTTACCTTAGTAATCTCTCGTTACTAAACTTTCGGAACTACCCACACCTAGAGCTCAAGTTTGAGCCGGGCATGGTTCTCGTACAAGGTGCGAATGGCCAAGGTAAGAGCAACCTTCTAGAAGCAATTTATATCTTGGCTGTAGCAAAGTCCCATCGTGCGTCAACAGAACGGCAGCTGATTCGCCGCCAGTCAATCACAAACGAGTCCTTCGCACAAATCGCAGGTTCGATAAATCGAGAAGGTGATACAACCAAACTACAAGTCGATTTTAGCTGGATGACATCACCAAGCAGCGAATATCATGATCTCAGAGTCAAAAAATACGTCCATATTAATGGTATTCGTAGACGGGGCTCCGAACTTGTCGGTGAAATGAACGCTGTTCTTTTCACTGCAGATGATCTTAATCTAGTGTACGGATCACCTACCATTCGCAGGCGGTATCTCGACATTTTGATTTCTCAGACAGATCGTGAGTATTTGAAAACCCTGCAGAGGTATCAACGAATCGTTACTAACCGAAACCATTTACTAAAAGAAATTCGGGATCGCCGCTCAAAAGAGTCCGAACTAACCATCTGGGACGACCAACTCGCAGATGCAGGAGCACTTATTCTAACTCGACGCGCGAATACATTGGCCCGACTTTCAGACACAGCGACTCAAACACACAAAGACCTAAGCAATGTAGATGAAATCCTAATGGTCAAGTACCAAGCGAGCATACCTAGCACTGGCTCATCACCCCAACAAATTGGAGACGAAATACGAAAAATGTTGGAGGTAGTCAGGTCTAAAGAGATTGCCCAAGGGGTATGTCTTCGCGGACCCCACCGTGACGATTTCATGCTACTGCTGGGTGACACTAGTGTTAATGACTACGCGTCACGGGGACAAGCACGGACGGTGATACTAGCGTTAAAGCTTGCTGAAGCGCAGCATCTACAGGAAGTCCGAGGTAGTAAACCGATCATCCTTCTCGATGATGTCCTCTCCGAACTAGACACCACCCGCAGATCACAAGTATTGGAACGCGCAACCGGCTATGAACAAACGATTGTAACTACAGCGGATATTGGCCTAGTACCGATTCAGCATCGCCATTCAGCGTTAGACTTAACTACTGCCGGCGGCAAAGTAAGTCGCTCCCTCTAAGCAATAGACCAGCCCCACATTACTTAGGTAGCATTCTCATCTGAAACGGATTCCTGTACATTGGCCGTAGCTTGTCGTATCTGCTCATCTGCCCAGCGTTTATACGCATCAAGGCTGGGGGGTGATACGTAAAACACCTGAATATCTGAAGGGAACTGAACTCGATGGTCTTGGCTGATAAATAACGCTGCAACCTCGTTATCTCCGATTTGCGTATTTATCCGCTCTCCGATTTTTTCATATCGTTTTTTACTTGCTTGTTCGTAACCATCTCGGACAATTTTTTGGGCATTTTCGCTCATCAACCCTATGCTTAGGCAGCGTTGCCAGTCTGTAGTCTCCGCCAAAAGCTCACGGTCGTCAGTGGGCTCTAACGTAGCCCCCGAACGAAACAGAACACGGATGAAGGGCCCAAGGGAGGGGTTCATTTGGTCAACGACCTTGAGACCTGCATCGCCACCAAGATGAACTCCTTCATGAAAAATGTGTTTTATAACACCTAACCTTGCCTCCAAGTTTTCAATCTGCGCCCGGACCTCAGTCCAATAACTATCTATTAGTTTCTGTCCCTCCTCAGGGATACCAGGCATAGCTATGAATAGTGGAACTAACAGTAGTTTACGGTCTCCCGCAAATTTGGAAGCTTCCGGCTTTGGTATTTCTGCTATGGGGGTACTCATACTTGATAACTAATCAAAATCAACTGAGCCTTTCTTATTCAAATTCTTAATTTACACCTGCCGCTTCAGAAACTTTCGGCTGCCCACTTCCAGTATCAAGTATCTTTTCAATACGCACGGCGCACACCTTATACTCAGGGATCTTCGAATCCGGATCAAATACTGCATTGGTTAAGAAGTTAGCAGCATGATCACGAAGCTTTACAAAGGGGATAAATATTTCACCCGGACGCATTTTATCGCTATATCTCACACTGCCCTCAAGGTTGCCTCGCCTTGACCGAACTCGGATCCATTCACCATTCTCAACCTCATATTTCTCACCATCACTAGCACTCATCGCTATCTCAAGTATCGGTGAACGAGCCAACAGCCCCTCAGCTCGACGAGTTATGGTTCCACCATGCCAATGGTAGAGAACACGTCCAGTATTTAGTATCAGTGGGAAACGCTTGGTCGGCAATTCCTCCGCCGCTGGACCTTGCTCGAACGGCACGAATTTGGCACGAGAGCCGCGGGGGAAATCTTTCGCGTACAAAAAACGTGTCCCAGGATGATCGGGGGTTGGACAAGGCCACTGGATGCCACCTTCCCTGTCCAGACGTTCATAGGAGATCCCTGCAATCAATGGGGTCAAGCTAGCCATCTCTTCCCAGATCTGGGAGGCGTCAGCATACTCAAACTCCGTCTCCACATCGAGGTCTCTCTTTGTACTAATTCGTCGACCAAGGTCACTAATAATTTCCCAATCTGGACGACTGCTCCCAATCGGCTCCACAATCTTACGCACACGTTGGACTCGGCGTTCACTATTAGTAAACGTGCCTTCCTTTTCCGCAAAACTGGTAGCTGGGAGTACAACGTCAGCGATCTGAGCTGTTTCGTGCATAAAGATATCTTGAACGACTAAAAACTCAAGGTTTTTGAACGCTTTCTGTGCATGGTTTAGATCCGGTTCACTCAGGAGAGGATTCTCTCCAGTCACGTACATTGCTTTAATCTGACCGCTTATAGCCGCTTCAACCATCTCGGTGACAACCAGACCTTTGATAGGGTTCAATGGTTTGGAACCCCACGCCTCGCTAAACTTCAGCACCGTGTCATCGTTAAGTGATTGATATCCAGGAAACGAGTTCGGGACACATCCAGCGTCCCCACAACCTTGGACATTGTTCTGACCTCTCAAAGGTGATATCCCGCTACCTGGGCTGCCTAATTGACCGGTTACAAACGCGAGGTTAAGGAGACCATGAGCGTTTGCTGTGCCATTGGTATGTTGGGTAATACCCATACCCCACACAAGGCATGATCCACTAAAGGGAGGGCTGGCATAAATGCGTGCCGCATTAGCAATGTCAGAAGCCGGCACACCGGTAAGCTTTTCGACGGACTCTAGGTCATATTTGTCGATAACTTGTCTCCATGGTTCAAAACCCTCTGTACGGTTCTGAATAAAGGTATCGTTAGCCAATCCTTCATCAAGAATCACCTTTGCCATACCGTTATACAGAGCAACGTCGGTACCTGGCCTAGGCCGCAACCACAGTTCAGCAAAATCACACATCTCTATCCGACGTGGGTTGATAACAATTAACTTTGCGCCGTGTTCCAGAACTGCTCGACGCATCCTAGCAGCAGCTACGGGGTGGTTAGAGTTGGCATCAGAACCTGTGATAACAATACATCCTGCATCTTCGTAGTCTATATACGAGTTACTGGTTGCACCGCTGCCCAAAGACACTAACATAGCTTCGACAGATGGCGAGTGGCAAAGTCGTGTGCAGTGGTCAATATTATTAGACCCCATGAGAAGACGCGAGAATTTCTGTTGGACATACCCGTCCTCATTGGTTGCTTTAGCCGAGCACAGGGTCGCAAACTCATCGCCACTGTAGCCGGATAAACGGTCTGCAATCAGGTCCAGTGCCTCCTCCCACGACGACTCCACAAACTCATCATCCTTACGGATCAAAGGGACAGTTAATCGGTCACCATGATGAACAAACGTGTATCCGAAGCGGCCTTTGACACAGAGCATACCAACACTAGACTGATTATCTGGATCATCTAGCATCGCCATGATTTGCTCTTCCTGATTAACTTCGGCTTTGATTCCACAACCAACGCCGCAGTACGGACAGGTGGTTGTGACTGTCCGTACCGGGTTCGACACCGGTACTTTGGTATCGATGGCCCCCGTCGGGCACACCGAGAGCCATTGTCCACAAGTAGTACACACTGACTCGATTAGAGGCTTATCCATATAAGTGCCAATACGGCCATCCGTCCCGGTACCAATAAAATCGATCGCGCCGATGAACTGGTGACCATCCTGACAAGCTTGTGCGCAACGCCCGCAGAGGATGCAGTCAGCCATATTGATATTGAATATGGGGTTACTTACATCAATGGGTTCTCGTTCACGGTTTTCCCAACGCAACGACGTTACGCCATAATGATCGAGCGCACCACTTAGCTCACGGTGCCGTTTCAATTGCTGTTTATCGTCACTAGAGCCAAGCATTGCTCCAGTAAGTTCCAGCACTCCATTTCGAATCCGGGAAAGCTCTGACGAGGACGTCCGTACCACCATTCCATCCACGGCCGGAACTGAACATGAAGCCGGCATACCAGACTGACCTTCAATCTCGACTAGACACGTTCTGCAAGCACCTATCGCTCCCATATCTTGGTCTTTACACAGTTGCGATATATAAGCCCCAGAGATATTTATCGCATCCAACACTGATGCTCCTTTGCTTACAGCAACATCATGTCCGTCTATCGTGATATTGATGCTCATACTACCTCCTGATACAAAATCGGTGCCGCGCTAGTTACTAGTAAGGTACGAGGTTGTTAAATTCAGATTCGAAAAACTTTAGCCCACTGGTTATTGGCCCACCTGCAGCTTGACCTAGACCACACAAAGAAGCGGTCTTCACCACATCAGCTAGGTAACGTAACTCGTCCAGATCACTCCTAGATCCTGTACCTGCGATGAGCCGGTCAAGAGTATCAACTATGCGAGGAGTGCCTTCGCGGCATGGCGTGCATTTACCGCATGATTCCTGCGCGTTATACGAAGCAAGGCTACGGATAGTTTCCAATACGCTGAGCCGCTCATCCAAGGCTATCACTCCTCCTGCACCTAGCATGACACCTGCCTCATGTAAAAGCCCCGGCGCAATCCTTGTACTGAGTTCTGAAGGTGGCAGAACACCGCTAGACGGGCCGCCAACAGCGACACCCGTTAGTTCTCGTCCATTGACCGTACCTCCTCCAATATCGTAAATAATGTCACGGAGGGTAGTCCCCATGGGAACCTCGACGACACCAGGCCGACCAACTGAACCACTGAGACTGACAATCTTTGTGCCGCTTGCTTGATCGGTACCAATGTTTCGGAACTCATCCGGTCCATTAGTAAGGATAAATGGTACGCTACACAAAGTTTCAGGATTGTTAATGACTGTGGGTTTGCTCCAAAGACCCGCCTCAGTTGGAAACGGCGGGCGAAGACGTGGTTCACGACGGTAGCCTTCCAAGGTGTTCAAAAGGGTTGTCTCTTCACCACAGACATATCCTCCTGCACCACGACAAATTTCAACTTCTAATTCGTACCCACTGCCAAGAATGTTTCGACCCAAGAATCCGTTAGCATAAGCCTGATCCACAGCCAATCTGATGCGACTGGCTGAAAGGTTCGCCTCTGCATTGATATAAAAATAGGCTCGCTCAACTCCAGTAGCGTAGGCAGCGATGATCATCCCTTCAAGTATTCGGTGAGGGACACTTTCCATCAGGTGCCTATCTTTAAATATTCCAGGCTCACCTTCTTCCGCATTGACAACAAAGTACTTGGGAGTCCCGATTGCCTTACTCGCCCCTTCCCATTTTAGGGCTGCTGGGAAGTATGCCCCTCCTCGGCCTCTTAGCCCTGATAATTTAACTTGCTCGATTACATCCGCAGGTGACATCGTGAGAGCTTTTGCCAAACCGGAATAACCATTGTTGGCAAGATAATCGTCAACCACAGTCGAACTAATCTCTCCAGCGAGATCGAGAGCAACGCGTTTTTGGCTATCAAAGAAGGATTGGTCGTGTTCAGAACGCATATTTAGATTCCCAGCAAGCTTACCTGCGAAATCGGGCGAGACGTTGGTATACACCGATCCCTGACCTTCAGGAGAGGTTACAAGAATCTTCGGCGCCTCAAAACTGGCTCCGTCCGAACCTGCCACCACTAGATATGCAGACTCAGGGAGCGTGTCTGCAAGGGTCGACGCAACCAAGTTGGCACCTACTGCAACCGAACCATGATCAACCTGCACAACCACACGAGTCTTTTCCCTATTAGTCAGCTCGCGATCGAGTGCACGGGACTGAACATCATTGAGTACTTCAGTTGGTGAACTCACCGATCAGATACCTCTGGAAGCAATTGATCGATTGATGCAACAGTCGCTCGACCGATAAGTTGATGATCCCACTCAATAACTGGTGCTAGACCACACATGTACGCACAACCAACCTCTTCCAGTGTGACACATTCGGTTCCGTCTGCCTCGGTACTGTTAGAGAACAGGTAGCCAGAAGCAGAGTCGTAAAGCTCATCGGCACCATTCAACGTACAACTGATCCCGCGACATACACGCAAGACATGTTCGCCAGGCCGACGGATACGTAACTCCGTATAGCTCGTGGCAGCGCCGTAGACTTCGCTTGCTGGGATACCCAGATGCCAACTTACCACCTCCATCCCCCAATCGGGCAGGTAGCCAAATTCGTGCTGCAAGAAATGCAGCGCTGGGAGAAGCTGTCCACGATCACGGGGAAACTCCTTACGGAGTTCCGCACGAAGAGTATTTCTATCTGAGATAACCACGCGACCCTATTACACTGGATGAATTGCTCGTGAGTATAGCCGTCGTCTCACATAGCGGCAAGAACGTTCTCCGAGATCCGTATCCCAAGTTCGTGTAGTTTCTCTGGGGGAATCATCCCATCCTCGTCCCAACCTCGAGCCTCATAATAACTTGTGATCATTACGTCGAGTTCATCTTGGCCCAATCCGATGCCTTTTACAATTCCTGTTGGTAACGCCTCCGTCAACACGCGTCTAGGCAGCGTGTCGTCAGCCCGAGTCCATCCCTCACGAATATTGAAAAGCTTCTTTACGTTATTGATCCGCTCACCAGCTTCCTGCAACATCTCGGGCGTCACGTTCATGCCAGTAATATTTGTATAGATTTCAGCTGACTCTGCATAGAAATCTGTGAATGCCTTACGAAGGAACTTGCACCAAATAAGAGAGTCCATCACGGCAGAGCGGTCCTCGCCTTCCATCGCTATACGGCCTCGGCCATCATCAACACTCAATCGATCAACCCGGTTTGAAAAATCAGCCTCATAAGCCGAAGAGCGGTTATGACACGCACCCCTTGTAGAAACGGAGAGAGCCAGAGCCATGGTTTTGAGACTCCGAGGCTCATACCCAGGCATCTCTAGCCCTTTCACATGCATCGCCCAGTCCCCAGAGCCCCCTCCAACGGTCTCTGAAGCAATACGAGTGCCGTCAGCTAGCAAGTCTCCAATACCCTCTCGATTGCTGATTTTCTCAAGAGTGTCGAGGACCATATCTGAGTCACCAAACCTCAGATCAGAGTCAATCAGCCCCGCACCAGCGGTCTCCATTGCCCAGGCTATCGTACCTCCGGCGCTGATTGTATCCATACCCATCTCATCGCAGAAAACGGAAGCTTTGATAACAGAATTGGGATCCATAACACCCACTAGTGAACCTAAGGCAAAAGCACTCTCATATTCCATGCGGCCCTTCACGGTACCATCTGTCGTTGACATCACATGCTCACAGCCGATCGTGCAGTTGGCACAATGAGCGTTCTTTACGTGGTGGGATCGACTAAAAGTCTCGCCACTAATTGCCTCAACGGCATCGAAAGTCGACTGTTGGAAATTTAGTGTTGGGAGCGTACCCAGGCGATCAAAGACCGAGAGGTTCTCTACTGTCCCGATCGTACGGTATTTCTCCGTTGCAGGACCTAAGCTACGGCGACTTAGATCCTCAGCCACAACATTTAGCGCATCCGGTGCAAACACTGAGCAACTGGAATGCCCGCGTAGACCGATCGCTTTGAGGTTCTTAGAGCCCATTACCGCGCCTGGTCCCGTACGGCCTGCTTGTCTCCCTCCATCATTAGAAATACTGGCGAATTTCACAAGATTCTCACCAGCCGGCCCAATACAGGCAACTCGGTACCTCCTACCAAGTCGATCTTTAACTGCCTGCTCTGTCTCAAAGGTGTTCAGTCCCAAAAGATCAGTAGCATCAATAAATTCAACTTGATCATCTGTAATAGAGAGTAATGTGGGAAAATCCGATGCCCCAACAATAATGAGAGCATCATGGCCGGTATTCTTTAGCTCGGTAGCTAAGAAACTAGATGATAGTGAATCCCCGATCAAACCAGTCAAAGGCGATTTCGCAGCAACTGCAAACTTACTCGATGTGGTAAGCCTGCTACCAACAAGGGGACTAGTGGCGAAGATAAGGGGGTTACCTGGACTCAACGGGTCAACCCCCACAGGACAGTAATTGTATAGTAGGTAAGTTGCTAGACCAGTACCGCCGATAAAATTCAGTAACACATCCTCATCAAGGATCTTAGATTCCGCCGATCGTGACGTAAGATCAACCAGTAAAAGCTTGCCGTGGTACCCGTGCATCTTTATCCACCCATCTGACTAGAGAACAACAGCATCCGATCACCGTCATTTAATTCGATCAGGCTATCGTCGAGAAAAATAGTACCGCCTATACTCAGGGTATGACTACTGAGAAGCGCTCCCGTGTCATCTACCACGATACCCCTTAAGCCTGGGAGTTCGCCAACTAAGATACGAGAGATAATTCCTACGTTGGATTTTGATGGAACCTCAAGCCTGGCTTCTGGTTGGCCAACGGCTAACCGTGCTGAACCGAAAAATTCTACTGTTACATTCACATTTTCATGGGGCGATCCCATCAATACCCCTCTGCCAACAAGCTTAGTGCGCATGCCAAGTCGGTAGGCGTATTAACGTTAAAAAAACTGATGCGCCTAGGGTCATAGAGGTCAATGGTTTCCTGTAGGACATATTGAACACGAACGTCATCAAAGAATCGTGTGATCTTCAGATCATTGACCCTGAGACGAGTCTCTATATGTTCTAGGCAGGATTTGGAATATATCGCGTGCGTTGGCTCAGGTCGTCCATCCAAAACTGGCACAACAACATCTCGATCAGGACACAACGTGAGCATGTGGGTGAAAAGATCCATGTTAAGAAATGGCATGTCGCAAGCAACTACGATACTCCACTCGCTTTCAACAAAGCTTACCCCGGTAAAGATCCCCCCTAGTGAACCCGTATCCGGGTAAATATCGACTGCAGTGTTAACCCCATCCGGTAGGGGAAGAGCACCAGCACGTTCACTATTGTTGGCCACAACCACCACCTCGTCCACAAGTTCTGAAAGCCTACCTATGACCCTGTGAACAAGAGGTTCCCCATCAAATACTTCAACAGCCTTATCTCGACCAAGTCTACGGCTCAATCCACCAGCTAATACCACTCCTGCTACTCTATCAATAGCCATCGTATGGTGCCCACCGTGAACTGTCTCTGAGGTCAGACTAGCATACGATCAAATGGTATTGCCACCAACTTGTGCCATCACCTCTCCCATTGAGGTTGTATCGTACCCTCCGATCTTGTCCACTTGATCACAAAAGTCCTTCGATCGGATAAGGGTAAGTAGCGGCTGGATTTCCTTACCCCTATAAACATCTTCGGGAATCACTAGATCGTATCGCTCGTGTACGAGAGGGACGAAGTCCATTCCCAAAGCTATAGCAGCAGACAGAATACAGAGTCCAGTGTCAGCACGGCCTCCCGCAACAGCAGCAGCGACAGCTAGGTGAGTGAACTCCTCACGCTGATAGCCTCTTATCTCTTCAGGCTTGATACCAAGATTTTGTAGTTTGAAATCGAGAAGTACACGGGTGCCTGATCCACGCTGACGGTTGACGAATTTGAGATCTGGCCTAGTAAGGTCTTCGAATTGATAAATCGATCTCGGGTTATCAGGAGAAACAACAAATCCCTGAACTCGATGAACTAGATTCACTAACACTACATGTCGATCACGCAAATAACGTTCAACGTACGAAACGTTGTATTCCCCGGTAGTATCATCCAGTAAGTGGCATCCAGCAATGTGAGCTTCCTCTCGTGCCAGAGCAAGTAATCCGCCTATACTCCCAACATTGCTCGACACCAATGTCAGTCCGGGCTTAATTCTACTTAGTTCAGACGCAATCAGATCCAAAACTACGTCGTGGCTACCAGTCGCAATGATAGAGTCCTTCAAACGCGTGTCCGGTCTAATCAATTCAACATTGATTTTGTCTCCAGCATCTATCCCTTCGGAAAATCTTGGGATCTTCAACACCCCGTCAGCACGGACAAGAGACATGGTAATTCCTGCCCCGCGTTGTATCGGCGAAGCAATCACTTTGTCTCGGACGCGGCCAAGCCGAACTCGTAAATACTCATCCTCCCCCATTGGGGATACAACTTTCCTAGCAAGTGTTGCACTCACCACTTGATTGTTAAGCGGAGGAATGCCGAGAAGACGTTCAATCAACGGCCGCACAAACAGTTCCATCGTCACTACTGCTGAAACTGGGTAGCCAGGTATCCCTAGAACGGGCTTGTCTTTAACAATCCCTAGAACCACTGGGTGACCAGGTCGGATCGCCACCCCATGAGTGACTACCTCGCCCAAGTCGCTAATGGCCATTGCGGTGAAATCTTCGCTACCAGCAGAGGAGCCCGCGTTTAGAATAATTACGTCAGATTCTTGCAACGCATCAACGATAGCTTTTTTTATCTGCTCCAGATCATCGCGTACAGGCGGTTGCCTGAAGGCACTACCGCCCCACTCATCAACCATTGCACCAAGCATGACTGAGTTGAATTCAGGAATATCACCAGGCTTTAGTGTGTCTCCTATTGGTACGAGTTCATTTCCCGTAGGGACAATGGGAACACGTGGAGCCTGCCTAACAGAGATTGCGGTGAACCCAGCAGCAGCACACGCTGCAAGGTCTTGAGGTCTTAGAACGTGTCCTTGAGGGAGAATCAACTCCGTAGCTACAATATCTTCCCCAAGTGGACGAACGTGGTGATACGGAGGGACAGATGACTGAATTTCGATCGTGTTATCGTCCACCTGGACAACGTTTTCAACCATAATCACAGCATCATAGTCGGCAGGCATCGGGTCACCAGTATCGATCCAAACTGCCTGTGTGGGTATCTGTAGTCGGAGAGGAGATGTCTCAGTAGCTCCAACAGTTTGACTAGCCCTGACCGCGACCCCGTCCATTGCTGACGCATCGTAGTTTGGCGACGAGCGTTTCGCCCATATTCCTTCAGCCGTCACACGACCATTAGCTGACTCAATGGGGACTAGCTCAGAAGCAGTCAGCGCCGTACCTGCTCGACCAAGCGCTGAGGTATAGAGACGTGTGGCCTCATCGAATGCAATATCGTTGAGGTAGTACTCCCGACCATCTTTATTCGGCTTCGTATCAACCACAGTCAGTACAGTGTAACTGTCACCTCATCTCCAGAGTAAAGCCCTCCGCTATCCAGCGGTACGACAACCACGCCCTCAGATCGCACGAGTGTATAGATAAGATTTGACTTGCCAAAAACCGGCTCCGCAATCAAAACGTCATCTTGTTCATATAGATTCACCGGCACATGGTCCTCCCTCCCAGTCATAGAGGACACGTTACGAGATAATCGCGCAACGACCGTTGAACTTCTTAAGGGCATCTTATAACCCATAAGAGAGTGGATAGTAGGACGAACCAGAATTCCAAACACTACGAAAGCTGAGACTGGATTTCCTGGGAGACCAAACGCTGGCTTATTGTCAATTAGAGCTATGACCGTCGGCTTTCCAGGTTTGTGGGCAATCCCATGAGTTAAGATCCCCGGCTTTCCTATCGCATCAAGTACCTGTGCCGTCATGTCACGGCTGCTAACTGAACTACCAGCAGAAAAAACCAATATGTCACTATTAGTGAGTCCGGTTAGTGCCGCCTCACGCTGAGCGTCATAGTCATCTTGAACCAAACCTATGGGCACCGGAACTCCCCCGGCCTGAGTTACAGCAGCAGCTATCGTGTAGGTGTTGATATCGCGAATTTGGCCAGGAGATGGTGTCATTTCAGGTGAAACAAGTTCATCACCCGTTGATACGATAGCAACCCGTGGCCGCGCAGCGACTGCGATCTCCGTAATTCCAAGGGCCATTAGAGCACCAATATCTTGAGGACGAATTTGATGGCCTTTTTTCAAAACTGTGTCTCTTGTCCCAATATCCTCACCTTGCTGAATGACATTCTCACCAGGTGCAACCGGCCGCACGATTTCTACGGTTTTATCGTTAACCCGGTTCGTATGTTCGATCATTACAACTGCATCTGCCCCTTCCCCCAAAAGACCACCTGTGTAGGCAATCGCAGCATAGCCAGGTCGGACACGTACCTCGGGTGATGCACCCATTAACACTTCTCCAGATACCTCAAGGTATGCAGGTAAAGACTCAGTGGCTCCAAAGGTATCCTTGGCGCGCACGGAATAACCATCCATCGAAGACCGAGGAAAAGCAGGTAGTTGTTCCGACGAGATGATATCCCCAGTAGTAACCCGACCAAGCGCCTCTGTGGTGGGCACAAGCTCAGAGCGGGTATCAATTTTCAGTCGAGAGAGCAATCCCTCAAGAGCACATCTAGGAGGCTTGACGTTGAAGAACTCAGGCATAAGATTCCGACTAAAGAGGATATCGTTGACACTCAGACTAACAATCGAATCCGTGTGCTACAAGCCCACAACATCTCCTGCAGAGTCAACATCAAGTTGTCTAGGGTTACTAGGCAGGCCAGGCATCGTGACAATAGTCCCCGAAATCGGGTAGATGAAGCCAGCTCCAATGGAAGCTCGCACGTCAGTAACGTTGAATGTATATCCTGAGGGAGCTCCTTTTAATCTTGGTTTATCAGAAATGGACAAGTTGGTCTTGGCCACACAGACGGGCAAGTTACCCCAACCTTGTTCTTCGAATATACGTAGCTTACGCCTGGCGCTAGAGCTCCATGACACGTCTTTCGCGTTGTACACATTTTGGGCTAGTGACAGCACTTTGTCTTGAATTGATGCACCTGTTTCATAGAGGTATTTAATCTGCGGCTTATCACCACGTGTTGCCTCTATAACTGCCTCAGCCAGTTCAATACCCCCCTCACCACCTTTTTCATATACGAAGCTTTCCGGCGCAGCAACGGCGCCAGCGGCTTTAGATCGTGTCTGAATCAGTTCAACTTCCTCCGCTGAGTCCGTTGGGAATCGATTAACCGCTACCACAACAGGAAGCCCAAATGATCGAATCATCCCAACGAGGTGTTCGACGTTAGCAAGACCTTTCTCCACAGCATCAACGTTCGTCTGGTCTAGATCTTTAAGACGAACTCCTCCATGAGACTTAATCGCTTTTGCGGTGACAACAATAACCGCCGCATGGGGTTCAAGATCATTAAACCTAGCCTTTATATGCATGAATTTTTCAAAGCCAAGATCGGCTCCGAACCCGGCTTCGGTAAAAACATAGTCGCTGTAACTTAATGCTACCCGATCGGCCAAGACTGAATTACATCCATGTGCGATATTTCCAAAAGGGCCCGCGTGAACAAAAACGGGCTGTCCTTCTGTTGTCTGCACCATATTCGGCCGGATGGCTAGTCGTAGTAGAGCCATCAAAGAGCCAACAGCACCAACATCATCCGCAGTAACGGGTTTGTCTTCTTCGGTAAAACCCACAACAACGCGACTCAACCTAGACCGCAAATCTTCGAGACTTGAAGATAGGGCCAGTATCGCCATAATCTCCGATGCCGTTACGATATCAAAACCAGACTCTCGGATAGGCCCATTCGTCGAACCTCCCAGGCCAGTTACGATTTGTCGGAGCGCACGCTCTTCTACATCAACAACCCGTCTCCACGTTATGTCGGCAGCTGTAAAACCTGGAATCTGTCCTCTATCTGCAGCGTTATCAGTAAGGGCAGCAAGCAAGTTGTGTGCTGACGCAACTGCATGGGCGTCACCCGTGAAATGTATGTTTACTTCACTTTGAGGTTCCACAAGAGCTTTCCCGCCACCAGTGCCACCCCCTTTAATACCAAATATGGGGCCAAGAGATGGCTCACGCAGCGTGGCTGCTGCATTATGCCCTAGCCTGCCCATCGCCTGGGTCAACCCAACGGTCGTTGTGGTCTTACCTTCGCCAGCTCGCGTAGGTGTCATCCCCGTCATCAGAACGAGCTTACCCTTAGGATTATCCTTGATCGCTTCAAGTCGAAGCTTGGCTTTGTACCGCCCCTGTGGACTCACATGGGCAGCTTCAATACCAATCTCATCTGCAAGCTGAGTTATAGGCTTCATCTGGTCTCCCTTGATAATTTCGCCGCGCAGGATTGTAGCATAGCTATCCTTATATGGAATTACTGAACGGCTCGCAGCCGCTTCTGGAATATCATTAGCAAAATGACAACAAGCATCATCAACGTACCCATGAACGCAAATGTTAATCTGGGGCCGAAGGCGTCCGCTGCAAGTCCCAACGGTAAAATACCTAAAGGCATTAAACCGAAGTTAAGCATCCAGATACTCATGACCCGACCACGGTATCGGTCTTCAACCTGTTCCATCACTAAAGCCTGGTTCAGAGCACGAAGACCAGCATCTCCAAGCCCAAGAAATAGCATAAAGATAGCAGCCACATAATACAGCGGTATTGCTGATATTAGTGCCAACGCAAGTCCTGATGAGAATCCCCCAATCAGTAATAGCAGACCACGGGAACGTCTTCCAAACGAAGCGACAAACAGTGATCCAACCAAAGAACCTATACCGACTACACTGAGTAAAAGACCCAGTGAGTCAGACTGACGCTCATATACCTCTACCACGAAAACTGGCAGAAGGAAACGATACGGCATCACTATAAGTACTGACCCCAGACCGAATAGTAGAATCACCAGAACCAACTTATTTGAATACATGTATCTCAGGCCTTCCCCAACATCATGCAAAACGGAGTTCCGTTCGCCTGACGACGAGGCCAGGGGCATCCGCGGTAGCGAAGTAGTTAGGGTAACAGCAGCTATCGCTAGCACTAAGATAATGATATACACAAAACCTGGTCCAACTAACGCGTACAGAATACCTGCTATAGCCGGAGCCACTACTGTGATCGCACTCATACCAGAAGCATTCATTGCAATCGCGTTTGACAGATTCTCAGTCCCTACAATCTGCGGAATCATTGCTTGCCGCGCAGGTCCAATAAAGGCCCAGCTAATGCCTTGTATTAATGAAGCAATCATCAAGTGATACCAGACTATGACGCCCAACAACACAGCAGACCCAACGGAAAGAGCAATCACAGCGTTGAGGATTTGGCCGACCTGTACAAGCCTTTTACGTTCTACGCGATCAGCAATTGCACCCCCAAAGAGCGACAAGGCCAGCATAGGTACACTTCCTCCGACCGCTACCATTCCTACAAGACTAGCAGACCCAGTCAATTCGTACGTAAGATAACTACGTACCAACATCTGCATCTGGACACCAGCCATAAGAAACATCATGCCTCCCCAGAACCTTAAAAAAACGGGGTTACCTAGGGAGCGGAAGGTCGAACGCCATCCAGAAGGGGCTGGAGTTTGTAATTTGGCGTCCAAATTTGTTGCAGGCATACCCCCGGTGCTAGGCGTTGAGGCCGGAGACGAAGGGTCGGAGTCCATAACGCCAGTCTACCTTGCAAAAAGGGAAACGTAAAACTGCACAGAGAAACGCTGCGGCTACATCGAATTCCTAGAGGGAGTCGCCAACCTCCGTGTAATCACACACTGATTACACTAATCAAGAGGCCGAGGGGGCCTGGGCTACGAGTGCACTCATTTCCCTAATGAGAAAAGGCTCTCGCAGGTGTTCATCCCAGGCCCTGCATAACAGATACCTATAACTGATCTTAGCAGACCATGGTGGTAGCATGTATAGGTAGTCTTGGTTCACGAGGTAACTATGGGCAACACGTTTGGCCACTTGTTTCGAGTCACGACATGGGGAGAATCACATGGCGATGCCGTTGGAGTCGTTATCGATGGTTGCCCTCCTTTAATTGATATCGACATCACAGACATCCAAAAAGAACTGGACCGGAGACGACCAGGCCAAAGTCACATAACAACACAACGCCGCGAAGCTGACGAGGCCCAAATCCTTTCAGGTATCTTTGATGGCAAAACCTTAGGCACACCTATCATGATCGGTGTATGGAATACCGACCAGCGTGCTAAGGACTACGAACACATGCGTACCAAATTCCGACCTTCGCATGCAGATTACAGCTACCAAGCAAAATATGGCATTCGAAACTGGAAAGGGGGCGGCCGGTCAAGTGCTCGAGAAACAATTGGCCGAGTTGCAGCTGGTGCCGTTGCAAAAAAGATCCTCGCAATGCAGTACGGTGTTGAAATAGTAGCGTACGTAAAACAGGTGCGGGAACTAATCGCAAACATCAACGCTGATAACGTAACACTCTCCCAAGTCGAGTCCAACATCGTTCGGTGTCCTGACCAAGATATGGCAGCGAAGATGATCGATCATATTGAACAGGCCCGAAAAGACGGTGACACTCTAGGTGGAGTAGTGGAGGCTATAGCGCGTCAGGTCCCAGTCGGACTTGGTGAACCTGTGTTCGATAAACTTGAGGCAGATCTCGCGAAAGGACTACTGTCCCTACCAGCATGCAAGGGCTTTGAGATTGGTTCTGGGTTCAATAGTACAAGCATGACCGGATCACAACACAACGACTCTTTTTACAATGATGGGGAGCGTATACGGACTCGGACAAACAACTCTGGTGGTGTACAGGGAGGTATCTCCAACGGCGAGAACATTGTCATCCGAGCTGCTTTCAAACCTGTAGCAACTATTATGACACCGCAGGAGACTGTAGACGAGGAAGGGAATTCGACTGAACTTGCTGGCAGGGGACGGCACGACCCGTGTGTCCTACCACGGGCTGTACCAATGGTGGAAGCAATGATTGCACTAGTTCTAGTTGACCACACTCTCCGTCAACGAGGACAATCCGGTATGGGCTGATGCCCAAGAACAGTTGGGACCCAGGACGGTATGATGAAGACCATTCCTTCGTCTGGCGATATGCCAACAAAATCCTGCAACTTCTTGACCCGCAGCCTAATGAGTGGGTTCTTGATCTAGGCTGCGGGACTGGCCATCTAACAGCAGAAATTGCAAAAACCGGTGCTTCAGTAGTGGGTATCGACCAATCACCTGAGATGGTATCAAAGGCGAAGGCTAACTACCCTGACTTAGATTTCGAAATCGGTGACGCTAGATGTCTCCCTTTCAAATCTGATTTCGATGCTGTGTTCTCCAATGCTGTACTACATTGGATTCGTCCACCTGGGAAAGTGGTGGAATCAGTTTATACCGCCACGAAACCTGGGGGGCGTTTCGTAGCAGAGTTCGGAGCATTCGGTAACATTAGTGCGATATTGAAGGCACTGAGTACTGCGCTTAACGAGCAGGGAGTTACTGACACAGAATCAAAGTTTTTTTACCCCAGGGTAGGCTCTTACAAAACCTTGTTGGAGAAGCAAGGAATGAATGTTGATCATGCTGAATATGTGGATCGTCCCACACCATTAGATGGAGGTGAGACCGGACTTCGCAGATGGCTCAAGGTATTTAGGACTGACTCCATATCACTAACGCATCCATGCCACCGAGACGACCTAATTGCTCGGGTAGAAGAATTGGCCCGGCCCGTACTGTTCCAAGAAGGGACTTGGATCGCAGATTACAAGCGGATCCGTATCCGAGCCTTTAAATCATAGGTAGGATTTAATTTGCCTTGGCATACTTTGCAGACATGCCATGTATTCTCACCTGCCTTACTTTGACAACTACTCCTAGCCTAGAATTGGGAGGAAAGAAATGAATGACGAGGTTGCTGTGCTGACAAGCGGCGGGTTAGACAGTTCCATTCTACTTGCCAATCTTGCAAAAACAACGGTTATACACCCGATTTACGTGCGCTTTGGCCTACCATGGGAAGATC
Source organism: SAR202 cluster bacterium (assembly GCA_022448725.1). Classification (GTDB taxonomy): domain Bacteria; phylum Chloroflexota; class Dehalococcoidia; order Lucifugimonadales; family VXLM01; genus VXLM01. The sequence goes on along the minus strand of JAKUTR010000001.1, from coordinate 32,388 downwards.
AAGAACTAGACGCCCTGAACGCATTCATTGAAGAAATCTCGAACAAAAACGTGGCCCGTCTGGTTGAACTCCAAGTCTCCATCAGCGCCGTCTACAAAAACCATTGGGCGATAACCGAAATTAACGTTCCTGCCGCCGGTGAGCCAGACGAAAGCGTCTTCCTCCCAGGAAGAAACATCATCCTGCTGAGCATGGCCGCAACTTGGTGCAGCATCAATCATGTGCACAACATTGCAATTGGTTCATTATTGGGTAACCCTTTCCCCGACGCGTCTCATCAATTTTTCGGTGATTTCGGTCGCTCTCTTAGTCAAGGAATGGCGCACACAATCACGATTACCGCACCGTATAGGAATCTCACAAAGCCCCAAATTATCCGTCAGAATCAGGAACTCCCAATACACCTAACACTTACCTGTATGGCGCCAAAGCAAGGCGCCCACTGTGGTGAGTGCCAGAAATGTGAAGAACGACAAATATCGTTTAAATACGCAGGTGTCACCGATATAACAGACTACACTGAATAAATGGACTTTGATTTCTTGGCCAAAACTGGGTGGGATCTATACTACCTAGGTAGTAACAGAATTTTCGCCCGCAGTAATCTCAGAATCCACTTCAATAGAGGGCCCCTCTTGCGATGTATCATCACGTCGCCATTGGCTCTGAGAACGCGGCCCGGTATACCTATGGCCTTTTCTAAGGACACGTTTCATCTCTGACTCAATTAGCCGGAAGTCCTTCTGTGGTAACAAATGCAACGTATCGATGAAGGCGAGCGGCCAAAGATCCGGAGGCCAGCGCTTTAAGTACTCGAGCCTTGGGGCCACTTCCAAGCCTTCTATGTAGTCGCCTTCGTCCAGAACCAGAGCAGGTGAGATATTTACGCGGTATGGAAATAGTTCTCGGCTAGTTTCATTGACATTCCAGATGGGCTCACGATCCTCAAAGAATTTTGAGGTTACCGTCGCAGTCGCACTCCATTTCCTTACTGAACCACCGATGTAGAATAGAATTCTATCGTTTGGTTCCATCCTGCGTGCACGGCGCTTTTGGCGAGACGTCAACCCATGTATCGTAAATCCCCGTCCCTTAGATACTTCGAAGTTGTCCGGTGTCTGAACGACCATCCAGTAGTTATTGGCCATGGTCGCCTTTCGCATATCCCAGTAAACTTTATGCTCACTCTATCTTACCACCAACCACCGATATCACACTTAACCTGACTTTTCTGAAGTAGCCAACCAAACGTGTATCATACTTACACGGATTTATTATGAGCCCACCAGAAAACCCGATTGATACCGCCAAAAAACCACGTGTTGGAGCGATTTTGCTTGGAGCAGGACACAGTGCTCGTATGAGGGACATTGACAAAATCGTTACTCCCCTTGCCGATCGACCGCTGATATCCCACAGTACAGATACGTTTGAGCAATCCTCTTTCATTGATTTAATCGTGGTTGTAGTAGCGAGCCATAACGTTCATAGAGTCACTGGTCTTGTGCAGGGGAACGGATGGCGTAAAGTAACCAACGTCTGCATCGGCGGTGCACGGCGACAAGATTCGGTACGAGCGGGCTTGGAACACTTAAGTGACTGCGATTTAATCGTTGTCCATGACGGGGCTCGTCCATTTGTCAGTGACGAAATAATTGCAACTGGCGTAGCAGTTGCCACAGAGCACGGCGCAGCTGTCGCCGCCATTCCGGTCAGTGATACGATTAAACTTGTAAATAACGCGGCAACGGTGATAAAAACCCTCCCTCGCGACAGGCTATGGGCAATACAAACTCCACAGGTGTTTAACTGTGATCTTTTGCAAAAGGCTCACCGTGAAATCCATGGTGATGTGACGGACGATGCAGCTATGGTTGAAGCAATTGGGGGTACGGTTAAGGTATTTGGGGGCTCAAACGAAAACATAAAGGTCACAACACCCGAGGACTGGGCCATCGCTCAGGGTATCCTGAAATCCCGCCAAATGAGGCTTGGATAATGGCTGTACGATCCGGCATTGGATTTGATACCCACAAATTGGTGAGGGACCGGACGCTGATACTCGGAGGAATCACCATACCATCCGACAGCGGACTAGATGGACACAGCGATGGAGACGTACTGGTACACGCGATCATTGACGCGATGCTAGGGGGAGCCGGGCTTGGAGACATTGGGCTCCATTTCCCATCGCAGGACCCCAAATACAAGAACATCCTTAGCATGAGATTACTTGAGAAAACCGTCTGTAAGTTATCCACCAATGGCTGGCGAGCTACATATCTCGATGCTACAATCATCGCTCAGTTCCCACCTCTCCGGCCGTTTATTGCAGACATGGAGAAAAACGTCAGTGAACGGCTGGGACTTGAGTGTACAGAGGTAAATATCAAAGCGAAAACGACTGATGGCTTGGGGTTTACCGGTCGAGGCGACGGCATCGCTGCAATCTGTGTGGCCACGCTGGAATCCATTTAATGAAGCTCTACAGCACTCTGTCGGGCACCATGGAACCGCTCATACCTATCGCTGATACGATAACACTCTACGTCTGTGGCCTGACACCCTACTCTGAAGCTCATGTAGGTCACGCTATGCGCGCGGTTATTTTCGACGTATTGCGCCGCTATCTGGAGTACCAAGGGCACGACGTGAAACACGTTGAGAACGTCACGGACATTGACGACAAGATGATAGCTCGTGCAGCCGAGGAAGATATCACTGTCAAAGAACTGAGCGAACGCAACATGAAACTTTACATGAGGCAGATGGCACTCCTGAACGTACTGCCAGCTCACATCTATCCAAAGGCAACTGAGGAAATCCCTACCATAATTGAGATGATCCAACGCCTAGAAACGAAAGGTATCGCATACGATATAAGTGGTGATGTCTACTTTCGCGTCCGCTTGAACAAAGACTACGGCAAACTTAGTCACCGGACAGTTGATGGTATGAGAGCTGGGGCCCGAATGGAAATCGACAAGCGTAAAGAAGACAGTATGGATTTTGCACTATGGAAATCGCAAAAGCCGGACGAGCCAGCATGGGATAGTCCTTGGGGAAAGGGACGACCTGGGTGGCATATCGAATGCAGCGCTATGGTCTCAAAGTACTTGGGCAACAACATAGATATACACGGTGGTGGACAAGATCTGATTTTCCCTCACCATGAGAACGAGATCGCCCAGACAGAATCCTTCAGTGATCAACCTCCAATGGCTAGATTCTGGGTGCACAACGGGATGGTACAGCTCGGCGAGGACAAAATGAGCAAATCGCTAGGAAACATAGTCTCGCTTCAAGATGCCTTCGATTCCCATTCACCCAACGCTTTAAGATTGTTCTTCTTAAACTCGCATTACCGAAGTCCTCTCATCTACAGAGAGGATATCCTAGAATCGCAAGAGCGTGCCCTCGAGCGCCTTCAAAACGCGCTTGAACCATCAGATAGTACTAGCGGGATGTTAGACGTAACTGGGTTTGAGGACAGATTTGTACAAGCAATGGACGACGATCTCAATACTCCTCGAGCGCTTGCCGTGCTATTTGACCTACGTCGTGAAATAAATCGGGCGCGGGATGATAACCAAGACGTCACGTCGGCCCAGTCCCTCCTGGCACATCTTGGGAGTGTGCTAGGTCTCCAACTAGATTACGTAACGGATAACTCAGGGGACGTTGCCCCATTAGTAGAATTGCTCATAAAAACGCGAGCAGGGCTACGGTCTGCCAAGCAATTTGAGGCTGCTGACCATATTCGCGACCGCCTGACTGAACTCGGCTACACTCTCGAAGATACCCCCGGAGACACCACTTGGAAACGCAGTTAGACCAATTGCAGCCAAAGTTCCAACTATTACGATCACTTTCCTGGCTGACCTGAATCGCTTACGCCTCCCTCGCTCGCGAGCTAAGCGTAGTTCCGCGACCTTTCGTTTCTCGATCTCGACAAACCGAGCTTGAGGCTTCTCTCTTTGTGGCAACCACGTAAGCCAAGCCGGTAACAGTTCATATATGTGCCGGAACTCATGGTCAGTGAGTGCACCTTTCCGCCGATTGCAAGGACCACAAAGCAACTGAAGATTATTGATCCGATCAGCGCCGCCAATCACCACGGGCAATTTGTGGTCAATATCAAAATAAGGCAACTCAAATGGAATTCTACAATACGAACACCGTCCATCTTGACGTTTGTAGAGTTCTTCTTTTATCCGTGGAGGGATCCTGCGTCGTTGTTTCTTGGCTACTCTAAAAAACCACATTTTGCCTCACTTCGACACCCACCTATCAGCCATCTTCCGATCCTTTCCTCATTATGGGGGTGTAGAGCAGCCAGAATAAGACCACGTATAACCAGCGCGGAACATCTTCAAAATAAAGGAGCGCTATAACCAGTTGCCACGAACTGGTATCTACTGACTTACCAAATGCGTAAGCAGAAAAGCAAGGGCCCTGCGAGAAGCAGGGCCCTTGCTTTTCCAACATATCTTAAATAAGCCGATTCGGTCTAGTAGTCCATAGGAGGAGCAGGAGGTGCAGCAGGTGTTTCCTCTGGCATATCAGCGATCAACGACTCCGTCGTCAACACCATAGCGGCTACGCTAGCAGCGTTTTCAATCGCTGCGCGTGTAACCTTGGTTGGATCCATGATACCGCGATCTAGCAGGGGACCGAACTCACCAGCTTCAGCATCATAGCCCCAATCATCCTCACCCTTGCGACTCTCAGCTAAGATTACCTCACCAGCAACTCCAGTATTCTCAGCTATCAGCTTTATAGGACGCTCTAAGGCCTTCCCTAAGATACTGACCCCCGTTCCTTCATCTCCAGTTAATCCAAGCGAGTCAAGTGCAGCACTAGCTCGGATAAGGGTAAGACCCCCACCGGGGACAATACCTTCCTCAACAGCTGCACGAGTAGCTGACAACGCATCCTCAACTCGCAGCTTCTTTTCCTTCAGTTCCACTTCCGTCGCAGCTCCCACTTTAATAATGGCAACACCACCGGACAGCTTCGCCAAGCGTTCCTGTAGCTTCTCGCGGTCATAATCAGATGTGGTCTCTTCGATCTGCTGCTTGATCTGGTTAATACGACCTTGAATAGCATCGTCAGATCCCGCGCCATCTACAAAAGTTGTGTCTTCCTTGGATGAAACAACTCTACGACATCGTCCAAGATCCTCAATGGTAACTGAATCAAGCTTGCGGCCGACTTCTTCACTGATGACCTGTGCACCTGTGAGAATCGCCATATCCTGAAGCATTTCCTTACGTCGATCACCAAATCCTGGTGCCTTGACAGCTAGGATGTTCAGAGTTCCACGTAGCTTGTTAACCACCAGAGTTGCAAGAGCCTCGCCCTCTACATCTTCCCCAATGAGTACTAAGTTCTTACCCTGTTGAAGAATCTTCTCAAGTGCTGGCAATAACTCTTGGATAGAGGAGAGCTTTTTGTCGGTGATCAGAACGTACGGTTCTTCAATTTCAGCAACCATGCGCTCTTGGTTTGAAACAAAATACGGGGAGATATAGCCGCGATCGATCTGCATACCCTCTACGAACTCTTGCTCGTAAGATATGCCTTTAGACTCCTCAACGGTAATAACCCCGTCCTTGCCGACTTTCTCCATCACCTCTGCAATTAAGCTGCCCATCTCATCATCGTGAGCAGATAAAGATGCAACCTGAGTTATCTGTTCTTTCCCTACAACAGGAGTTGACATATCCAAGACAGCTTGCTTTAGAGCAGCAACCCCCTTCTCAATACCTCGCTTGAGAGCCATCGGGTCAGATCCTGCGGCAATATTCCGAAACCCTTCATGGACGATAGCTTGCGCAAGAACCGTAGCAGTCGTGGTACCATCCCCAGCTACATCGGCTGTCTTGCTCGCTGCTTCTTTGAGCAACTGTGCTCCCATGTTCTCGTATACGTCTTCGAGCTCGATCTCCTTAGCAATAGAGACTCCGTCACTCGAAACCTGAGGCGGGCCAAACTTTTTGTCTAGGATGACATTCCTACCTCGTGGGCCTAAGGTGACACCGACGGTGTCAGCCATTGTATCGATGCCACGCTTCATAGCGGCTCGGGCCTCTTCACCGAATGAAATTTGTTTGGGCAATTTCTTCTCTCCTTAGCTTGTATGAATTAGCTAGCTCAAATATTCGTTATGAACCTTAAGCTTATTTTTTCAGTAACACGTCATCTTCACGAAGTACCAGGTACTCAATATCGCCTTCGCGGTATTCAGTCCCCCCGTACTTTGAATAAACCACTGTATCCCCAACCGCTAACTCCATCGGGCTGCGTGAACCATCATCATTAAGCTTCCCCGGCCCAACAGCAACAACTTTACCTTCTTGCGGCTTCTCTTTCGCAGTATCTGGAATGTAAATTCCACCTGCACTCATCGATGCTTCTTCCTCACTTGGCTCAACTACGATCCTATTTCCTAACGGGTTAAATGTGACGTCTGCCAAAGATCAGGACCTCCTGTTATAGATTACTCGGTGTCTAAACGGTGACACACCAATAATAAGTTAGCAGCCTAGTTGCCAGACTGCTAACTTATTGTATGGAGCGGTACCCTTGCTAGTCAATAATAGAAACGGGCAAAACCACATCTAGAAGGTTCTACCAAACGCTATAAACAAAGTCGGACTCCAGGTAATGGCTGTTCGATTGTTTGAATTACTCAGACACAACCTCCCAATTACATGCCCACAACTAGCTAATGATTTTGACACTTACGGCAATAGGTTACAAAATACGTATTTAGAAACTTGACTGTGTAGAGAAATACCTGAATAGGGAACGTACCTAGTGAAAATAATCCTGAGGCTGCTCGGTTATGGATGGAGGCATCGGACCTACGTTCTCGCCGCCTATTTAGCTATGGTATTGTCAACAGCAGCAGGGCTCGCAATGCCGTGGATTATTGGCACAGCCATTGACGAAGCCTTAGAAACTGGCGTCCGGTCCGCTCTCTTTTCTCTAGGTACTCTTATTCTCATCACAGGTGCTGCTCGTGGCCTGTTCGCATATTGGCAAAGTTACCTCGCTGAGGCTATATCACAAAAAACAGCGTTCGAAATTCGCAGCGACCTTTTTCAGAAACTCGCTAGCGACCGCTATGGGTTCCATGATCGGCAGAATACAGGGGCCCTGATGTCAAAAGTGACAGCCGATGTCGGTGCTGTGCAGCGGCTCGTGAATACCGCCCTGCTCCGGGGTGCCTCAATGATTGCTACCTTTCTCATCATCGCAATCGTCATGATAAGCACCAACTGGCGACTCGGAATCGTCACAACCTTGTTCGCCGTGCCTGTACTCTGGCGTGCAATGCACATGTCACGCCGGCTTCGAAGTACGTGGGGGGCCGTCCAACGTGAGACAGGTAACATGACTACAGTACTTCAGGAGAGTATTGCAGGTATCAAAGTAGTCAAAGCGTTTGGAGCTAGTGAGCACGTTGAGCGCCAGTTCGCAAATCGATCAGGTGCCGTACGCGACTTAACATACAGTGCAACTAAACAGTTTGTTTTCCACGGCTCACTGATGACGTTCATTTTTACATGTGCAACTGGAGCAGTCCTATGGCTAGGGGCGCACGAGGTCGCAAGTGAGCGCCTAACCCCAGGAGAATTAGCAACCTTCATCCTCTACGTCGGTATGATGACTATGCCTGTACGGATGATCGGCTGGATGGTAAATATGTTCTCAAGGGCGCATGCCGCAGGGAAACGCATCTTTGACGTCCTCGACTCACACTCAGAAGTGGTCGACCGACCGAATGCTCAAAGAATGGGTGAAGTGGACGGAACCGTCCGGTTCTCTAACGTTTCTATGTCATACCAAAATACGAATACGCCCGCTGTTAATAACGTAAGTTTTCAGGTAGAGCCAGGGCAAATGGTCGCCCTTCTGGGAGCGTCGGGTTCTGGTAAGAGCACCTTGGCACACTTAATTCCCCGCTTCTACGATGTAACTGATGGATCCATCACTATCGACGGCATAGATATAAGGGATGTGACACTCCATTCTCTGCGCAAAAAGATCGGCATTGTTATGCAAGATATCTTTGTATTTGGAGCATCCATCAAAGACAACATTTCTTACGGTGTAAAAAACGCAAGTGTAGAAGACATCACAGATGCCGCAAGAGCGGCCCAACTCCACGATTTCATTGAGCAAACTCCCATGGGTTATGAAACGTGGATAGGTGAGCGCGGGGTTAGGCTCTCTGGTGGCCAACGTCAACGACTATCAATAGCGCGGACTATCTTGCTAAACCCGCCGCTTCTGATACTTGATGATTCAACCTCTAGCGTGGATACGATCACTGAGTACCAAATCCAACGATCTCTCAATACGATAATTGAAGGCCGTACCACCTTTGTAATTGCGCATCGACTTTCAACAGTTCGTCAAGCGGATCTAATTCTAGTTCTTGAGAAAGGTCAGATCGTCGAACAAGGAAGTCATGACGATTTGATCAAATCCAATGGCTTTTACCGCAAGATTCACGACCTACAACTCCAACCACAAGAAGAACAACTGGCCCAACCGTAAATATTGTTACGGATCAGGTATTGCCAATATAGGCACGGCGCATGGTAGCATCTCAATGACCAATGAGAAGCTCTTTAACCAGTTCGCGCAGCTTTGCTTCGTCTAGTAAACCTATCCATTGCCGGACTATCTCATGCCTGTCATTTAGGAAAATTGTCGTAGGATAGGAAACAACACCATAAGCCTTCATGACATCAGTGGAGTAATCCACACCTAGGGCATACGTCAGACCAAATTCATCAATGAATTTCTGGCCATCCTCAGGAGTATCGATGCCGACTTGCTGGATCCCAACAAAGTTCACTCCTTGGTCCTTGTAGGCATTGAACACGTTCTCAAAGTGTGGCATCTCTAGCCGGCAAGGTGGACATGACGGATACCAAAAATTTAGCACTACCGGCTTACCCTCAAAAGTTGCAAGAGTCACCACTTGACCCGCTTCGAAGTTTACGTTGGAAAATGTATCCATTTCAAAATCGGGTGCGGTATTCAAAGTGTCGTCACATGCGACTGCTGTAATCAGGACCCCCAGTACAGCAACAATATGGCTCAGATCTCTAAGACTTTCGCGGGCGTTCAAGAATAATCTCTACAATATTGCTATCACTATTTCCCATCTTCGTCACCGCTCAATTGGTCACAAACCAATCGTATTCTGCAATACATACAATAGGTTTATGTAAGTATTAATTATCATTACGCAGCATCAGATATGCTGCCCGATCTACCAAATTCTCTATACGATCCCTTGGTACTTCACGCGCTTCCAGGTATTTTCTTAAAGCCTCTTGGGGACTTAACAAGTTAGGATTTGCCTCTCCAAGCCGCGTTCTTATTTCTTCCTTTATTTCCTTCGATACAGCAGCAACATAGTAAGCTTCACCGAGGGCTGTATGTATTACAGAATCGTTGATATGACCCTCAATTGATCGCGGCATAGTAATAAGCATTTTTACAATCGCGTCTTCAATCTCTACTGCCCTTATCGACCTCAAAACCGTCTCCATCGGAGACGGATCGTCGATTCCCAGTTCCATTTTAATAGTTACAAACCGCCGTGCATTCACCGGAACAAAGTCAAAGGCCAACTGGCGATTACCAATCGGTTGAGTTAGGTCCAGTTCAACAATGCAAAATCCTTTCTGATCATGCTCCTCTCCAAAATCAACCCGCTCAAGACTACCCGAGTAAACAACGAGCGGGTTTTCGTGCAAAACCTGGTGCCTGTGTATGTGACCAAGAGCAATATAGTCAAATTGAGGAAGAGCTACAGCACTCAGCAGCAAATGGTGGTCCGTGCCGAGCATCATGTATTGCTCAGACCCCGTGCTAGCGTCACCGACAGAGACGTGCCCAACAAACAGTGCAGGGAGATTGGAGTCAAGCGCTTGCGCCTCTATCTTGATCAACTCTGTAAGATTGTCCTCAATAGCCTTGGTGATTTCTTGGGGGGAGCGTCCCCTTATATCGTCACGTGCAAGGAATTGACTACGCCGTATCCATGGAAGCGCTACAATCTGCACTGGCCCGGATCTGGTTTCAACAACATAGGTCTTCAAAGAGTCTCCAATAACAACATTAGGGACTTCAAGAGTTCGGAAAATTTCAAGAGCCGTTGCTTTTCCAGCGATGTGAGGCATATCGTGGTTGCCAGTTAGAAGAAAAACTGGCACACCTGCCGCCGATAGCCTCGCGACACGTTTAGCAAATTCCCTTTGATGGGTCTGACTTGGTTCGCGTGATTTGTAAGCGTCCCCAGCGAACACGACAATGTCGACCTGCTTGTCAATAGCGTAGTCAACACACTCATCTAGTGTTCGAAGAAAGTCTAAAAGCCTTGTCGACAAGCCAGTATCTGGATCCGTACGCCCATAGTTCTCGACTCCTATATGAACGTCAGAAAAGTGAAGTATCTGCATGGTTAGGGCCCAACGCTATTCTCATAACCGCGTACCACAGCGTATCAATTCTATTTTGAGGATACTCTCAACTGGCATAATCAAATCAGGCAAAGTGTGCCCGTATTTCTTCTATCATTCCTTCAATGGGAACCCTGATCTGCTCCATGGTGTCACGGTCGCGAATCGTAATGGCACGATCGTCAAGAGAATCGAAATCTACTGTCACACAAATGGGCGTTCCAATCTCATCTTGTCTACGGTAGCGTCGACCAATACTCTGAGTATCGTCATATTCAACAAGTCCATCGACTATACCGGCCCCACGGATCATCTCGTGTACTTCATGCGCAAGGGGACTGAGCTTTTCGTTACGGCTCAGAGGAAGCACAGCTACTTTTATTGGAGCAAGGCTGGGGTGTAGCTTAAGCAGTACCCGTTTCTCTGATTTACCTTTCGCGCTCGTTACAAGCTCTTCTGTATATGCATCTACAAGAAAGGTCATCACAGCTCGATCTACGCCCGCAGATGGTTCGATAACAAATGGTGTATACCGTTCTTTGGTTTGTTCATCAAAATACGTCAGTGACTCACCGCTAGCTTCAGAATGAGCTACTAAGTCATAATCAGTACGATTTGCAATACCCTGAATTTCACCCCATCCCCAGGGATACTTGTACTCAATATCGACAGTCCGCTTAGCATAATGTGCTAGTTCGCTACCTTCATGCTCACGCAGTTGGAGCCTAGTTGGCTCAACACCCAAATCAGTGTACCAATTCATACAATCTTGGATCCAACGCTGATGCCATTCTTCGTCCTCACCCGGCTTAACAAAAAACTCAATTTCCATCATTTCAAATTCGCGAGTACGAAAGATGAAGTTACCTGTTGTGATTTCGTTACGGAAAGCTTTACCTGCCTGAGCAATCCCAAATGGAGGTTTACGGCGAGAAGAGTTCAGCACATTTAAAAAATTTACGAATATACCTTGGGCCGTTTCAGGGCGCAGATGCACCCTGTTTTCTTCTGACTGAACCGGCCCCATATGTGTCTCGAACATAAGGTTGAAATCACGTGCTTCTGTGAACGTACCAACACCACCACAATTAGGACATGTATCCGCTTCAACGTGATCAGAGCGGAAACGATGTCGGCAGTTCGTACAGTCAACAAGAGGATCAGTAAAGTTCCCTACATGACCGCTAGCGACCCAAACTTGGGGGTGCATAAGAATGGCTGCATCTAAGCCAAGCATATCGCTACGCTCCCATACAAAGCGTCTCCACCACGCCCGTTTGACTTTATTCTTCAGTTCGACGCCCAAGGGACCATAGTCCCAGGTACTAGCAAGCCCGCCATATATTTCACTACTCTGAAACAGAAATCCCCGTCTTTTACAAAGGGACATGATTGTACTTAGGTCAACATCTGTGGAACCAGTCACAAGAACCTCTCTTTATAGTATGGCACGAGATTAGCAAGCAGGTGGTAGTTCGTCAAAGTACCCGCAGCGAATATAATCCTACAGAAAAAAGAACTGGATCCCCAAACCGTAACCAACATAATACTTCCTCACTACAGCATAGAGCGTTAAACTACTAGTCCAACTTGATTCTTTGTATGTGTCTGAACTAGTTAGTATCCATGCTCATGGGGGCTACGTACTAAAACCGAACCGGAGGATTGAATGGTCACTACAAAACAACAGGTAGAAACGCTATCGCCGTACCAAGTACAGCGATACAGCCGGCATATCATAATGCCCCAAGTTGGTAGTCAGGGCCAGCGGTCTCTGCTTAATGCAAGCGTACTAGTTGTTGGCGCAGGTGGACTTGGATCACCGGTTTCTATATACCTAGCCCTAGCAGGTGTTGGAAGACTTGGAATAGTGGATTTCGATGACGTTGATATCACAAATCTGCAGCGACAAATCCTGCATCATGATAACGATATTGGCAGACCAAAGGTCGACTCCGCCCGAGACACCCTAAACGCCTACAACAAGGATGTTGACGTCCAAGTACACGCCGAACCGTTGACCTCTGAGAACGCCATGGAGATCTTCGCCGATTACGACATTGTAATTAGTGGTGCAGACAACTTTGCAGCTCGCTACCTGATCAATGACGCAGCCTACCTGAGCGGCAAACCACTTGTGGACGGTAGCGTACTAATTTTCGACGGTCGTGCAACGGTCTACGAACCAGGCAAAGGGTGCTACCGCTGCGTGTTTCCCGAACCACCTCCCCCAGGTGAAGTGCCAAGCTGTGCAGAGGCTGGCGTTCTAGGTATGATGCCGGGGTTAGTTGGGACAATTCAGGCTGCTGAAACTGCCAAGCTGATCATGGGCATTGGCGATACACTCACAGGACGCATGCTGCTTATTGATGGACTCAGTATGGAATTTCGCGAAATTAAAGTTCGTAGAAACCCCAATTGCCCACTTTGTGGAGACAATCCAACTGTTACTGAATTAGTGGATTACGAACAGTTTTGCGGAATACCCACAACCGGCACAGGGTAAACACCTTACTCTATTGGTGGCCAGGCTCCTAGATACTTTTAATGCCTCTTTCTGAGCCGTTCCTCTAGAGCCGTCCTCGCCTCGATAAAAGGTCGTTTAAGGTATTCAATATGATCATCCTCGCCATGATGGTGGGTAACGTGTCCATGGACGTGCTGTCGCGAACTATTCTCAATGTACGTTAGATCTCCATCTATAAGGGTCAGCATGTACTTCGCCGTAGCCTCATCAAACATCCACCAGTCCCCACCAACCGCTATATAGATGGGCGACGTATGGGAAAAAATGCCTCTTTGCCAAACGTCGTAATAGGTTGGCCCATTGAAGTAGCTTGGTCCCCCTGCGCGCGCAGCGAGCCATGAGTTTCCAGAAACTTGAACTTTCTCGCGAATTTCTAGACGCCTAGTAGGCTTGGACGACTGTGCGCTCGCAATCACTTGACCGTCTTTTACTATTTCCAGTGTCGACATCGGCACTACACTCTCCGCCCAAGCGTAAACTTCTACAGTCCCCGAGCTAGACATCGAGAGCGTATCACCCACTTCAAACCCGTCAACGGTGAATCCAAGTATTGGGCCACCAGATAACATCGTGCGGCCCTTAGCTACGTTACGGCACCAGTTCTCGTAAGTGAACTCCTCGTCATCGGGGATTCGTACGTAGGTTCGGTAGAGACCCACTGGTACGTCAGACGACATTTTGTCCGTACCCCCCACAAGAGGAAGTTTGTAACCACTATTCAGATAGCGATACCACTCATTATGGAAAAAATCCCGTTGAAGAATCATCTCAATTCCATCGAGCCTACCAGTTGCAACCAATGCCGCTGGTTCTCCATTAGGGTGTGGGAAGTGTGGATTGATCACATAAGCACCCTGGCTATGAGCTTGATCAGCCCAGTAACTCAAGGTCGTCTCCATTGATCCTCCAATTTCACCTTCTGAAGGACCATCAGAACACCAAGGCATAACCGGTTTCTTTAGACCCCAGAGAATCATATGCCCCATCTGATGCTGTCTGTTCTCTTGCGACGTGTAAACAATGTTGTTCCCATCGCGCGTTACACTTGGCTCACCAGTAAAATCTTCGGTATTGGTAAAAAGACTCCCCCACTGTGATTGCAGCAGATTCACGACATTGACGTCCTCGCCCTGCGACTCAAAGTGACTCCCTTGTGTCGACAAAAAATGGACGTGCGAATCGCCGCTGTACCATCCTTGCGCATTCATATCCGTCCAGCGCTTGATTCGAAGGTCTAGGTTTTGTTGCCCGGGCTCAATAGTCACCTTTGTTCGAACTGGATCGTATTCATAGCCTCTAGCTAGATCAACGATCACATCTCCACGTGGTAGCCATCCCTCACACGTACCATCAATATAGGCGTATGTAATATGCCCTAACCTCAGATCGCCACCGACGTCGATATGCCAAGTATCGTTGTTAGAATTCACCTGGTTATGATGGCCGTGTGGTTGATACGGAATACCTTCAGGAGAACGAAAATGTACACGGCAGGGCACGGGCTTTCCAGTATCATCGTCTAGTACCCTGACTCGCACCCAGTTTTTGCCTGGCTCAGCGAGTTGTACACGCACGCGATCCGTTTCAGCGACACCTTTATCTTCAATCTCGCCCCAACTGACACTGTCAATTTTATTGCCACCCTGGTTTACAGTGACTGTCGCAGATGATGTGCCTGATAATTCAACGTAAGACGGGCTTGATTCTTGATTTTGTGGTTCTCCCCAACCTTTGTAATTGCTCTCAAGGAATTCACGAGAACTCTGTTCAGGAAGAGAGTGCGTGTAAGTTGCCTCACCCCGGTCAATAGTCACCTCAACATCGAAAGCTTTCTCGGCATCGGCATCCTCTTTCAGAGTCACCTTAACCGGTCGGCGCCCAGTGCGTGAGAATGGGTGTTCATCGAGATATCCAAGGGTAACTCCTGCAACAATAAAGTGCAGATCCTTAGAGATAATCTCAATCGACTTTATCGCGACATTAGGCTTGGGATTTGCCCATGCCCATAGGTAATACATCCTTGGCTGGGCTTGCAGGGTTTCTGTCTGTCGACGTCCCGCTTCACTCCATTCGCCATGATCCCTGGAAATCAACTCATCCGCTCTATCAGGTACAGCAAGATATGGGAAACCAACCGCGAAGCGATCTACTCCACGTCTATCACCTACAGCATTAATCTCGTAACGCTCGCGTATCGGAACGCGAACTACATCACCGTCTGCAAGCTTAAAAACGTATTCTGCGACCTGCTCGCCCGGATGCCCTCCAACTGGCTGTTGGGTTTCCAGTAGCCTATGTGCAAAAACTACTTGGTAAGCCGTTTTGTCGATGGGAATAGTAACAGGGCCATGCCCTTTATGGAGTGACACATAGCAACGTTGATTTGGCGAACCATCAACAGATCCAACCTGAAAAGGCAATCCTCGCATGGTTTGTAAGCCTAGTGTTGGATTTTCATCGCGCAGTACCTCTTCACCCGCGGTACACCAGTTTGTAATGTTTATTGGTTCATAGTCTGACATTCTTAACTCCTAGCTTGGTATGACATGCCCAGCCAATTGATACCTTCCACACCCATCGGAGGTACCGTTACTTTAAGAAACTTCGTCCCTGTGTCACTCTATACGCGTTAATCGGACCAGTCGACTTTCAAAGCGTCTAGACGCTCTAATTCACAGATTCACTCCATATTTACGAGCGCGAGCATGAATGGCTTCGTGTGCTTGATGGAAAGGGCGCTCCAAGAAAGCAATGTGGTCTTCTTCACCATGATGGTGCGTCACATTACCGTGGGTGTGTTGGGTGGAGTTATTCCTAATATAATCAATATCTCCCTCAATCATCGTTAGCATATAACGAGCCGTTTCTTCACTAAACATCCACCAGTCCCCACCTACTGCAACGTAGACAGGGGAGGTATGTGCCATGAGACCACGATTCATGGCATCAATATGGAAAACTTTCCCCATGTAATTAGGCCCCCCACATCGGGCTGCCACCCAGGAATGCTCGTCTAGTGTAATTCTCTCTCTCAGTTCCAATCGGCGAACTCCGTCTTTCGAGTCCGACTGAGCGACCACTTTCCCATTCACCACGATTTGCAGAACATTGATCGGAAAGATGCTCTCAGCCCAAGCATCAACTTCAACTGTCCCGGGACCTGAGATGTTGAGAGTATCACCAATACCTTGTCCCTCCACAGAAATCCCAATAAGGGGTCCACCGGAAAGAAACGTTCTTCCCTTAGTGACGTTGCGACACCAGTTGTAATATGAGAATTCATCGCCGTCTGGGATATTAACGTAGGTCCTATACAGTCCTACAGGAACATCACTCGACATCTTATCGGTACCACCAACTAGAGGGAGGCGATACCCGCCATTCAGGTAGCGATAGTACTCAGTGTGGTTAAACTCCGTCTGACGAATCATCTCAATTCCATCTAGCCGGTTAGTGGCAATAAGTGCGGCAGGTTCCCCATTCGGAGCAGGGAAGTGCGGGTTGATAACAAAACCACCCTGTGCGTGTGCTTCATCTGCCCAGTGAGCCAAGGTGGTCTCCATCGACCCTCCGATCTCCGCCTCCCCTAGACCATCAGAACACCAAGGCATAACTGGTTGCTTGAGGCCCCACAAAATCATATGCCCCATAAAATGCTGACGGTTTTCTTGCGAGACATAAACTATGCTTTCGTTGCGATCGGAAGTACTAACGCTACCAGTAAAATCCTCGGTGTTCGTGAACAAACTTCCCCATTGTGATTGAAGAAGATTCACTACATCGAGATCTTCGCCTTGCGCCTCCAAATGAGCACCTGTAGGTGATAAAAAGTGCACGTGAGAATCACCGCTGTACCAGCCCTGAGCGTTCATGTCACTCCAGCGCTTGATCCGTAATTCCAATTCACGCTGTCCCGGATTGATGTTCACCTTGGTACGGACCGGTTCATATTCAAATCCACGGGCCACATCCACTATCACTTCTCCCCGAGGTAGCCATCCCTGGCAGGTACCATCAACGTACGCCCAAGACATTTGGCCTAGGCGAAGGTCTCCGCCCACATCCATATGCCAAGTTCCGTTATTGGAGTTGACCTGGTTATGATATCCGTGTGGTTGGAAAGGAACCCCGTCAGGTGACCTAAAGTGAACACGGCACGGTACTTGACGCCCCGTATCATCGTCTACGATCGTTACATGGACCCAGTTTTTCCCTGGATCTATCAACTCGATCTTAACCCGGTCGGTTTCGGCGGAAGTGTCATCACTCACCTCCCCCCAATTAACTCTAGCGAGTTCATCATCTCCTTGTTTCACGGTAAATGTTGCTGAAGGAGTCGCTGATACCTCGACGTAAGAAGGACTTGAAGTCTCGTTCGCATCCTGACCCCAAGCGTAAGGAGCACCAAGAAACTCCTCTGCTGTAAGGGCTGGCAGCGGGAACACATAAGTTGCATCCCCTCGATCAATATCAACATTAATATCAAAAGGTTTCTGCGCATCGGACTGGTTCTTCAGAGTAATCTTGACTGGCCTCCTTCCCTCTCGGTGGAAAGGGTATTCATCAAGGCTACCCAGCGTTACAGCAGCGATAATGAATTTCTGTCCGATCGGAACAATCTCTAACGATTCAATCTCAACATCTGGTTTGGGATTCTCCCAAGCCCAAAGCCAGTAGAGTTCAGCTCTTGCCTGGTCTGCCTCAGTCTGGCGATGCCCAGCATCATCCCAACGACCTTCAGCCCTGGGTAACAATTGAGCCTTCTGGTCAGTAACCGCTAGATATGGAGCGCCTGGTTTACCAGGTGGATACCCGGGCCGAGCCGCTATCTCGAATCTTTCTCGTATCGTATGGCTTTCTTCAGTGCCATCACTGTAGTGAAGAATATAGTTGGCAACAGGCTCGCCGACAGGTCCTCCCTTACCTAGACTAGTCTCCAGCATGGCATGAGCAACAATGATGTTCCTCGCTTTATTCCCGATAGCAATAGTTACATTTTTATCAGGTGCAATCCAACAATTTTCGTCGGCTCCGCCGATAAGAAACGGCAACCCACGGAAGAACGCTTGGCCAGTCTCTACATCCTCAGCCAAGTCACCTAAAATTGCAGCCCCGATATTACAGTGATCTGAGATATCAATAGCTTCATAATCTCGCATATCTAACTCCCACGTGAACTAAAAAGCTTTACTCCAACAACTCGATATCCCGTCTACCCCAATCCGAGAGCACAAACAGCCTAGGAATATACCTCAGGGTTAACACAAGTGATGAGGGGCTCACCTTTAACTCCATTGAGAAGGTTCGTAGCGGCAATACTCGACATCTCCCGTCGGGTAGTATGGCTCGCACTTGCAATATGCGGGACAATAACACAGTTCTCTAGTTGTAAGAGCGGATCATCCATAAGAATGGGTTCTGGATCGGTGACATCAAGGCCCGCTCCTGCGATCTTTGAATCTTTGAGTGCCCTATATAGTGCCTGCGGGTCAATAACAGGGCCCCGAGCTGCGTTTACAATGATCGCATTCGACTTCATCTTCGCAAACGCTTTGTCATCCATCATGTGATAAGTAGAATCGTTCAAATCCGTGTGTAAGGTGACAAAATCAGATTCAGCTAAAAGGGTATCTTTATCAACGTATTCCATCGACAACTCTTCCTCGAGATCTTCACGTCGGTTGACATCGTAGTAAAGGATTTTCATATCGAATCCCACCGAGCGCTTAGCGACCTCGAATCCAATACGGCCCATACCTATGATGCCCAAAGTCGCACCATATACATCGTACCCAAGGTAATGTAACGGGTGCCAAGTACGCCAATTACCCGCATGAATGGCACGCTCGCTCTCGGTAATACGCCTAGCTGCGGCTAGCATAAGCGCCCATGTGGCGTCGGCTGTAGTTTGCGTCAACACTTCGGGCGTGTTGCCTACCGGAATACCACGTTTGGTGGCTTCATGGATATCGATGTTGTCAAAACCCACAGCGATCTGACTGATCACCTTAAGTTGAGTTCCGGCGTTATCCATAAATTCGGGATCAATCTTGTCCGTTAGTAGGCATAGAATACCGTCAACACCTTGAGTCTTCTCTAGCAGAACATCACGCGGTGGCGGTAACTCATCTGGCCACAACTCCATATCAGTCTCAGTGGCTATTAAATCTATGAATTCAGGGAAAATTTCACGACTAACAAACACTCTGGGTTTAGCCAATAGACGCTCCTAAATTAGCGGGGATTTCAGCCTCACTATTCTAGCTGAAAGGTATGTTTCGCGCCATCACTCAAAGCACACCGGTGATAACATGGGATCATGTACACAACCGCTCTTTCTGCGGTCAGGCGCCGCTGGCACATCGGTATACCAATCGTTGCAATCGCGTTCTTGGCGTCAGCTCTCTCAATCGGTTCAAGTAACTACACCTTCGGATTTTTCGTGGAACCACTTGAAGCCGATTTTGGGTGGAGTCGGACTGCCATCGGAGGCGCGTTGTCATTTGCAGCAATCGGCAGCCTAACCACACCCATATTGGGCAGAATCATGGACACAAAAGGGGCTAAGCCCGTGCTTGTGTTTTCCTTGACGGTCCTCGCCATTAGCTTCTTGGTTCGACCACTCATGACAGAGCTATGGCACTTCTACGCGCTCAGCGTTGTCCAATTCATTTTTTTTGCCGGCGCGAACACACTCCCTGCGGGGCGACTTGTGGGCATCTGGTTTCCCCACAAACGTGGCCGGGTAATGGGTATCGTCATGATGGGGAACAATTTCGGTGGCTTAACCATATCCTTGATGACTGGTTACTTTATTGCAATAGGGGGCTGGGCATCCGCATACGTTGCTACTGGAGTGTTAGCACTCGGCATCACGTTATTAGCCTTTTTTATCGTTCATGAAAGAATAGCCGCAGACCAAAGTAAGGGTGTGAACTTAAACAAAGAACTCCCTGGCTTCTCGGTTAGAGAGGCTCTCAGAACCAACACTTTTTACATTATGACCGTTGCCCTAGCGTTCGGCTCGTTCACCTACAGTATTCTTCTACCGCACATCTCGGTACATCTTCTGGACGAGGGGACCAGCAACAAAGCTATGGTCACACTTGCTAGTCTTCTCGCTGCTTTCGGCATGGGAGGAAAGCTCGCATTCGGGTATCTTGCTGATCGATATTCTGCTCGGCAAGCTATGATACTAAGCCTAGCCGGCCAAATCGTTTTCATTACCCTTATTGCCTACTTCCCAACTGGCAATCAAATCTGGATTGTGGTTCCTCTGTTTGGCTTTTTCTTTGGAGCTTTCGGGGTCCTAGGAACTTTATTGGTTCAGGAGTGTTTCGGACTACGGTACTTTGGGAGTATATCGGGTATTTCGGGCATAATCGGTATAATCCCAACCGTTACAGGCCCATTAATCGCTGGGACATCATCAGATACATTAGGTAGCTACGCTCCCGCTTTTGTTTTCACGGGATTTACCTTTGTATTAGCTATAGGCCTACTCGGTATACTAAAACACCCGGATCTCAAGAACGCTAAGAATTAGGAGAAAGATTATGAGCTTGGCTGACCAAGAAATCTTCATACGATTGGGCACAGGTGAAAGCATCGACTCTATTTGTGCCGACGCTGACATAACCCGTGCCGAGTTCATCAATTGGTGGCAAACACATACACAAGCTCGTGTCCCAGAGATGAGCGGCACTCACAGGACGAACGTAAATTCGGAAGTTGACATTTTCCGAGATGATTGGGGCGTCCCTCATATAATCGCAAAGGATGATAGTGCTCTTTTTTTCGGTTATGGATATGCCATGGCTCAAGACCGCCTGTGGCAGCTCGACTACTACAGGCGCAAAGCACATGGCACTTTGTCGGAGATCCTAGGTGAAGATGGACTCGAGAGTGACACACTCTCAAGAACTATTGGAATCGGCAGAATAGCGGAGCGTGGACTTCCAAAGGTTGACGCTGGTACCAGAGATCGGCTTAATTCTTTCGCTAAGGGGGTAACCGCAGTCATCCTTGAAAGCCAGAACAATTTACCGATTGAGTTTGATCTACTGGGCTATCGACCTAAGCCTTGGTCTGCCTTGGACTCATATGCTATTTGGCAGGACTTCCGTTGGTATTTGACAGGTCGTCTGCCAATCATAGCGATTCCGGAATTAGCCAAACGTGTGTTAGGAGAGGGAACGCTTCTCGATGATTTCATAACGGGTGAAGCAGAGGATGAAAGTATCATTCCCACGGGGTCGTATCCCACTTCAGCCTTGGGCGTTGAGAAGGTAGGAGAGGTGATCGGTGACCCACAGGACGGGCTAGGAAGTAACAACTGGGTTATTTCTGGCAACAAATCTGCCAACGGGAAGCCTATCGTTGCGAGTGATCCTCACATAGCATTCGGAGCTGTTTCATGTTGGTACGAAGCGCATCTCTCAGGGCCAGAATTCAATGTAGCTGGTGCCGGTTACGCAGGCGTGCCCGGGATCGTATTCGGACGAAACGAGACACTAGCGTGGGGTGTTACCAATAACATCTGCTCGCAACGAGATATATATAAGGAACAGGAGGACCCAGAACGACCTGGCTGGTTTAGATTTGGTGATGGATGGGAAAAAGCAGAGACTTTCGTTGACGAAATAGTTGTCAAGGACAGCGATGCCGTAAAACTCGATATCGTCCGTACTCGCAATGGACCAATCGTCACGGACCTACTTCCCGACCCACTCAAAGACACTGGACCAGTCACTGTTAAGTGGGTCGGAGCAAGTCACGGCGACGAGATCACTTGTATGTTTGATCTCGCATCTGCGAGTGATTGTGATACGGCAAGGGAAGCACTGGCGCCATGGGTTGTACCGACCTGGAGTTACGTTTTTGGGGACGTTAACGGGCAGATTGGTTATCAGGCCTGCGGTCGGATCCCTTTCCGAAAACAATGGAACCGCGAGTACCGACCTGGCTGGGAACCAAACCACCAGTGGGAGGGGTATATACCTGTTGAGGGCCTACCTACGCTAGCAGATCCACCGTCTGGTTATGCACACTCGGCAAATAACCGCGCCGCGCCGGAGGACTTCCCATATCCATTGTCTGGAACATGGAGTAGCGGCTACCGAGCTCGCAGGATAAGACAAATGCTAGAGGAATCCGACAACATATCCCGGAGCGACTTTGCACAGATGCAAATGGACACTCTTTCTTTACGCGCTGCTGACACGGTACCGGAGCTAAACGCGTTACTTAGTACATCGGGTGAAGCAAATATTCAACAAGCTCGAGAACACCTTGGTTCATGGGACTATAAGATGAGCCCTGACAGTGTTGCAGCGACCATTTATGAATATTTCTTCGAACAGTGGACGAAGACCATCGCAGGGGAAAAGTTCCCTGAAGACCAAGTTGATCTTGTCGCAGGTGCAATATCAGGGTTTGCGGTAAGACTACTGAATGGGAAAAGCACTGGCTACTTTGAGAGTTCCACCATAGAGGACGCTGTACTCTCCTCTATGGCTAAGGCTCTCACTATCATAGAGGAGAGGCTCGGATCAGAGATGGGTACGTGGAAATGGGGGAGGATCCATACTTTATCATTGGAACATTTACTGTCTGGTCGTGGAGAGATCGCCGATCTGTTGGCACGAGGTGGTAAACCTGTAGGTGGTAACGGCATCACAGTCAGCAACACCGGGTTTGATCCGAACTATCTCGCATCTATCGGAGCCAATTGGAGACACAATGCAGAGCTAGCCGACAATCCCCCAGGTCTGTGGGCAGTGGACGCGTCAGGTCAATCAGGCCACCCGGGAAGTCCTCACTATGGAGACCAGTACGAAGAATGGCGAACGGGGAAGCACCACTACTTGCCGATGGACAATGAGCGAATAATACGCACAGCCGCGGACCATCTAAGGTTGGAACCGACTAACTAAATACTAGTTCGCGTACGGGTCGGCCGCGTCACGCATGCCGTCTCCCATAAAGTTAAAAGCCAGCACCGCGATAGTTACAGGGACAGCGGGGAAAGTCAGCCACGGGTACACTGCCACCGTCTGAACATTCTGGGCCTCCTGCAATAAGACACCCCAGCTCACAGCAGGCGCTCGTAAGCCAAGCCCAAGGAAGCTTAGTGCAGTCTCACTAATGATCATTACTGGTATGGCAAGCGTGGTAGCTGTGATGATGTGGCTAACGAAATTTGGGAGCATGTGACGGTAAATGACGCGCAAGTCACGCGCGCCTGCCAGCCGCGCTGCTGTGACAAAATCCTCTTCGCGGAGAGCCAGGAAACGTCCTCGTACAACACGCCCCAAGTCAGTCCAAATAAAAAGGGCAAGAATAATTGTAATCGCAAAGTAAATCTTCGTAACACTCCAGTCACGCGGCACAGCGGCGGCAAGCGATATCCAAAGGGGAATGGTGGGCACAGAACGAGTAATCTCAATTAAGCGTTGTACTACAGTGTCCACCCAACCGCCGTAATAACCTGAGATTCCGCCAAGAAATACTCCCAAAAATAGGCTCAATCCTACACCAGCAAGCCCAAGGGTAAGGGAAACTCTCGTACCAAAGATAATGCGAGACCATTGGTCTCTACCAAGTATGTCAGTACCGAGGAAATAAGGCGCTGCGCGTTCGTTTTCTCCGGTGTCAGTGCCAATTAAATGCCAATCCAGCGGGATAAATCCAAATAGGTGGTACTCATACCCCCTAACGAAGAAACGCACAGGTATCTTCACGTCAGAATCAATCGCATAGACCTTTTTGTAGCTCTCAGGATCTCTAGAACCGATGACTCCTTTGACATGAGGGGAAAACCCACCGTCAAACCAATGAACCGTTTGAGGGGGCATGTATGCTTGTTGAACATCAGACTCGCGGGGATCCGAGATAGCAATCATATCTGCAAAAATTGCGACAAGGTAGAACGCTATTACAAATATTGCCCCTACCATGGCAATTCGGTGCTTCTTAAACCGCCACCACATTAGCCGCCACTGACCGGCAACTAGTACCTCTTCATCCTCAAGGAAGAGTTCAGAAGCTTCTAGATCTTCTTGAGCCGCGGTTAAATCCTGTTTTTCTTCCACTACTGGTTCACCATTCGGATCCGAGGATCAGCAATTACGAGAAGTATGTCTGACACTATGGTACCCAAGACCGTCATCCCGCCCAACATTAGCACTATTGAAGATGCCATAAATAGATCTTCAGCTAGCAAAGCTCGCAGCAGTAGAGGCCCTACAGTAGGAAGACCAAGCACGACCGAGACGATGATACTGCCGGAAATAAGCACCGGGAAGATATATGCGGAAAGGCTCAAAATTGGGTTGAGAGCAACCCGTACTGGGTACTTCATAACTGCCTTCCATTCATGAAGCCCTTTCGCACGGGCCGTAACAACATACGGTTTGCTAAGCTCATCAAGGAGGTTAGCACGCATAATCCTGATAATTGCGGCAGTTCCGGAGGTACCGAGTACAATCGCCGGTATCCATAGGTGAGCGAGAAGGTCAACAACCTTTCCCATGGTCCAAGGAACATTTGCGCCGGCATACTCTCGGGTAAATAATCCACCTACACTAAAATCAAAATAAAAGTACCCAATCCACATTAGCATCAACGCAAGAAGAAAATCAGGGATCGCTAGACCGAGAAATCCGAGGAACGTCAGACTGTAATCCTCAATCGAGTGATGCCTAACAGCAGAGTATATCCCAATAGGAATAGCCGCAAACCAAGTCAAGACGATAGTCGCGACAGCGACTATCACAGTAAGCAGGAGTTTGTCCGAAACAACCTCCAATACAGGCCTATTGAATTCGACGGATATCCCAAAGTTGCCTCGGACCACTTTGAGCATCCATTTCCCGTACTGAACCATTACTGGCTTGTCGAGACCATATTCAGCTCGAATAACTTCTTCAATCTTGTCGCCAGCAGGAGTACCCACACCAGCTTCCCCTACCAGGGTCTCAACATACATGTCGACAAAGTCCCCAGGGGGCAATGTGATAACAAGGAACGAGACAATCGACAGCACCCACAAGGTAAAGATCCCATAAAGTACTCGCCTGGTTAAAAAGCCCAACATATGAGTGTCCCAAACTTAGCTGAATCTACTGCCATTCTAACGACTAGACACGATTTGTCCAGTGGATCCCTGTACCTCGACTCTGTACTCTGGAATCGCCGCATAAACTAAGAGCGCCCCCAGGGGTTACCTGGGGGCGCTCTTAGACTAAAACTTAAACTTTCTTTACGCTACTCGCTGTCGTTCTTGCCACCTTCAATGAACCACGTAGGCGTGCGCCCAATACCGGGGTTCTGAAGCGGAGACTGGTTCGGAGCAACGTCAGGTATGTTCTTCATGTAGTTCTTCTTAACGATTACACCGTTGAATGCAGGCGTGCCGCCAACAGCACCAATGGAATAAAGGTTATTAATGAAGATGGTCTGACCTTCAATGTACTCAGGACCACGATCCTCGTAGCGCTTCTTGGTCGCTGCGTCAGCAAGCTCGCCAAGTCGCTTGATGTTTTCGTCGGTCGGCTCTGCCGCAACACCGGCAGCCGCATATACGTCGCGACCACCCACGTACCAGTTACGATAGGCTGCGCCAGTGTTATGCCACCTGTCCAACAGGTTCGGCCAGCGAGCGGACATTACGCCGGACGCCTGGAACACGATATCGTTGTTGTTCCTGCGCTCTGCGATAACGCTTACGTCGAGCGGCTTAAGATAGGTCTTGATACCGATCTTCCCAAAGTCTTCAGCTAGTAGTTCGGCCAACTTATCGTAAGCCACGAAGTACTCAGCAATGTACATCATCTCGAAGCCAAGTACGTCACCACTGCCGTCCGTCCGGAGTCGGAAGCCAGCGCCGTCCTTTTTGTCTAGACCAATACCGTCAAGAATCTTGTTTGCCTCGGCGGTGTCTTGGTCGGTGTAGGCCAATGCAACTTCATCACCCGGGTAGAAGGGGTGACCCTTCGAGAAGGTACCCTGGTTGGGTACGCCAGAACCCAGGAACATAACCTCGTTGATCTTCTCTCGGTCGATCGCGATCGAGAGTGCCTTCCTGAAATCGAAGTTGTTTATCCACTTCTTGATCTCAGGATCCGCCTCATAGTTAAGGTTTTCCCCAACACCGTAGGACATATTAATAACGAGACCAGCCTGGGCGCCGTGTGAGCCCCAGAACTGGACCGCGATATTACTCTTCTCAGCATTCTGCTTGAAGACCGGAACCTTGGCCATGTCAATGTGACGGTGCTGGAAGTCAATCTCACCAGCTGCGGCCTTGAGGTTCAGTACTTCTTTGTCACCAGTTAGCGTCATAGACACTCGGTCCATGTACGGAAGCTGGTTACCAGCGGGGTCAACTGCCCAGTAGTAGGGGTTGCGCTCCCACTCATACAACTCAGCCGTAATCGGGCTCGTCATCTTCCACGGGGAGATGACCGGGGTGTCCGTGCTCTTTAGCGGGCTGGAGAGGTCCTTGAAATAAGTCGTCCATGCCTCATATCCGGCATCCGCGACCTTCTTGTCATACGCAGCCTTGTCGTCCGCAAAGTCTCGGTGAATCGTCTTCAGGAAGTGGGTAGGCCCATACATACCATCAGCGATACGACCGTGGAGCGTCCAGCCACCTGTCGTGTAGTTGGCCAAGGAGTCAAGGAAACCGTCCTTGCGCTCTCGGAGAGTGACGTTGACCGTGTAATCGTCAACAGCGGTCACAGAATCAACCTGCACACCGGACCAACCAATCTCGCCATCGCGAGTCGGGTTCAACTCGAGGTTGGAGATAACGTTCTCAAAGTGCCATACGAAGTCATCGGAAGTAAATGCAACACCGTCCGACCACTTCATACCCTTACGCAGGTCAAATCGGTAGACCATACCGTCGTCGCTAATCGACCAGCCCTTGGAGACGTTCGGGATCACGTTCGTGCCATTAAGGTCATAGTAGTAAACGAAGTCCATCATAAGACGGTCTGCGTTCTGGCCATCATTCGGACCTGTGAAAGCTCTTCTCCACGTTCCGCCGTAGTCACCGATTCGGTCGACGACCGGGATAACCATCACGTCGGCGGCGTCAGGTAAGCGCTCTTCCACTGGCGGTAGATCACCAGCTTTGACCTTCGCTGCTAGATCCGGGGACTCCCCAAAGCTTGTCGGGTGGTCGCCGTCCCATACAAAGCTGCCCTTGAAGGTGCCAGAGAAATCACTGGCGGTCGCCTCGGGGGCTGGCGCTGGTGCAGGTGCCGGGGCAGGGGCCGGGGCCGGGGCAGGGGCCGGGGCAGGGGCCGGGGCAGGTGCCGGGGCAGCAGCGTCACCGCTATCAGCATCGTCATCGCTGCTGCAAGCCAACACCAGAAACAGTGCTGCTATTGCCGCAACAAAGCCAATTGTCTTAAAACTCATATTTGTCCTCCATCGCATGTTTTGCTAACTGCCGTTGCTTTGCTCATCCAAACGAACACAGCCCACCAGTGTGGGCTAGTCGCTTAAAAGACCTTCAATTTAACGTTCTGTTAACCAAGTTCCTTATTATGGGGGACACATATTCGAAAATGCAACATAGGAATAACCACACATGAGATAGATTACATGATTTATGCAGCATGACAATATAGACATCGATGGGCAGCTACGATTATCAAGAATTGAGGCTAACAACTGGCCTCTGATTGGTTAATCGCGGCTGCCAGAGTACTTGTATCGCAACAACAACCTTTGAGAAAATCCCCTCATGCTAAGTTCTATCCTTGGTAAGGCAGTCGGTAAGGCAGTCGGTTGGACTGTCTATAGCATTGTATTTCTATCGTTTGCGTGCGGTAATTCTGCGTCTACGCCACCTAAGGTCTTAGATCACTCCGCCGAGATAACGTCAGGGAACGCGCTAATCGCGCAGGTTACTGCGACATTAGATTCAGAGGGGCTAGCTTACGTCGAGTATCAAAGCCAGGATTCAGGTAAATTCCGTACACCAACTACTCCTGAGTTAGCTGCGGAACACGTAATACCTATAGTTCGATTAACCCCAAGCACAACCTATGCCTACATCGTAGTATCGATCGATGATAAAGGTAACGAGTTCCGGAGTAAGGAAGGATCATTCACCACCGGTGTCCTGCCCGAAGCCCTCTCAACACTTCAGTTCGAGCACCACGGGCGTCCTACCTCAGAATTGCTATTGCTAGATCACCGAGAGGTTGAGGGCAGTGTCTTATTTATGCTCAATCAGGATTCTAAGATTGTCTGGTACTACATCAGCCCAAATCCTGTCGAAGGAACTCCACACCCAACAACCGGTCTGGTCCAAAAGGCTAACGGCAACATCCTGTACCACCTCAGCAATCCATTTGAGATGTGCTGTATCCGGGAAATCACACCCCTTGGTGAGATCGTAGACAATCTCGATGCTGGAGCCTTCTCGGGTGTGCCACATCGGGATTTGACTCTCCTACCAGATGGGCGCGTGCTGTACCCAGCGTGGAACTACCAACTCATAGACGATAGCCCGAATGGTGGCGATGCCAAAACACTCGTCGAAGGATTGACCCTCCGGGTATGGAACCAACAGTCTGGTCTTACCCAAGAAGTATGGAACGCATTCGATTCCATCGGCACCGATGTCCGGGTTGATTGGGATACAGGCAGAGTCGAGCGTTATCCTGGTCAAATTACATTACAAGAAACGCTCAAACCTATTCGATGGACCGGAGCCAATAGCGTTCAGATCGGACCGCGAGGTAATATCATTGTCTCGATAGTAAATCTCAGCAAAATCATCTCTATATCACCGGATTTTGAACGCGTTGAGTGGACACTTGGCGGGCCTGAATCCACATACATTTTCGAGGACCCGTCCAATAAGTTTTATCGCCAACATAGTGCGCAACAACTTCCCAACGGCAACATACTGCTCTTCGACAACGGCCGGGGCAGACCGGAAGAGGAAGGTGGCGAGTACTCGCGCGCTCTTGAGTTAGTGCTGGGTGACTACGATTTAGTTGCAACCAAGGTTTGGGAATACCGACACTCTCCTGACTTATATGCCAAGAATCGAAGTAGCGCATTCCGGCTTGAAAATGGCAACACTCTATTAAACTTTGTCACTGATCCACGAGTCGTCGTTGAGGTCGATCCAGAAGCAAATGAAGTGTACAAAGTTCAGATCAGTGGCCCGCGGATGCAGGGCAGCTTCCGCGCGTACACTGTCCCATCAGTAATGGGCGAAACTAGTATCGATTAACGATCTACTCCCCTGGACGAACAATGAATAAATGCGCTCATTCTCAGTTGCTGTAACCCTACCAGCCATCACCCTGATAGTAGCTGTAGGCACCTCGTGCAGCGAGTCCGTACCTGAACGGCTACCAAACCCAACACCCCTACCCGCTCCTAAAGTGTTGACAGCCACTGCTCGGACACTTGAGACAAGTGGGCTTGTTGTGGAACTGACGGGCACTCTATCTGCACCAGGAAACATATATGTGGAGTATGCAAACTCGAGCCACGGGCGTTTCCAATCGCGGCCAGTTAGATCTAACCAGAACACGTACACTGTCCATGCTACACGTCTAAGGGCGGATACAATCTACGAGTACCAAGTATTTGGAACTGACCTTCACGGCGGGACGACTACAGGCCCAACTGGCACCTTCGAAACTGGTCCACTACCCAAAGTGCTAGAGGAGTCTAGGTTCAAGGTATATGCTGGGCAACCTACTCGCCCTATCACCTTCCTCGAATATCGTCAAAAAGGCTTCATGGGCCTCGCTGCGGTTGATAGCGAAGGGGAAATAGTTTGGTACTTCAAAGGGGCAGATGGCATACCAGATGAACCAACCGGTGAGCAACCATACTCAATGGCTCGACGTCCTAACGGTAACATTGTCTATATAGCAGGGTTTCAGGGTGGGACGACTGGCAAAGGCCTCGTTGAAATCAAGCCTACTGGCGAAGAAATAGCGAGACTCGTCGACGAATGTTCGCCTTATGGACCGATCCATCACGAGGTACAGATTCTTCGTGATGGCCGAGTCATGTATCTCTCACGTGAGATCCAATGGGAGGGTTTTGGTAATCCGGCGCACCCACAAGAAGGCGACACCATCGGTATATGGAACCCATCCACCGGCAAGAATCAAATCATGTGGAACATCTTTGACCACATCGCTCCTAGTGACCGCACTGCTCCAGATTCAGACAGGCGTCTTCCTGGTTTCCCAGTTTGGGGTGGATGTGACCGTGACCGGTCCGTACAAGACTGGAGTCACGCCAATTCAGCTGTAATGGCAGAGGACGGCAGTGTTCTAGTCAGCCTACGTCACCTTGATCAGATTGTTTCAATTTCACCCGACTTCAAGAAAATCCAATGGCGCATCGGGGGGCCAGGAAGTGACTACGTCTTCCCCCAAGCATCCGATCGCTTCTATGAACCACATACTGCGATTCCCCTTGCTAACGGCCATATTCTCATGTTCGACAACGGTAACGATCGACCGAATGAAGAAGGTGGGCAGTATTCGAGAGCTTTAGAACTTGAAGTTGACCACAAAAATAAGACAGTGAGAAAGATATGGGAGTTCGTCCACGATCCCATAATTTTCTCAGTGTGTTGTTCAAGTGTGGAACGACTTCCTAATGGAAATACGCTTGTGCTCTTCGGTAGTAACTTTCTACCAGACCCTCGGCCGTTCAAAATAATGGAGATCACCCCGGAGGGACAGGTTGCATGGGATGTACTACACCAATCCCGCGAAAAACAGAATCAGTACCGGGTGTATTCGGCCGACTCCATAATGGAGGAACAACGAATCGAATAAGGCTGCACGTATTAGCTATACGTCTTATAGACGCCGATAGTTCCGATGGCCAATGGGTAAGAGTCGCTACTTGACGCACCCCGCAGCATAGGCTACGTTCCCATCAATCCTAATAAAGAGGCAATAATGGGGACAAAGATCGCATTTCTGGGAGCCGGAGCAATCGGTGGAGTTATGGGTGGAAGCTTATCTCGAGCAGGCCACGATATAACCTTGATCGACACTTGGCCTGCTCATATTGAAAAGATTCAAAGTGATGGAATAAAAGTAACGACCGTTGAAGAGGAGTTCGTAGCAAATCCTACAGCTCTGCATATCGGCGAAATTACCTCAACAGGAAACCAGTACGATGTGGTTTTCCTCTCGGTTAAGTCGTACGACACAAGATGGATGAGCACGCTCATAGAGCCTCACATCGCCCCTGGAGGTACTATCGTCTCCGCCCAAAATAGTATCAATGAGGACATAATCGCATCCGTTGTTGGCTGGAGCAGAACAATGGGTTGTGTGGTAACCATCGGAGCAACTACTCGCGGGCCAGGTCATGTTGAGCGAACAAGTTCCCTAGCCTCCAAACGATCCTTCACCTTGGGGGACCCATCGAATGCTGACTCGCCACGCATCCACATGCTGACCGACATCCTAAGTGATATCGGAGAGACCGGAACCACCAAAAACCTCCTCGGAGAACGTTGGGCCAAAATTGCGACTAACTCCATGGCTAATTCGGTCTCCGGTGTCACAGGACAAACCTCGCAAGGTATGAGAAACCACCCCGTAACTCGCGATCTTTCGATCATGATCGCTACGGAAGTTGTCAATGTTGCGAAAGCTCATGGAGTCGAAATCGGGGCAATTAGTGGGATCCCCTCCCAAATGTTCCTTGATGCAGAACATGATCAGGCGAGGAAGACTGAGTTAGAAGCCGAGATGGTTGAAAGCGGTAAAAAACTCGGGGACGGCATCCCCTCACTAGCCCAGGATATATCAAAGGGTCGACGTACTGAAATTGATTACTTAAATGGTTACGTAATCGATAAGGGACGAGAGGCGGGTGTTCCTACTCCAATGAACGAGGCGATCCTGGATCTGACAAAACGCGTTGAGTCAGGAGAACTGGTCCCCCACCTTGACAACATCTGGCTCATAATTGAGTAACTCCGTAAATGAGTGATCTAAAGGCTGCGCGAGATAAAGGGTGCGAATACCTACTACGGCAAATACACGACGACGGCAGCTTCGGGGACGGCATGCTAAGCGACTACTACAAAGTACCCGCTGCCCTACAAGTCTGTGGTGAAACAAACGCAGCTAACCGGTTGCTCGACTGGATACGCCATAACGGTTTAAGTGATAGTGGCGATTTTGGTCCACGCACGGAATTTACGTCCGGGTACTTTTACTCCTACTTCAACATCTGGGTCATAATAGGTACTGCCCGCCTCCACCAATTCTACATTGCACGACGAGGTATCCATATCCTCACAGAATTCTATGACAAAGAAAGTGCAAGCTAATAATCTCAAACTAT